>CAZYDF010000006.1:0-88101 GCA_964645855.1 uncultured Occallatibacter sp.
GCTTGGTGGCAAAGCGCACATACTCCGGATTGGTCCAGGCGTCGGGCTTGAACCACGGATCGCGCGCCTTCTCGGCAGCAGCAGTGTGTACATGCTCCCGCTGGCGCATCTGTGCTGTGCGGTTTATCTCGCCCAGATTGTAAAGGCCCTGGAAGAATCTATTCAGTAAGTCTGAATCCTGCTCGAACTGTTGATTTTCCCGCGCCTCCCAGACCTCCAGCTGATTTGTCTCAATGTCCTCAAGAATGGCGGCAATCCGCCTGGCTTGAGCTCTCTTTGCGACCTCGATACCGTCCGGATTCCGTTCCCCAAAGGCCGCCGCAAGGTCGAGCAGCCACGCCAACATCGGGATGGTTGCAGGGAGAATGTGCGCGGGCAGGAGGTGCGCCTCGGCGTCCTCCGGCTCCGGAGTGGATTCTACCTCTTTCAGCAGCGACAGCATCTTGCTCTGTCCCGTGAATGCAAATCGCGAAACCACCGCGATGGCCTGCTTGAGTTCTCTGCGCGCGGCGTCTTCGCAATAGAGCGTGAAGAGTGTGCGCATGGCCTTCAGACGCGCTTTCATCTCCCGGTCCAGTGCACGCCGGGGATCTCTGTGCGTAAATAGATACTCGATTACAACCTTGCATCCAACGGCGACCGCTCCGGCCGCAATCGGTGCGACAGAGAGATACACCAGCAGCTTCGGAGGCAGGTGATACTCCCATAGTGACAGCGTGAGCGTTGGAAAAATGCCAATGTTCATGGCCACGATGCGCGCTGTGCAGGATTGCAGAAGAAATGCGGAGAGAAAGGTAAATGCGGCAATGCCCAGCACGCGCGCCATCGGGTCGTTGCCGGTAATTTGAATCAGCGCCAGCGCCACTGCCACACCCAGGCACTGCGTCGCAAGCTCCATCAGGCTGCGGCGAAAAGTAAGATACGGAACCTCGTAGGAGACCAGGAAGATCAGATAGATTCCCGGCGCAATCATGGGTAGTTGCAGCGTCAGCAAGATCGCCGTTGCAATGGTGGCGGCAGACGCCGTTCGCAGCGCGCCCCCGAACCGCCCGTGCGTCGGTGCAAGCTCGCGACGAATCTTCTCCACCCATCCGCGCGTTGAATCCGAGGTCTCCGTCACGGGTCATCTCACAATACTGATGGCGGTCTCGCCCATGCGAAAGAGGCTGGGGTCGGGATTCAGCACGCGAATACGCGTTGGAAAGCGCGCCGCAAGGTGAACCCAGTTGAGCGTGTGGTCAATTTGAGGCAGCCCGTTGCTCGTCTCCGAGTCATCCGGCGAAACGCCGTTGCCGATGCTCTCCACCACGCCGTCAAACCGTTGCGAGGCGTTGCTCATCAGGTAGATGTCCACGTGCATCCCCGGCTTGATATTCCGCAACTCCGATTCGCGATAGTTGGCCACCACATACCATTTGCGGGCATCGATCAGGGTGAAGAGCGGCACTCCGGGCTTGGCCATTTCGCCTTCCGAAATATTGAGGTTGGTCACGTAGCCGTCAAACGGAGCCTTGACTGTGCAGCGCTCCAGGTCGAGCCTTGCGCCCTCCACTTTGGCAGCCTTTGCGGAACGCTGCGCCTGCAGACTGTCGAGCCTGTCCACCGCGTGAATGCTCTCTTCCAGCTTTGCCTCGGACACCGTGACGCCCACTTCGGCCTCGCGCTGCATGGACCGCGAGCGTGCCTCCTGCGCGTAGGATTCGTCGAGAGCCGCATGGGCCTGCTGATAATTCTGCTCCGCCACGCGGGCCCGGGTGCGCGCATCGTCCACCTGCTCGGCGGTCACATACTGCTTGGCCAGCAGCGGTTCAATGCGGTGCAGATTATTCTGCGCCAGCATCTGCTGCGCCTCCGCCGATTGCAATGCGGCCTTTGCCCGCCGCACCGATGCGACTGCCGCCTGCGTTGCGCTGGCAACCGTCGCTGTCTCGGTGCGCGATCCGGTCACGCCCGCACGTGCCGCCACAACCGCGCTGTTCTGTGCGGCGATCCTGCGCTGCGTATCCGTGATCTGCTCTTCCAGCAGTTGCTGATCGCTGAGCGCCTGGTCCAAAGCATATTCGTAAGGCCGCGGATCAATAGCAAACAACACATCGCCCGCACTTACAAATGCGTTTTCCCGCACCGGGATGCGCACGATGCGTCCCGTCACTTCTGGTGCAAACTGCACATAGTTGGCGCGGACGCTGGCGTCGTCAGTGCGTGGATGTTGCCTCGCCCTGCCTACCACGCAGAGCAAAAGCAACGCCGCAACAACCAGCATGGCAAGCGGGATCTTGACTCCGTTTTTGAGCAGGCGGCTCTTCTCCGGTTTCATGACTTTACCTCTCTCACTAAAAAAACAGCAGCCAAAGCAAACAGGAAACGGCGACCACGATGCTCGGATAGAAAATCACGGCTAGCGAGATGCGGTGCTGCATCTTTCTGCGCTGCAGTTGCCACTTCGTCAAGCCGGCCAGGACGATTCCGCCCAGCAGGCAGATCATCCACGCCGGTAGGAACGATCCATCCACATCGATGAGTGGAGCGCGCGAACAGCCGCACGGCAACAGAAGCAGCATCGTTATGGAAGCCGAACGAATTACGTTTGCAAGTATTCTCATCTTCGTCAGCATCTCAAGGGCGCGCGGCGCTGGCCGTAGCAGCCTGTTTCTTCCGGAGCATTTCACCGGTGGTATAGCCAAGGTTTGCGGCACTGCTCAATACCGACGAGCGCGCCTGCACGGCGGCCAGCCGCGCCTCGGCAAGTTGCGACTCAGCGTTCACTAGGTCGATCAGGTTCTTCACGCCGTAGCCGTAAGCATCCAACGAAGCCTCATACGACGTGGTCGCCGCCTGCAGCAGTGTCTCCGCGGCCTGCTGCTGACGCGTCGCGGTTCTGAATTGCAGATACGCCGTCCACGCCTCGCGTGTAATGCTGTCGCGTTTTTCGCGCAGTTCTTCCGCCGCGGCGCGTTGCTCGGACGCGCGCGCCAACACAGCGCTGCGCCGCAGACCGCCATCAAAAAAATCCCAGTGAATTTTCAGGTCCGCGTTCCACACAAACTGCGTCGTATCGGCCAGGCTGGAGCCGTACTGTATGCTCACCGTTGGCCAGATCGACTGCACCGAGCCTTTCGCCGCAAACTCAACAGTGGGCCGGTAAGAGGAGCGCGCCACTTTCAGTTCCTCTTGCGCCGCGCGCAGCTTCTCCGCCAACGACGCCAGGTCGGGTCGATCCTTCATCGCCGCCTCCACCAGTGCCGCGGCCGAGGCTGATACCTCGTCGGCTGCGGGCATTGCGGCCAGCTTTGCCACGGCAATCGCCTCCGACGGCTCAACGCCAAGGGCCTCGCGCAGGGCAACTCGCGCAGCCGCGTCGTCTCCCAGACTGGACTCCAGGTCATATTCCGCACGCGCCGTTCCCGCTTTCGCATTCAGCACGTCGGGCAAAGTAGAGCGCCCGTTCGCCAGTTGTGCCTCGGCCTGGGCCTGCGTGGTCCGCGCCGTCTCCAAGATCTGCCGGATCGCCTCCAGCCTTTCCTGCGCTGTGATCAGCCGGTAATAGCCCAGCACTACGGCATAGGCCACGTCCTGGTTGACGCGCTCAAAATTGGCCGCCGCGGCCAGTTGCCCGGCTTTATCCGCATCCAGCTGCGCGCGCCTGTGGCCAAAGTCAAAAATCGTGTATTCCAGCGCCAGCCCCGCGTCGGCTACCGGCATCTCCACCATGGTGAAGCCATGCGGAGCCAGCGGCTTGGGAAATGGATTGATGAATTTTGAATTGCCGAAGAGAGCCACGCCTGCCAGTTGCGGGTAATACGCGCTGCGTGCCATGCCCACCCGCGCCGCCGCCTGTTTGGCCTGTTCCCATGCAACCCGCGTGCGCGGATTGTTGCTCTCCGCAATATCGATCAGCTCATCCAGCGCGTACGCCTTGGCCGGGTCCACATCTACCAGTGCGGAGGCAGCAGAGCGGCGTTCGGTGCAAACCGCAGCGTCCGCAACTCCTGCAACCGTCCCTGCGCACTGCGCCGCAAGGGACGGCGTTGCCGCCTGCCACAGGACCCACAGCAGGAACCCGCCCAGCCACTTTCGCTGCAACGGTGTCCGTCGGAGGTTGTTTTGAGTGAACTCCATGTTTACACTGTATACTATGTTTACGCACTACGCAAAACGTTGCCTATGTGGAATGTCGCGCCGACGGCCGCTGCGAAATGGGAAAATTCAATATGAGCAACCAGTTACACGCCGGGCAGGGCACGCGGTTCAAGGCCGGGGAGGAGTTGCGCTGGCGGCTCTTGAGCGCGGCCAGCCGGCTCTTCAGCAAGGAAGGCTACGACAGTGTCTCTGTCCGCAGGATCGCCGAGGAGGTCGGATGCTCGCAGATGGCGATGTACCGCCATTTCCCCGACAAGGAAGCGCTGATTCGCCATCTTTGCACGGAACTCTACCAGCAGTTCACCACGCAACTGCACGAGCAATTCGACTACCTCTCCGATCCCCGCGAGAGGCTGCGCATGGCCTTGCGCTACTTCATTCTGTTAGCGCTGGAAAACCCGCACCACTACCGGCTCACCTTTCTGGTGCCAGCCATTGATGTGCAGGCTATTGAGATGCGCAACGCCGCGGCCAATACGGCCATCACCTATTTTCGGCAGAATCTCAAGCTCGCCTTGCCACCAGGCAGCTCCGATCAACTGGTAGAGGAGCGCCTGCACCTGACATTTGCCGTTTTGCACGGTACCGCCGTGATGTTGCTCAACCATCCCGGCGCCTACAGCCTCAGCGAGGAGGCGGCCCTGGAGCAACTGGAGGCGGCATTCGACATCTTCTTGAAAGCGCCGGCGCCTCGTCATGAAGCTTGAATGCGGCATTTGGCTGGGATCCACGTTCTTCAGAGCGCTGCGGAACTCCGATTGGAATGAGGAGTAGAGAAACAGTAGATAGCCAAATTTGGATGCACGCCGGATGATTACTAATACTCAAGGGCGAAAATTCTCGAAGGGCCAGGGCGGCCGTCAATCACTTGTGTTCGTGCAACGGACTCGAGGTTCACTTTTGACCAAGCGCGCGGCGTATTTTGAAAGAGCGTCTTGAGAGATACCACGTTCGGCAGAAGCTCGCCAGCCGCCTCGGTTCGCCATGGTATACGAATCCGCGGATCGGACCCGTCATCAATGGTCCCCCACGGGAAGGTCGTTTGAATTAAGTCGCTGGCGCGACGGTCGCTGGAGCAGGGGCGTTCCCCGAACATTGTTGGCTGTGTAAGCCTCTGGTCACAGGAGGCTTACCGTGACCCATCTTCGGCAACTAATGCTGGATGAACTCCAGCGTCGCAACTATTCGCAGAGCACCGCTCGTTGCTATCTCCACGCGGGGTCAGATTTCGCCAAGTACTTTCACCGCTCGCCAGAGCGCCTTGGCCTTGACCATATTCACCGCTATCAGGCGTATCTGTCCCGGGAACGCAAGCTTTCGCCCAGGACCATTGAAGGCCGCACCGCTGTGCTGCGTTCTCTCTTCGTCAAAACGCTGCGCCGGCCGTATTTCCCCGATGACTTTCCTTCTCCGAAACGTCAACGGCGGCTGCCGATTATTCTTGACCAGCAGGAAGTAGCGAGGCTGATCGATTCATGCAGCAACCTGATGCACCGCACCATGCTGCTGATGATGTATGCAACGGGCCTGCGTCGCGACCGCGATGTGCTGCTCACGCCGATAGCTGCTGGAGACTCTGCGCGAGTATTGGCGCTGGAGGAAGCCCAAGGCCTACCTGTTCCCGGGCACGGTAAAGGGTGTATCTCCTTCCGCTGGCGAGACCATGCACCCGGCGGCAAGCAGAAGGTTACGACTGTTTCCGCTCACGAGTTCCTGCGCCGCTTCTTGCTGCACGTCCTGCGGTCGCGTCCGCCACTTCGGACTCTTTGCTAACCGCAGACGGGGTGCGGCACTGGAGCGTTGCCGCAAACTGCTCGGCGTAACGGCCAGCGTTGATCCACCTGAACCGCCCCGCGTGCGCTGTCCAGCCTGCTCCGGGACGATGTTGGTCGGCGAACGGCTAACCCACAGCCAGTTATATCTTCAGGCGACCTCGACAGCGTCCGAACCAAGGAGGGCTGGCAATGACAGTTCTTGAACGCCCTACCATTCTCCCTGCTCGTATCTATCCCAACAACGTGTGCCTGCATACGATGCAGAGGTGCGCTCCTACCCAGAGAACGTCCGAGCCAGCGGCTCTCCAAACCTACAGAATAGGCCCACGTCTCGCGCTGAGGACCGCATTCAGCCCGCTTGAGACTGCTGACTCCAGCCTCCCGGGTTCTCAACGGGCCAACGGGGCGCGGTTGAAAGCCCATAGGTAGATCACCGCGCCCGTCGCATACGCCAGCGACTTACTTCAAACGGCCCAATCGAAACTGCCCTGGCAACAATTCCCGGGAAAGACCACACTTGCGCGCTGGGGCAGTCCCGATAGGGATCTATCGTATTCGGGTACCGATCTGCACAAGACTGCCGATTTGGTCTGCTGGCAGCAGCGTGAGAAAGCTGGCTCGTGGCTGCAGAATCATCCAGATGCAATTGGGTACAAATTGAGATGAATGCATGATCGTTTCAAGACCGCCCGGAGCAGAAGCTGTGTCCGAATAACTGACCACGGAAGCAGACGACTTTCGGCACAATGCAGATCTGCGGTTCAGAAATCGCACTGCGAAGCCTCGGTTTTGATTGCAGGAATTGCGTGGATTCGCATCCTTTTTGTCGCAGGCTCTGAGGCAACGCAAGATGAAGGATCAATTCTGGGAAGGAAGGATGGAGCTGCTGCCGCAAGCCGGCGCAGTCTATAGTGCCAGTTGGGCCAGGTTGGGCGGCACGGAAGGAAAGGCAACGCGGACCGTGGTGCCTTGCTGCAGAGTGCTAGCAACCGTGATCGTAGCACCGTGCATCTCTGCAATCCACTTGGCGATGGCCAGCCCGAGTCCACTGCCTTCGGTCTGTCCGCGCGAGGGGTCGGCGCGAAAGAAGCGATCGAAGATATGTGGCAGATCCGATGCGGCAATGCCCACGCCATCATCGCGCACTTCAACAACAACGGAGCCTGCCTCAAGCCGGGCATCGAGCACTATAGTTCCGGACGGTTCCGTGAACTTGAGTGCGTTGTCCAGAAGAATCCAGAACAATCTCCTCAAGGAAGAAGCGTCTCCCATTACCACCAAGGCCTCGGACTTCGGCACGGTCATCCTCAGGATCAGTTTGCGCTCCGCTGCGACCGTTGTTGCCAGTTCATGAGCGGCGGCAAGCACCGTTCGAAGATCGAGCCGAATGAGCGGAAGACCGTCGCGGCTTGCATCACCACGAGCCAGAGTCAACATGTCCTCCAAAAGCGCTGCCGCCTTGGCTGTCTCTTCGACGATCTCCTGAAAGGCCTGCCGGCTCTCCGTATCCACCTGTGGATTACTTAGGGCTACCTCGGCAACGGTGCGGACAAACGACAATGGACCGCGCAGTTCGTGCGAGGCATCGCCGGTGAATTGCTTGATCTGGTTCACTGCTGCTTCAATACGGACGAGCATGGCGTTGAAGGTTGATGCGAGCCGCTCCAGTTCGTCTCCGGTGTCCGGAACGGCAAGCCGTTCTGACAGATTCCGGATGCTGGTCATGCGCGCAGTTGCCGTAATCCGGTCGACTGGACGAAGCGCGCGACAACTTAGCCAGTAACCCCCCGCGGCTGAGATGAACAGTAGCACAGGCGCAGAGGCAAGCAAGCCAATCCAGAACCGATTCAGGACTAGGTTGTTTCCTGTTGCAGGAGCGGCGACTGTGATGAAGACCGTCTTTTCACGCCAGTTGAAACACCGCACCAACACCCAGTAGGGCTGCTCGACGGTTTGTACCTGGACAAACTGTTCTTCGCCGTTGTGCTGCGGCACAGGCCAAGGAAACGTGCGTGCCAGCGCCGAGGGTGAGGGGAGAACGCGTGAGCCGTCGGCGTTGAAGATCTCTGCCAGGCCATTGCCTGTGGCGTGGGCGAAGTCTTTGAAGTCATCGTATTGCTGGTCCGCGTCTTCTTGCGAAGTCTTCTGGAGCACGGCCTGCAATCGGTCGATACGGCGCTCCAGGGTGGTGTGCCGTTCGCTGGTGAGAGTCTGATAGAGATTGATCCACATGGCAGCACCGAACAGCATCCAGCCACCCAGGAAGATGGAGACGAACCACAGCGTCAGGCGAAGCGAAACCGTTGCGCGCATCAGGTGCTGGCCCCACTACGCAACGCGTATCCCACGCCGCGGATGGTTTGCAGAAGTTCAGTTTCGCCCGGCTTCGTCATCTTGGTTCGCAGCGCGCGAATGAAGACGTACAGGCTGTCGTGGCTTACATCGCTGTCCGCGTCCCAACCCTCTTCGATCAACAGCGCATGCGGCACTACCGCTGGAGAGCGGCGCATGAGCACGCGCAACAACGCACACTCAGTCCGGGTGAGCGATGCCGTGCGCGTCCCACGTTGAATCTCAAATAGATGAGGGCGAAGAATCAGGTCTTCTACAGTCAACTCCTGCGGAGGAGAGATCGCTACGCGCCGCGCCGCCGCACGTACTTTGGCTAGGAGCACATCGAGGGGGAAAGGCTTGGTCAGATAATCGTCGGCGCCAGCATCGAGTCCGCGCACGATGTCTTCCATCGAATCGCGCGCCGAGACGATGATGGTCTGGGTCTGCACATGCGCGCTGCGCAGGCGCGTGATCACCGTGAGCCCGTCCATGCGGGGCAGCATGATATCGAGCAGTATCACATCGTAGTTGCCCGTCATCCCTTCGCGTAAAGCCGCGTCGCCGTCAAACGCCAAGGCCGTGGAGTAGCCTTCGCGCTCCACGGCCTTGCCCAGATGCACGGCCAGGCTGCGTTTGTCTTCGACGATGAGAACCCGCATGGATGTGATGCTAGAGCGCCAATGTGAATCCTATGTGAAAACTGCGGCGCTGCGTCGGATCCTAAGGTTCGGCTTAGGTTGAGCCGCGATACTCAGCTCAAATCCCAGGTTGCCCATGCCGGGCAGATTTCGGGACAGGAGAGTGTTTCATGCTTACGTCTCAACGTCTTCGCAGTTGGCTGGCCACGCCCGCATTGCTGCTCTGCTATCTTGCTTGCTCCCTCCTTGTTCTGGCTCAGTCTCCGCGTTGCGTGTTGACCGGAACCGTGGTGGACAGCTCTGGAGCTGTCCTCAAAGGAACCCAGATCAAGCTGCTGCCCATCAACAAGACCGTGGTGAGCGACGCCAATGGCGCATTCACCATCACGGATCTGCCGCAAGGGCATTACACCATCGCGCTGTCCAACGTGGGCTTCGATGCCCTCAGCAAGGACGTGGATCTTGCCGCTGGGCAAACCACCAGCATCGAATTGCGGATGAATGTAGCTGGTCAGAATGAAGAAATCGTCGTCACCGCGGAGCGCGTACACGGCGAGGCAGATGCCATCAACGAGACGCGCACGGCCGACAATATTTTGCAGGTTCTACCGGCCGAAGTCATCATCAGCCTGCCGAATGCCAACGTGGCAGATGCCATCGGCCGCCTTCCCTCTGTTACGCTCTACCGCATCGAGGGTGAGGGCGTTTACATCCAGGTGCGCGGCACGGAGCCGCGCCTGACCAACGTCACCGTGGACGGCATTACCATTCCTGCGCCGGAGCCCACGGTTCGCCAAGTGCGCCTGGACGTTGTACCCTCGGAGCTTGTGGAATCGGTCCAGATCAACAAGACGCTCTCTGCCAGCCAGGATGCGAACGGCATCGGTGGCTCGGCCGATCTGCGCCTGAAGACGGCTAGCGATCACCCTTCTTTAACTCTGTTCACCAAGGGTGGCTACACGCCGATCCTCAATGGCCGCGCGGCTTCCGAGACCGGCGGCAGCTACGGCCAGCGCTTCGGCAAGAGCAAGCGCTTCGGCCTGCTCGTGGATGGTTCCTACGATTACAACGGCCGCGGCATCGACAACTTTCAGCCCGCTCTCGATCCGCTCTCGACCTTCGCGACGCCCTTCTACGATAACAACACCATTCGCGACTATCGCTACTATCGCTATCGCGTGGGCTTTGCCGGAGCCGCCGATTACCGCATCAACAGCACCGATTCTATCTATGCACACGGCTTTTATACGGATCTCAAGGACTGGGGCGACAAGTGGTACTACTCGCCCGTTTCAACGGCCTTGAAGTGCTCTTCGACCACGGCGGGAGCCTGCAACAACGGCGCCAATGTCATCTATCCCAGTGCCACTACCGCATCTTCCGCGCCCAAGTTCTACACCTCCAGCAAACGCCCCAACGCCTCGGTTGGCACTTTGATCCTGGGCGGCCATCACAACATCGGTGGCGGCGTCTTCGCCTGGCAGGCTTCCACTTCGCGCTCCTATGAGGTTGACTCGGCCGGCAACCCCAAGGCCGACTTCTCATGGATTGGCCCTTCGGTCTACTGCAATTACATCCCCTCGCAGCAATCCAACATCTACGCGCCCCACTTCGGAAGTTGCGACGGCGCCAACTCGCTCTTGGAGAACTCCGCCAACTGGGCGTTCAAAGACATCACAACCTCCACCGGCAAGGTAGGCGAAACCGACCTCTCGGCTCAGGCATCCTACATTCACAACTACAGTGCGAGAGGCCACTTCGGCGTCCTCGAAGCGGGTTTCAAATTCACCAATGCGCACAAATCGCAGGACGCCACCGAGAACGTCTACGACGGCTGGGCAACGGGTGCAACCACGGCTGTGGCCACCATGGCCACACTGCAGAGCGGCTTTGACAACACCAACTACTTCGACGGCGCCTTCCTGGGCGGCAACTTCGGCCCGGTCTCGGACTTTAACAAGGTGCAGGCCTTCACGCTCGCGAATCTTAAAGGCGACATCGACCAGTACAAGACCGTCAACGCCACCTACCCCAACATCTTCCACTACATCGAGCAGATTCCCGCTGGCTACGTCATGAACACCATCGACTTCGGGAAGTTGCACTTGCAAACCGGTCTGCGCGTTGAAGCCACCAACATGAACACCAACGGCTACATGCTGCAGTGGTCCAAGGGCGCAGTCTCGAACGGGACTTCGGCCACGCAGCCCACGGTTTGCGCTGGCGGTGCTGTTACCAGCACCAGTACCAACTGCTATGTGGCCAGTCCGGTCAACAACAGCCCCTCCTACATTGATGCGCTGCCCAGCGTACAAATTCGTTACGCTCTTACCCCCAACCAAAACCTCCGGCTTGTTTATGCGCGCGGCGTGGCGCGGCCCGATCCTTACCAATTGGTTCCGTACGTGACGGCCGACAGTTCGGCTGCAACCGCCTCCATCGGCAATCCGAACCTGCGCCCGGAGCACGCCAACAACTACGATCTGCTTTATGAAACCTTTCTCAAGCCGCTCGGCATGATTCAAGCTGGTGTCTTCGTCAAGCAACTCACCGCTCCCCAGGTGCCCTTCCAGATTCCGACCGGTGTCAACGTCTCTGCCCTGCCTGCCGGCACCATACCCTCGTGGATGCTCACCGCCATCCAGAACGCCCAGTCCGAAGCGGGCTCAACAGCTTCGGTGACGCAGTATATCAATGGTCAGAACGCCTACATCTACGGCTTCGAGGTTAGCTTCCAACAGCATCTCAGTTATTTGCCCGGCCTGCTCTCCGGCCTTGGCATCACGGCGAACTACAGCTACACTGGCTCACAAGAAAAGGGCCTGTGGTTGCGCACCGACTCACCGCGCATGATCGATCAGGCTGCCAACACCTGGAACATAAGCCCCACCTACGACCGCAAGAGACTCTCCATCCGCGCGGGCTTTGCCTACAACGGCAAGAGCCCCTTCAGCTATAACTGGATCTCGCCCACGCTGGCTCCTGGATCTGGCGCCGATCCTTCTGGTCTTGGAGCGACCGGCCCCTCGGGTGATGTCTGGACGCTGGCTCACTACCAGGTGGATGCGCAGGGCACCTTCCGCCTTTGGAAGGGACTCAGCATGCTTGTCTCCGGCTTGAACCTGAATAACGAAGTCTTCGGCTACTACACCGGCTCGGACACCTTCGTCAACCAACGCGAAGTCTACAAGCCCACCTACACCGGCGGCTTGCGTTATAACTTTAGCTCGCTCTTCGAGCGCAAATAGCAGGCGTCGCAAGCGTCTCTCATGCATTCATTTTGTGAACGGAGAACAGCGTTCCTCTCCGTTCACCTTTTTTCAGCTATAAACTACACTTCGGAGTTACTGTGAAATTCAGCCGCTGGCTTTCTCTGCACCTTCTGCTTCTGCTCATCCTGACCGGCGTCTCCATCGCCCCAGGCCAGTCCACGTCTGCCCCCGCATCAACGTCGCAGCGGCACGATGAGAAGCTGAGATTTGTTGCCGTCCTTACTCGCCACGGGGTGCGCTCACCCACCAGCAAAGGCGATCAATGGAATGCGTACTCGTCTGCCCCGTGGCCCGAATGGAATGTCGCCCCAGGGTACCTGACCCCGCACGGTGCGGAGTTGATGCGTCTTGTGGGCGTCTACGATCATCAGTGGCTCGCCCACCAGGGTCTGTTCTCGCAGGAAGGCTGCACTGACTCTGCCCACGTGCGCATCCTTGCAGACTCCGATCAACGCACGCGCGAGACGGGCAAGGCTTGGGCCGAGGGCTTTGCGCCCGGATGTGGGCTCGCAGTTACCGCACACGACGAGGGTGAATCCGACGCGCTCTTTCATCCGCTCGAAGCTGGCGTAGGCCATCCAGACAAGCAGCGCGCCAAGGTGGAGATTGCGGGCCGTATTGGCGGAAAACCGGAGTCGATTGCCACGCAATACCGGACCGGCCTCGAACTGCTGGAGAAGGTGCTGACAGGATGTCAGGCCCCTGCGGCCTGCCCCGCGTCTGTCAGCACAGCTCCACGCTCGCTCTTCGATGCTCCTGCAACGTTTGCGGAAGGGCATGGCGATCACATGGTTGACCTGCGCACTCCGCTCAGTCTTGCGGCCACTATGTCGGAGAATCTGCTCCTCGAATACGCGGAGGGCTTCTCTGAACAAAGGCTTGGCTGGGGGAGGCTCGATCGCGCCACGCTGAACAAGCTGATCGATCTTCACACTGCCAACGAGGACTTGACGCAGCGTACCAGCACGATCGCTCGAGCACAGGCCTCGAATCTGATGTTCCATGTGGCGAAGTCGATGGAACAGGTAATTGTGCGCAAAGCTGTCGCAGGGTCGCTCGTCGCAAACGATGACAAACTGCTTCTACTGGTCGGCCATGACACCAACCTTGCCAATCTTGCTGGCGCGCTTCACCTGACCTGGACCCTCGATGGACGTACAAACGATACCCCACCGGGGAGCGCGCTCATCTTTGAAGTCTGGGAGCAGGCGCCGGAGACCTACGTTGTCCGAACCTACTTCACCGCGCAGACTCTGGACCAGATGCGCAATACGACACCATTGTCGCTTGACGCACCGCCTGAACGCGTCGCAGTGAAGATACCTGGCTGCAGGAATTCCAGTGCCGGGTGCCCCTGGAATTCCTTCCGGGGTGTCATCGAGGGAGTAATAGATATGGGTTTTATCCGTTGAATGTTGGAGAAGCAGGATTCCAGGTGGCGTTCCTTCAATAGAAGACACAATGCTGAACGCAAGGCCATGATGCTGGAGATTTGTGGCGGGTCCTGATCGATGATTCAACCAGACTCGACTGGACTGGTGGAAAACCGCCGAGTCTGGCTCCACGCCTAACTGCGTCATAGCTTCCAGAGGATAGCCTCTCTCGGTGACCAGCAAGGCGTGCTCCCAGTGCTCCACATACTCCTCGGAAAGCAGTGACTCCATCTGCCTATCGATAGCCTTGCGCATAAGTGCAGCATGGGACCTGGAGGGGCAACGCGGGATCACCACCCGTCGCGACTTATCCCTGAACGACACGGTTACCTGTCATGAGAAGGAATGCCGTGCGGTAGCGCCAGAAAGCTCTTCAACCACTCCTGCTTGGCCTTGCCATAGCGTTCGATGTTGTCCCAATCCTTGGCTCCGCTCAAGATGGCCGCCACGGCAATCAACACAATGTCGATCAACAAATGACGGCGTGTGCGCGCAAAATGAGGACCTTTCATGCCGGAAAATTCCGCAGCTGGGTTTCCATCTTTCCATCACACTCGATCGGCCCCGCGCCGCATATAGCTGCTATGGTGCGTTTGCCCTGTACTGACCCACAGCAAAGATGCAGCATCCGGCCAGGCTCTGATTAGAGCGTTTTCGACTCAAGTGTCGACCTTGCAAGGACCGTGCAAGGTGGCAATTTCTTGAGGAAATTGCCACGCAGCACACTGCTTTCTGTTAAGACCAGAATCGAAAACGCTCTAGCCTTGCGTGAACCCGATGAATCCGGGGGATCTCGCTTCGGTGGATAGGATTGCGTGAGGCTACAATTTGCTCAACGTGGGAGCATTGAAGCCAGAGTTCTCAGCAAGCCTCAATGGGTGACACAAGCGCCGGACGGCGGATATGGAAAGATGCCACCGCGAAGAACGAAGAATTGCGCTCAAGAATCTGCCAAATTGCAGATTGCACGCGAAGCTCCTGCCGTTATGATGTTGGTGACCTCAACGGTGCGAGTTTCGGCTAGTGCCTGAGAGTGAATGTTTGCGGCGCTCGAAGCAAAGGGCATCTTTGGAGCCGGGAAGTTTACCAAGGATGATGAACGTGGCGAATCGCATACTGACGTCGGGATGAGCCTTGGAAAGCATCCTCAGCGCCACGGCACTGTGCGCCCTGCAGGCAGAGCGAATTCAGACAGGAAGTGGAGACAGAATTGGGGATGGGGAATCCACAAAAGAAGAACCTCGGTGAGCGGGCGTGGACGGTGGCGTTGCGCCAGGCGGTTGCGGTGTGCGCATTGATGCTTGGGGCGGGCGCGCTGGAAGTGTGCGCCGTGGCACAGAGCGCACGGCAGATGTTCAACTTCAATCCGGATTGGCTGGTGTTAGTGGGCGATCCGAAGGGAGCAGAGGCAAGCAGCTTGGACGACTCCGCATGGAAGCGTGTGAGTACGCCCTATGCGTGGAATGAAGACAGTGCGTTCCGGGTGAGCATCCACGATCTGCCCACCGGCGTGGCCTGGTACAGGAAGCATTTTGTGCTGCCGCGGGAGGGTGTTGGCAAGCGCGTTGTGGTGGAGTTTGAAGGGGTTCGGCAGGGCGCGGAGATTTACCTGAACGGCGTGTGGCTGGCGCGGCACGAGGACGGTGTGATGGCCTTCGGCGTGGATCTGACCGGGCACCTGGCTGCGGGCGAAAACGTGCTGGCGGTGCGGACCGACAATCGTTGGGACTACCGCGAGCAGAGCAGCGGCTCAAGCTTTCAGTGGAACAACAACAATTTCTATGCCAACTACGGCGGCATCTCGAAGAACGTGTGGCTGCATGTGCTGCCCGATGTCTACCAGACGCTGCCCCTCTACTCCAGCCTGGGGACCACAGGGACATACATTTGGGCCAGCGAGTTTGATCTGGCACATCGCCGTGCGCGGATTACGGCCGAGAGCGAAGTGAGGAATACGACGCGGGCTCCACAGAAGGTGGAGTATCGGGTGCAGGTCCGGGCGCCGGGTGGTGGGGTGGTTGCAGAATTCTCGTCGCAGGGAACAACGGAGATTGCCGCGGGCGCGACAACAACGCTGCGGGCCAGCGCGAGTGTATTGGGCTTGAAGTTTTGGAGTTGGGGTTACGGCTATCTCTACGATGTGATGACCACGCTGAAGATCAACGGCAAAGAGGTGGATCGCGCAGTGACGCGGACCGGCTTCCGCAAGACGGAGTTCAGCAACGGCACCGTATACCTGAATGGCCGCGCGTTGCAGATTCACGGCTACGCGCAGCGGACGACAAACGAATGGCCGGCGGTAGGCTTGTCGGTCCCGCCGTGGATGAGCGATTTCTCGAATCGGCTGATGGTCGAGGGCAACGCGAATCTGGTGCGTTGGATGCATGTAACGCCGTGGAGGCAGGATGTGGAATCCTGCGATCGCGTGGGGCTGTTGGAGGCCATGCCTGCCGGGGACGCGGAGGGCGATCCGCAGGGCGATCGCTGGCGGCAGCGTGTGGCGCTGATGCGGGACGCGATCATCTATAACCGAAACCATCCCAGCATTCTGTTCTACGAGTCGGGCAACAAGGGCATTACCGCTGAACACATGGCGGAGATGAAGCAGGTGCGGGACGAGTTCGATCCCCATGGAGGCCGCGCGATTGGCGCGCGCGAGATGATGAGCAGTCACGTGGCTGAATACGGCGGCGAGATGCTCTATATCGACAAGAGCGCGAGCAAGCCGATGTGGGCGCATGAGTTCAACCGCGATGAAGGGGCGCGCGCTTTTCAGGACGCCTTTTCGAAGCCGTTCCATGCCGATGCGCCGCTTTATAACCGCAATCAGGACTCAGCGGCCCTGGAGGATGTGAGGCGCTGGGACGACTACTATCGCGCGCGGCCAGGAACGGGCAAGAGGGTGAGTGCCGGTGGCGTCAACATCATCTTCTCTGACTCGAACACGCACTACCGGGGCGATAACAACTATCGCCGCAGCGGTGAAGTGGATGCCATGCGGTTGCCCAAAGAGGGCTTCTTTGCCGACCAGGTGATGTGGGATGGCTGGGTGGACCCGGAGCGGGTTCGGGTCCATGTCCTCGGGCACTGGAATTATGATCCGGGCACGATGAAGCCGGTTTATGTGGTCTCAAGTGCGGAGAAGGTGGAACTGCTTTTGAATGGCCGCTCGCTGGGCGTGACAGGGCCGGAGCACGATTTTATCTTCACGTTTCCAGCGGTGCGTTTTGAGCCGGGTGTGCTGCAGGCCGTAGCGCTGGATGCAAGTGGAAGGCGGCTGGCCGAGGACCGCGTTGTGACGGTGGGCAAGGCCGTGGCCATCCGGCTGACGGCCCATACCGCGCCGGATGGGTTGCGGGCTGATGGCAGCGATATGGCGTTGATTGATGCGGAGGTGGTGGATGGCGAGGGACGCCGCTGTCCGACGGCGATTGCGCACATCCATTTCGAGCTTGAAGGGCCAGCCGAGTGGCGGGGCGGAATTGCGCAAGGCACAGCCCAGCCCGCCGCGCCAGGGCCGGAAGGTACGCCGCTGCTGCACGATGACAACTTCATTCTGTCGCGGGATCTGCCGGTTGAAGCGGGCATCAATCGCGTTGCGCTGCGGGCCACGCGGCTGCCGGGGCGCATCCACGTGGTGGCTTCTTCGGAGGGCTTGCGGACGGCTGAGATTCTGCTGGATTCAGCCGCTGTGACGGTGGAGAAGGGGTTGGCGCGGGAGTTCCAGGCAACGGAGTTGCCGCTGAATCTGGAGCGAGGCCCGACGCCCTCAACGCCATCCTTCCACGCACGGCGCATTCCGATTGAGGTGAAGTCGGCAACCGCCGGAGCGAACCCGGAGGATGCAGCGAAGAGCATCGACGATAACGAGAGCACCTGGTGGACAAACGAAAACGCGAAGTCGGCCGCAACGCTTGAAGATGCGTGGATTGAATACCGATTTGCACGGCCTGAGAAGGTTGCGGAAGTGGAGTTCAAGTTTACCGGATTTCGCAATCGCATTTATCCGATCCGGATTGAGGTGGACGGAAGAGAAGTGTGGCGAGGCACAACGGATTCAACGCTTGGTTATTGGCATTTGACGCTTCCGGATGTGGCTGAAGGTTCTTCGCTGCGTGTTGCGCTCACGGCCCCGCCCGTGGACAGGACGCAGAATGAGAAAGAGCTGAATGGAAAGACAGACCCATCTGGCAATGTACCGCTCGGCACGGCGCGGCAACCGGTGCTGAGCATTGTTGAGGCGGAGTTCTACGGTACAAAGTGATCTGTAATGGCGCGGGCCAGTCAGAGCGCGCTAGCGTTGAAGGATGCGGAGAAGGGGATGAGAAGAAGCCGATTTACGGCAGAGCAGATTCGCTGGTTTCTCGACTTGAACCAGGCCGGAATGAGCGCGGTGGAACTTGGGCGCAGCTATGGCTTCAGTTTATCCCTATTCTATGGTTGGCGAGCCAAGGCCAATCCAAATGCGGGCAGGGACGTCTCAGAGATGACTTGGCTGGCCGTGGAGAATCTCCGCCTCCGGCGCCTGATTGAGGATCTGAACGATGATAGGGAGCGGTTGTGCGGAGAGCTTCGGAGGAATGGCATAGCACTTCCGGTTGCCCAGCCAGGGCAGACGGCCCGCGTGAAGGTGTAAATTAGGCGGGTTCAGTAGAATGCGAAAAATGTGAGAGCACACGGTGTTCTCAAGCTGGCTGAAGAAGTGGATGGGAGAAACAGCTCGGAGTAAGGCACCGGTGTCTGGAGCGATGAAACGAAGCTCGGCGCGATGGCGTTTTCTGATGCTGGCAGGCGTTGCTCTTCTGGCGGCTGTCCAGAGCGACCGTGCGCGTGCGCAGAATCCGTTGCCGGGCTATACGAGCCGTACATGGGGCCTGAGCGACGGGCTGCAGGATCAGCAGATTCAGGTGGTGGCGCAAACCCCGGACCAATATCTTTGGCTCGGGACCTCCCACGGATTGATCCGCTTCGATGGGAGCCGCTTCGTGGAGACCGGCAGCGACGAGGTGCCGCAGTTGGGGGACTACGGCGTTTCCAGTCTGTATGTTGCTCGGGACGGAGTGCTCTGGATTGGCATGCCCGGCGGCGGCGTGGCGCTACTGGAGCATGGCAAGGTGCGGGTCTACGGCCAGGCTGAGGGGCTGAGGAATCTGTTTGTGCAATCCGTGCAGGCCGACGATGAGGGGACCATTTGGGCAGGAACCGATCACGGACTGTTCCAGCTGCAGGGCGGGCGATTTGTGCGGGTCGGGAACATGGGCGATCCGAGTGTCAATGCGATCATCAGCGATCATCAAGGTGGATTGTGGTTTGGGGGTTCCCGTTTGGTGCACTTCAATGCCAGCGGATATCAGGCTGCGAGCCTTCCACCCGGCGTAACTCCCTTACGTACCAAGGCATTGGCGCTGGATGCCAAGGGAACACTCTGGATCGGAACATTGCGTGGACTGTTCCGGCGCGATGCGGGAGGCAGAATGGTGGCGGTCAGGTCCATACCGTGGAGCGTTCGATCCCTCCTCATCGATGCAGATCAGCGGGTTTGGATTGGGACGATCGGTCACGGTTTGTGGATGCGCAGCAGCGACGGAGTCCTCGTTCCAGTGTCCCAAGCAGGTGAGCATACCACGGTCAATTCCATTCACAGGATGAGCGACGGCGATGTATGGCTTGGCACGCAGGACGGAATGGCCAGGCTGGGCAAGACGGGAATTACGCTTATGACGCTGGGAGACGCAACGGATATTCAGTCGATCTCCGCGGATCGCGACGGCAGCATCTGGTTCTGCTCAGGGCGATTGTTCCATGTGAGTGGAGCGATTGCGGAGGTTCCGCCGCAGTTACGGCATCTTCCTGTGCCGATCCGTGCGGCCTTCCGTGACAGAGCCGGCGTGCTCTGGGCTGCAACGGCAGGCCGTGGAGTGCTGCGACTTGCGAGCAATGGCACCACGGCGGCCTTTGCAGCGAAGATTGGAACCAGCTATGTCGACGGGTTTCTGGAAGCCAGCGATGGAACGATATGGATCGCCAGCGACAGCGGTATAGCTGCTTGGCACAACGGATGGCTGACCAGCTACCAAGCTGCTCAGGGTGCACCGCATGAACCGGTGCTGGCGTTGGCGGAGGCTCCAGGCAAAGCTCTTTGGGTGGGCACCTCTCGGGGAATTCTATTCTTCAAGGATGAGCGCTTCAGCGTGGACCCAGTCGGGGCGCGACTAGGCGCCAAGCGGGTTCGCTCGCTTCATGCGGATGCCCAGGGAGGTCTGTGGATTGGCACCGAAGACGGTCTTTACCGTTGGAAGAATGGCAGTCTGGTCCATGGATTTCTCAATAATGACGGGTCCAGCTCACCGATCCTCGGGATTCTTGAGGACAACCAGGCGCGAATCTGGTTCGCGACGCCTTTTTCGGTTATCCGTATGGACAAAGCGGCTCTGGACGGGGCGCTGGATAGGGTCGGCAGCAAGGGCACCGATGCCAATTGGAAGGCCGAGGGCACGTTGGCCAAGGAGACCTTCAACGTAACGCGAGAGACCGGAGCTGGATTGAACGGTGGTGTCCTTGGCCAGTCAGCAGCGGATGGCGTCGGCGGTGCCTGGTTTGCCACCAGCAAGGGGCCGGTTCACATTGACAGTACTGCGTTCTCGGCCGCTCTTCCACCGCCTCCCATCGCGATTGCCCGTGTGGTTGTGGATGGCCGGGAGGTTCAGGTGGGCAGCCAGATCGACCTCGATCCGACGGTGCGCATGATCGAGTTGGATGCAGCGACGGTACACCTTGCATCGCGTACGGGGTTGCGCTTGCGCTGGCGATTGGAAGGGGTAGAAAACAACTGGAAGCCGCTGCCTGGGTCGCACATGGTGTTCTTCTCCAGGCTCCCATCCGGCAGTTATCTATTTCAGGTTGAATCAAGCTGGCCTGGGTCGAATGCGGTGAACACGGCGCAGATCCGTCTTGTGCAGCACGTCCACTTCTACCAGACCGTGTGGTTTTTGGCGTTATGCCTGACCGCGGCCGCGGTTGCCCTCGGGAGTTTTTTCCGTATCAGGCTTCACCAGGCGATGGTGCGCCAAAGTACCATCGCCGAGGAACGCAACCGCATTGCACGGGAGATGCACGACACGCTGTTGCAGGGTTGTATCGGGGTTAGCTCGCTTCTGGAGGGCATGGCCAGCATGGATTCAGTGGCGCGGGCAGAGGGTGGTTCTTTGCCGTGGCGGTATTGGCGGAGTAACTTTGAATCGGCGCGCGCGCAGATTAAGTCGTCGATTGCAGAAACCCGCTTCGCCATTTGGGGCTTGCGCCAAAAGGAAAGCGGACAGGATCTGGTGCAGAGCGTGCGAACGCTGCTCCAGCAGATGACAGCGCCGCACCGCATTGTTCATAGCTTCACCGTAACCGGAGAAGCCGTGTCGTTGACGACTGGAGCGCAGCACGAGTTGTTCATGGCCATGCGCGAAGCGCTGCGCAACTCCATTCTGCACTCCCATTCGCAAAAGATAGCGGTTGCAATTCGGTATGGGCCCGGCGCAATTGAAGTGGCGATCGAGGACAATGGTTGCGGCTATGCGCCGAACCCGGAGGCGCGCGGCGAGACGGAGCACTTCGGCCTGCAAGGTATCGAGGAGCGCATGCAAGCCATCGGAGGTAGCTGCCGCATCGAAAGCCAGCTCCATCATGGCACCAGCGTGATCCTGCGCATTGAACTCCAGGAACAGGAGAGAAAAGGAAAATGATCCCTGCTACGAAACCGGCTGTCATACGCGTGATGCTCGTCGACGATCACCCCATCGTCCGGGCGGGGTTGAAAAGTATCGTCGATGCCCAATCGGACATGAACGTCGTTGCGGAAAGCCGCACCGGCGAAGAAGCTGTGCTGCTGTGCATACGTATCTGCCCCGATGTGGTGCTTATGGACCTTAAACTGCCCGGTATGAGCGGCGCCGAGGCCATCGGCAAGATCCACGGCCGGCAGCAGCAGATCAAGTTTCTTGTGCTTACCACCTATGAAGGCGACGAAGATATCTATCAGTCGCTCAACTCGGGCGCTTCTGGTTACCTTATCAAAGGCATGGACTACGAAGTTCTGCTCGATGGCATTCGCAGGGTCCACCACGGCAGGAATTTTATCCCCGACCAGATCTCGCGCATTGTCGATGAGCGCTCACCGGAGGAACTCAGCCCTCGCGAGCGCGAGGTACTTGGGCTGCTGGCGCAAGGCGCGAGCAACCGCGCTATTGCAGAGGCCCTTGGCATCACCGAAGGAACGGTGAAGTGCCACGTCGCCAATGTACTCTCCTATTTCGGCGTGGAGGATCGCACCAAAGCCGTAGTGGCGGCGATGCGCCGCGGTTTTGTGCACCTTCCCTGAGCCGCCTCTTCATAGAGTTGCGCGGGCGGACCATTCTCTTAAAGAAATACTTCCTCCAATCTGCCTTTTGGCAGATCACAACGCAGAACGTGGAACCGTATTCTGCACAATGTCCCCGTTTATTGAGCGCAGAGCGTGCTGAAAGCCAAGGCTGTGTCTATACGGCTGCCGGTGGCGGGGAACATTTGAGGAGGAAGTATGAGCAGTGTAGGTAAAGCATTCCCCAGGTTGCGATGCGGTAGATTCTGGCTGGGTGTGGCGATCGCAGTGCTGGCCTGTTTGTCGCAATCTGTATCCGTTGCCCAGACCGGTGGACAGGGCGCGTTGGAAGGGAACGTCATTGATCCGACCGGCGCGGGTGTTCCGGGCGCAGTGCTCACAGCAATCAATCAGAACAGTGGAGTGGCTACAGCCCAGAAGACCACTTCCGCCGGTGTTTACGAGATTACCCCGCTTATCCCGGGCGTCTATACGCTGACCGTGAAAGCGGCTGGATTCGAGACTTTCACGCAGAAGAATATCGAAGTAAATGGTCTTTCGATCACTGGCTTCAACGTACGCCTGACGGTTGGTAACGCCAGCGTTACGATTACTGTCAACGATGCTCCGCCAGAGTTAGAAACCACGAATGCGACTCTGGGCGAAGTGGTGACGGCCAAGACCTACGAGAGCCTGCCAGTCTTGATGGGCGGCCAGCAGCGCGATCCGACCGCATACGCAACAACCGCCCCCGGAGCGCAGGGCGGTACGCGTGTTCCCATCATGTCGGGCACTGGTGACTATCTCGGCGAAGTGTATCTGGATGGCGTTCCACTGACGACTTCCAATCAGCAGGGCGATAGCCGCATGATCTCCAATGCTTTGCCCGTTGAGTCTGTCGAGCAGATGCAGGTGCAGTCCAGCGGCCCGACCGCAGAGTACGCGGGCGCGGGTGCACTTAGCTTCACTACCAAGTCGGGTGGTAACAAATACCATGGTACCATCGTGGATTTTGTCCGCAATACTGCCTTCGATACCTGGGGCTTTACGGCACCGTATGCCACCAAGGTCGCCATCGTGAATGGCGTGTCCACAACTGTACCCTCAGGCAAGCCCGTTGAGCACCAGAACGAGCTTTCGGTCTCCGCCGGCGGCCCCATCCCGCTCACGCATGGCCGGGGATTCTTCTTCGCCAACTACGATAAGTATCATGGCCGCAGCGGCGTCAGTCCCTCGCTGCTGAGTGTTCCTACCACACTGATGCGCCAGGGCAACTTCAGCGAACTCGGTTCCGGGCAGTATATCTACAATCCGCTGACCAATTCCTGCACTGGATCCACCTGCACGCGGCAGGCCTTCACCGGCAACATTATCCCCGTCGGATATCAGTCGCCGCAGTCACTTAACGAAGAGCAATATCTGCCCGCGCCGACGTTGTCCGGCATCGCCAACAACTACCTCGCTTCGGGCCTGAGCGGCTACGACAACCACGAGATCTTTGCCAAGGGCGACTACAACCTGAATAGCCGGCAGCGTGTGTCCTTTGTCTACTCGCATGGAGTTCGCGCGTCGGTCGGGTATGGTGCAACGCTGCCCACACCTTACATCAACAATCACAACTCGGTGATCAGCCCGACCACGACGATCCTGGAGCATCAGTACCTGATTACCGACAGCCTCGTGAATCAACTCAAGTACGCTTTCACGCGCTTTCCCCAGGTGGTTGGTATGCCGACCTTCGGTGTGAAGCCCTATCGCGGTGGCCCGGATATCGGAATTACCGGACTGCCTGCGGGGCAAGGCTCCGACATGTTTCCCAGCTCGGTCTTTTCTACAACCACCGCCTTTCCCAGTGCCCTTACCACGTGGGTCAACACAAACGCGTCCGTTACTACGCCGAACGCCTTTACGTTGGTTGACAACCTGAATTGGAGCAAAGGTCGCCACGTGCTGACCTTCGGCTTCCAGACCCAGTGGTTAGAAGATAACGCCGTCAGCAACACCGGCGGTTCAGGCCCCTATGCTCAGACCTTCTCCGGCGCGGGCACAGCCAACTACGCCGGCACTTCCATTAACACCAATGCAACAGGATACTCCTACGCGGACTTCCTGCTTGGTTCGATCAAATCGGCGGCGGTGTCGATTTCGTACTTCCAGGATATTGGCGGTCGTTACCACCCCTACGCTCCCTACTTCCAGGACAACTGGAGGGTGACGCCGAGCCTGACCGTGAGCATGGGCCTGCGTTGGGACTATATGCCTCCGTACCACGAGGTGGCCGACCGCTGGAGCTTTTTCAATCCCAACGCGACCAACGCCTTGACGAACACGCCCGGCGAGTTGGAATATGCGGGCAATTTGGGATCGGCCATTAGTTGTAACTGCAGAACGCCAGTCCAGACCTACTGGAAGAACCTTGGTCCCCGTTTGGGCGTTGCCTGGTCAGTGAATAACAAGACGGTTATTCGCGCGGGCTTTGCTATCTCCTACTCGCGCGGTGGCGGTGTAGGCGGCCGTTCCGGCGATGCCACCGGAACCGGCCAGACCGGCTTCGGATCGGGACTGGTGCTTCCGACGGCCATTACAACGGGCGTCGCGGCAGGACCGTCGTTCAGTATCAACAACGGCACAGCCTATAGCACAGCCAATGCGGCCAACATTAACTTCGGCGGTGTGGGTTACGTTATCCCTACTCCTACCGGTGCCAGTGTTGCCGGTCTTACCACCAATACCGGCAACTACCTGAACAGCTCCGGAGCATATGTTACGGCAGCCGCTGCGCCGGGGTACGCGGACCCGTATCTCTCCAGCCGCGCCCCGCAGTTTGAGTTCTTTACTTTTGGTGTGCAACGGTTGCTGACGAAGGACCTTACGCTGATGGTGAACTACTCGGGCAGCGAGTCGCACTTTGTTGCTGGTTCAGGCGTTTCAGGACCCTGGTCAGGACAACTCGATCCGGCCTATGTGGCTCAACTCGGTTCCACGCTCGCCAGCGACAACGCCACCAACATTCTCAGCGCGCCGGCAACAGCGGCCAACATCGCGATCGCGCAAAAGGTTGTACCCAATCTTGCCATCCCAACCTTTTTCGCGCAGGCGGGAACGGTGAGCACGGTTCCGACGATCGGCCGGGCGTTGCGCCCGTTTCCGCAGTACTCCAACCCACCCAGTGCGCAGTGGGATAACATCGCCAACATCAACTACAATGCTCTCCAGGTCACGCTGCAGCAGAGGCCATGGAAGGGGTTGAGCTACACATTCAACTTCTCGAAGTCCAAGAACATCGGCGACGACGGCACCACGCGCAGCGCCTTTGCCGTTCCGGCTGGTGCGTCGTCCAGCGGCCTGGCTCTATCTGGAAACAACCGCTCTGATCGCGACCTCACCGCGATCGACATTCCGTATACAATCCGCGCCTTCGGCCGCTACGACCTACCCTTCGGCCAAGGGACGCTAGGAGGCCAAACCCGGCTCCTGCGGACGATCATCGGAAAGTGGTCGTTTGCTAGCGTTTTCAGCTACAACCGCTCAACGCCGCTGCTGATTACAGCCAGCGGCTGCACCACGCCAAACTCGGGAACCTGCATGCCCGACCTGGTACCGGGTGCCAGCATCCGCCAAAACGGAAAATGGGGCCAAGGAGCGACGGGAAGCAATCTCAAAGCGTTCAGCTATCTGAACTCTGCCGCTTTCAAATTGCCCAACGCCTTTCCGCTGCCCACCGGTGCATCGAGCAAAGCGGTCGCTGTCACCATGGTTGGAACTGCGCCCCGAACCGGTCTGAATCTGCGCGGTCCATCGAACATCGATCTCGATGCCGGCCTCAGCCGCAGCTTCAACATCACGCCGGAGCGGGTCAGGTTTGTCTTCCGCGCTGACTGCACGAACGTAGCCAACCACGTAACCTTCGGCGGAATTGGGACCGTCTGGTCTAGCTCTGCCTCCAGCACCTTTGGACAGGTCACCTCCGCCAACGGCAATCGCGACTTCCAGTTCTCGGGCCGCGTCACCTTCTAACTGCAAACAACCGAATCAGTCCCGTGCGAGGCGTAGGGAATCACGCCTCGCGCGTTCTAGAGCAAATCCGCAACAAACACCTCCCAGAAGTGAACGGGTACCATGCGTTGTTTCTACAACTCCTTATGCCATGTGAAGTGGGCGTGACTGGTCAGACTTGGCTCTCGCTGCTCTCTGAGTAAGTCCTGACGGTCCTGGTTTGTGAAACGCCCCAATCTCCAATCGCCTTCAAGATGGTCTACAGGTGAGAAGCACTCTACCTGGGCTGTTACAAAGGGTCCCAGAATGTTGCCTTCCCGGCTGTATTCATTGGCAAAAACGTGCGGCGTGCTTCGGGAAAATGCACCTCACAACATCCTTGTCATTTCATTGGAGTCCATCGATGCTTCCCTGTTCTCGTCTCTGGTTACGAATTGTTGTACTAAATTGTCTGGCTGCTCCTCATTTCGTTCCTGCACTTGTTGCGCAAGAACGCCTTTCGCAGGCGTGGAATCCTGACCGCGGTGATGGGACCTACAATAATCCAATTCTCTTTGCAGATTATTCAGATCCCGATGTGATGCGTGTCGACAAGGACTTCTATCTTGTCAGCTCTAGCTTCGATCAGGTTCCTGGGCTCCCAATTCTTCATTCCATCGACCTTGTGCATTGGGAACTGGTTAGCCATGCACTCCCTGTGCAAATTCCTGAGGAGCGCTACCGCCAAACCCAGCACGGTGGTGGCGTCTGGGCTCCCTCAATTCGCTATCACGACGGCGTCTTCTATATCTTTTATCCCGATCCTGACTTTGGTATCTACATGACGAAGGCAAAATCCATCACTGGTCCTTGGTCGATACCTGTACTGGTAAAAGCCGCAAAGGGATGGATCGATCCATGTCCAATTTGGGACGACGATGGGAACGCGTACTTGGTGAACGGGCTGGCGGGCAGCCGCGCAGGTGCGAATTCAGCGGTCGTTCTCAGCCGCATGGCCGTTGACGGATCGCATCTGCTCGACGATGGCGTCCTCATCCTTGATGGACATGACAAGGATCCGACCCTGGAGGGTCCGAAGATCTACAAGCGCGCCGGCTTTTACTACATCTTTGCTCCAGCGGGCGGTGTATCCCATGGCTGGCAGACAGTCTTTCGCTCGGCCAATATCTATGGCCCATACGAGCGTCGCGTAGTTCTGGCACAAGGAGGCACAACCATCAATGGTCCGCATCAAGGAGCCTGGGTGGACACTGAGCAAGGAGAGGACTGGTTTGTGCATTTTCAGGATCAGGGTCCCTATGGCCGTGTTGTCCTGCTGGAACCAATGCAGTGGCTGAAGGATGGATGGCCCCGCATAGGTATTCGTCAGGATGCGAATGGGCGCGGAGAGCCTGTTACAAATTTCCAGCTGCCCAAACTCGATGCTCCGCGGCCTGGCTATAACCTTGCCGACAGCGACGAATTCAACGGCGCACGCATTGGGCTGCAGTGGCAATGGCAAGCCAATCCCAGTCCCACATGGGCTCTTCCATTCCCGGGAAGTGGGGTGTTACGCGTGATGAATGTTTACCAAAGCACACCGAAGCCTAACTTGTGGGATGTGCCGAATCTGCTTTTGCAGAAGTTCCCTGCGCGCAGCTTCACAGTTACAACAAAGTTCACTCCACACCTTCTGTTCTCAGGCGAACAGACAGGATTGGTCGTGATGGGGCACAGCTACTCGGCACTTCTGTTGCGAAAAACCGCTGATAGTCTCATGCTGGTGCAATCCACGCGCCGCCGCGCCAACGAGAATGGCTTGGAAGAGCAGGGGACGCCAGTCCAGGCCGCGAGTTCTACGTTCTATTTCAGGGCTCGGATCGATGCTGACGCTAACGTACACTTCTCGTATTCTACCGATGGAGTGCGCTTTGAAGCATTTGGTACGCAGTTCCGTGCCGAGCGCGGAGACTGGATCGGCGCAAAGATCGGCATCGTAGCAACCGGGGTTGTGCAGCAAGGAGAGACTGGCTACGCCGACTTTGACTGGTTTCGCGTAGAAAAATAGAAAATCATAGCGTGTGCTCCCGCCGTGTATCCAGCAGACAATTGTGAGGCGAGCGACTTCGCGGAGAACCCTCAGCACGGGAAGGACTGCCGCGAGTTTGGCATGCAGGATCAATCCAATCCTGCAAAGGAATCGACTCGAAGTGAGTGTGAGTCGCACAGGTTCCAAAGGAGTGAACCAGCTGCGCGCCGAAGAGATTGCCGCCAATTGACTCCATATGGGAACAAACCTACTAACAAAAAAACGTTTGATTAGCGGCACTTTCCCCCTCGCGGTTGGCATGCCAAATAATCCGTCGAGTAAGTACAAAGGCTGTGCTTGTTACACGGCGGGCTTGGGATTCAAATGGGGGACGAAGGGCTGCGTGGCGTTTACGATGATCTTGCCCACGGGGTCGAAGTCAACCCTGACGATGGCGGGTTTCTCGCGGAATGGGGCCTGGGTGTCATTGCCAAAGAAGCTCGTCCACCAGCCACCCGAGTTGTCCTGAAAAAATCCTGTTCCGCCTGCGCAAGGAATAGCCTCGTGGCGCGTGTGATACGGTCCGTAGATACTGTCGGATATGCCGAGGCAGGTCGAGTAACGGCCTTCGTATTCATCGGCCGCGCCGATGTAGTAGCGATCGTGCGCTTTGAATAAGACTGCGCCCTCCGTGCCGAAATCGTTTGACCCGCGCGGGGTGCAGCGGTCCGCGTGGTGTGAAGGGGTGTGGTCAGGGTCGGCTAGCACGATGGGACGGAACGCCTCGGCCAAACCAGAGAGATCGTCTTTTAGACGTGCAATCTTGTTGGCTCCGGCGTAGGTGAAGTAGACCGTGCCGTCGCTATCCTCAAACAATGTTGGATCAATGCCCATCGCGATCGGCTTGTCGGGTGAGAAGCTGTGGACGTAAGGGCCTTCAGGCTTGCGCGTAGTGCTCTTCAGAATCGAGATGCCGGTGGGCGCGATGCTGAGGCAGATATAGTAGTTTCCGCGGATGTAGTGCAATTCGGGAGCCCATATGGCACGGCAGGGCTTCCCATGCAGGCCGCGCCATGACTTTTCCCACGTTCCCTCCTTGTCCAGGTCCCAGACCAAGCCGACATAACTCCACTTGACCAGATCTGGCGACTTCCAGAGTTCGATTCCGCGATTATAGGCCCAAATGTTTTCGCCGGTCGAGCCGGTCATATAGTAATTCCCATCTCCTCCGCGGCAAAGAATGGTGTCGCGCACTTGCACGTCGATTAGTGGATGAATAGCAGGCAGAATGCTGCTTGTCACAGCCGAGCCAGTAGCGTAATTATCCCAGGGCAGGGTAGTGAAGGGGTAGGGATGTATGCCCTCATAGGCGAGGCCGCTGCTTCCAGAGCGGTAGCCGCCGTGGCAGCTGGACTCGGTCACTGGGTAGCCAGCGCCACTTATGCCAGAGTACGGATATGGATTCCTGGCCGGTTGGGGATAAGCGGAAGAAACCGGCGCTGCAGAGCGTGAAGCGGCTGTTTGGCCCCGTAAAACGGAGGGCAACAGAAGGCTACCTGTTGCAATTAGGCCAGCGTCCGCCAGAAGAGATCTGCGCGAGAAAAGCTTTCTTGCAACGCATCGCGGATTCATATCAATCTGCTCCTGTTATTATTCTTCAGAATGAGGGCCGGATCGTTAAGGATATCCAAGTAACATTATACAAACGATAGTGCCAGTTACATCTACATGAAATGTAGAATAGGAAGCTGCTCCGCTGTATGGCGTGCCTATATCTCTGGCCCGTAATCTCAGAGGGCGGCGCTCAATAAAATATCAAGGCATAGAAATGTCGTCCTGTCTGACGCATGCCAGCCGTGCAGTCGGCCATCTGAAGACGGAACACCGGTTGGAGCGCAATCGGTTGAAGGTCCAGATGGCATGAAACCCGCTCTTTCAGAAACCACTAAAACGCATATGCCGCGACCAGATGGGGTGGGCCAGCCTCTCCTCTAGTGACTTCTGTCCTGACGACTAGCTCCAGATTGGCTTCCTTGAAGCCATTTGGAAGCAGACGTGTGATCTGGTCAGCGTACTGCGGTGAGGAGACAAACTCACTAGCTGCCTCAGTGCCATAGGGGCCAATACCGGCGACAACCAGGACGTTTCCATTTGTATAAGTATCGCGATAGCGGGCAATAATCCCATAGTCGACGGACACGGACGGATAAGGCTGGGAGTAATCCACGCTCCATACAGAGTCTTTCGGGTTCTTGATATCCTCAATCCTGGCTTTCGTGCCCGGCACGAACTGAAAGCGAAGCGGACTGGTAAGTCGTAATGTCCATATATTATTCAGAGCCCCAACCAGGATTACGGTCCGCTCGCGAAGATCCGCCAAACTGGTCGCCGATGCTTCCTTGACGAGGTAAGTCCTGTGGTGTCCCTGAAGGACATTCGCTAAACGCGAGACGGCAACCGCATCCGATACCGAGACATGGTGGTATGGGCCGATCATGTGATCGGAAAGACTTGTCTCCGGCGATTCAGGCGAAACAAGCCAGGGCTTGCCACAGCCAATCACAATAAGTACCGGTTCTTGTGCTCGAACTAACGGACGCCAAAGCTGCTCCAGTTGAGATTGCGAACTTCCATGGTAATAGAAATACGCACTCCACCCCGCCAGGGTCAGCAGGAGAGCAAGGCATAATGCCCAATAGAGGCGGCGGAACTTCTTGGAAGATTTCGTAGATAACTCGGCGAAGGAGAGTTCAACATCCGGAATCGTATCGGAATCGGAGGGCGGTTCAGCATCATCTGTCGCCGCGGAGAGGAGTTCAGCACTCTGTTCCGGAGTTGATTTTGATCGGGTAATCCGTTTTTTGAATTCCGGAGTGTAGGACCCAATAGGCAACTCAATCAGAAGTTGGGATTCCCCGGCGGCGGAGTGATAGTACTGGGCGATTCGTTTACGAACTTCACCGGCACTGACCCGGACAACGGGATCTGCATTGGTGTCGTAATCAGGATGCCTTCCAAAGACCTCGGTGCCGATTGTTCGTTCCTTCAATTGTTCGGCTTGCCCGTTCAGACTCTTCTCAACCACATAGCGGAGAAAAGCGGGATATCTCTTGCTGTTGCTGAAGGGTGGGCTGGCGAGAATTGCACTCAGTTCCTGCAGCAGAAGGCTGCGGTCCGAGCTAGTTTTAGGCGTCCAAACTCTGGTTCTCAACATTTTGCCGTCGCCCTGCCCCCAACAGCATAACGCATCTTGCTGTCCTCCTGCAGTAACAGACGTAGACGCAGGCGGAATCTACCGTAAGATATCCAAATAGAGTAATTTACAGCGAGCCAACGTAGCATACCGTATGAACCTACCGGGTGCGTGCCAAAAGAAGATTAAATCCTCCCATGAAATTTCTAAACCAATCAGCGTTTTGAAAGTGACGCATTTAGCACGGTGCAGGATCAAAGATTTCCCTAGCATGGCGCGATGCAAGCCTGAAGGCATGATCGCGTTCAAGATGCCGTACGCACGACAATCCAGACCAACTGGTCCATTACCACTACCACGGTTACTTACGGAGGCTTCTAAGCAGACACATGGACAAAAGACAAGTTGCTGACACATCAGACTTACAGTGCAAGCGCAGAGGAAGCTGGGCAAGCGCGGCTACAATCCTGCTTGGGCTGGTACTCTGCCTGGGATGGGCGGCTGTACAGGCAGTCGCGCAAACTGGCGGTACAGGTTCAATCGAGGGTACGGTTACCGATCCCACCGGGGCGGTAGTGGCCGGTGCCACAGTGACTGCGACAAATACCCTGACGGGAGTAAAGACCGGGTACATTACCACCAAGAACGGTTACTTTGTCATTCCCCTCTTGATCCCAGGACCATATTCGGTAACCGTCTCGGCAAAGAGTTTTGAAACCCTCACCCAGGAAAATGTGATCGTGGACGCGCTCGCGCATGTAGCGGTGAATCCCAAGCTGACTATCGGCGCAGCCACGCAATCCATTACGGTTACGGATGCGCCAACGATGCTGGCGACAGAGGACGTGAAGATGGGATCGACGGTAGAGAATGAGACCTACGACTCTCTACCTCTTGCTATGAATGGCGCTACCAGAGACCCGACGGCCTTTGCCGGCCTGGCCGTGGGCGTCAGCAGCTATAGCGTGCAAGCGGCCGGTCCTTCTACCGGCTCCTTCAATGGCGGCCAGACTTATCAGAATGAAACCTACGTTGAGGGCCTTCCTCTTACCAGCGCTGGAACTGAGAGCGATACACGCAACTTGGCAATGGGCATTTCGGTAGAGGCGGTAGAGCAGTTCCAGGTAGCCACGGCAGGTTCTGAGGCCTCGTACGAAGGACAAGGCGTGTCGAATTACATCGTGAAGTCTGGAACCGACAAATTCCATGGCGGAGTGTACGAGTACTTCCGCAACACCATCTTCGATGCCAAGGCCTTCTTCTCTCCCACTTTGCCGACGACGGTGGAGCACCAGAATGAGTTTGGCGGGATGATCGGTGGCCCGGTGCCGTTTCTCAGGCACAAACTCTTTTTCTTTGCTGACTACGATGGGTACCGTTACGATTCCGCGACCCTGCCCGCTTATCAGAATATGCCCACGCTCGCGCAGCAATCGGGCGATTTCTCCGGCTTACTCGCGGCAAACGGTGGACCGGGATACGCGATTTACGATCCGTTGAACTGCACCTCGTTTAGCGCTGGTGCTTGCACTGGCCGCGCACAATTCTCCTACAATGGCCAACTGAACATGATTCCTCCTGGCCGGCTCTCCAGCGTTTCCAAGTCCTTGCAGTCGTATCTTCCCAAGGCCACCAACAGCAACCTTACAAGCAACTATCTGGCTACGTTGCCTAATCGAGTGAATAACGATAGCGGCACTGTGAAATTGGATTACAACCTGTCGGAAAAGAATCGGTTGTATGGAATATTCAGCAGGGGTAAGTACGCAAATCCGATTGTGGGCAGCCTCTCGGCTGCTTCGCAGACCTCAAACTCCACATTGCCTATTCCCTATACGGACGGCAGAAGCGTGGTCGAGTATGCGACCCTGGCCCAAATCCACGAGGCATACGTAATCAGAACCAACATGGTGAACGACATTGGCTGGGGCCTAAACAGGCTCTGGATTCCGCTGATCAGTAACACCTATGGCGGCAATTACCCCACCAAGGCGGGACTTTCCGGCCTTCCGGCAGGGGTTGCGAGCTCGGGCTTCCCCGACATCACATTCAGCGGCACCAATACTGTCGACTATCCTGTCAGTTGGGATGGAACCAACTCTCACGCCTACAACGAAGCCCAGACCACGTTTACCGTGCAAGATAACCTGTTGTGGACCAAGGGCAGGCACCATCTCACGTTCGGCTTCCAATGGCAGGCGCTTCAGGATAACTACAATAATCCCTTGACTGGATCGCAGGCTGGCTTCACGTTTGCCTATGGGGAAACCGCGAATTTCAACTCCTCCGGTGCGCTCGTCACTACCTCCGGCGCCGATTACGCGAGCTTCATGTTGGGAATGGTCGACAGCGCCGCTGTAACTCAGAATGCGGTCGCCGAGACGGGGGGACGTTACAAGACCAGCGCTCCGTATGTTCAGGACAATATTCAGGTGTCACCGAAGCTGACCGTGAACCTTGGCTTGCGCTGGGATGCCTGGACTCCCTTTACCGAAGTTCATAACTACCAGTCCTTCTTCAACCCTAACATTGCAAATCCTGCAGCCGGCAATACCTTGGGAGCACTGCAGTTTGCAGGAAGAGGCCCTGACAGTTGCGGCTGCAAGACACCGGTGGCAACGCATTACAAGAACTTCGCACCCCGTGTCGGCTTTGCCTATAGCATCGATAACAAAACCGTGATCAGAAGCTCGTACGGCATCTACTACGCGCACGCTGGCGGTGTGGGTGGGCGCACGAATGGACGCCAGGGCCTGAGCCAGATCGGATTTGACAACTCTGGCTCACTGGGTAGCACGGCAACTGGACAGGGCGCGCTCTATACCGCTCCTGGTGCCGGCACCAACCCGACGGGACCGGTCAACTCCAACGGGTATGTAATCGACGGGTCATGGGACAACGGCTACCCCGGCAATCCTACTGCCCCCCCATTCCTCAACCCGAGTTACGGAACCGGCAACATCCTTTCGCCAGGGGCCATCGGAAGTGCGGCTAATCCGATGGGATTGGGCCCGAGCTCCGCACAAACCCTGGTTTATGGTGACCCATTGAAAGGCGGCATTGCGCCGCAATACCATGATTGGACCATAAACATTCAACACTCTTTTTCGTCCAACATGACATTGAGCGTCGCTTACGCCGGCACGGTAGGCCATCATCTGCCCGGCGCGGCTGTAGCTGGACCATTCACCAACCAGGTGCCGTTGAAGTACCTTCCCCTCGGAGCAACGCTCAACAGCACATTAGTCAACACAACAACCGGCGTTGAGAGTCCCACGGTGCTGTCCGCGGTGCAAGCCGTATTTCCAGGGTTGTTGTCTACCCTTCCGTTCCCAAACTTTGTAGGAACGGTGGCTCAGGCGCTGAAGCCGTACCCACAATACACCAGTCTTAGCGATCCCTGGCTTGATGTAGGGAACTCCTCGTATCAAGGGCTCCAGGTGTCGTTCAACCGACGCATGTCAGGTGGTTTGACTTTCATGGTCAACTACACCTTTAGCAAGGAAATGGACGATCTGGCAGGTGTTCGGGTTCCTGGAGAAGATAGCCTGGAGTGGTCGGTGGGTGCGCTTGATCGCAAGCATGTCGCCCAGGGAACAGTCGTGTATCGGCTGCCTCTAGGCGTCGGTCACAGATTGAACAGCGACAACCCGGTGCTGCGGAGTGCGATCAGCGGATGGCAGATCTCCGGAATCGTGCAGGAGGCATCCAGCGCTCCGATTTCGGTGGCCGGAAGTTGCACCGGGTACAGCATCATCGATGCTTCCTGCTATCCGAATTACACGGCTCCGGGGTCGGTCGGTTCATTAGCGGGCGTCACCTGGGCAGGTGGGAGCCCGTGGCAGAACGGCAGGCCTACCACCGCGGCAGCGGCCACATCAACCCATTACCTCAACGGCGCGGCCTTTGTAAATCCGGCGGCCGGTACCTACGGAAACGCCGCCCGCACGGCTCCGCTCAACCTGTTTGCCCCGCGCACTGCCGACACCGACTTGAGCGTGCGCAAAGAGATCCAGATCCGCGAGTTGCTGAAGCTCTCGATTCAAGCCGACGCCTTCAACATCTCCAACTCCGTCTATTTCACCGCTCCAAACGCAACCGTTGGTTCCGCAAGCTTTGGAGAATACTCAGGGCAGGCCAATCAACCCCGCAAAATGCAGTTCAGCGCCCGGCTCACGTTCTAATGCAAGCTCATTGATTCTCTATTGCCTCTTTGGGGTCGGATGCGTGGATTCCTGCGCATCCGACTCGGTTTCGTGTCGATCGTTGATTACCCATGTCTGCCTATTGAGTAGGGAGGAGTCTTCAACTTATTAAGTTCGCGTGATCTGAGTTATGGTTTTCATCGCCGTTGAGGGCAATGGAGTGGTCGGCGAGGAGGCCGGTCTGCCTGTCTACTTGCCCGGAGTAGATCCGACTGGCGTCGAGGCTGCGCTTGGCGCGGGTGACAAAAGAACGCTCCGGCCATGTGGACACGATAGAGCCGGGCGTAGTCGAGATAGCCGCGGTCCATGATGTAGTAAGCGCCTGTTTGAGGGGTGATCGCGTCGAGGCGGCTCTTTCCACTGATCTGACGGATGAGTTCAAGAATTTGAATCGTCTGCTCTGCGAGCGTGACAATGAGCGGGGTCTTCTTGCCCTTTCTGGGGGTTTTCAGGATCGTCCAGCGGCGAAAGTCGAAGTCAAATTCGCTCCATTGCGCAAGGATCATCTCGGTGGTCCAGGTAAAGGTGTGAGTCATCAGCTTCATCGCAAGCCGGGTGAGGGGATTGCCACAATAGACCTCGATATTCTTCAGCAACTGGGGCAATTCTCTTGAATCGACGCACGCGAAATTCTGAACCGGAACAGTGACGAGGATGTCGCTCGGGATGATTTGGGCCGCAGGACTGAGCTTCAAGTGCCCGTTAGCTACAGCGTAACGATAGATCTGCTTGATCTTCCGTAGGGCGCGCTTGGCAATATCGACCGAACTGCGGTCCTGAATCTTCTTGATCAAGGTGACGATCCGGACCGTGTCGATGTCTTCAATGGCCTTACCGCCAATTTCCGGGAGGACATTTTTTCGAGATGATTCTTGACTGTAGTGACGTAGCGCTCATCTTTGGTATTTCCCAAGTGCGCCAGCCAGAGTGCCAACACCTCGCCGAAAATTATCTTCTTAGGTGTGTTCGGGCCGTCTTTGCCGGTCTCGATCCGCTTCCGTTCGGCCATAGGGTCCCTACCGTTGACCAACATCTCCCCGGCAGCGTTATGCAGCCTTCTGGCCGCGGCTAGGCTGATGGCCGGATAGCGCCCAAAGGATATCAACTTCTCTTGGCGGTTGTATTCGTAGGACCAACGCCACAGCTTACCGCCCGTCGGTGCAACGTACAGGCAGGGCCCAGATCCATCGCCAATTGAGTAGCCTTTGGCTGCGGTTTCGGCAGCCCTCGCTGAAACATCATTAAGCTTTGTGAGTTTCATAACTTACCCTCAAAAAACACCCCCGCCCTAAATAAGAAATACCCCCGCTTATACCCCCGCGCAAGTTTGGCTGTCGCTGGACGAGGCTGGACGTCAAAAATGCCAAATCGTTTCTAAATGTTTAGACAATTGGTTTGGACAAATCAGAAGTCGACTCTGTTGAGGGCGTACTTGCAGTATCCGATGCAGGTGACGGAACAATTTACCTTATTGATCCTGGCTCGGCGGGTACTGTCCAGCCTTTCCCGATTGGGCAAGCAGGTTGGGAACCCGGCGGACTGGCCATCAGCGAGTCTGGGATGGTGTGCTTTGGGAAATTGTTTCTGGAACAGGTAATAGTGGTTTTTCCAAGCTTAATACAACAACGGGCCGATTGACCGCTATAAGCACCAACTCCAGCGATTCCTACCAAGATATGAATCTGGTTCGTACCGCAATCAGCTCAGACAATTCCCGAGTTTATTTTAACAATAACGGTGTATTTGGCATAGATACAGCCACTGGCACCATCTCCAATCCTACTATCCAAAGCGACAGAGGATTCGACCTCACATTCTCCAGCAATCAAACCGCGATGGAAGGAGCCAGCTATTTATATGACACGAATCTGAATGCGGAGTCCTGCCTTGCACTCAATGATAGGGAGGCGCTCAATATCTCCTACGTGTACGGCACCAAACCAAGCCACGATGGAAGTCTGTTGTTTCAGCCCTCGACCAATGGAATCGATGTCTACGATGGTAGATTGGGGACTTTGCGCTCAAGGCCTGCATTGCCATTTATTCTCTCCCCGAACTTCGACGCTTTGGTCGGGGATAGCCATGACAATGTTCCAATTGCGATCACAGTTGCGAATGGGAACGGCATTGCGATTGTCGATCTAAGTTTGCTGAGTGAACCGGCGCCGCTTCCATATGGAAACAACAGTGTCTCCAGGAGGCAAATAACTCCATCGAGGGAGCATCATGCGTCAGGTGGTTGGAACGAAAGCGAGTCGAACGAAGCAACGGTTCGGCCCGGCGCGCCGTATACCATGATCAGACATGTCACGAATGGAAGTTTGCTCAGAACTCGATAGCCGGACTCCCAGTCTCGATTCTGAGTTCCGGGAGTTCTTCATAGGATGCTTCAGTTCGGCATACATCCCGGTTGATCCCGAATCTTCAGCCGGAGTTCTTCCCCTAGCGCCTTGCTCTGCTTGAGCCGCCTGAAGAACTCTTCTAGGACGCTGACCACATTCGCATCACACTGACTCCTCCCGCTTCAGCCCGCTCTTTGAGCTTGAGCCGGGCTCCAGCATCTTAATCTCGCCCTCTTCCAGATAGTCTTTCGCCCCAGTAACGTTGGCCTTTTGAATCTGGACCTGGGGGCATTTTTCCACGCTTTGAAGCCCATATGCTGCGCTAACCGCGAACTTCCTGCTGAAGCAAGGTCACCTTCGCTCCGGTGCTCCTATCCTCCGCGTCTGGTCCATCGCATCATGGTATGTCAACGCGAACGGCCCTTCGCTTCCTCATGGGAGGCGGTGTTAGGATGCTTGCGATGAGGGAAGGTTTCCGATCCAGGGTCCGACGATGCGAGTGGACTGCAGGCCCGCGGCAAGGTTCTTGCATTGGATACCTGGAACCAGGGCCACTGCCCATCGCAGGCAAAGATGAAGGACGGATGGGAGTATTTCATTCGGGTGATTGGATGTGGGAACCGCACACACTCAAGAAATGCGAAGACGGACTGGATTCAGTTGCTTGCATAAACCAGGGATGGTTGCGTTTCTAGCCGGAGTCTTGGGATTTTTGGTCGGCGCGGATCTGCGTGCAAACCCTCAATCGCCGCCAGGCGACTATCGAACTGTGGAATCGGTTCTCGCGCTCGAGCCGGATCAGATTGCGACCGCTTCGCCGGTGGTTTTGCGCGGTGTGGTGACGCAGAATTGGGCGCATGGACTGACGATGCACGACCGCAGCGGCGGGATTTGGGTCTACTCGGACGAGTCCTCTCGATTCGCCCCAGGCAGTTTGATTGAGGTCGAGGGCCGCGTGGAGACGGGGCTGTATTCTCCTGTGGTTCGCGCCGGGTCCGTACGGCTGCTTGGGACAGCAACGCTGCCCGTGCCTCTCCCTGTCACGCTCCGGCAGTTGAATACCGGCGACGAAGACTCTCAGTACGTTTCCATTACCGGAACCCTTCGGTCGGCGGGCTTGCGAACCGGCGGATCAGGAGTCAGAACCGTCTGGCTGAAGGTGGAGATGGCGGATGGCCCCATTGATGTGCAGGTGCACTCCGCCGATCTGGCGGAGATCAGACCTAGCATCGATGCGCTGGTCAAGATCGACGGGACCGCGAGTTCCACCAAGAACCAGGACCGGCAGCTGCTTACGCCGGTTCTTATCGTCGCAGGCTTTGACGCCATCAAGGTCCTGAGGCCCGGGCCAGCCGATCTGTTCGATCTTCCCCTGGTTCCGATTGCGCGATTGATGCAGTATCGCTCCAGGACGGACTATTTCCATCGCGTGCGGATTGCGGGAACAGTTACCGACTATAAGCCTGGATCGAGCCTGATCCTTCAGGGTGCGACCCGTGCGATCTGCGTTTTTACAACGGAGGCGGGTGAGATAAGAGAGGGAGACTGGGTGGAAGCTTCGGGCTATCCCAGCCCTTCAGATTCAGGGCCCGTGTTTGGCGATGCGGTGGTGCGGATTGTCCGTCACGGGATACCGCTGCAGCCTGTCGAGGTAAGGTTGCAGGACGTTGCGGAGGGGGAGCATCGCAATGCGTTGGTACGAGTGCGCGGGACCGTGCTCCGCCGGATCGAGGAGCCGACGCGCGTGGTTCTATTGTTGCAGAGTGGGGACTCGCTGCTGCCAGTTGAACTGGATGAGCCGCGACGCCCACCCTCAGTGCATGCTATTCAAGAGGGGAGTGTCGTTGATGTCGATGGGATCAGCGTTCTCGACGTTCGTGGAACCTGGAACTTTGGCACGGCGAGCGCGAGTGTTGTCAAGGCTTCGCTCATGCTCCGGTCGCCGGACGATATTCGAGTGGTTCAGCCACCTTCGTGGTTTACAGCTCTGCATCTGATCTATCTTGCGGCGGTGATGGCTCTGCTGATTCTGATTCTGTTTATCATCCTCCTGCGGTCGCGCATTGAGCGCTGGAAGCTGGAGACGGTGCTGACCGAGCGCGAGCGGCTTGCGAACGAGGTTCACGATACCCTTGCGCAGAGCTTTGCCGGAATTGGGTTTCAACTGCAGGCCATCCGCAGAGAGTTGCCGGCCGACGTGCCGCATGTTTTGCAGCAACTCGACCTTGCCCGGGATCTTGTCCGCCACAGCCACAAAGAGGCGCGCCGTAGCATAGAACCGCGGGATCGGCAGACTCCGCAGAATCTTGATCTGCAGAGCGCGCTTGAGGTGTACGCGCGAAAGATGGTGGGATTGGCCAGCATCGATCTCTCTATTCAATCTGTCGGGAGCGCGCGGCCTCTGCCGCCCGCACTCTCGACCGTGTTGTGCCAGATTGGCCATGAAGCCATTGCCAACGCCATTCGCCATGCGGACCCGAAACACCTGCAGATCCTCCTGGAATTCGATACCGACTCCGTCAGCCTTCAAGTTTCAGACGATGGGTGCGGTTTTGCGGTGAGCGGAGCCCTGCTGGGCTTTGGCCTGCGCAGTATGCGGCGAAGGGCCGCGGAAGTGTCAGCGCGCCTGGAAATCCGCAGTGCTCCAGCAGAAGGAACGGTGGTGAAGGCAAGCGCAGCTTTACCGCGGAGCGCCACGCTGCTGGCCCGCTTGGGGAAGTTGTGGGGAGCCTGAAACGGCCGGGGCGGGGCGTCAAAGATCCGAAATAGGCGGGGTTTGCGTATGTCTCTCTTGCGGAACAACGCTTGACGCCCGGCTGTCTCTGCGAAGCAAGAAGCGCGGCTGAGTGCAGTCAAGCTGAGATCCGTGCCGAGGTGGTCAATCTTCGCATCAGGAAAGAACGCCGCTGCGGATTGCCGTCGCCACGGCTTCAGCCCGATCTGAGACTTCCAACTTTTCCAAAATGCTGTTCACGTGATGGCGGACCGTGTTCTCACTGATGGAAAGAGCCGCGGCAATCTCCTTGTTCGAGGAGCCGGTGGCAATCAATTCGAGCGCCTGCAACTCGCGCGCGGTAAGGTCGGAGCGCATCATGCGGTCGGCCAGGTGTGCGGCAATATCGCGAGGGATGTAGCGCTTGCCTGCGTGCACATCCAGAATGGCAGTGACCATCTCGGCTTCGCTGGTGTCTTTCAACAAATATCCCTGGGCCCCGGCGCGGACGGCGCGATAAATGTCCTCATTCTTTTCGAAACTGGTGAGGACAATGACGCGCGGCGGGTAAGGGAACTGTTTGAGCGCCTGCAGCACAGCAAGGCCATCCATGCCCGGCATGCGCAGGTCGAGCAGCATCAGATCGGGATGCTCGCGCCGGCAGATATCCAGTGCCTCTTCACCGCTGGCCGCTGAGCCGAGGATCTGGAAGCCTGGCTGCGCACTCAGCATGCTGGTCAGACCGGAACACACCACGGGATGGTCATCAACGATCAGGATTCGAATCGGGGCGCCGTTTGCTTTCAGTATGATGTTGTTCTCCGCAAGATATGGAAGGCTTTTTTGAGGGTGGCCAGAACGGACAGCAAGGGGGGCGCCGGTGCTCGAGCTTCGACGCGCGTTCCCTTTCCCGGTTGGCTTGTGACAGCCAGTTTAGCTGAAATCGCGGCAGCGCGCTTGCGCATGCCGCGCAAGCCGAACCCTAGGAGATCGCCGCTCATTGTGAAGCCGGAGCCATCGTCAATCACGCGCAGACAAACGGTCTTGGGCTCGTAGCTGAGAATGATTTCGATGTGCTGGGGATCGGCGTGGCGGATGGCGTTGGCCAGAGCCTCCTGGCCGATGCGCAGCAGGGCGGCGGAGACGCGCGGCGGCAGGAGTCTGGCTTCCCCGCACATGGAGGCGCTCACCTCAACGTTGCAGGCCTCCACCATTTTGCGTGCAAGCCCATCCAGGGCCTGGAGTAGATCCACCGCGTCGGCGTCCTTGCTGTGCAGAGGTTCAATGCTTTGGCGTGCCTCCTTGTGGCTGTGGCGGACCAGATTGAGGGACAGATCCACCTGGGCTCGCAGCGCCGGCAGGCCATTGAGCAGAGCTCGGCGAACGGCCTGCAACTGAAAGGCGATGCCGGCAAAGCTTTGTGCCAGGGTGTCGTGTATCTCCTGAGCAAGTCGTTCGCGCTCTTCCAGAACCGCGCGCAGCTTCCATTGCTCGATCCTGCTGCTGGCCGAGAGCGCCAGTGACGCGAGCATGAGCAGTGCCAAGGCAACGGCGAGATAGATCACGTGCGCGGTCGTCCACCAGGAAGGGGGCTGGATGAGCTGGATGTCGGCGGAGGAGCGCAAAAGCAGCTTGGCGCGGACGGCGCTGGCCTCAGCCACGCCGTAGTTCCAGGTTCCTTCCACGTCGAGCATTGCGATGCCGGATGTGCAGATGGTACTGCCTTCCTGGATACGCTGCACAGCGGGCGAAAGATGATTCTTGTCCAGCTCGGCCAGGAGCAGAGAGCTGCCTTCCTGAACGAGAAAGACTACCCGACCGGGTTCTTCCACACGGCGGACCAGGAGCCCGGTGACGCTGAGCAGGTTGTAGCGCGAGGTTCCGGAGGAGATTGCGGGGGATGGTTGCAGGGCGCGGCTGCAACGGCGGGCGGCGGCCCACGCTCCGAAAGAGTGCGTCCTCGATGAGCGGTCCTGAATTGGTTGGCGCGGGGTACCCACTACCTCTACCTGGTCGCCGGGCTGCAGACCTCCGGCTTGCGCCGTGCGCACCAGCAGTGCCTGGCTGCCATTTTGCAGGATCAGGCTTTCGCCGGGCAGAAAGTAGGTAATCGTCCCAGCAACGCGAACGCGCCGGAAGTAGTTGGTTCCTGAGCGATACTGCATCAGTTGTTCGAGAGGCATCAAGGGTAGGTCGAACAGGTCGGGCGGGGCAGCCTTGAGCACGGTCAGATTCTGAAGGCTGGCGACGGAGAGCGTAGCGGAGGAGATTTGGCGGTTGGCGTTCTTTGAGCACATGGCGGCAGCGTCGATGCGCACCACGGCGCCGACCAGGGCGCGAAGGTCGTTGGCGTTGGCCGACTTGAAATCGGCATCCACAATGCCATCGGGCAGCGCGATCTTCAGCATGGTGCTTTTCATCGTGGTGTTACCAGAGCGAACACCCATGGAGCGCACTTCGCCAGTAATCGATACGAATTGAGCATCAACGTCGCCGCTGCTGATCTCCCGATAGCTGACCGGTCTGGGCCTGGGAAGCGGTGCGCGGCCCAGGTCGCGAATGGAGAGCGCGCGCACCGCAGGGCTGAAGAGGTCTGGACAAACAACGCCGTGAACCTCAAGCAGATCGCCTTGCGAGAAACGGCCCCAATCGCCGGTATAGACCCAGATGCCGGCGGTGCTGTCTTGCAGCGTGAACCCAAGCACGATGCTCTGCGTGACCACGCCGCGCAGAACCACCGGCGTGCCCTGCGCGGTCTGCGTTTGCGACAGCGCAAGAATATCAAGAGCGGCGCGATACTCCACGGGCTCGGAGGCGGGTTTGGCGGCGAGTCCACGGCAGCAGAGAAGCGCGCAAACCAGCAGTATCCAGATGGAGGCTCTCTTCATGCACGCCGTCTCTGGCTGGTTGAGAGGAACTGAATGCAAGCCAGCCTATCGTCTTTCGCAAAGGTCGTCACGCTGGTTGCGCACATTCCCTGAAGCTGAATTTCAGAACTGTTCCGAGCTGGTGCAGGAGGGCTAGAGCGGTTCTCCAATTGCCATCCACCGAAACCCATGTTGCCAAGAGGCTTTTTCCTCAAGAAAAAGCCACTTGGATGGCGCTGGTGAGTGCACGAGTCTTGGAGAACCGCTCTAACAACTTCGGAACCAGATCATCCTACAAGCAAACCTCCGCTGTCCGCATGGCCCGTTCGGGCCCTCCCCCGATGGTCAAAAACAGCGGGATGCTTTGGTCCAATCAACCTATCATTTTCTTGCTAAACGCACGATGCCTAAGCATTTAAGGGACGGCTATAGTTTGGGAGCTTGAAAGGAAGGAGGCGTAGGCGCAACCAGTTTGGATAATCCGGCCGAAAACGTTTACGTGCCCCACCCTCAAGCACACTCCACTCCAGCCCGGAAACTACAGATGCCAAATTGCGGCTTCGGGGCAGCGGACCACGACACAACGTATCGGAGGAGACAAAATGCGGGAATTCGACTCGGAGTCAAACACCGCGCCGGCAGGTTCTCAGGGATGCGACGACTACCTGTGCCGGTCTCCCCGCTTCTTGCACTCTCCGTGCCTCGGCCATTGGCCGAATCGTTCAGCAACCCAGAGGGGGGCACAAACCCAACAGGCGTCGATTCGTACCCGTTCGTCGTTTTCAGGATGAAGTGAAGCCGAGACCACAACAGAAGTCTTCATGCGTACCACCGCGTTGGGTGAACTAGATGACCTCGTTCCAGGCAGCGAATAGGCACATAGATGCTGGTGCGGTTAGAACGCAAGAAATAATCGAATTGCGAACGCTAACAGAATTCTTTGGAGGACAAACATGCAGTGGATTGATTTCCAATTGTTCAGTCCAGTTCGTGCACAAGGCGCCAAGCGCTTCGTGTGGGTAACATTCTTCCTGTTGCTCTTTGCAGGCGCAGCTTCCGTCTATGGGCAAGAGGGCCAGCAATTGCGCGGCCGGGTCACGGACCCAACCGGTGCGGTGGTCCCACAAGCCACGGTAACGGCAACAAACCAGGCCACGGCAGTAAAGTATCCGACCCAGAGTACATCGTCCGGAGACTGGGTTCTGCCCTATCTGCAGCCCGGCACTTACTCGGTAACCGTCGAGAAGAGCGGATTCAAGAGCGAGACCGTAAAAGATATCGCTCTCGACGTGGCTCAATTGCGAGCGGTTAACATAACGCTCCAGGTCGGTGAAGCAGCAGCGACGAGCATTACCGTTACCGCCGACGCTCTTGCCATTGCGGATGCGGACGCGGATGTGGTCGGCACGCAATCGGGCGAGATCATTGCCAACGTGCCGCAGAACTATCGCAACGTGATGGCGGCCACGATTACCGTGGTGGGAGCGGGCAGCAAGAACGGCCTCTATACGCAGTTTCCGTGGGGCAACATCTCCAGTGGCATTGTCTTCAATAGTTCGGCGGGTTCGCTGAACATCGACGGCGTCAACAACATGTCGACCGGATTCCAGACCATGGCCTACATTCCGCTGGTCGATGCGGTACAGGAAACGGTTGTGGATATGACTCCGTACGATGCTGGCGCGGTAGGCTACGCGACAGCCGGCAACATCGATGTCCACTTGAAGTCGGGCACCAACACATTTCATGGTGACGTGTACGACTACTACCGCAGCACCGGACTCGACGCCAACACTTACCAGAACAAGTACTATCTGGCGACGCAGCCGGCAGCCAATGACTATCTGTACGGCCGACCCAAGCACCAGAGCCAGCAGTTCGGCTTCGAGGCCGACGGCCCGGTGGTGATTCCTCACTTCTACAATGGCCACGACAAAACATTCTTCACCGCCGCGCTGGAAATCTTCAACATGACGCGGCCCTACTCGACCAACCCAACGTACTCGGTTCCAGGTGCGTTGAACCAACCCTCGTGGTTCGCCACGCCATCGAATGGTTACTATACATTCAACGGTCTTACGCAGTCGAATGGAAATGCGATTACGCTTTACGACCCAACGACGGTCGGATACGGCGGCAACGCAAACCAGCGCGAGTCCTTCCAGGCTGAAGGCGCGCCGAACAGTTTCTCGATTCCGGCGAGCAGAGTCAACGCGGCGTCGCTGGCGATTCTGAAATACTTCCCGACACCGAATATTCAGCAGCCCTCGGCCGCATCGGTTCCGTGGTTGAACAACTACTATGCGCCGACTTACATCAAGAGCAGCTACCGCAACTGGCTGATCAAGTTGGACCACAACTTCAACCCCCAGGACCGCCTGACCCTCCGCTGGGGACGGTGGTACGAGTATGAGACCGAGACGGCTAACGGCCTCCCGGCAGGCAATCCGGCAGGCTACGGCGAGTATCCTTACGGCCAGGCATTTTCCGATCCGTTCGCGGAGTGGGTCCACACGTTCAGCTCGCGGATGATCTTCGACATCAAGGCGAGCGTCAACATGGACGAAAACCATACCTCGGCCGCTCTGCCTTTCAGCCAAACCTCACTCGGCCTTCAGAGCGTGGCTGCTGGATTGACGCAGCCGAGCTTGCTGAACTATTTCCCGCAAATCAATCTGAGCAATACGAATGCGTCCGCCAACTATCTGCAACTTGGATCGACCGGGTCGAGTTACAGCGTGCACAACGAGCTGAGCATTTTGCCCTCGCTTACGCTCATCCGCGGTTCCCAGGATATCCATATCGGAATAGAAAACCGCGAATACCAGATCTCCACCAAGCAAGGCAGCGGCGGTTTGGCGATCACGGGCAATCAGTACTGGACGCAGCAACTGAACAACAATACTTCCGATGGCACAACCGGATCGTCGATCGCCTCGCTGATGCTGGATAGCGGATATCTTTCCGGCGGAAGCCTGACGCAGCCGGCTCAGGTCTTTGAGTCCTACCACTACTGGGCTGCGTTCTTGCAGGACAACTGGAAGGTGAATTCGCGGATGACGCTGAACCTGGGCGTCCGCTATAGCTTCCCGTCCCAGGTGGTTGACAGATACAACCGCTACACGAATTACTTCGATCCAACGGCGTTGAATCCTGTGACCAACGAGTCGGCGAAGAGTGTGCTGCTCAATGGCGTCACCACGACAACAACCAATACCCAGGCCAACGGCTACGCCCTTCCTATTTACGGCGGCCTCACCTTCTCCGGCGTGAATGGAGCTCCGCGGCAGCAGCTTCCGCGTCCCTGGTACTTCCTGGAACCGCGCTTCGGCATCTCTTACAAAATCGACGACAAGACGGTGTTTCACGGCGGCATCGGAATGGCCTACAACAACGACTCGGCGATCTACACGGGCGCACAAACCGGGTTCACCGCATCCACGCCAGTTGTCGGATCGCTTACATCGAATTACACAGCCGCCGCCGGTAACTCAACTCTGGCCAACCTGTTCCCGTCCGGTTATGTGCCCATGCCTGGCTCCTCGCTGGGCGCTCTTGCAGGCGTGGGCGGCAGCATCAGCTACTACAGCCAGACCATCAAATCCGGCCAGACCTGGAGTTACTCAGCCGGCATTCAGCGCCAACTGAGCAAGGGCGACCTGATCGATGTGCAGTATGTAGGCAAGCAGTTCACTCACGGTCCTACCACTCTCAATCTGGATTATCCAGGGGCAGCCTGGTACGCGCAGTGCAACGTTGCGACGGGCGGAAACGCTTCCCTCTGCACGGCTTCCAACACCGTCAACCCGTTCCAGAATGTCTATGGCTTCCAGGGAACGTCGCTCTTTACCGCAGCCAAGATCCAAAGCGGCCAGTTGCTTCAGGCCTATCCGCAGTACACGGGCGTGAACGAGAGCGGCGCGGCCAACTGGAATGGCCTCTGGCTCAATTCCCTGCAGATCAGCGAATCCCATCGCTTCGGCAACAGCCTGACTGCGACCACAACCTATGAATACGCGCGCATCATGGACAACAACGGAATCTTCGACTTCAGCACGACGATACCCGGCGCTGCGGTGAGGACGAATCTATTGCGCATCGAAGACTCCAACGACCTGAACCATCGCTTCACTTTCGTCGGCACTTACAAGCTGCCGATCGGAAGAGGCCGGCAATTCTTCGGTAACATGAACCGGATTCTGGATACCGTGGTAGGCGGATGGGAAACCAGTTCCATGTTCCTCTATGAGTCTGGCCGTCCGTGGCAGCCGCAGTGCGGCGCCGGCAACGGTCAGGGCCTGGGCGGCAGCACAAGCTGCTTCTACCTTCCCAACGGGACCGGGCCGATGAAGACGGAGCGCAAGTGGGTGAATGAGGGCGGTGTTCGCCGTCTGCGTGGGGCAACGCCCTGCGTCGACACCACCAACCAGACAACTGGCGCGTTGATCAATACCGCTGGCTATACAAGCTACGGATGCTCCACGGCCAATGTTGTGTACAAGGCGGCATACGCTCCCGCAACCAACCTGGTCTCCACCGGCATCCGCCTGGGTGCAAACTCCGAGTGGGATTCCAACCTGCAGAAGAATTTCAACCTTGTCCAGAACTACGTCATGACGTTCAAGATCGATGCGTTCAACGTAGACAATCATCCTGTCTGGAACAACGGGTACTCGACGACACAGACCGACGGAACCTGGGGTTCCATCACGCCTGGTCCCACGGGCCAGGGCAACAATCCACGTTACGTTCAGCTTTCGGCAACCATCAAATGGTAATTGCCGTCTCCAAAGGCGCCCCGCATTGGGGCGCCTTCTTTTTCATCGCGCCAGTCTCTTCTTTTCAGTAGCCACATGCGGGCGGGTGAACAAAGCAAAAGCCGATCAACAAGAATGCAAAGGGGACATGGGATCGATGACTTGCCTTCGCTGGCTGATGTTGGGCGTATTGGTTGTCTTGGCAGAGTTTGGCGTGGTTCGCGCGGCACAAGCCGCGGATGCTGCGCGCGTCGCAGTCTATCCGCAATCCGCGGCATTGGAGCAGAGCGCTGACTACGTGGTAAAGGTGCGTGTGCCGGGAGGGAAGTGGGAGCAGGCGGCGGTATATGCAATTCCTGTTTCAACCGGAATCGATGTCGAGGCCGATGTGCGTGCCGGGGCAGCGCAGAATCTGGGCGGCTCGCGCAGCGCTCTCACTTCGATGTCAAGCTTCGATTTCACGGGTACGGTGGAAGTGGAAGTTAGCTGCCTGCACAGCGCGCCCACCAGCGTCCGCATCCGCCCGGAAAACGACAAAGTAATCGCGGCGCTTGAAGGCCGCACTATCCGTTTTACGCTGGACCACCCGCATAATCTTTCCATCGAACTCGATGCCGATATCTTTCATAACCTGCAGTTGTTCGCGGGAGCTATTCCGGCCACGGAGCCGGGCGCGGGCGACGCCCATACTCTCTATTACGGACCTGGCATTCATTGGATTGGAACGGTTGAAGTGCCGAGCGGGACCACTGTGTACCTGGCGGGCGGCGCGGTCGTCATCGGCGGCTTTAGCGTGGTGCACGCGCACGATGTGCGCATCGGAGGCCGGGGCATTCTCGCCTCGCCACGCGTTGTTCCGCAGGCTGTGATGCGGAACCGGCCGCTGGAACCCGCCGTTGCGGTCGGCACGGCGCAGCGTCGCCACGATGCAATTCTGATCGAGTACTCAAAGCATGTAGACTTAGACGGGATCATCGTCGTCTCCGGGGGTTATACGGTTCTGACAGGTCAGTCGGAACAAGTGACGATTCGCGCTATCAAAAGCTTCAGCGCCGGAGGCAATAACGACGGCATAGACATATTCACGAGCCAGCACATCTTGATCGACGGGGTTTTCATGCGCAACTCCGACGATACCATCGCGCTCTATGGGCACCGCTGGAGTTACTACGGCGATCTGACCGATGTGACGGTGGAGAACTCGACGCTTTGGGCCGATGTGGCGCATCCAATCGTGGTGGGCACACACGGCGACACCGATCATCCGGAAACCCTGAGCGCGTTGCACTTCAAGAACCTCGACATTCTGGATCATCGCGAGCCGCAGATCGACTATCAGGGTTGTATGAGCCTGAACGCGGGCGACGGCAATCTGATCAAGGATGTGTTCTTTGAAAATATCCGCGTAGACGACTTCCGCATGGGCCAGCTTCTGAATCTGCGGGTCATGTTCAATCGCAAGTACAACACTTCGCCGGGGCGCGGCATTGAAAACGTGCTCTTCCGCAACGTTAGCTACACCGGCTCTCATGCGACCGTGTCGATGATTGCGGGATACGACGACCAGAGAATGGTGAAGCATGTCGTGTTTGAAGGACTGAGGATGAATGGAATTGTGGTCAGCGATGCCATGAAGGGCAAACCCGGATTCTATAAGACGGCCGACATTGCGTATATCTTCATCGGGGAGCACGTTGACGATGTGCAATTCAACGCAACTGCACGGTGATCTGGTGCATTCTTCTGCGCGCAACGGCGCCAGGGGCTGCAAACAAGCACGATGACCATGACCGGTAAGGAGGGATTTGCCGCTCCGCGCTTTGAGCCCGGTCCCGATGGCCTGACGTTTCGTCTTCAACCTGTGCATCTCGATGCCGTTTCCGCGGAGCTTACTGGCGCGGGCTCGCCTCTTGGGCATGGAGATCCGCCGCAACGCCTGGCCGAATTTCCGCTGGTGCTGCCCAATGACTCGAACACAAACTACCTCACCTTTGTCGGCAAAATCGCAGCCGACGCGGGCGTGGTCTTTTGCCACGACACCCAGCACGATAATGTCCTGTCGGAGCTGAACATGCTTCCTGTAGGGAAGGCGCTCTGTCTGGTGCCGGATTACCAGCAAGTAATGTTTCCGAAACATGTAATCGTGCGCCCTCTTGATCTCGATCCGCAGCCTGTCTTGGATGTCATGGTGGCCTTACAACAGGAACGACAAGTTGCCGGCACTGGCGCAATTCCTGGAGGTTGTCCGTCAATCCCGACATGAGAAGCCTGCGTAGAACAAGGACCCTGGTGGGGTGCGTCCCACGGATGGACGTCTATGCCATGTTGTCCACGGCGCGACTTCAGTTGCATCGAAGGCGCTGTGTCTCTGATGATCTGGGGCTTTGGCCCTGCCGCGCTCAGTCAGGTTCGATCCAATCGTCGGCCGCAAAGGTCGTCAATTTCTGACACCCTCCACTAGCGAGCTGGGTCGAGTGTTGCCTTTTGCAAGGCCCAAAATACCGGTTTGGGATGATGGGCTTTTGGATGAACCCCAGGGTGCCATCTTCCAGGGACGTCCCCCCCTCCCGGCGACCAACATAAACTAAGTTAGAATCAACTACTTGATGAATCCGCAAAACGTTTGTGGCAAAATGTTCCCAACTTTCCCCTCGTCATGATCGCAAACTTCATCCATCTGAGTATTCGCAGGTGTTGGGGGAGTCCTTTCCGGAGCCAACCCAAATCGCAAGCGAGGCTCCAGTGGAGAGTGCATTCCGGCTGCAGCGGGCGAAGATCCGCTGCCGAAAAAGCGAAATAACCTGGAGTAACGTCGAACGGCGTCTGCAGGGAATACAAGGTGAGGATGAAATTGGCCAATCCGCGAGCTAGCTGGCTGCCGCTGTGCTAACCTCGGGGAGAGATTTACAATGTGCTAAGTTTGCGCCGTACTTTGGTTCTAACTGATTCACGCCACCGGCAATTGCTCAAGGGCCCCGGCGGTGGAGGTGATGATGCCCGCAGAGGGAAATTCTGGTCGTTACAAGGCCGAGCTGGAGAGAATGAACCGGCTCTACAACGCGTTGAGCCAGATCAATCAGGCCATTGTGCGCCTGCCCAACCGGCAGGATTTGTTTGCGCAGGTCTGCAAGGTTGCGGTGGAGCTGGGCGGATTCCGGCTGGCGCTTATTGGCTGGATTGATGAACGCAGCCTGCAAGTGATTCCAGTTGCAGCGTTCGGCAATCATGCCGGTTTTCTTGATCGACTGGAACTGCATGCCGACGAGCGGCCCACTGGCTTGGGCCCCACCGGGCTCTCGATCCGCTCGGGCAAGTCTTACATCTGCAACGACTACTTCAACGATCCGGCTACCCAGTTGTGGCGCGCCGTTGCCGCCGAACATGGTTTCCGCGCCTCGGCCACCTTCCCTATCCGGCAGCAAGGCGTTGTCCGAGGTGTGCTGGTTCTCTACTCTGGTCAACCGGGTTACTTCCGTGACCGAGAGATTCAGTTATTGGAAGAGGCAGCCTCGGACGTTTCGTTTGCGCTGGATAACTACGCGCGTGAAGAGAAGCGGCAACTGGCGGAAGAGGCCGCGCACCGGTTGGCGGCCATCGTCGAGAGCACCTCCGACGCCATTGTGAGCGAAGCCACCGATGGCACCATCCAGACATGGAATGCCGCGGCAGAGCGGATGTATGGTTACACGGCCGAGGAGGTGATCGGCAAGAGCATCATGGTGCTGGTTCCACCCGAGCTGCGGCCGGAGACGGAGCTGATGCTGGCCATGGTGCGCGAAGGCCGCTCGTATGCGGGCATTGAGACTGAACGGCTCCACAAGAGCGGGTTTCGCTTTCCGGTGGCCATCACGGTGTCGCCGCTGCGCGACAGTGCGGGCAGGATTGTTGGCTTTTCCAAGATCGCCCGTGACATCTCCGAGCAGAACGCGTCGCTGGCCGCGCAGCGCGAGAGCAGCGGTCTGCTTGCGATCATGATCAACGAAGCTCCCACCGGGCTGACCATGCTGGATCGCGATCTGTGCGTGCTGGCCGCCAGCGAGCGTTGGAAGCTGGACCGGGGGCTGGAGGGCATTGACGTTGTGGGACGCAACGTCTCCGACTTGCTCCCCGACGCACCCCCACACTGGCGCGAGCAGAGCCAGCGCGCCCTTGCCGGCGAAACCCTTGTTGTGCCGGAAGACAGCTTCACCCGCGCCGATGGGCAAGTGCGCTGGGTGAGCCGTACGCTGCGTCCATGGATGACAGGCAGCGGAGAGATTGGCGGCCTGGTGATCCTGTCGGAGGACATTACCGAGCGCAAGCTGGCCGACGATGCACGTCGGCGCAGCGAAGAGTTCTTGAAGATCTTTATTGAAGACTCGCCGGTGGCGTTGGCGATGTTCGACCGTGAGTTGCGCTATCTGGGGGCCAATCGCTTCTGGCGTCGCGATACGGGCAAGAGTGACGAACCCATGGTGGGACGCCACCGCTATGAAGTGAACCCGGCCGTGCCGGAGCGATGGCGGGATGCGGACCGGCGTGCCCTGGCGGGCGAAACCGTCCGCCGCGAAGAAGACCTGTGGGAACGCCCCGGTCAGTCTCCGCTGTGGCTGCGCTGGGAGGTGCGGCCCTGGCATGAGGCGGATGGCAGCGTGGGTGGCATTCTGATCTTTGCCGAAGACATTACCGAGCGCAAGCTGGCCGAACTGGCGCAGCAGGAGGCGGAAGCGCAACTGCGCGCGGTGATTGACAACCAGGAGGAGGCCCTGTTTGTGACCACCCCCGAGGGCAAGCTGATCACATGGAATCCAGCCGCGCGCCAGATCTACGGCATACCTGAACACGGCTATGAGAACCACGCGCTGGCCGATTATCAGGAGTTTCTCACCATCTACGACGAGGACGGGAATCATCTGCCGTTGGAACGCTGGCCCCTGGCGCGCATCCTGAGGGGCGAAATCATCCAGAACCTTGACTACCGTTCACGCTCGAAGTTTATGGATCACGATCTGATCCTGAGCTATGCAGGCCGGATGGTGGAGGTTGGCAATGGGAAGCGGATGGCATTCTTGCGCAGCCGGGATGTGACGGCGCAACGCCAGATGGAGCAGGCTCTGCGCGCCAGCCAGGCCCGATTTGAAGCGGTCGTGGACTCGCTCGACGATGGCCTGTTGATTGTGGACTCCGATGGCACGGTACTGCGCTGGAATCCGATTGTGACCCGGGTGCTGGGCTTTGCGCTGGACCAGAAACCGGGCTTCCACACCCGCGATTTCCTGAATTATCTTGAAGTTCTGGATGCCGAAGGCAATCCGGTTCTACCGCATGACACGCCGATGCGGCGCATTCTGCGTGGAGAAGAACTACGCGGCGAAGTCTTCAAAATGCGCCGCAAAGGTGATGCCCGCATCTATACCTTCAACTGCTTTGGGAATCTGCTTACGCTGGGCAGCGAAACCAGGCTGGCGTTTGTAACCTTCCGGGAGTGTGCCGGGCCGGAGTAGCTACACCGCGGACTCCGTGCCCGGCACCAGGCTGGGGCGGTCCATCTTCATGTCCTTGAAGCGCTCGGCAATGGCGTAAATCTCTTCCTCTATGGCGGCAAAGGCATCCGCCACGTCGGGATCAAAGTGGGAGCCGCGGCCGGTCAGGATAATCCGCATCGCCTCAGGGTGCGGAATGGCCTCTTTGTACACCCGTTGCGAGATCAGTGCGTCGTACACATCGGCGATGGCCATCACGCGCGCGGGCAAGGGAATCTCCGTGCCGCGCAGTCCCTGCGGATAGCCGCTGCCATCCCACTTTTCGTGGTGGGAGAGGGCAATCTGCTTGGCGGTTTTGAGGAAATCCACCTCGATGCCCAGCTGCGCTTCAGCCCGTTCAATGGCGGCGCACCCTATGGTGGTGTGGGTCTTCATGACCTCAAATTCTGCCGCGGTGAGCTTGCCGGGTTTGAGCAGAATGCGATCGGGGATGCCCACTTTGCCAATGTCGTGCAAGGGGGCTGATTTGTACAGGGTGGCAATGGCTGCGGCGGTGAGCGCCTCGTGAAAGCGCGGATCCTGACTGAGCCGTTCAGCCAGCAGCTGGACGTAGCTTTGGGTGCGGCGGATGTGATGTCCGGTCTCCTGATCGCGGGTTTCAGCCAGCGATGTAACCACTCGAATGGTGGCGTTCTGAATTGCAGTGATCTCTGCCGTGCGCTGTTCGACTTCACGCTCCAGAAACTCGTTTTTGTCGCGCAGAAAGTCAGCGGCGGCCTTCAAGGTAAGGTGGGTCTTGACGCGCGCCAGCACAATGGGCGGGCTGATGGGCTTGACGATGTAGTCCACCGCGCCTAGCTCAAAGCCCAGTTGCTCATCTTCCACCGAGGAGCGCGCGGTGAGGAAGATGACGGGAATGTGCTGGGTGCGCGGATCGCTCTTGAGCTGGCGCGATACTTCGTAGCCGTCGATGTCGGGCATCATGATGTCGAGCAGAATCAGGTCAGGCGGCGTGGCGGCGGCAATCTTCAGGGCGCGTTCGCCGCTGTTGGCCACCTTGACGCGATACAGATCTTGCAACAGTTCCGACATCAGGGTCAGGTTGATCGGCGTATCGTCCACCACCAGAATCAGCGCACGTTCCGCGCCCTCATTGGGATTCATCGGTTTCTCCATCTGCGGCTTTCGGCGCAGCTGGGGGGCTCAGCTTGCGCAGGATTTCAAGAGCGAACTCAAAGTTGAATTTGCGGATCGCGGTTCCAATATCCCGGAACGACTCCGGCCAGGCCGCGAGGAACAGCTCGCGATTGTCGTCAAACAGGCTGACGGCGGCGGCATTGTCCTCCGCCAGCAGGGCCTTGAGCTGCTGGACCAGCGCTGCCAGCCGCGCCGGATCGGGTGGCAGCGCAGCAGCGGCCGCGGGCTGATTGCCGATGAACTTCTCCAGCGCCGCAACCAGCGCATTCAAGCGGGTCTCAGCCTCGTTCAACGCCGCCTCCAGCGCCTCGCCCTTGGTTCCGGTGCGCAAGGTGGCTTCCAGCTGGGCGGCTACCCGTTGCACCAGCACCGCGCCCAGATTTCCAGCAACGCCCTTCAAGGTGTGCACCTGCAGCTCGGCAGTATGGGTATCGTCCTGTGCCAGCGCGGCGCGGATCCTGAGCAGGCAGTCCTTCTCATTGCGCAGGAAGGTTTCCAGCAGGGAGCGATAGAGGGTGCGCTTGCCGAGGACACGGCGCAACCCGGTCTTCACATCCAGCCCTTCAACGCCGTCTGGAAGTGCCAGTTCAGAGGCTGAAGGAGGCGGTTCGGGAGGAGCGGCAGCAGGCAACCCCGCCCCAGGCTGCGGGTGTACCCAACGCCGCAGCGCAGCAAATAGCTCGTTGGGATTGACGGGCTTGGCAAGATGATCATTCATGCCCGCGGCGATGCAGCGCTCGCGGTCCTGCTGCATGGCGTTGGCCGTCATGGCCAGGATCGGCAAGGTCAGCAGGCCGGGCATGGAGCGGATCGCGCGGGTAGCCTCAAGGCCATCCATCAGCGGCATCTGCATGTCCATCAAGACCACGTCGTAGCTCTTGTTGCGCAGCTTCTCCACGGCTTCCCGGCCATTCCAGGCAACGTCCACCAGGCAACCTACGCTGGCCAGCAGCTCACTGGCCACCTGCTGATTGATCTCGTTGTCTTCAGCCAGCAGAACCTGTATGCCGGCAATGGCGCGCTCATCCTCCTTGCGCTTGCGGGGTGGCGCGTAGGCTTCACTCCCTTCCTGATGGATGCCAAACCCGCGGGCAATGCCGTCAAAGAGCATGGACGGGCTGATGGGCTTGACCAACACATCGTCGATTCCAGCCGCCTGTGCACCCTTGAAAACATCTTCGCGACCAAAGGCCGTGACCAGAATGATGCGGGGCTTCGGTTCCAAACCCATGCCCAGAATCCGGCGTGAGGTTTCAATGCCGTCCAGGATGGGCATCTGCCAGTCGATGAGCAACAGCGCGTAGGGAGGCTGGTTGCGGCTGGCGCGGCTGCGCACCAGATCGATGGCGGCAGGCCCGCTGCGCACCACGTCGGCCACAAAACCCATGGAGTTGAGCGCCTCGCGCAAGATAGCGCGCGCATGGTCGTTGTCATCCACCACCAGAACGGCTGCGCCCTTCAGTTCTGGCGCAAGGCAGACCGAGCGACGCCGGGCGCGTCCGCGTCCCAGCCGGGCGGTAAACCAGAACTCGGAGCCTTTGCCCTGTTCGGAGCTGACGCCGATCATGCCATCCATCATCTCCGCCAGCCGCTTGCTGATGGCCAGCCCGAGGCCGGTGCCTCCGTAGCGCCGCGTGGTGGAGCTATCGGCCTGCTGGAAGGAGTGGAAGAGCTTCTTCTGTTGCTCCGGGGTCATGCCAATGCCGGTATCGCGCACCGTAAAGCGTAGCGCCACGGCCTGCTCGCCCTCCTCCAGCACCTGCACCTTGATCTCGATTTCGCCCAGCTCGGTGAACTTGATGGCGTTGGTGCCAAAGTTGATGAGCACTTGGCCTAGCCGCAGCGGATCGCCCACCAGAATGCGGGGAACGTCAGAGCGCACATCAAAGACCAGCTCCAGCCCTTTTTCGCTGGCGCTGTGCTGGATGACGTTGGCCACGTTGTCCAACACCTTGTCCAGATCGAACTCAATGTGCTCCAGCTGCAGCCTTCCGGCTTCAATCTTGGAAAAGTCCAGCACGTCATTGACGATGCCCAGCAGGTGCTGGCTGGAGGTTTGAATCTTCTCCGCGTAGTCGCGCTGGCGGAAGCTGAGATCGGTTTTCAGCAGCAGGTGGCTGAGGCCGATCACGGCATTCATTGGGGTGCGGATCTCGTGGCTCATGTTGGCCAGGAAGTTGGCTTTGGAGCGAGCGGCCTCCTCGGCCAGTTGGCGGGCGCGCTGCATGGCCTGCGCCACCTCGCGCTCCGGGGTAATGTCGTCAAAGATGCACGCCACGCCCAGTCCGGGCTCCAGGGGGTCAACGTAGCGCCCTGAGGTTCGCGTCCAGAATCGGCTGCCGTCCTGGCGCATCAACTCCAGCTCCTGGCGCAACACGTTGCCGTGTGCGATCTCCGCAAATACGACCCGACCGAACTCCTCCCACGACGCGTGATCCGGAAAGAATATGCGGGTGTTCTTGCCCAGCAACTCTCCCGGGCCGTAGCCTGTGAGCTGCTCCATGCGCCGGTTGCAGCGGAGAATGGTGCGTTCTTTCATCAGCACGATGCCGCAGGACGCGGCATCGAAGATGGACTGGATCTCCTCGTTGGCGTGGCGCAGCGCATCCTGTGCGCGGACCCGCTCGGTCAGGTTGTAGAACCAGCACAACGTGGCCGCCCGGCCCTGGAACTCGATGGGCATGAAGGAGCCCAGAAGCCAGCGCTGCTCTCCGTCCGGCACGGTGACCTGAAGCTCATGATTGACGATGTGCTGGCCCGCGGCCACGGCCTGCATGACCTGGTCGAACTCTTCCGGGTGGGTGTAGTAACTTCGTGGCTCGACCTGGAGCGGGTCGTCTTCCTGGACCAAGGTCTTGTAGTAGGTGTTGTAGAAGACGATGCGCTGATCGTCGCAGGTGGCGATGCGCACGGCCACCGGACAGGCGTTCAGGATCTCCAGCAACCGCTGCTCGCTCTCCCGCGTTTCCTGCTCCAGCGCCTTGCGTTCGGAGATGTCAAAGAACCAGCCCAGCACCGCATCCTGGTGTTGAAAGTGGATGGGGGTGTAGGTGGCCAGCACCCAGCGCCTGCCGACGGGAGTGACCATCTCCAATTCGATGTTCAGAACTGGATTTCCCCGGCCGACCTCCTCCTGAATCTGGCGATATTGTTCAAGGTTGACGTAGAACTCGGCGCGATCCTTGTGGGGGTCGTCCGCGCTGCCGACCGTCTCCTGGTAGGACCTGTTGGCAAACAGGATCTCATGGTCGCGAATGGATTCAATCCGCACGCCGATGGGACTCAGATCCAGGAGCTCTTTCAGTTGCCGTTCGTTCTCCTTGAGCTGTTCCTCGTAGGCCATGCGGGCGCTGATGTCGCGGACGGCGGCGGCCAGCATCGGCCCTTTGACTCCGTCCAATTTGCTCAAAGTCACTTCCACCTGGACCTCGCGGCCATCGCGGGTCAGCAGGAACACCTCCTGCTGCGCGGTGAAGCGCGCGGTCTGGCGGCTGTGCAGAAACTCGCCCACAAATCCGCCGTGCTCCGCGTGGAAGCGCAAGGGCACCAACATGCCAGAGCTCGAGCCGATCAGCTCCTGGCGCGTGTAGCCAAAGAACTCCTCGGCGGGCTTGTTCACGCGCTCGATCAAGCCCTGGGCATCGAGAATCAGCATGGGGTCGGGCGTTGACTCCAGCAGCGCATCAAATTGTTCTTCGCGCAGCCGGTCGGCGGCTGTTGATGCCTGGCGTGCCCTCCAACGGCCGCGTTCCATGCGCCACAGAAAGTCCCCGCCCACGGTAATCAGCAGGGAGAGAAGGCCGACCAATCCGAGCACGGCAAGGCCAAAGTTGCGCACCGGCCGGTTGATCTCCTCCAGATCCACCTTGATCACCAGCGCCCAATTGGTGCCGGCCACCAGGCGTACCGCCCCCACCACGGGAACCCCGCGGTAGTCGGGATGCTGAAAGAAGCGGGTTCCGTTGGCGTTGGGCATGCCCAGCGCGTTCAATCCATCGCTGCCCAGAGGCAGGTGGATGCTGAGAGGCCCGGCACGGGGGAGGAAGCGGGGCGTGGTCAGGAACACCAGTTCGTTCCCTTCCATGCGCAGCAGAATCGCATCTCCGCTGGCGGTGGCGGCGGGTCGGCGAACCACCACCGGCTCCAGGTGTTCGGCCAAAGCGTCTTCCAGATAGACTGCTCCCAGCACCGCGCCCTTGGCGTCGCCCCCGGCTCGAACCGCGTGGGCCACGCCAAAGACCGCGCAGCCTCCTTCGCCCAGGTGCACATCGGCAATGGCATAGCTGTCAGAACTCAGAGCCAGCAGCAGCGCCTGTCGCACTGCGGGCGGAAAGCCACCCCACCGGCTGCCGGCCACCGGATTGCCGCTGCGATCCACCAGCATGGCTCGCCGATAGCGGTAGGCATCTGCCATCCGGCGCAGTTCCTGGGATGCATCCTGTTCAGCCGCCGCGGTCAACTGGTGCTGATTGGCAAGCGCAGCGGCCTGATAGATCGCGGATTCTTGGCTGAGCAGGTTGGCATCGCCGCGCCGCTCCCAAAGGAAATGGTCGATTTCAGCAGCCTTTTGGCCGGCCGAATCGTCCATGCTGATCAAGGTGCTGGTCCAGACATCGGCGGCAAAGTGCTCATAGGCCCATCGACCACCTGCAACCATGAGCACCAGAACGGACACCACCACGAACACAATCCGGAGCGCTCCCGAGGGCTGTGCCGCGGCTGTCTGTCGGTCGTTCATTGTGCCTGCCTCAAACGTGCTGCAACCAGGCTGTGCTCATGCCCCTGTCAGCCCATGCTCTGGATATAAAGCTTCGCGGTACCGTCAAAACCAACTGCCCGCGAAAGGCATCTGATCTAGCCCGCTCTCGTCGAACTTCTGCATGAAGTAGAGCACACCACGCCGGGGGGGTGGAGAAAGCTCCGGAATTCGTCGTTCCCGGCGGTACCGTATGCTCTTCCAATGAAAACAGCCCGCGGCGAAAGGGCACCGCAGCCCGCGGCCTGGCCCCAGCCCCGCAATCAAGCCATGCACGGTTCCCCTTCATCCGACGAGCGGAGTTCATGAAGGGCCACATAGTAGCACAATTGAGATAGGAAAATCGCCGGAATTCAAGCTGCTTCAAGCGAGGTGCGCCGGTACGGGAAGAACTTCCCAAGCCAGCTTGCACGGCCCTTGCAAGGTCGACACTTGAATCGAAAACGCTCTAGTTGCGGACCGGCTCACTAGGCGTCGGGGATGGGCTCAGCGGCGTGGCCTATGGGCGGCGCGGGCGAGGACTGCAGGCAGGTCATAGCCGCGATGCCAGCCAGTAGGCGCACCAGCTCCGCCTGACGGCTGGTCTGGGTCTTGGCAAAGATGCGCTGCAAATGCGTCTTGGCCGTATTGATTCCGATTTCAAGCTGCGCCGCGGCCTGCCCCAGCCCCTCTCCATTGGCCAAAGCCCGCGCCAGCCGCGCCTCTGCCGGAGTGAAGCGGTAAAGCTGGGCGATGGAGCCTTCGGTCAACTGAGCACAGTCAGGGTCCGTGATGAAGACCACGGCCGCGGGAGAGAAGCCGCCCCAGTCCGCGGGCTTCCTGGAAAGTGGAGCCACCAGCACGGTGTAGGGCTGGCCTCCTGATGCGCGCAGCACGGCCGCCACGCCACCAGGTTCCGGCTGATACAAGGTGGAGGTTGCCGACGAGATCAGCTCCCGGATGCGGCTGGAGGACTCCGGTGCGTTGGCGTCCAGCCTGCCGTGGGCGTAGATGATTCCATCCTTGCGCGCCAGAATCCGTTCTGCCGTCTGGTTCACAGAGAGAACGCGCCCGTTTTTGCCCAGCAGGATGCAGCCGCTCGGAATCCTGTCCAAAGCCTCTCCATGGCCATCCTGCATTGCCAGCCGCTTCTGGATTTCCAGGGCGCGTCGCAGGTGCGGATCAAGCGCGTGAAAGAGCTCTATCTCCGCCTCTTCGAAGGGGCCCTGCGGTTTGGAGCGGAGGCTGGTGAGCAGGGCGGCTCCGTGTTGATCGCGGAGAATGGTTCCGCCGATCAAATGGTGCACATCGCTTGGGCGCATGTGGTCGTTGTAGAATTCGGTGCGGACCAGTTCCTGGTCCGGCACAATCATGTTGCCGGTGATGACCGTGTCGGCGCGCATGTACGGCCGTCCCTGTATCACAAACGGGTTTAATTCCTGGTAATATTTGTCGCGTTCCAGGACCTCGGCATCCATTCCGACGCTGAGGGCAATGGAGGAGCGCCAGGCCGTGGCGTCATGAGCCATCAGCATCGTCCATTGTCCGTGAACGACGTCAGAAAGCAGCTCCAGGAAATCGCGATATTTGTCTGGTTGCACAGCTGCCTCATAAATGGCGTCAACCAGATCAATAAGCTTCTCTTCGTGCATATTTATCTCAAAAGTCTAAATTCAGTAACGGGATAATCCTAGCATGGGAATCCATAACAGTTACAAATATGCCGCTGACCAGGCTGGAGGTCTGCTTCCATACTCTGAATTGCAGCAATTAACGGCGACGGCTGTAAGGTAAATGACAGGAACGGTGAAGTCCTTGCTCAAGGCGGGCTATGGGAAACTGTCCAGATGCCGAATCGCAATGCCGCGCCAGGGAGAAGATCGATCTCCGTGCGTGAGGCGACAGTTGTGGAATCGTCAGGAGGCACGGAGTCGAATGGCCAGGACGACGAGTTAGATGCCTGCGCCAAAGTCCACCAGGTCATCGGCGGCCGTGCTGTTGAAGACGCGGATCTCAGTAGGGGTGACGTACACCTGATCGCCCTCGCGCAGGCTGAGCTCGCGCAGGCGGGCGTGCGAAATCTCAACGGCGACCGGTTTGGAGGCGTCCAGCACGGTCATCTCCAACCGGACCATAGGGCCGGCGGCGTTCAGCCTGAGGATGGTTGCGGGCAGCGTCCTGCCGTCCGTTCCGGCGCTGCGTGAGACCTCAAACTCGTGGGGGCGAACAAAGCCGATCGCGGGATGGGCCTGCTGTTGAGCGGCCGGGTCCACGGGGGAGAGATCGGCCAGCAGGCGGCCGTGAAACAGGTTCACATTGCCCAGGAAGTTATACACAAACGGCGAAGCTGGGTGGCTGTAAATCTCCTGCGGTGTGCCTACCTGTTCCATCCGTCCCGCATTCAAGATGACCACGCGATCCGCCACTTCGAGTGCTTCTTCCTGATCGTGAGTTACCAGAATCGTGGTTACATGCAGCTCGTCGTGAATGCGGCGCAGCCAGTTGCGCAGGTCCTTGCGTACCTTGGCGTCGAGCGCGCTGAAGGGCTCGTCGAGCAAGAGCACCTTGGGCCGAACGGCCAGGGCGCGGGCCAGAGCCACGCGCTGCCGCTGCCCACCGGAGAGCTGCTCGGGGTACATGCGGGCGTAGGACTCAAGCTGGACCAGGTGCAGCAACTCGTTGACGCGCTCGCGAATCTGCACGCGGGAAAGACGCTCCGCGCGGGACTGTACCCGCAGCCCAAAGGCCACGTTCTCAAAGATGGTCATGTGGCGGAAGAGGGCGTAGTGCTGGAAGACAAAGCCGATGCCGCGCTGGGCTACGTTGGTGCGCGTGGAGTCTTCGCCATGCAGCAGGATGGCGCCTTCGTCCGGGGTTTCAAGGCCGGCAATGGAGCGCAGCAGGGTGGTCTTGCCGCACCCCGAGGGACCCAACAGAGCAATCAACTCGCCGCTCTCGATGGTGAGCGAGATGCCCTTCAGGGCCTGAAATGCGCCGTAATTCTTGCAGATATTCTCAATCTGAATGCTCATGCTGGGTCCTTTTCACGGGGGGCGCGGGTGTGCACTCCGGAGGTGGCCTCGATGATCTTTTTGACCGTGAGAGTAATGATGGCGGCAAAGGTGAGCAAGGACGCAGCCGCGAAGGCCGCCGTGAAGTTGTACTCGTTGTAGGCCATCTCCACTTCCAGCGGCAACGTGGTGGTGCGTCCGCGGATGTGTCCGCTCAGCACCGAGACCGCGCCAAACTCGCCGATGGCGCGCGATGCCGCCAGGATGGAGCCGTAGAGCAGCGCCCACTTGATGTTGGGCAAGGTGATGCGCCAGAAGATGGCCAGCGGGCTTGCGCCGAGCACGACGGCGGCTTCCTCTTCGTCGCTGCCCTGGGCCTGCATGAAGGGAATCAGCTCGCGGGCCACGAAGGGGAAGGTGACAAAGATGGTAGCCAGCACAATGCCGGGAATGGCAAAGATGATGTGCAGGTTGTGCGCATCCAGCCAAGGGCCCATCCAGCCATTGCGTCCAAAGACCTCAATGTACATCAGGCCTGCCACCACCGGAGATACGGCCAGGGGAATGTCAATGAGGGTGATGAGAATGTGTTTGCCGTAGAAGTCAAAGCGGGTGATGGCCCAGCTGGCGGCGATGCCAAAGATCACGTTGAGGGGAACCGCCATGGCGGTCACCAGCAGCGTGAGCTTGAGCGCGGAGAGCACATCGCTGCTGCGGACGGCCTGCAGATAGAGATGCCAACCCTGCGCAAAGGCCTGCACAAAGACGCTGACCAAAGGCAGCACCAGAAAGAGGCAGACCGAGAACAGGGCCGCGGCGATCAGAGCGCCACGGGTGATGCGTTCAGAGAGTGTGGGAGCGTTCATCCGCGCTTGCCCTCCCGCCGCAGCATGCGGCTTTGCACCACGTTGAGCACCAGCATGATGGAGAGGGAAAGTACCAGCATGGCCACGGCAATGGCCGCCGCGCCCTCGTAGTCGTACTCTTCCAGCTTGGTCACAATCAGCAGGGCGGCAATCTCCGTCTTCATGGGCATGTTGCCGGCAATGAAGATGACCGAACCGTATTCGCCGGCCGCGCGGGCAAAGGCGAGGGCCGTGCCGGTGACCAGCGCCGGCAGGCAGACCGGCAGGAGCACGCGGGTGAAGACCTGCCACGGGGTTGCACCCAGGCTTGTGGCGGCCTCTTCCATGGAGCGATCCAGGTCTTCAAGAACCGGCTGTACGGTGCGCACCACAAACGGCGAGCCTACAAACGACATGGCCAGAATAATGCCCCATCGGGTGAAGGCAATGTGGATATTGTGGGGCTCCAGATAGCGGCCAATCCAGCCGTTCTGCGCGTAGAGCATGGTAAGCGAGATGCCTGCCACGGCCGTGGGCAGCGCGAAGGGAAGGTCGATGAGCGCGTCCACAATGCTGCGGCCAGGAAAGCGATAGCGGGCCAGAACCCATGCCACCAGGAAACCAAAGGCCGCCGAGAACCCGGCGGCCAGCAAGGCAGATTCAAGTGTGACGCGACAAGCAGCGAAGACGCGGGGCGTGCCAATGGCGTGCACAAAGATGCCCCATCCGCCCCCCAGTCCGCGCATCATGATGGCGGCCAGTGGAAGGAGCACAATGGCCGAGAGGTAGGTGACGGTAAAGCCCAGGCTCAGGCCGAATCCAGGCAGCGGAGACGGCCGTAGCAACAGACTGAACTTGCGTTTGGAGCGAACGGGCATATTCCGATCCTAACGTTTTTCGAAGATCTGGTCGAAGGTCCCGCCATCGGAAAAGTGCCGTGCCTGCGCGGCCTGCCAGCTGCCGCATCCCTGCACCACGGTGAAGGTGTTCACCGTGGGAAAGGTGGAGGCGTATTTCGAGGCTACCTTGGCATTGCGCGGACGATAGTAATACTTCGCGGCCAGCTCCTGCGCCTCAGGCGACCAGAGATACTCAAGATAGGCGTGCGCAATCTTCTCCGTGCCGTGCTTTTGCGCCACCTTGTCCACCACGGCAACGGGCGGCTCAGCTAGGATGGTGGCGGAAGGAACCACAATCTCAAACTGCCCCGGCTGTTCCCTTTGTGCCAGCAAGGCCTCGTTCTCCCAGGCAATCAGCACATCGCCCACGCCGCGCTGCACAAAGGTGGTGGTTGCGCCGCGCGCGCCCGTGTCCAGCACCGGAACGTTGGCAAACAGCTTGCGCATGTACTCGCGGGCGGCATCCTCATTGTTGTGCGAGGCACGCAGCGCGTAGCCCCATGCGGCCAGATAGTTCCAGCGCGCGCCGCCACTGGTTTTGGGGTTGGGCGTAATCACCTTCACGCCGGGGCGGATCAGATCGGGCCAGTCCTTGATGTGCTGGGGATTGCCCTGGCGCACCAGAAAGACGATGGTCGAGGTGTAGGGAGTGCTGTTGTTGGGCAGCTTGGACTGCCACTGGGGGTCCAGCAAACCGCGCGAGGCGATGGCCTCAATGTCGTAGCCCAGAGCCAGCGTGACCACGTCGGCTTCCAGGCCGTCAATCACCGCGCGCGCCTGCTTGCCGCTGCCGCCGTGCGATTGATTGATCTCCACATCCTGGCCGGTGGTGGCCTTCCAGTGCTGCTGGAAGAGCCTGTTGTACTCCTCGTAGAACTCGCGCGTGGGGTCGTAAGAAACATTGAGCAGATGAGCCTGCGCGTTGACGGGAGCCGCCACGGAGGCCAGCGCGGCAAGAGCCAGAACTGCAAAACCGATGCGATAGATTGTCATTTTCATGTCTTTGCTGAGCACCATTATCCTGGTTCGGAAGGCCAGGTTGTCATGCCGTCAGAACCGATGTGCGGAAGGGGAGAAGCGCGCCGGCCACGGACAGAAGATTTGGAGCACCGGGCGGGTTTCGAACCCGCGAGTACAGGTTTTGCAGACCTGCGCGTTAGCCACTTCGCCACCGGTGCTTGAAATGCGTGAATCGGAAACTGCCGTAAATGCAGAAAACCCACCAGCTCAGAGAGCGGGTGGGACGTGGGTTCCGGATTCGGAGATCTGAATCAGCCCATCGTACACGCCCGCTCCATGCCGCAAAGACAGCAGCACATACAGAGAACGGGAGTGTGGAAGTTCATCATCGGATACAAGCCTCGTACAGACCACTGGAGTGGACTGCGTAATGCCAATGTACGGGGAGTTTGGCCGGAAGTCAAGAGCCCTCTGGTTTGTGGAATCCCAGATGAAGAGACGAGAACCAGAATCCGCGGGCGCCATGAGGGGCTGAAGCTCTGCTTTGCGCTGCATGGATTAGAGGGAGGAAAGGCCAGGCGCGGCGGGTGCCTGGTGTCCGTTCCGTGGCGCAAAGGCTGCAAATTGCCGCTTACATCCGAAGAGGGTTTCGGTCATACTGGATGCCACTCGGAAGGCGGCCATGGAACCGGAGCCGAAGGGCGAAATCACGCAGTTGTTGGCGCGCTGGCGCGAGGGCGACAGTGCGGCCTTTGAGGCCATGGTGCCGCTGGTTTACGAGCAGCTGCACCGGATTGCCGCGGGGCTGATGCGGCGCGAGCGCGAGGACCATACCTTGCAGCCCACCGCCCTGCTCAACGAGGTGTACATGCGCCTGGTCCGCCAAAAGAAGGCGGAGTGGGCTGACCGCCAGCACTTCTTCACCTTTGCGGCCATGCTCATGCGCAACATCCTTACCGACTATGCGCGGGCGCGGCTGGCCAAGCGGCGCGGCGGAAGCGAGTGGATCAAGATGGAACTGACCGACGACATGGCGTTCATCGGCTCGGAAGCCGAGCAGGTGCTGGACCTGAACACCGCCCTGGAGCGGCTGGAAGCGCTTGATCCGCGCAAGGCACGCATTGTGGAGATGCGCTACTTTCTCTCCTTCACCACCGAGGAGTCGGCGCAGGCGCTGGAGATCTCAGTAGCCACGGCGGAGCGCGACTTGAAGTTTGCGCGCAGCTGGCTCTTTCGTGAGCTGGGCGGGGTAAAGGGCGAAGCATGATGGATAGCTCCGCGGATCGGTCTCGCTGGCAGCGGGTGGAAGAGCTCTTCCATCGCGCGCTGGAGCTTGAAGGCAGCCGCGAAAAGCGGGCCGCGGCGGTGCGTTCCTGGACCGGTGCCGACGCCGAGCTGAGCGATGAAGTGCTTTCGCTGATCGAGTCCAGCGAAGCGGTGGAAGAAGCGCGCAGTGCCGATCCACCTCGTCCCTCTGCCGATGCGTGGCTGGGCCGCGTGGTGGGCGGCTATCGCATGGTTGGCGAGCTGGGCCGCGGTGGTATGGGCGTGGTGTACGCGGCGGAGCGCGTGGCTGGAGCCGAGGGCCAGGTGGCGCTGAAGGTGGTGGCCACGCGGTTGCGTTCTGAATGGCTCATTGAGAGATTCCATGAGGAGCGCCGCGCGCTGGCCGCGGTGCGTCATCCGCACATTGCCCACCTGCTGGATGGCGGCGTGAGCCCGACCGGCGAGCCCTACTTTGTGATGGAGCTGATTGAGGGCGAGCGGCTGGACAGTTACTGCCAGAGCCTTGCGCAAGACGCAATTCTGACGCTCTTTGCGCAGCTCTGTGAGGCGGTGAGCTTTGCGCACAATCACCGCATCCTGCATGGCGATTTGAAGCCCTCCAACGTGATGGTGACGGCGGAGGGGGAGCTGAAGCTGCTGGATTTTGGCGCGGCCATGCTGCTGCCAATGGAAGGCGCCGACCGCGAGGAGGCCACGCCGTTGGCCGCCTTTACGCCGGAGTACGCCAGCCCGGAGCGGATGGTGGGCGGGGTATGTGCAGCGGCCTCTGACGTGTACTCGCTGGGCGCTATGCTCTATCGTCTGCTGACGGGCCGCGTGCCGGTGCGGGGAGTTACCCGGATTCCGGTGAGCGCCAACCAGGAGACCACTACCACGGTTCTTGCAGACGCTGCCGCGAAGCCGCCAACTGCCGACCGGGCCGAACCATCCAGGCTCGTTGCCGACGCCACGCTGGATGTCGATCTGCGCGCTATCATCGCCCGCGCCATGGCCGCCGATCCGGACGAGCGCTACGCCTCAGCCATGGAACTGGCTGCTGACCTGAGGCGTTTCAAGGAGCATCGTCCGGTGGAGGCTCGGCCTGCGTCCCCGGCTGAGCTGGTGGCCAAGTTTGCGCGCCGCAATCGCAAGAGCCTCGCCGTTCTGTTGTTGCTGGGGTGTGCGCTTTCCGGTGGTGCGGCCGTGGCTGTGCGCCAAACGCATGCAGCCCGCGCTGAAGAGCAGCGGGCGCGCCGCCAGATGACCGCGGTGCGGCAACTGGCCAGCTTTCTCTCCACGGATTTTTACGACCGTTTGATTGAGGTGCCGGGCTCGATTGAAACCCAGCGCCGCGTCACCGCACAGGCCCTCCAATACCTGGATGGCATGAGCAAGGACGCGGGCGGCGACTTCGATTTCGAGGTCGATCTGGCTACCGCATACGTGCGCGTGGGCGGCGTGCAGGGCGATCCTTACCAGCCCAACCTGGGCGATGCAAAGGGCGCGATGCGCACCGTGAAGCGCGGCCGCGAGATTGCGGAACAGGCGCTGCAACTGCGGCCCCGCGACTTGCGCGCGCTGCGTGCGGCTATGCTTGCCGAGCAGACGGTAAGTGAGATTCTGTTTGGCGCGGGCGATGCGGCCGCGGCGGTGCCCTACTCCAAACGAGCTACGGAGCTGGGCGAGAAGCTGGTAGCCAGCAAAGAGGCCACGGTCAAGGACTTCATTGACGTGGCTGGCATCTACAGTGTTCTGGGCGATCAATACGATTTGCAGGGTGCCGCCAGCCTGGGCGACCAGCCCGCGGCCATCGCCGCCTATCGCAAGTTCATCGCCCTGGATCAGCAAGCGCTGCAGCGCGACACCGCCAACGTGCGCGCCATGCGGGGCATTGGCATCGGTTATCAGAAGATTGGCAACCTGCTGGTGGAACAGAATCCATCGGAGGCGCGCCCGCTGTTCGTGGCCGCGTTGCAGCAATTCAATTCCATTCCGCATCCCTCGCCGTTGATTGAGCGGCAAAAGGGAATTCTTCATCAGAAGCTCAGCGACTGTTTTTATTTTGAAGACAACTATCGTGCCGCGCTGGCGGAACTGAAGATTGCCGAGAGCATCTATATGCCCTTGGCCGCTCAAGACCCAAGCAACATGCGCGTGCAGCAGTCCATGGCCAGCATCTATCGCGATGAAGGCGAGAACTATGAAGCGCTGCTCGAGTGGCGCGAGGCGCAAGTGGTCTACCAGCGCCTGGCAGCGATTCTGATCGCGGCCCTGCGCAAGGACCCCAGCAATCGCATCTGGCAATCGCACTATGCCGAGACGCTGATCTCTATCGCCAATGCCGAGCGGAATCTGGGCGCGAAGAGTGAGGCGGAGGAGTTCGAGCGCCAGGGGCTTGCGCTCTCCGTGCGGCTTGCGCAGGATGGTGACGTGTCGGCGGACGATCTGGATAATGCCGCGCGTCACCTGCTGGGAGCTGAACCAGCGTCTCTGCGCCTGCCAAAGCAGGCACTGACTTATGCCCTGCACGCCAACCAGCTAGTGCATGATTCCGAGCCGGATTACCAGATGACCCTGGCCAAGGCGCAGCAGGCCAATGGAGACCCGCGGGCCGCCCGCGCAACCGCGGAAAAACTGCTCGGCATGCATCCCAGCAAGGATGTTCGGCGCGAAGCGGAGACGCTGCTGCATGCGCTCGACGCGTCGAAACGCTAGCGCGGTTTCGCTTTTGCTATAAACTTCCGTGCCCCATCCATTTCCGCGTTTTTTGCGGAAATGGGTGGGGCACCCATGACCTTCAGGTCTGCACCTTCCCGGAAAATGCTCTAGCGCACGCCGTGCAGATCCGCATCCAACTGGCGCGCTCGCGCGGAGGGCTGCTTGGCAAGCAGCGGCTCCAGCACGGCCAGTCCACGCTTGGCCGCATTGTTGGCTGTGAGCGCAGGCTGCGGATGCCGCTCCAGAAGACGCGCCAGCAGCAGATACTCTTGCGCCAGATTCTCGCGAAACTCCCGATTCGAGCCCGCCTCCTCGGCCATGCGGTCCAGCGTAGTGGAGATGTTGGCTGCCAGCAGAGCCTGCACGGCGTCCGTGCCCTGCAGCCGGTCGAGTTCCGCGGAGAGCTGCACCAGCATGGAGTCGGTGAGCCGCTGTGTGTCTGCCAGGCGTGCTTCAGCCTGTGTGCGCGCCCGGGCCGCCTGCAGATTCTGCTCCACCACCACGGCGCCGGAGCCAGCCGCAATGAGCGCCAGCAGCGTAATGGCGGAGGCCAGCAGTGGATTGCGGCGAGCAAAGCGCAGCGTGCGGTAGAGTGCGCCGCCGTGGCGCGCGGCAACGGGACGGAAGCTGAGGGCGTTGCGCAGATCGGCCGCGAATGCGCCCGCGTCCGGGTAGCGCGCTTCCGGTTCCGCATCCAGAGCGCGCAGCAGAATCGCGTCCAGGTCGCCCCGCAGCTTGCGCCGCGGAGCACCGGCGCAAAGCGAGCTGGGCAGGACCGTGGGAGCAGCCGCGGGCTTGCCCGTCAGCAACTGATGCAGCAACCGCCCTGCGCCCAGAACGTCGGCGGCTGTTGCCAGGGGCGCAGTTTCCGCATCTACCGTGAATCCCACCAGCCGCGCGCTGCCTGCCTGGTCCATGCGCATGCGGCGGAACGAGAGCGCGCCATGCACCACCAGTTGTCGATGCGCAAAGGCCAGCGCATCCAGAACCTGCAGGAAGAGGTGGAGCCTGCGCTCCAGATCCAGCTTGTGGTGGGTACAGAAGATATCCAGATCCTCGCCCTCGGCAAATTCGGTGGCAATCCAGGGCTGCGCCGGATCGAGTGAGGCATCCACCAGCGCCGCAATGCCCGCGTGATGCAGCGGGGCCAGGGCGCGCTGCTCCGTGCGCAGGCTCTCCAGGAAGGCCGCTGTCGGCTGGTTTGGGTCCGGATGCGGCAGCCGGATGGCCACTGTCTGGGCAAAGTCCGCGATGCGCTCCGCGCGATGGACGGCGTAGTCCTCGCTCTGCCCAATCGACTCCAGCAGGCGAAACTTTCCGCCCATTGTCACCGGGATTTTTTCGGAATCTCCCAAGCCGTTTTTACTCCGGAATAGATTCTGGCTCGCTTCCGTCCTCGGAAAAGCGGGTCAGGGCGAGCGGACATCCGCGCACCATCGAGCATATCAACCGTGGAACGGGGCGGAACAGGCCGCAGGAAAAAATCCTTGCGGTGCGATGAGGGGAATCAGGAGAAACCTGCGCTGCACTGAGTAGACGGCGGAATGCGCGGGCCAGATGGCAGCGGTTCTGCCGGAGGGCCCATTGCCCACCAGGGATTGACGCGCTGCCCTCCCCCAGAACCCCTTTGGACGGCGCGCCGACCTATTTACCCATTGCAGGCAGTGCCTGAGCGGAGGATGGAATGAGACGGTTATCGAGTTTCTTGAGTGTGCTGGCCATCGCAAGTCTGCTGGCTGGTTGTGGAGGCAGCGGAAGTTCTGGCGGGACCGGGTCGTCAGGCACCGTCAGCGTTTCAGTGACTACTGCTGCTTCTGTTTTGGACGGAACCAATACCACCACGCTTACGGCGACGGTTACCGACGACAAAAATGCGGCTGGCGTGAACTGGAGCGTCACCGGCGGCGGAACGCTTTCCAACCAGACCACCAGTTCGGTCACTTATACAGCACCGGCAGCCACCAGCGCCGCGCAGACCATCACGGTCACAGCCACTTCTATCGCTGACAGCAGCAAGACTGCGGTGGGCATCCTCACCGTACCGGCGCAGTTGAATGTGACCACGGTCAACTCCGGGCTGGTGGGCGCAGTGGGTACGGCATATAACGCGTCGCTCACTGTAACCGGCGGCATCAGCCCCTACACGTGGTCAGTGGCTTCTGGCTCCACGCTTCCGGCAGGCCTTACCATGACCACGGGCGGCGTTCTCAGCGGTGCTCCCACGGCCGCGGCTGCGGGCAACACCAGTGTGCAGTTCAATGTGAAGGACGCTGGCACGCCCAATGGGTTGACCGCGACCCAGACCCTGACCCTTTCCATCACTGCAGCTCCAGCCCTCACGTTTACCGGCTCCGTGCCAGCTACGGCCATCTTCAACACGGCGTATGCGGGCGGCAGCGCCGCAGCCAGCGGTGGCTCGGGGACCCTGGCCTACAGCATCTCCGCCGGCTTGCTGCCCAACGGCATCAACCTGAATGCAGCGACGGGCGCAATAACCGGGACGCCGACAGCGGTTGGGACCTTCAACTTCACGGTGAAGGTAGCAGACCCCTTCGGCGATCAAGCCACCAAGGCCTTCCAGATTGTTGTCAGCTATCCGGCGTTGAATATCACCACCAGCCTCACTCTGCCTACAGCCTATGTGGGCTCGAATTACTCCACCGCACTGGTTGCTACCGGTGGCTCCGGCAACAGCTCCAATTACACCTGGGCACTGGCCTCTGGTTCGCAATTGCCTACCGGCCTCACGCTCAGCTCCAGTGGCGCAATCACCGGCAAGCCCACGAGCGCGCCTGCCACCACCAGCTTTACAGCTACAGTGACCGACTCGGTGGCCAGCCTGTCCATCAGCCCGACCTTCTCCATCACCGTCAGCAGCGGGCTTGGCATCACCACCACCACGCTGATCGGTGGCAACCTGGGCGTACCCTACTCGGCAACGCTCACAGCCACGGGCGGCACCGGCTCGGGCTACACCTGGTCCGCCCTTGGAAACAACTTGTCCGCCTACGGATTGAGCCTTTCAAGCAGCGGCCAGATTACCGGCACGCCCACGCAGACCGGCACCGTCAGTTTCACGGCGCAGGTTACAGATTCCATCAATACCGCAACGCAGCCGCTTTCCATCACCATTTACACGGCGCTATCGCTGCCCTCCAGTCCCGGTTCGCTGCCCACCACGGCTACCGTCGGCTCGCCCTACCTAGGTACGGTCACGGGCTCGGGCGGCAGCGGCAATTACTCATTGAGCGTGACCGGGCTGAGCGACAATCTCAGCTACTCAACCGCGGGCTACACGATTACGATCTCTGGAACGCCCAGCTCAGCCGCAACGGTCAGTTTTAACGCCAATCTGACCGACAACAACACCGGCATCACCTTTGTGATGGGCTATCACATTACCGTCAGCAACGCGGCTGCGCTCACGCTGCCCACGCCCAATCCCATCACCCTTCCAGCGGCCACTCAGGGTAGTGCCTACACTGGCTCCATCAATGCCAGCGGCGGCGTTTCGCCCTACACCTGGACGGTGAACTCCATCCCGATTCCCACGGACCACACGCAGGTGAGCATCGGCAGCGGGCTTTACGTGAACAACGGCGGCAACAGCAGCCTGCAAGTCAGTGGCACGCCCAACGCCTCGGGCCCGGTTACAATTGCCGCCACCATCAAGGACAACGTGGGCACTACGGCCTCACAAAGCTACTCGCTGACGGTGAACGCGAGTGGCTACGCGGTGACCGGCAACTACTACACCAGCAACGAGTGCGCCGGCGTCTCGCTCACTCCGACACTGACCATGACCATCAATACCCCCACTCCAAAGACCGCAACCACCGACACGAACGGTAACTTCAGCTTCGCGAATATTCCCAACGGTAGTTACACCATCACCCCTTCCAGCACCGCGCCGGAAGCAGTGTTCACGCCTTCCACGCTGAGTGTGACGGTGAACAACGGTGCGGTCGCGGCCGGCACGTTTGGGGCACAACTGGGTTACAACATCAGCGGCAGCGTCAGTTACTCCGGCACCCAGGGGCTGAGCAATCCGGTGTATGTGTGGGTAGAGGGCAACTGCTCCTCGGGTCAGGTGGGCACATTGATTCCAGCCACTACCATGACCTCCGGTGGCGGTTTCACAATCCACGGCGTACCCATGGGCACTTACACTTTGTTTGCCCGCATGGACCCGCAAGGCAACGGCTTCCCGATGGGCGAGTCGTTCCCGGTGGGCCAAACCTCGGGCGTGGTCGTCTCTGGAGGCAACCTATCCGGTCAGGCCATTGTGCTCAGCGATCCGGCCAGCTACGCCATCACCACCTCTCCCACCTTCAAAGTCGTCACGGGAACCGATCAGGGCGTTATCGTCGACTTCGATATGAGCACCGATATCGGAACCGACGTGAACGGGAATAGGGTGATCGTGTCGCCCAACTACCAGATTGAGTGGAGCACCACCAACAGCTTCACCTCGCCTACCTCCACCAACAGCTTTGTCTTCCCGGCCACGAACGCCGCCGGCGCAGGCGTGGTCTTCCTGAATAACCTGACCAGCGGCGTCTCTGGAAGCCCGTTCGGCAATGGCGCCGCCCTCTACTTCAGGATGCGTGGTTATGTGTCTTCCGGCAGTTCCAACAATGGACCATGGGTATACTTCGGCGGTTCCAGCGCGTCCGCTGCTGTTCCCGTCACCATTGGTGCGGCCACCGGTAGCAACACCATCTCGGGCACAGTCACCTTTAACGGCACTGCGGCTGGACCGCTCTATGTGGGTTACTTCTCCAGCTCCACCGGAGTCTTCTACGGCCAGCGCATTCAGAATCCGGTGAGCCCGCAAGCCTACTCCGTGCAGGTTCCCACCGGCTCCGGTTACAACCTTGTGGCCGCGGTCGACAACAACAACGATGGGCTGATCGACGCCGCTGACTTTACCAACACCCGCGGCAACAACGGCCCGCCCACGGCCAGCGTTACCGGCTCTGCCAGCGGACAGACGGTCGCCATTCCCACCAGCAACGTCACCATCGGCGTCACCACGCAAAACAACAAGTGGACCAGCTCGACATCCACAACCACCACCTACGGCGTCTACTTCGACATCCGCTACCAGAACAAGGTGCCAGTGTCGGCCCAGCTCATCGGTGGACCCAACGTGATGACTCCGGTTGACATTGGCCGCTGCGGCAACTGCGGCGCAGTGCAGTTCCAGTACGACGCCAACCTGTCCTCCAACACGCCAACGATAGGTGACACTTACACCTTCGCGCTGACTTACATCGACGGCAGCAGCGAAGATGTGACAGCCCAGGTAGTGGGCGTCAACACGGCCTATCCCACCGCGCTGATGCCCCAGCAAACACTGGGCGTGAGCACCACACCCACCTTCAGCTGGAACTATCCTTCGAGCCCCGCGAGTTATATCTACCAGTTCAATCTTTGGAGTAACAACGGGACAACGATCTGGCGGGTTCCCACTTCGACTTCGTCGTCGAGCGGCTTTACCTCCACGCAGGTTCCCTCCACCTCGGGCGGAACCGGCATCACCTGGAATGTGGATCCGCTGGGCGGCTCGAACACTCCCAACGTCCCCAATCTGACCAGCGGCACCACCTATAACTGGTCCATTACCGCGCTCGACGCCAACGGCAACGCGGCAACCCGAACCATCTACTTTGTGCCGTAAGCGGCCGGGTAGATCAGGATGCGGCCGGCTCTCCACCACAGCCGGCCGCATTGCTTTGGCGCGTTCGGAAAGAGACAGGAAAATCTGACAGATAACTCGATAAGTTAAATAAATATCGATTGCAAAGCTATTGGATAAAACTGGATCGATTGCCGAAATGTACATCTTTTAACTTGTAAGAAGTGGCTCGAACCCAGACTCGTTGTTCACCACCAATCCCTTCCGATTGAAGACTTTCCCGGTGCTTGTCCGGCCTTCTTGCCGACCGGGCCTGGTCGCTTACGGCCCCAGGCGTCAGGGCGCGGAGATTCCATTCTGGAGCACGTGAGTCTTTAAAAACTTGCGGGATAGCGTCCCGAATGGTGGCTTTTGACGATAAAACGTGATGCGGGTCACGGCGCTAGAGGTAAAGAAAAATATCATTTCGAGGCGTGCAGAGAATATCTCGCACATTTCGGGATTTTCGCCTTTGCTGTTGTCTCCTGGTCTCAGTTCGTGGTTATACTCGCTACCCAGCAACAGCTTTTTGGGGAAAGGAGTCGTTCGATGCAGGCATACCCCGAGCAAGTTCCACTTCCCTCCGTGGATAAACGTTGGAAGCTGGTGGAGGCGACCATGCGTCGCCATGGCCACAAGCCTTCTTCGTTGATTGAAGTGCTTCATACCGTCCAGGAGTCCTTCGGCTATCTTGATTCCGTGTCGCTGCGCTTTGTAGCTAGCTCACTTCGCTTGCCACTCAGTGAGGTGTATGGCGTGGCGACTTACTATCACTTCTTCAATCTCAAGCCCGCGGGCGAACATACCTGCGTGGTCTGCATGGGGACTGGCTGCTACGTGAAGGGTGCGGGCAACCTGATGAAGGCCATTGAAGAGGTGACGCATGTGACGGCGGGCGAAACCACCGCCGACGGCAAGGTTTCCGTGGTGTCGGCGCGCTGCATTGGTTCCTGCAGCCTGGCTCCAGCCGCGGTGTTTGACGGCGAGGTGATGCCCAAGGCCGATCCCGAGATGATCAAAGCCCAGATGCGGAGGTGGATGAACCATGACGCTTGATGAGTTGCTGGAGATCCGCGAACGCGAGCAGGAAGAGCTGAAGAAGTACGACCACAAGGTGAACGTCTCGGTGGCCGCCGGGTGCCTGTCGCTGCATTCCGACCAGGTGCTGAAGGTGTTGCAGGAAGAAGTAAAGAAGCAAGGCAAAGAAAAGACCTGCAAAGTTACCGGCGTGGGCTGCATGGGATTGTGCGCCATGGGTCCGCTGGTGCGCTGCGAACCGCAGCATACTTACTACCGCAGCGTTCCCTGCGACAACCCTGAGTTACTGGAAGCTATCATTGCTAATCTGGATGGCAACCCGGTTCCGGAGTTTTCCGTCTCGCCCGACATCCCCTTCTTTGCCCAGCAGCAGAAGATTGTGCTGGAGCACTGCGGCGAGATCGATCCGGAGCGCATTGAGGACTCGATCGCCGTGGGTGGCTATGAGGCCTTGCTCACCAGCGTGGGGCATCGCACCCGCGACGAGGTGGTGCAGGAGATCATCAAGAGCGGCCTGCGTGGGCGCGGTGGCGGCGGTTATCCCACCGGGCTGAAGTGGTCCATGGTGGCTAAGGCGCAGGGCGAGCAGAAGTACGTGATCTGCAATGCCGACGAGGGCGATCCGGGCGCGTTCATGGACCGTTCGGTGCTCGAAAGCGATCCGCATCGGGTGCTGGAAGGCATGGCGCTGGCGGGCTACGCGGTGGGTGCGACGCAGGGTTACATCTACTGCCGCGCCGAGTATCCACTGGCCGTCAAGCGGCTGAAGATTGCCATTCGCCAGGCCGAGAAGATGGGGCTGCTGGGCAAGAACATCGGCGAGTCCTCCTTTGGCTTTGAGATTGAAGTGCGACTGGGTGCGGGCGCATTTGTCTGTGGTGAGGAGACAGCACTGATTGCATCGGTTGAAGGCAAGCGCGGCACCCCACGTCCGCGTCCTCCCTTCCCCGCTTACTCCGGCCTCTACAAGTGCCCCACGCTGCTCAACAACGTGGAGACATTCGCCAACATCGCGCCCATTATCCGCAAGGGAAGCGCATGGTTCGCGGGCATTGGCACGGAGAAGAGCAAGGGCACCAAGGTGTTTGCGCTGGTGGGCGATGTGAATAACACCGGCCTGCTGGAGGTGCCCATGGGCATCACCCTGCGCGACCTGGTGTTCAAGCTGGGCGGCGGCATTCCGGACAACAAAAAGTTCAAGGCCGTGCAAACCGGTGGTCCTTCGGGCGGCTGCATTCCGGAGCAGTTCCTGGACATGCAGGTGGACTACGAGTCGCTGGCCAGGGCCGGCTCCATCATGGGTTCGGGCGGGATGATTGTGATGGACGAGACCGCCTGCATGGTGGATGTGGCCAAGTTCTTCATGGACTTCACGCGAGACGAATCCTGTGGCAAGTGTATTCCCTGCCGCGTGGGCACCACGCAACTGTACGGTCTGCTGAATCGCATCAGCGAGGGGGACGGCCGCATGGAGGATCTGGACACGCTGGAGCGTTTGGGCGGCATGGTGAATCGTACCGCTCTGTGCGGATTGGGGCAGACCGCGCCCAATCCGGTACGCAGCACGCTGCGCTACTTCCGCGAGGAATACGAGACACATATACGCGACAAACGCTGCCCGCAGGGCAAGTGTTCTGTCTCTAACCCGGCTGCGGCCAAGCAGGGAAAGTGAGGAAGCCGAGATGCCAGAGAAAGATCAATACCAAGTCAAAACGCTGACCATCGACGGCAAGCAAGTGGCCGCTGGTCAGGACCAAACCATTCTGGAAGTGGCGCGCGAAAACGGGATAGACATTCCCACGCTCTGCCACTTTACGGGACTGGGCGAAGTGGGCGCATGCCGCTTGTGTGTTGTGGAAGTGAAGGGCAATGGCAAGCTGCTGGCCGCTTGCGCCACCCAGGCGCAGGAGGGCATGGAGGTCACGGTCCACTCCCCGGAGCTGGATGGCTATCGCAAGCTCACCGTGGAGTTGTTGCTGACCGAGCGCAATCATGTGTGCGCGGTCTGCGTTTCCTCCGGCCATTGCGAGCTGCAAACCATGGCAGCCAAGCTGGGCATCGATCATGTCTCGCTGCCTTATCTGCATCTGAAGTGCGCCACCGACGGATCGCATCCGCGCTTTGTGGTGGATCACAACCGCTGCGTGCTTTGTACGCGCTGCGTCAGGGTCTGCGACAGCGTGGAAGGCGCGCATACCTGGGACATCACCGGCCGTGGCATTGCCTCGCGCATGATCACGGACTTGGGCGCACCGTGGGGCGAATCGATCACCTGCACCGGATGTGGCAAGTGCGTGATGGTGTGCCCGGTGGGCGCGCTGGTGGAGAAGGGCAAATCGGTCTCTGAGATGACCAAGCCAGAGTTTCTGCCGTATTTGTTGCAGATGCGTGAGGAGGGACGGCGATGACGAAAGCGCGTATTGCAACACTGTGGCTGGACGGTTGTTCCGGTTGCCACATGTCGTTTCTTGACCTGGATGAGCGGTTGGTGGAGATTGCCCCGCTGATCGATCTGGTCTATAGCCCGGTGGTGGATGCCAAGGTGTTTCCGGAGAACGTGGATCTGACGTTGGTGGAAGGCGCACTCGCGAACGAGGAAGACATAGAGAAAATCCTCAAGGTGCGCGCCAACACCAAGCTGCTGGTGGCGTTCGGTGACTGCGCGGTGACTGGCAATGTGCCGGCCATGCGCAACACCTTCACGGTGGAAGAGGTGCTGAAGCGTGGGTATGAAGACAATGCCACCTGCAATCCCGGCGCGCCCACCAAGGAGGTGCCTAAACTCGAGCGCAAAGTGATTCCGTTGCACGAACTGGTGAAGGTGGACCTGTTCATTCCAGGTTGCCCACCCAAGGCCGACGTCATCTTCTACGTCGTAAGTGAAATTCTGGCCGGGCGCATGCCCGACATGAGCACACGCTGCCGCTTCGGCAACTGAAGCGTGAGATTGCGCAGGGGAGAACAAGCGGATGCAGACCATCAAGATTGACGGAATTACGCGAGTGGAAGGGCACGGCAGAATCACCATCCAGTTGGACGACGAGGGCATGGTGGAGGATGCGCATCTGCACGTGCTGCAGTTCAGGGGGTTTGAGAAGTTCTGCGAGGGCAGGCCGTTCTATGAGATGCCTTCGCTTACTGCGCGCATCTGCGGCATCTGCCCCATCAGCCATCTGCTGGCGGGCGCAAAAGCGGCCGATGCCATCATGGGCCTGCGCATTCCGGAGACCGCGGAGATGCTGCGCCGCGTAGTGCATCTGGCGCAGATCACGCAGTCGCACGCGCTCAGCTTCTTTCATCTGTCCAGCCCTGACTTCTTGATGGGTTGGGACTCGAATCCTGCCGAACGCAATGTGCTGGGCCTGGCCGCGAAGCACCCGGATGTGGCCATGGACGGCATCCGCTTGCGCAAGTGGGGCCAAGAGGTGATTGACCTGCTGGGTGGCCGCCGCATTCACACGCCGTGGATTGTGCCCGGAGGCGTCTCGCAGCCGCTCTCGGTGGAGCATCGCGACGAGATCCTCAAAGGCCTTCCCGGAGCGCTCTCCATTGCCACGCGGACGCTGGAGTTCTTCCGTCACATGATGGAAAAGCTGCAGGACGAAGTGCTCACCTTTGGCAACTTCCCGTCGCTGTTCATGGCCACGGGGCGCAAGGACGGAAACCTCTGCCTCTACGGATCGCGCCGCAAGCACGAGGGCTGGCTGCGCTTTGGCGACGCCGATGGCAACATCCTTGCCGACAACATTCATCCCCGCGATTATCACCAGTACATTGGCGAAGCGGTGGACGAAGCAAGCTACATGAAAGCGCCTTACTACAAGCCGACCGGCTACCCGTTGGGTGTCTATCGTGTGGGGCCAGCGGCCCGCCTGAATCTGGCACGGCAGTGCGGGACCCCGCTGGCCGATGAGGCGCTCAACGAGTTCCGCCGCAACTACGGCAATGTGACGCTGAGTTCTTTCCACAACCACTACGCACGGCTAATCGAGATCGTCTTTGCGATTGAGCGAATGCAGACCATTCTTGAACAGCCTGCGGTGCTCGACAAGGACGTGCGCGCCGAGGCCAAGGCCAACGAGGCGGAGGGCGTGGGCATTATCGAAGCGCCTCGCGGAACCTTGATCCACGACTACCGCGTGGATTCGAACGGCATGATGATCAGCGCCAATCTGATTGTGGCCACTGCGCACAATACGCTGGCCATGAATCGCGGACTGGTGCAGGTGGCGCGCAAATACATCTCTGGCCACGAGGTGACCGAAGGCATGCTGAACCGCATGGAGGGGCTGATCCGGGCCTTCGATCCCTGCCTGAGCTGCGCCACCCACGCCGATGGCCGCATGGCGCTGGAGGTGGAAGTGCTGCATCCGGACGGCAGCCTGGCCGGGCCCGCGGTGCGCAGGTAGGGCATTTTTCTTGGAATCGCTGCAAGATTCGAGCCACCGCCTTGCAACGCGGTTTGGGTGGGAGCGCACGCCCCCACCTAAACTGCGCGCATCTCCAGAGTCTTGCCCAGCGCTTTCAGTGCCACGGCGATACCGTCAATCTTTGACGTGTGACGCCAGTCAATGAGCCTGTTCACTTCCTGCCGGGTCATCTTCAGCCGTCGCGCCAGTTCAGCCGGCCTGACCTTCTGAGCCGCCATTTCGTTCAAGAGCAGGATCTTCGCGGCATAGCTGGCCGGGAGTTCCACCAGATGTTGGCCGCGCTTCGGTTTAGACGGTGCGGGGAGGGATAAGCTGTTCTCGATGTAATGATCTACGACAGATTCCAGCACGTCGGCGGCATGGACCAGAGCATCTTCAACGTCATCGCCCTGAGTGATCGCCTCGGGAAAATCGGGTAAGGTCACAAGGAAGAACTTTCCATCGGGTTTGACGTTTGCGGGGTATCGCATGGTGCCTCCTATTTGAGTCCTAGCTGTTTTTGGATGGCTTGCACAAGCCCGGTGCCGAGTTCCTTTGAGTGCATCGGCAGGTACGAAGTCTTGCCGTTCAACAGCACCTTCAGATGAGAGCCTTTCGCGCCCTCGAAGGTCGCTCCCTGTGCCGCCAGCCACCGCTTGAACTCGGTGCTCTTCATGAGAATAATGTAAGCATTTATGCGTACAAACTCAAGCAGAACGATAAGCAGAATTGCTACCTTCTCGATTTTCTCGTTCCGCGTTGTTGCGAGGCGGTTTCTAGCCCGACTTCTTAGGAAACTGTGTCTGAACGGACCTACACCGCCTCCGCGCTGCCTGAATGCCCTATGTATGGTGCAGCGCAATATTTCTTTTTCCACAGATCTTCTCCACTTTCATTCCGCTCATCCATCCAGATGCCGCGGAGCCTCCCTGTTGGCAACGGAGGTTCATCCTGTCCGTTTGCTGGCAACCGGCGGCAGCAATCCGTCATCCTCACCTAAAGCGGTCTACGTCCAAAACCATCAGAATAGGAGTTTCCATGTCCATCTCATTTCGTGCATGTTCTGCGGGTCTGGCCTTGGTGCCGGCTCTTCTCCTGCTGGGATTCTCCCCCGCTGCTCACGCCCTGGGACCCACGGCGGACGTCTCCTTTGGCTATAGTCGGCTGGGCAATAATGTGTTTTCCTCCGGTGCCGGGGGGCTCAACGGCTGGGAAGGCGCACTGAATGTGAAAGTGAAGCGTTTTGTGGGAATTGAAGGCGATGTGGCCCAATATGGGATGGGAGCCCCTGCCACCACGCCGCATACCACGGTCGTCATGTTCGGGCCCCGGCTGACGGTGGGCGGCGCTGGGTTCCACGTATTTGTCCATGCCGTGGGGGGAATTGACCATTCGTCGAACTCCACAGGCCTCTCCCAGTCAGACCTGGCAGTGGGTCTCGGCGGTGGCGGCGACGTGCGAATCTTCCCTTTCTTCGCCATTCGGGTCTCTGCCGACTACCTGACCACGCCCACTGACACCCAGACCAACTCCGCGCATGAGCGCGTTTCAGCCGGTCTGGCCTTCCGTTTTTGAACCCGGTGCGGATTGCAGGGAGGATAAGGTAATCTTTTCCCCCTGGTTTGCCGTCTCAAGCTAATGTGACCACTGAATCACGTTTTCGCTGTCCTTGCTGCGGCTTCAAGACTCTGGCCTCCCCGGAATCGATGGCCTTGTGCCCGGTTTGCTGGTGGGAAGACGACGGCCAGGAGGATCTGGACGCCGAGGACGTGCGCCGGACGGTGAATGGCGACCTGAGCCTGAAGGAGGCGCGAGCCTTCTTTTCCAGTTGCGGGGCGGCCCATCCGCGGTTCCTCCCGTACGTGCGCCAGCCTGAAGTCACCGAGCGGTAACGTACCTAAACCGGTGCCGAACGTGTTTCCCACCGTTTGCAGAGTTTGACCCTGCCTCCAAACCCTCTTACCATAACGTGAGGAGTATCCCGTGCCGCGCGGGGCCGTGCCGTCGTTTGGTCGGCAGCCCAGGGCGGCGGTTCTTGTTGTGTGCGGCAGGCAGCCACTTGTGGTGCGCCCTGGCAAGCTGCTCATGGGAAACCCGGCAATCCGAACTGAACGGCGCTCCGGCGCCCTGGGAAGGTATAACGTTGAGCACGAACGACACCGTTGAAGAAAACCTGCAACCTGCGTCGGCTGAGGCCGTTCACGATCATGCCGGTCATGACCATGACCACGACCATGAGGGCCACGACCACGAAGGCCATGACCACGACCATGAGGGCCACGATCACGCGCACGGGCCGGTTCTGAATCCGGAGTGCACCCGCGAGCTGGTGCTCGATATCCCCGCGGAAGAAGTGACCAAGGCCTACAAGACCGTGGTGGGCAACTACAAGCGGTACGCCCGCATTCCCGGCTTCCGCATCGGCAAGGTGCCGGAGACGGTGGTGCGCCGCAAGTTTGCCACTGAGATCCGCAAGGACGTCATCGACAACATTCTGCCCGAGCGCTTCAACAAGGCCGTGGCCGACTTGGGCGTGCGTCCCGTGGGCCAGCCGCAGGTGACGGAGCTGACCGTGGACGATGGCCAGCCCCTGCACGTGAAGGCTGTCTTTGAGTTCATTCCGGAGTTCTCCGTGGAAGGCTACAAGGACGTGGTTGTCCCCAAGCCCTCCTCTGAGGTCACCGACGAGGAGTTCCAGCAGGAGATGACGGAGCTGCGCGAGTCGCGCGGCACCATTGAGCCGGTTGAAGACGACCGCACTCTTGTGGATGGCGATTGGGCCGAGATCACCTACAAGGGCATTGTGGCTGGCGAGGAAGAGACCGATCCGCTGGCCGGTGAGAATGCCATGGTGGAAGTGGGCGGCAAGGACACCGTGGAGGCCTTCACCATGGTCCTGCGCGGCGCCAAGGCCGGTCAGGAGCTGAAGGCTGAGGTCATCTACCCGGCCGACTACAGCGAGCCCAAGCTGCAGGGCAAGACGGTTGCCTATGAGGTCACGGTCAAGTCCATCAAGAAGCGCGTTCTGCCCGACCTGAACGACGAGTTTGCCAAGGAGCTGGGCAGCTACGAGTCGCTGGCCGACCTGGAAGACAAGGTTCGCGAGCATCTGGCCAACCGCAAGAAGCGTTCGGTGGAGGGCGAGACCAAGGACCAGTTGGCCCAGGCTCTGGTCACCAAGTTCGACTTCCCGGTGCCCGAGTCGCTGGTGCAGGAGCAGATCGATGTTCGTCTGGAGCGTGGACTGCGCGCTCTGGCTGCGCAGGGCATGAGCGCGGAGCAGATGCGCAAGCTGGACTTCAGCCGTCTGCGCGGCGCGCAGCACTCCGGCGCATTGGCCGAGGTCAAGACCCAGCTCATCCTGGACAAGATTGCCGCGGCCGAAGAGATTACCATCAGTGAAGAAGATGTGGAGAAGGAAATCCACATGGCCGCACTGCAAAGCCGTGAGCCGGTCGAGGTGCTCCATGCACGTTTGGCCGAGAACGGCGGCGTGGCTAGAATCCGGGAACAACTGTTGCGCGAAAAGACGGCGACGACGCTCTACGATCGTCTGCCTGCTTAAGGCGTAACACGGGATCAGATGCTGTCCGGCCGGTTGAAGCCAGGCCGGGCAGCGCAACCACAGACCCCTTCACGGGGCCTGCGCGACGAGCGAGAAGAGCACACAATGGCATTGGTTCCCATGGTGGTTGAGCAGACGAGCCGGGGCGAGCGCGCCTACGACATCTATTCGCGTCTGCTGCGCGACAATATCATCTTCCTCGGCACGCCTATCGACGATCAGATTGCGAATCTGGTGGTTGCGCAGATGCTGTTTCTGCAGAGCGAGGATCCGGAAAAGGACATTTCGCTCTACATCAACTCGCCGGGTGGCTCCATCACTGCTGGCTTGGCCATTTACGACACCATGCAGTTCATCAAGAACAACGTGGTTACGTACTGTATTGGCCAGTGCGCCTCCATGGGCGCATTCCTGTTGATGGCGGGCACCAAGGGCAAGCGTTTTGCCCTGCCCAACTCGCGTATCCTGATCCACCAGCCCTCCATGGGCGGGCTCGGCGGCCAGGCCACGGACATCGATATTCATGCCCGCGAGATTCTGCGCATCCGCGAGATCACCAACAACCTGATGGCCAAGCACACCGGCCAAACGCTGGACCGCATCGAACGCGATGTGGAGCGCGACTTCATCATGACCGCGCCCCAGGCCAAAGAGTATGGCATCGTAGACGAGATTATTGACAGGCCGCGCACCTAAGCAGGCGGCAACCCAGAACGGCGCAATAACAGTTGAACCGGCAAGCCGGGCCGGAGGAGTTGACAATGAAAACGCGCACGGGACCTGAAGAAGCGTTGCGCTGTTCGTTCTGCCATAAATCGCAGGATGCCGTGGCCAAGCTGATCTCCTCGCCCAGCGACTATCCTCGCGCTTATATCTGCGATGAGTGCGTGGCGGTTTGCAATTCGATTCTGGAAGACGACCGCAGCGAGGTTACGCCCGCCGCCGCGGCTGGCCACCTGCCCAAACCGCAGGAGGTCAAGGCCTTCCTGGACGACTTTGTGATTGGTCAGGACCAGACCAAGAAGAAGCTGGCCGTGGCCGTCTACAACCACTACAAGCGCATCCAGATGAACCGGTTGCGCAATAACGATGTGGAACTGGCCAAGTCGAACATCCTGCTGGTAGGCCCCACGGGCTCCGGCAAGACGCTGTTGGCGCACACTCTGGCCAAGATGCTCGACGTGCCCTTTGCCATTGTGGATGCCACCACGCTGACTGAAGCCGGTTATGTGGGCGAGGATGTGGAGAACATCATCCTCAAGCTCCTGCAGGCCGCGGACGGCGACGTGACGCGCGCCCAGCAAGGCATCATCTACATCGACGAGATCGACAAGATCGGCCGCAAGGACGAGAACCCCTCCATCACCCGCGACGTTTCTGGCGAGGGTGTGCAGCAGGCGCTTCTCAAGATCCTTGAAGGCACGGTTGCCAACGTTCCTCCGCAGGGCGGCCGCAAGCATCCGCACCAGGAGTTCACGGCCGTCGACACCACCAACATCCTGTTTATCTGCGGCGGAGCCTTTGTGGGTCTGGAGCGGGTGGTGGGACGTCGCGTGGGCAAGAAGGCTCTAGGCTTCCGTACCGATGCCGATGGCGATCAGGCAACCTCTCGCGCGCACCGCGACACGGAGTTGTTGCGTCGCACCGAGCCCCAGGATCTGATCAAGTACGGTCTGATTCCGGAGTTCGTTGGCCGTCTGCCGGTAATGGGCATTCTCGACGAGCTGGATGAGCCGGCGCTGATCGACATCCTTACTCGCCCCAAGAACGCCATCCTCAAGCAGTACCAGCGCATGTTTGAGTATGAAAATGTTCGTCTGCACTTTACGACGGACGCGGTGGCAGCTGTTGCCCGCGAAGCCCTGGCCCGCAAGGTGGGAGCACGCGGTCTGCGCATGATCCTGGAAGAGCTGATGCTGGACCTGATGTACCACCTGCCCTCCAACAAGCGTGTCCGCGACCTGGAGATCACCAAAGACATGGTGGATCGCCGCGACCTGTCGCCTTGTTTGCTTGAAAAGGCCGGATAGCACGAACCCTGTGGTTGAGATCGTTCGCTGGAATAGAAAAGCCCCTTGCACTGAGAGATCAGTACAAGGGGCTTTTTCATGTTCCGATGAATCGGGCCGTCTTCCCATGCTGGAAGACGGCCCTTTTTCCGTTGTGGCACGGCAGCTTACCTGCCGAGCGCGGCTGGTGCGCCACTTCCCCCTTGCGAGGCCTCGGCGGCCACATCCTTCTCCGCCTGATCAGCCAGCTGACTCTGTTGCTGAAGGTCGACCGCATCCTGGGGATTGAGCGGAGGCGCAACATCGGCGTATCCGGTCTGCACCGGGGCAGCCTGGGCAGAGACAGGCGCTGGCGGCAATCCACCTTTTCCCTGTTTGGACTGAAGCTCCTGGAGTCCCTGATCGATGGTTGCCCGCATCTGGTTCTGCATCTCCTGCAGGTCGCTCAACTGCACCGTGACGACGCTGGACTTCAGGCACTCCTGCCCGCCCTTGCTGGCCAGTACCACCAGATTGGCGGCCGTGGCATCGGCCGGGGGAGGAGTTTGCAACATCAGCACATCGCCATCGCTGATGCCGCACTCCTGGCCGTTGACGTCCACCACGTCCAGAGCCGTGCCAGGCACAAACACGTGCGGGCGGCCATCGCCGAGCAGGCGTGCGATGCCGCTGGAGCCAGGGTCCACGTCCTGGTGCTGGCTGGTCTGCACCGCCTCCTGATTTTCAAGAGCCACCATATTCTGGACCTCGTTGGCAACCTGCTGCTTCACGTCGGGCGTCAGCACAGGAGGGGCACCCTGGATATAGGGAGCGCCATCCTGCTCGCCGGCTTCCTGATGCGCCGCATAGGATTCCTGCAAGTCCTGGGAGATCATGTAGTCGGTCAGCCAATAGGAGGCACTGGGGTAGGTCTGATACGGCGCAAAGTAGCCGCCGTAATAGCCATACCAGGGACTCCCTCCCCATCCCCATCCATAACTGATGGGCGCGCCCCACGGATGATAAGCCCAGCCATAAAAGCCGGGAGAGTAGTAGAGCCCCGGAGCGTAGACGCTCAGGCTCATCCCGCGATACCCGTAGCTGCGGTAATAGCGGTTGAATTCATGCCCATGGTAGTAGTAGGCGCGACGGCCGAAATCGTGGCCTTGATAGCTGTACCCGCGCTGCACAAATCCGGGCCTGCCCCGCTCAAAGACCATGTGGCTGTGGTCAGCCCGTTCCACCGCAATCCGCCGGTTGCCGTTCAGCTCATGATGTATATCCATTCCCCGCCGGGCATCGTGTACGTCGCTCAGGTGCCCGTTGGGACGGGTCCGGAACGCGCTGCCGCTCGGCGCTATCCGTTCTGAACTTCCCCTAGGCGCGGGACCCGCTCTGAAGGTCGAAGGTCCCGATCCAAACGAACGGCCCTGAGGAAAACCCGGGGAGTGCTGCATGTTGGAGTTGAAAGGCTGTCCACCGGTAGTGGTCGTGGGGCGGATGCCTGGCGAAGTTGTGGTGATGGGCCGGTTGCCACCTGCTGGGCTTCCGAAGGTAGTGTTCCGGGCTGGCTGCTGTTGTTGCGGCTGGAACTGCTGTTGTGGCCGTTGCTGCTGCTGCGGCTGGAACTGCTGCTGCTGAGGCGCGGGCCGTTGCTGTTGCTGAGGCGCGGGGCGCGACGGAGGAGGTGGAGCCGGGGCCGGCTTCTTGTCGGTAGCTGCGCTTGTCATCCCGCCCAACCCCAGAAGAACCGCAAAAATTGCTGTTGTGGTCACACTTCTTCGACTGCTGCTAGAAATCGGAATCATCGTCGGAACCTCATTCCTCTTGCGAATCTTGGTTTCTGGCCCACCCTCCCGTCCTGGGGGCGCGCCGTTCTAGTCGATGCTGCTGATCTTCTCGTTGGTAAAGGTAACCTTCATCTTAAGATCGGTGTAAAAGAAGATTTCCTTAGCTCCTACGGATGCCTTCCGTTGCGGCTCTCCGAAAGCGGCAATCACTTGAGCCTTCGTCTGCCCTATGGAGATGGTTGGCGCATCTGCTGGCGGAGGCGGCGGTGGCGTGATGTCCTCGTAGCGGGGTTGCGGAGGTGGAGGCGCAATCTCCGGCATGGAAGGCGCAGGCGGCGCGGTTGCGCCCTGCCGTTCATAAACCGTTCCGTCCTCATACGACAAGGTGTTGCCTGCAATGCGAAGTTTTGGCTGGCCCCTGAGTTGAGGCCCTGTCAGGGTGATGGTGTCGCCCGCGACGGAGTAGGTCCCGGTATACGCCTTTCCGGTCTGATAAAGAACAAATGTTTCCAACTGGC
>CAZYDF010000007.1:0-83702 GCA_964645855.1 uncultured Occallatibacter sp.
TCAGGTGCCCACATCGAATGGAATCGGGTGCCCACATGGACCGGAATACGCAAAAAGCTGGGCAAACACCTGAAGCTGTTTACTGACAAGTGCGAACTGACCGGAAAAGACGGTGGCCCTCTGGTGCACCAGCCCGCACCCGAGCGCATGACCGATGAGGAAATAGCCCGAGAATTGGAGCGCATCGTTGGCTCCGTTTCACGTTGTGCGGCTGAATGAGAAACAGTACGCGCGCAAGAGGACTAAACCGGCGAGTGATGGGCGGGAGTCGGGGCGGATCATTTTGGAGATTATTGCCTGATGGCCAGGCCGTGGCGCGCTTAGCCATGCTATGCTGGCCCGCGAGGGGTGGGTATGAGAAAGTTGATGCTGGGATGCGCGCTAGCGGTATTTTGGATATGTGTGGCAGGGCTGTTCACATCTTGCAAGGATTATCAATCTGGCGGCAGTCCGTCTGTCTCCGCCTCCAAATCGGCATCTGATTCTCATCTGCCACAGGATATTTCGGAGCCTTGGTACAAAGAAACTAAGACAGATGCGGTAACTGGCGTGGTCAGCAAATACTCCTTGCATGACAACGGCTTCGAGAATGGCATTACTGTTCGACAGATTGGAAAGGTTCACGAATGCTTTGTGCGGACAGGAGACTTTCTCGAAACTTCTGCAAATGTTGAATCTCACCTGTCCACTGTGAAATACCGATTTGACAACGGGAAGACAATAACGCAGTCGTGGATACTTGGAGGAAATAACGAGAGCTTGTTTTATCCCGGAAAAGATTGCTCTCCATTCATCAAACAGATTATGAAGTCGAAAACTCTCGCCTTCCAATACAAACCAGCAGAGACTATCCCTAAGTCGATAACATTCGACTTGAGGGGGTTTCCGCAGGGATTCTTTGACCTTATTTAGCGACCGCCCTGCCGCAAAAATGCTTCTTCACCGCTCCGGCAAAGTGCTGCTATATGCTATTTCGATGAACGCCTTTGATCCGAAACTGCTCCCAGATGCACGCCGCATGATCGAAAGCGGGGATTTTTCTGCTGCAATTCGACTGCATCGGAGGTACTTCCCTTTAGAAAATCGTCCCATGTTGCATGAAACAGATGAAGGCGACCTTGCGAAGTGTTTCTCTACTCCGCTTCCAGTATTCACTTTTTGCAAACCATGGGAGTTGCTCGAATTGCGTATTCGCATGGCCGTCGAACTTGTCGAGGGGAGACGCTTCAAGTTTGTTCCCGACGATCAACTCCCATGGCACTACGAAATGTCACCTAAAGCCGTATTCCAGAATTTCTACATGTCGGTTGCGCACTATCGGAACATGAGCACCTGGAAAAAGACGGGGTGCGTCAAAACTGTTCGCCTACTCAACTCGAACGATGGGCCATGCCCGGAATGTGGCTCGATGGCCATTGAATACGCACTCGAAAACGCCCCGGCAATTCCGGTCCTCACCTGCCACAACTTGAACACCGTGGGTTGCCGGTGCATCCTCACTCCGGCGAAGATCAAAGGGATTGACTGCTGATTCTTCGCATAGTTCACCGCTGATCGACAAGGCAAGCACCGGTCTGCGGGTGGTACATTTGGTGGTATTCAAAATGTATCCTTATCGCAAGCTGATTTTTATCAGTATCTTACGTGGAAGATGCGAATCCCTCTCCCGCAGCATGCAGCAGACTATAGGCTAGAATCCCACTTCGCCAGAAGAGAGACGGGTTCGTAGCAGACTCAACTCTCCCGCCAGCATTGCCTGCAGCAGACTATAGGCTAGAATCCCACTTCGCCAGAAGAGAGACGGGTTCGCAGCAGACTCAACTCTCCCGCCAGCATTGCCTGCAGCAGACTATAGGCTAGAATCCCACTTTGCCAGAAGAGAGACGGGGTCGCAGCAGACTACGCGCACCGCCGTCACGTCGCGTAATTTCTAGCATCTAAAATACTTATATTCACATCCACGGCATCCCCAGACTCCATGCGCAGGCTGGAACAAATCATGGCCGTCTGGCGAGCAGCGCCCCTTTAGCGCCCCTCCATAGCGCGGCTGGTTGCAGCAGTTCATGCGCGATGGAAGGCTGTGCTCTGACGCTCTTCAGATGCAATCTGCTCCTCGTAGCCTTCAAAAAGGTACTTGTTTCATGGCACCTACCGCGCATCCAAAAAAACCATTTCCCGCGGTTGCATAAGGAACTGGAGGTGGACCAGGGAGTCGTCGGGATGCGTAGTTCCAGGCTGGCGGGGTGAATTGGGTCCGTCGGGCTGGACCAGAGCAACACTTTGGCGCGTCGTTTTCTGGTTGGATCGTATCGCGGAAAGGTACACTAGGAAGAGGGAGCCTTCGATCCCATGACCGACGAAGAGCTGGTTGCACCCGGCTTCGGCTTCATGCTGGATGCTCCTCTGGTTCGCGCGCCCGCTGGCCCGACGAATCCATGACCTACCTGCTCGACACCCAAAGGTTCCTCGGGCTGCTGAGTGAGCCGGAGAAGCTCCCCGCACATGTGCGGGCGATCCTGGCCGATCCAGCAACCTTGCTGGCGCTTTCTATCGTGATGCCGGGGGAGATGGCGGCCAAAACCGGAATTGGCTTCATGCAGCCGAGGTTCTGGATCACCCGGACGCCGTCACCGCACCCGGCGGATCGACGATTCTGGAAACAACGACCCGACAGGTGGTGCGTGGCGGGCGGCTTCTCTTCACCCTCGCGACCCGTTTGACCGGCTGCTGACGGCCCAGGCTCTGGAATTGCGCCTGCCGTTGATCAGCCGGGACACAGTTTTTTGATTTGTACGGCGTACAGCGGATTTGGGATTGATCCTCGATTGACCCCTCCGGCCGTTCGCCCATTTGGAGAAGATTTTGCCTACCTATCGCAGATCCGTCGTACCCCAGAAGCCGGGCTCAGAAGCGCTGCCTCTGGTGGCCATTGTGGGCCGCCCCAACGTGGGCAAATCCACCCTGTTCAACCGCCTCACCAAGAGCCGCCGCTCCATTGTGGGCGACGAGCCGGGCATCACCCGCGACCGCATCTACGGCGAGTACGAGTGGGGCAACCGCCGCTTCCGCCTGGTGGACACCGGCGGCATTGTGCCCGACGATATCGACCTGATCCCCACCGAGATCTTTAACCAGGCCAAGGTGGCTCTGGAAGAAGCCGATGCCATGGTGCTGGTGGTGGACGTGCGCACCGAGCTGGCCTCGCCCGACTACGACTTGGTGCGCATGATGATCCGCAGCGGCAAGCCGGTGTTTTTGGCCGTAAACAAGGTGGAAGGCATGGCGATGGAGTCAGAGGCGGAGAACTTCCGCCAGCTGGGCATTCGCGAAGTGTATCCGCTGAGCTCCGAGCATGGGCTGGGCATTGCCGAACTGCTGGACGCCATCGGCGCGGCCATTCCCCGACGCGCGGGCGATGAAGTGATCTTCGACGAGCCTGAAGAAGAAGTTGAAGTAGAAGAGGGCGAGGCTGCGGAAGAAGAGCCCGAGGGCAAGAAGAAGCATCGCACGCATGGTGAGTATGAGCAGTACGAGACCTCGATTGCCATCATCGGCCGCCCCAACGTGGGCAAATCCACGCTGCTGAACGCGCTCACTGGCACCAGTCGCGCCATTGTTTCGCCCATTGCCGGCACCACCCGCGACGCGGTGGACGAAGTGGTGGAGTTTGAAGGCAAGATGCTGCGCTTTGTGGATACGGCCGGCATCCGTCGCAAGGGCAAAACCCACTTGATGGCGGAAAAGATGAGCGTGGTCATGGCTCGCCGTCACCTGGAAGCCGCCGATGTGACCCTGTTGATGATTGACGCCGAGGACGGCGTGACCGCCAGCGATGCCACCATCGGCGGTTATGCCCATGAGAGCGGCCGCAGCGTGATCGTGGTGGTGAACAAATGGGACGCCATCACCACCAACCGCACCGACGGCAGGCCGCCCGCGGATCGCGAAGTGTACGAGGAACAGCTGCGCCGCGAACTGAAGTATCTGAACTACGCTCCGGTGTTGTTTATCTCCGCCCGGGAAGGCCAGGGAATGGCCCGCGTGCTGCACGAAGTGCTGGCCGTGGCCGCGGAACGCCGCAAGCGCGTCACCACCGGGCAGATGAACCGCTTCCTGGAGACCATCGACTTCCAGCGCGCTCCGGTGCCCATGAACAAGCGCGTGCGCATCTTCTACATGACCCAGGCCGCGGTGGCTCCGCCCACCTTTGTGCTGTTCACGGATCGCGACGTGAAGATGCACTTTGCCTTTGTGCGCTTCCTTGAGAATCAGATCCGGGCCGCCTTTGGCTTCAAGGGCTCGCCCATCTGGCTCAAGATCCGCGCACGCAATGCCAAGCGGGACGCGGACAAAAGCAAGAACGCTTGATCCAGCAGCATGCGGCTGGTTTCCCATTTTTTTGGATGAGATTTGGGAAACCGGCCTCCCGGTTGCAGCCAAGAGTGACTTGGAGCATTTTCACTTTTTCTATAGATACCCGTGCCACCTCCATCCCGCGTTTTTTTGCGGGATGGGTGGGATAGAGTGACACTGTTTGAGGCTCAGATCAATAGTTCCCTTCGGTTTGCTCCGAAGCTCGGTGGCGCAGGAGAAAAGTTGCCGTATCTCCTGTACCTCGGGCGTTGGCGCGAGCCGCGCGCACCATGTCGAAGGGCATGCGCCAAAGCGAGCGGATGTAGGCCCGGCTCATGGGGCATAGGGGAATCCTTCTCCGCGCCAGCGCCGTCCCCCAGAATTGAAACGACGAGGATTCTTGGATGACTTGAGCAATCGTCAGGCCGTGCCTTGCCGCCAGGATCGACAGGCTTCGCGCCGTGTGGAGAAAGACGTGGCGGGGCGGGTCCATCTGTACCCACGCGGAGCCATATCTTTTCCACTGCTCCGAGTTCGCAATAGGGATGGTTACAACACACACGCCGCCCGGCTGCAGCAAACGGCTGGCCGTTTCCATGGTTCCGTCCTGATCCGCAATGTGTTCCAGCGCGTGCATCATCGTGATGACATCGAAGCGCTGTCCGCCAAATAACTCCGCGAGGTTGGACTTTCTCAGTTCCACGCCGTCCGCGCAGACGGTATCCGCGCTGAGAAACGGGTCAACACCCACCAGCCGCCCGCTGAATCCCAACTGGCGCAAGCTATGCAACAGCCTTCCTGAACCAGATCCGACATCGAGAAGCGCCACATCCTTCGCCATCGGACGAAGGGTCCGCATCAGCCCGTAGTTGCAGCCTGGCGTCAGGGCGCAGAGTGCCTTCGCCACGCTCTCGAAGGGCGAGAACGAAATTCTGTACAGAATGGTTCTGAGGTGCTGTTTCAGGCGCGAAGACGATGCCGTCCCATAACTCCCGCCATAGAACCTGCCCGGATCATCGACCATCTGGTCCAGTTGCAAGCAACCGCAGGCGGCACACTCAAAATAGCGGAAGGTTTCATCCCATCCAAAGAGTAACTCCCTGGCCATCGAGGATCTTCCCGCGGTTTCAAAGCAGATTCGACAGGACATGGGCCAAAGTATGCTCCCGGTTCTGGAGTCTGTAAATAAACTTATGCCGGAGCGGCGGCTCTGCCGGAAGGATTCCCGGTAGAACTCAAACCGGTTGTTCCCCTGGATTCATCTTCAAGCTCCGGTAGCCCCATCCTGGCTACAAAGTCAAAGGCATGGCGAGGATGGGATACACCAAGGTTCTCGGCTAATTCTTGGCTGGTGGGGGGTAAGTTTAGATGATCGGGTGCCCCACCCTCGGCGCGTTCTTGTTTTTTGCGCCTAGGGTGGGGCACCCGATCATCTTTGTCTCGGAAAACCGCTACTTGTTCGCCGGCGCATTCACGCTGTCGGCAATCGGGGTGATGTGGATGCTGACCTGGGATTCCGGCACGGTGCCGTCGTTCACCTGCACCTCGATCGGCTTGCTCTGGATAAGGATGCGCTGCGAAGCCTTGCCGCGCGCGGGCACCAGTACGCGCTGCGTCACCGTGGCCGTGTCGGAGCGAACCGTGACCGGCACCTCCGCCGCGGCGTAACCGGCGTTGGCAATGTTGACCGAGACCAGCCAGTTGCCGGCCTTGGCCACGGTCGGGAAGACGCCTTCCACGGTGAGGTCGGGCAGGCCCTTGTCGCTGTTCACCCAGTCGTTGAAGAACCAGGCCAGATCGTGGCGCGTGCCGGCCTGTTCCACCAGCGCTTCAAAGGGACTCTTGCCGGTGTCGCGTCCGTAGCCCAGGCTCACATCGTCCGCCGGGTTATAAGCGCGCAGGGCGGCGGAGAGCGTGGCGTCCGACGCAATGTCGCGCAGCATCCACAGCACGTAAGTAGCCTTGGTGCGGTAGTAGATGGGCGCAACGGCGTGGGCCAGCGGCTGGCCTGCCGCCGTGCCAGGGCTGACTGGCTCCTGCAGGGCCAACGCTCCGCGCTGCGCTTCCATGGTTTCCAGCGCGCGTTGGCGGCCTTTGCTGCGCTCAATCCAAAGCGTGCCCATAAAGTGCGCCACGCCTTCGCTCAGCCATGCGCGTGGCGATTGCATCCAGGCATGGGTCAGCGCGTGCGAGAGGATGCCGTCCAGTTGGTCGGTTGAGGACAACCGCAGCGAGGTGGCCAGCAGGGCGCCAGCTTCAAAGGGCGCATCCTCCGGGTCGGGCAGCTCCAGAATGTTGAGCTGGGCGCGCGGACGCTGCCCCAGCCACTGCTGCAGGAAGGGCGTAACGTGCGCCGCTGAATCGCTCCATGCGGCCACCGAAGCCTCACTGGCAGGCAGCGTCCACAGCGTGGTGTTGGTGGCAGCATGCGCCGTGCGCGTAGCCAGAAACAGGCTGGGAGCTTCATACCCCAGCGTGGACGAGCTGAGCACGGCCGTGGCCACGCCCTCAATCTCCGGTCCCACGCTGTCCACGTTGGTCACCCCAAGCTGCGTGGGGTGGCCGTTGAGCAGCGCCACATTGGGCGCTTGCCCGCGCGGAAACTCCACGGTGAGGCGCAGGCGGAAGTCGGCTCCGGCCATGCGCTCCTTGTGCTCGCCCATCTCGTCAAACAAGCGCGCGCCGTCGCCCAGAATGGCCGGTACCGACGAAGCCGGATACCAGACCACGTTGCCAAAGCCGCGCAATCCGGTGAAGGCGGGGGAGATGCGGTCCCAGTCCGAGTGCAGAGCCACCTGCTCCGGCGTGCCAATGGCCACCAGCCGCTGGGCGGTTTGCACAATGGTGCCGGAGTAGGTCACGTCCAACTGCTGGCTCGCGCCCGGCGCCAGCGGCGCGGCCAGTTGCACCACGGCCTCGTGGAGCTGGCCCGTGTGGTCGGCGTCAGAGTTGAGGGTGGCCACGGTAAACAGCGCGTCGCGGCCCAGGGTGCGGATGCGCTCCCAGTTGAGCGAGGAAGAGAGTTGCAGCGGAATCTGCTTGAGCGGCAGCTTGCCGTCGTTGCGCACCGTCACCAGCGCGCGCACGGCCATGTGCTGATCAGCCAGGTGCAGGCGCACGTCCATGTCAAAGGCCGTAAAGGTGACCGCGGCGCGTTCCGCGTCTTCCGCGTCGGGCGCAACGCCGTTGCGGAGAGCTGCTGGGTTGGCGGCGGGCGCGGTCTGCTGGGTCTGCCCGTTCTCGTCCTCGGAGCGCGAGAAGATGACCCGGCCTTTGCCCGGCTGCGGGTTCTGCCCCGGAGGCGGGCCCAGGTCGTGCCCTGCCTGCGCACCAAGAGCAGCGGCCGCCAGCACGGCGGGGAGAACAAGGGCGGCGGAGAAAAACTTCATGAACCCAGGCCTTTCTGTTTGCGAGGTTTGGACGCGCTGGCGGCGGCTGGGGGAGCAACCTCGCCCTTGCGGCGGCGCTGACGCGAGGCCTCATAGAGGACCACGGCAGCCGCGGCCGAAACGTTCAGCGAGCTAACGCCACCCATCATGGGAATGCGCAGCAGGTGGTCGCAGGTGCGCTTCACCAGGTCGTGCAGCCCCGCGCCCTCCCGGCCCATCACCAGCACGCAATCGCCGGTCAGGTCGAACTGGTCGTAATCGCACTCGCCGCGCTCGTCCAGGCCGATCACCCAGATGTTCTTCCGCTTCAGCTCTTCGAGCGCGCGCACCAGGTTCACCACCCGCGCAATGCGCAAGTGCTCGGCCGCGCCGGCGCTGGCCTTGATGGCCACCGGGCTCAGCGGAGCCGAGCGGCGCTCGGTCAGCACCACGCCGTCCACACCCGCGCCGTCGGCCACGCGCAGCATCGCGCCCAGATTCTGCGGATCCTCCACACCGTCCAGAGCCAACAGCAGGCGCGCCGCGCCCTCCGTGGGTCCAGCCGCGTAGAGATCCTCAATCGAAAGAAACTCCTGGTTGCGCACCAGCGCCACCACACCCTGATGGGTGGGCGATTGGGCCACCTGGGTCAACTGGTCGCGCGATTCCTGACGGACCCGCACCCCTGCCTCGCGACACAGAGTCAAAATCCGCTCCAGCCGCTCATCGCGACGATCCTGAGCCACGATCACGTGGTCAAAACGCCGTTTTCCTGCCCGCAATGCCTCCTCAACGGAGTGCAGGCCATAAAGAACTTCCATATTCAGATTCTAGAAGATTGCCGCGCCCGGCCAGACCCCGTTCTCGCGCAGCCGAGGATAAAAACGGGGAGCCAAGGCCGCAAACACCTTCGGCAAAACAGCTTGGCTCCAATCTTCAAGTTCTTCTTAGGTCCATGCCGCCCATCTCCCGCGCAGATCTGCACGGGATTGCCATCGCCAGGATCTTGAGGCTGTGCCCGTAGGCCGAAGGGAAGGGGCTCATCGAGCGGAAAAGCGAGGATCGGAGCGGTCCAACATTTTTCCTTTGCCGCGGCACGGAATACGACAGACTGGGCTGGCAGCCGCTCGTTTTCTGGTTAAACTTATCCGATCCGGGACCGTATGGAATTTCGGTCGCCCACCCAATTCCACTCTGGGAGGACAATATGGCGGCAAGATCCAGCTCCACTGCCAAGAGTTTTGAAGCTCTGCTTGAACCTGACAACACGCGGCTGCGCTGGGTGGTTGCGCGTCTGCCCTTTGACCCGGCCAAGGTGTGGCCGGAGCGGAATGGGCGGCGCGTAAAGGGCGAAATCGGCGGCCTGGCGTTCCGCACCTCGCTCTTCTGCGACCCGCAGGGCGAGGGCTCTATCCTGCTGGTCAACCAGAAGATGCAGCAGGCCGCCGGAGTTGGCGTGGGGCAGCGGGTGCGCATCGTTCTGGAGCCGGATCTGGAAGAGCGGCCCACCGAGCTGCCCGCTGAATTTGAGGCTGCGCTCCGCGGGGAGCGCGAGCTGAAGCGCTGGTTCGGTCAGCTGAGCCCCTCCATGCGGCGCGAGATCGGCAAGTGGATTGGCGAGGCCAAGACCGCCGCCACCCGCCAGAAGAGAGCAGAAAAAATGGCGGAGCGGCTGATGCAGGCCATGGAGGGCGAGCGCGAGCTGCCGCCGGTTCTGCGCACCGCCCTGGCCCGCGTCCCCAAAGCGCTGGCCGGCTGGCAGCGGCTCACCGTCAACCAGCGCCGCAATCATCTGTTGGGAATCTTCTACTTCGAAACGGTGGAGGCGCGGGAACGGCGCGCGGCCAAGGCTGTGGAGGACGCGCTGCGCGCCGCCGAACGCAAACCATCGTCTCTGGAACCAGAGCACTGAGCCTCACGTACCTTTCAATGTGGTCTGCTGCGCGCAGGCCGAAAGGCATTTCAATGATCAAGTTCCTGCTCTGGTGCATTTTGTTGGTGTTTTGCTGGCCGCTGGCGCTGGTGGTGCTCATCCTTTATCCGTTGATCTGGTTGTTGCTGCTGCCCTTCCGGGTGGTAGGGATCGCGGTGGATGGCGTCTTCGACCTATTGCGCGCCATCCTGGGCCTGCCGGGGCGGCTGGTGCGCAGCCTGTAGCCAAGCCGCAGCGCAGCCTCCGCTTCCCTTCCCGCTCGACATGCGGACCGGAATCCGTTAGCGTGGCCCTTGTACAGGCTCGGCGTCATCGGCGTTGACCACCGGGCCGTCCAACAGTCTGACGGTTAGATGAGGTTCGAAGGATGAAGATGTTTCGCGGGTTGGCCACCGGAGTTCTGGCTGCAGCACTGACGGCGCTGGCCTTGCCTCTTGGCGCGCAGGCCGTTGACGAAGGGGCCAAAAACGCCCTGCAAGCCCACGCCACCATCGATGCCATGGTGCAGGCGCTGGGCGGCGATGCCTGGCTCGGAATGCGCAACCAGATGCGCCACGGCCATCTGGCCGCCTTCTTCCACGGCAATCCCGACCCCGGCACCACCGAGTATTGGGAGTTTCACGAGTTTCCCGCGCGCGACCGCATGGAGGTCACCAAGCACCGCGACGTGGTGCAGTTCTACCTGGATCGCGCTGGCTGGGAGGTCACCTTCCGCGGCAAGAAAGCCCTGCCCGAAGACATGGTGGAGGACTATCTGCGCCGCCGCGATCACTCCATTGAGACCGCCATCAAGGTCTGGCTCAAGAACCCCAACACCATCCTGATCTACGAAGGCAAGCACATGGCCAGCCGCCACCTGTGCGACCAGGTGACGTTGATCAGCGCCCAGAACGAGTCGGTGACCATCCTGACCGACTCCACGTCGCATCTGCCCCTCAAGCGGGTCTTCCAGTGGCGCGATCCGCTGTACAAAGACAAGAACACCGACGCCGAGGAGTACGACGACTACCACACCTTCGACGGCCTGCCCACCGCCATGCGCATCACCCGCTACAAGAACGACGACATCCTGCGCCAGTACTACATCGACCGCGTGGAGTACAACCAGAACCTGCCCGCCGACATCTGGGATGTGGACGCCACCACCCACCGCATCAAGAAGTGATTTTGGTGGTTCCAGCGATCTCTCCGGATTCGGTCCCCGGCAAAAGTCCGCTGCAAAGTCCGCTGCATGCAATGCCTATTTATAATGGAGGGGAGAAAAGGCGGCCACGCCTTCGCGTCCTGGAGTCCGAGAATGACCATTGAAGTTCAGGAGATCATGAATCTCCTGCCCCACCGCTACCCTTTCCTGCTGATCGATCGCGTCATCGAGTTCGAGCCCAAGGTACGGCTGGTTGCCATCAAGAACGTCACCATCAACGAACCTTTCTTTCAGGGTCATTTTCCCGGCGCTCCCATCATGCCCGGCGTACTGGTGATTGAGGCCATGGCGCAGGCTGGCGCGGTGCTCATGATGAGCCAGTTTGAAGATCGCCACTCCAAGCTGGCCGTCTTTACCGGGATTGAGCGGGCCAAGTTCCGCCGCCAGATTACCCCCGGCGACCAGCTCCGGCTGGAGATCGTGGTGCTCAACTTCAAGACCCGCGTGGGCCGCATGGAGGCCAAGGCATTTGTGGACGGCAAGCTGGCCTGCGAGGCCACGCTGACCTGCCAGATTGTTCCCCGGAAGGTGGAACCAGCGCCCGCTCCTGCGGCCACCCCCACGGAGAACGCCGAGTGAGCATCCATCCCAGCGCCGTCGTCGCACCCGGAGCCGTGGTTCCCGCCAGCTGCACGGTAGGCCCCTTCTGCACCCTTGGGCCGGAGGTGGTGCTGGGCGAAGAGTGCCGCCTCATCTCCCATGTAGTGCTCGACGGCCGTACCCGGATTGGCGCGCGCAATGTGTTTTATCCATTCTGCTCGATTGGTGTGCCGCCGCAAGACCTGAAGTATCAGGGCGAACCGACGGAGACCGAAATTGGCGACGGCAACACCATCCGCGAGTCGGTGACCATCAGCCGCGGCACGGCGGGTGGCGGCGGCAAAACCACGCTCGGCTCCGGCTGTCTGCTGATGACCTGCGCGCACATTGGCCACGACTGCTACGTGGGCAACAGCGTCATCATGGCCAACAACGCCACCCTGGCCGGCCACGTGCACATTGAGGACTTTGCCACCGTGGGCGCCTTCTGCCCCGTGCATCAGGGCTGCACCGTGGGCAAGTACGCCTTTATCGGCGGCGGCACCATTGTGACCCAGGACGTGCTGCCCTTCTCCTTGACTGCTGCCAAGCGCGAGAACCACTGCTTTGGCATCAACAAGGTGGGGCTGGCCCGCCGCGGCTTTTCTGAAGCACGGCTGAAGACGCTGCAAAAAGCCTTCCGCTATCTGCTGGCGGCCAAGCTCAACACCTCGCAGGCTCTGGAGCGGATCAAGGAGCTGGAAGGCGAGGACGCAGCGCTGGTGGCTGAGTTCATCGCGCATAGCGAACGCGGCGTGATCAAGTAGCTTTGGCGGAGCTACAAGACCCTCCCGGAGGGAGGGTAAGCGGATAGCCCAGGGTGCAGTCCGCGCCAGCGGACGAAACCCTGGGTTTGGCGCGCAAAGCGCGGCCCGTCCCGGAGGGACGCACGAACTGCTGCAAGAACGCTGGCTGGAGCAACGCGAAGCGGCCTGCCGCACCGCAGGTGCCGGAGGGACGGACGAGCCCTGCGGACAAACCACGCGCTCACCCCAACACGTAACGCGGATCGTACGCGATCTGATACTTCTTCAAAATCGCCAGAAACTCCTCCTCATAACTCCGCGTGCGATGGTGCTCAGCCTGCCCACTGATGTACGCAATGGTCGCGCTCACCTGCGATTGGCCGATGGAGAACGCACCGTATCCTTCCTGCCATTCGAATTCCGGCATCTCTGCCATATGGCGCATCCACCAAGACGATGCGGCCTTGATCTCGCGCATCGCATTGGCCATCGCCATGGTTGGCGGCAGAGAAAGTAGAATGTGGACGTGGTCCTCGGTTCCGCCAACCACGAAGGCCGTGGTCCCGTGTTCGCGCGCCAGCCCGCCCATGTAGGCCCAGAGGCGCGCCTGAACGTCGGTCGGAATCGTCTTGCGCCGCTCTTTGGTGGAGAAGACGCAATGAAACAATGCGGAGCAGTAGGTGTGGGACATGATGGGTAGAAAGTTTAGCGCAGAATGCAACCGGTGGTTCGGCCTTTTGGGTGGCGAGATTTTCGCCACGCTTCGTCCGTCCCTCCGGGGCACCTGCGGTGCGGCAGGCATTGCATGCAGCAGATCGCTTCGCGTTGGAATCTTTGCTGATGTTTGTCCGTCCCTCCGGGACGGGTCGCGCTTTGCGCAGCTTACCCAGGGTTCCCCCTTCCCTTTCGCTCCGCTCAAGGGCAGGGTCCACCCTGGGCTATCTTCGTACCTCCCTCCGGGAGGTTTTGCCTGCGCGGCGCGGATGAGGTTCGACGCGCAAATGAAGCTCGATACTCAGTTGATAGGTATAGCGCAGGATATCGCGCACAGAAGTGCAGCGCAGGTTTCCACACACAAGCACGCTGCGCACGGTTCTACGCACAGGAGCGCACCGATCCTCAGGAGTTTTGCATGAATCTCGGCCTCATTGCCGGCAACGGCCGCTTCCCTTTCCTGTTGCTGGACGCGGCACGCGCGCAGGGCATCTCAGTGGTGGTTGCCGCCATCAAGGAAGAAACCGATCCGGAGATTGAGGCTCGCGCCGCGGCCGACGCCGGCATTACTGTCTTCTGGCTCTCTCTGGGCGAGCTTTCCAAGCTCATCGATACCTTCCAGAAGCACGGCGTGGCCCATGCCGTGATGGCCGGTCAGGTGAAGCACAAGCAGATTTTTTCCGCCATTCGCCCCGATTGGAAACTCGCCAAACTGCTCATGAACCTGAGCACGCGCTCCACCGACATGCTGCTGGGTGCGGTGGCCAAGGTGCTGGGCGACGAGGGCATTGAGCTGATCAGCTCCACGGCGTACCTGGAGCCGCTCCTGGCCCAGGAGGGCGTGCTCACCGAGCGCCAGCCCACGGAAGACGAGCGCCGCAACATCGAGTACGGGCTGGGCGTGGCCAAGGCGCTGGCCGGCTTTGATATTGGCCAGACCGTGGTGGTGGCTGCGCAAGCCTGTGTGGCCGTGGAGGCCATGGAGGGTACCGACGCCACCATTGAGCGCGCTGGGCGGCTGATGAGCACCCTGGAGGGCGACGCCAGCACCCTGGAGCGAGCGCTGACCGTGGTGAAGGTAGCCAAGCCCAACCAGGACATGCGCTTTGACGTGCCGGTGATCGGCCTGCCCACCATCGACGCCATGATCGGCGCCGGAGCCACCTGCCTTTCGGTAGAGGCCGGTCGCACCTTGCTGTTTGATCGCGAGGGCTTGCTGGACCGCGCTCGTCAATCAGGCATTGCCATTGTGGCCGTCCCACGAGGATACTGAGCGCAGGAGCCTTTCCCCAGGCTCCCGCATCTAAACCTCGGAGGTCCACATGAAACTGTTTTCCTCGGTACTCTTCGGGCTTGCTCTCAGCATCGCCCCTGGGCTGGCTTTGGCGCCGGCTCTCCTCACTGCGCAAACCGACGCGGCTCTCCCCGCCGTGGGACAAAAGGCGCCCACCTTCACGCTGGGTTCGCAGGATGGCTCCCAGATCTCGCTCAACAGCTTCCACGGCAAGTGGGTGGTGCTCTACTTTTACCCGCGCGACATGACCAGCGGCTGCACCATTGAGGCGCACAACTTCCAGCGCGACCTGGCGCGGTTTGAAGCGCGCCAGGCGGTGATTCTGGGCGTCAGCGTAGACTCCGCTGACAGCCACAAGCAGTTCTGCACCAAGGAAGGGCTTACCTTCCGCCTGCTGGCCGATACCACCCACGAGGTAACCAAAGCCTACGGCACCCTGGGCGAGCACATGGGCATTACCATGGCCATGCGCAACACCTTTCTCATCGATCCAGAGGGCAGGATCGCCAAGGTGTGGATCAAGGTGAATCCAGCCTCGGCCTCCACGGACGTGCTGGCAGCGCTGCCCGCGCCCAAGGGCTCGGCGACAAACTGATTTAGGCTGTGCTCGCATCGAACCATGTGTTGCGGAAGCAAGGAGACGGCAATGCCCACTGAATTGGCCCGCCAGTTTCGTTCTGCGATGGAAGCTCTCTCCGTTGAACTTGGCACCGTGCCTGCATCTTTGGCAGGTGTCCCGTGGCGCGAGGGAGGGTGGACCAGGCGTCAGATTCTGGGCCATCTGATGGACTCCTGCGCCAACAACCGGCAACGCATTGTGTGCGCCTCGCTGGATGGCAGCTACACTGGCCCAGGGTACGCGCAGGAGCTGTGGGTGGAAGCGCACGGCTACGGCGATCAGAAGTGGGAGACGCTGGTGAAGTGGTGGCGCGTGGAGCATGAGATCCTGATGGCCCTGGTGGACCGCATTCCGCAGGAGAGGCTGGCCGCGGAGTGCACCGTGAATGGCAACGAACCCATTACGCTGGGCTTTCTGCTCACCGACTACCGGCGTCATCAGCGCGCCCACTTCGATCAGCTCAAGACGGGACTTCCCGGATAGGTCTCTGACAGCATGAATTTGTACCTTCGCATCTCGGCTTCCCAGGTCTCAAAAGCGAGACCTGGGGCACCCAGCATGGGTACGAAATCAAACGAACGAAGACCTAGAAGCATTTTCTGAATTGCTGTAGTAGAGCACCTGAGCACTTCACCGTTCAAGAATCCCAACCAGAAAAGGAACGCAAAAAAGCCCGGCGCAATGCCGGGCTTTTTTGCTTGCCTTGGTGGATGGTTGCCGTACTACTTTTTGGCAGAAGTCTTCTTGGCGACAGCCTTCTTCGCAACAGCCTTCTTGGCGGGTGCCTTCTTGGCAACAGCCTTCTTGGCAACAGCCTTCTTGGCCGGTACCTTCTTGGCGACAGCCTTCTTGGCCACAACCTTCTTGGCCACGACCTTCTTCGCTACGGCCTTCTTCGCAGGTGCCTTCTTGGCAACAACCTTCTTCACTGCGGCCTTCTTGGCGGGCGCCTTCTTTGCTGCTTTCTTGACTGCCAACTTATTACCTCGTTTGGTGGTTTTGCTGACGCTCTTGCCAGCCGCGGCCTTCTTCGCCGCAGCCTTTCCGCCCTTTGCGTCAGTGGAGTTCTTTTTGGCGGCGGACTTCTTTGCGGCCTTCTCGGCCTCAACCTTTTTCGCGATCTTCTTGTCGGCCTTTTTATCTTTCTTGGCCTTCTTCGCCTTCTTAGCCGGAGCTGTCTTCTGCTCGGCCTTCACGATCTTCTCGGCCTTGGCGACCTTCTCAGGCTTGGCGACCTTGACGGCCTTCTTGGCTTTTCTGGCCTTCTTCGCCACCGGGGCAGGCTCCGCATCGGGAATCACGAGAACCACTGCTTCTTCGAGTACAACGTCGTCGTCCGAAGAGGTTACGATGCTGGCGGTTTCTCCGTCTTCGTCATCATCGGCAAGGTCCGCGGCCTGATCGGGATCCAGCTCTTTCGGCTCCTCAAACGAGTCGCCAGCACTCATCGCATACATACCGTACACTTCTTCCATCCGATTGCCTCCAGCGGATCACCGCTGTCCACGTTCTGCTCTCCACGGCAACGCAACACGCATGCATCGCTTGCGGAGTCAGTCTAACTATAGATTGCAACTAAATTGTTGCAAAAACAAGTGGGGAATCAAATCCAGGCAACCTTTTTTCAATTTACTGCGCGCTTTTCTGTTTGGACGCGGTCTTGTGTGCTCTGCTCTTGCCCGCGGCCGGCGCGGCTTTGGATTGCGCGGGCTTGCCGGTTGTACTCTTTGACGATGCGCTCTTCGACGTAGCGCTCTTCGAGGCCGCGCCCTTCGCCGTTGGGTGCTTCGACTTTGTGCTCTCCGCAGGCGCGCTCTGCTTGCCGCTTGCCGCGTGGGTCTTCTTGCTTGTGGATGCAGGTGCGCTGCTCTCCACGGAAACGCTTGCGGCGCTGTGCCGGCGTGATCCCGTGGCCCGCGTCACGTTGGCAGGCTCAGCCACGATCAGCTTACGCCCTGCCTCCATCTTCACGCCGGTGCCGGGCAGCTTGTTCCATTGCCGCAACTGCGTCAGCGATACACCAAAGCGATCGGCGATGGTCACCAGCGAGTCGCCCTTGCGAGTGGTGTAAGGCCGCGCATGCGCGGTGGTCACGGTCACCGGGACCTGGGGCACAACCACGGCTTCAACGTCCTTCACCTCATCGTCTTCGTGCATCTGGTTGGCATCGGCCAACTGCGCCGCGCCCACGTGGAACTCGCGCGCAATCGACGCCAGCGATTCTCCCTCAACCACCCGGTGGTAACGCCATGCATTGCGATGCGACTCAGGAATTGCGGCGACTCGCTGCTCATACAAGGTGGCCGTGCCCGCGGGCAGGTGCAGATCGAAGTTGGCGTCGGGCGGCGTCACGCGATGCAGCAGGCTCGGATTCAGGGCCTCGAGATCTTCCACCGTTGTGCCCACCAGATCCGAAACCAGACGCAGATCGATGGAGTAGTTGATGGCCACCGTATCGGTGAGGATCGGCGGATCGAAGGTGAGATCGTCCAGCCCATACTTGGTGGGATTGTTGGCCACAATGATGGCGGCCAGAATCTCCGGCACGTAGTTGGCGGTCTCAGCGGGCAGATTATGACGACGGTAGAGTTCCCAGAAGTCGGCGTAGCCGGTCTTCTCCACCGCGTGCTGCACGTTGCCAGCGCCCCAGTTATAGCCGGCCATGGTCAGATACCAGTCGCCCAGCTGATCGTAGATGAACTTCATGTAGCGGGCGCTGGCGCGGGTGCTCTTCTCCGGATCGAAGCGCTCGTCTACATACGAATTGCGCACCAGCCCGTAGTTGCCCGAAGGCATGAACTGCCACATGCCGCCCGCTCTGCCGCCGGACCTGGTCATGGGACCAACAGCCCGCGGGTTGAATCCGGATTCCGCCACCGCCAGGTAGATCAGATCCTGCGGCACGCCTTCTTCCGCCATGACCCGCTGAATCATCGCCTTGTAGCGACCCGCGCGCTGCAACGAGTGCAACAGGGTGTAATGGCCCTTCTTGGTGTTGGCGAAAAAATTAATGTAGGAAGCAACGTATTCGTTCACCACCAGCGGAAGATCCGACTTGGTGGTGGCCAGATCGGCCTGCGCCCTGGCCAGGAAGGCCGGGTCCACCTTGAAGGTCACGTCGGCCGCCGCATCGGCAGGCGTCTCTTCTTCCTGCGCGGCAAAGCCGTTGCCACGCTTCAGGGCTTCCATCTCCAGCCCGCTCACCTGATCCAGAATGCGATTGAACTCGTCTTCCAGTTGCGGATGCGTCTTGATGTCAAGACCGCTCTCCAGCATCAGGTCCACGGCGCGATCAAACGCGGCCTTGGCTTCAACCAGACGTCCTTTGCGATATTCCGACTCGCCCAGCGCGTAGGCCTGATCCACCTGCTGGATAAGCACCCGCAGGCGCTGCTCGGCCGGTTTGCCGGTCTGCGCTATGGGTGCGGGTGGCTTGGGAACTGGAGCGTTCAACGCGGGGGCGGTGGCCTGGGACTGGTTGCCCTGGGGCGGCGTCACCGGCTCCGTGGGCGCACAACCTACCAACCAAAGGGCAAAGCCAACACTGCAGGCGCCTGCAAGGACGCGCCTGGTCCAGCATGGGCCGGAGCCGGACCTGACCGGAAGATGGAATCGGACGAAAGACACTATGCCGATGATAAGCTATGCCATAGAGGCTATGCGCGTTTCGGTGCGCAAATCATGCCCCCGCCAGCCTTTATGGAATCCAGATTCATCCGAAATTTCGCCATTATTGCCCACATCGACCACGGTAAGTCGACGTTGAGCGATCGTCTGCTTGAACTCACCGGCTCCGTCACCCAACGCGAGATGCAGGCGCAGGTGCTGGACGCCATGGATCTGGAGCGCGAGCGCGGCATCACCATCAAAGCCCACGCCGTGCGCATGGCCTACAAGGCCAAGGATGGCAACATCTATCAGCTGAACCTGATCGACACCCCCGGTCACGTGGACTTCAGCTATGAGGTTTCGCGCTCCCTGGCCAGCTGCGAGGGCGCTCTGCTGGTGGTGGACGCCAGCCAGGGCGTGGAGGCGCAGACGCTAGCCAACGCGTATCTGGCCATCAATCATGGCCTTGAAATCATTCCCATCATCAACAAGATCGATCTGCCTTCGGCCGACATTGTGCGCACCCAGGAAGCCATTGAACAGGCCGTCGGGCTGGACGCCACCGACGCCATCGCCGTGAGCGCCAAGACCGGCCAGGGCGTGGAAGAGATTCTGGAGGCCATTGTTCAGCGCCTGCCTCCGCCTGTTGCCAATCCTGATGCCCCTTTGCAAGCTTTGATCTTCGATAGCTGGTTTGATCCCTATCGCGGCGTCATTGTCCTGGTGCGTGTCATGCAGGGCACCCTGCGCAAGGGTCAGAACATCCGTTTCATGTCCAACGGAATTGTCCACGAAGTGGAGTCCATGGGCGTGCTCTGCCCCAAGCCGGTGGAGATCGGCCAACTCTCGGCTGGCGAAGTGGGATTTTTTGCCGCCACCATCAAGAACGTCTCTGACACCAAGATTGGCGACACCGTTACCGACGACGCCAACCCCGCCACCGAGCAGCTGGCCGGCTTTGAAGACATCAAGCCGATGGTCTTCAGCGGTCTCTATACGGTGGACTCCCACGAGCACACCCTGCTGCGCGATGCGCTGGAGAAGCTGCGCCTCAACGACGCCTCCTTCTTCTTTGAGCCGGAGAGCTCGGTAGCGCTGGGCTTTGGCTTCCGCTGCGGCTTTCTGGGCCTGCTCCACATGGAGATCATCCAGGAGCGCCTGGAGCGCGAGTACGAGCTGGAACTGATTACCACCGCACCCGGCGTGCGTTATCACATTGAGATGACCGACGGTTCGGTGCTGGAGGTGGATAACCCCTCGCGCTGGCCTGAGGTCACCAGCATCAAGGCCATTCGCGAGCCCGTGATCACCGCCAAGATCCTCACCAATGAGGAGTACGTCGGCGGCATCCTCAAGCTCGTTGAAGAGAAGCGCGGCAAGCAGCTCAACTTTGAGTACGTAACGCCTACCCGCGTGCTGATCACCTACGAGCTGCCGCTGAACGAGATCGTGCTCGACTTCTACGACCGGCTCAAATCCATCTCCCGCGGTTACGCCTCGCTCGATTACCAGCTGGCCGGCGAGTGGGTCTCGCCCATGGTCAAGATGGACATCCTGGTCTCCGGCGAGCCGGTGGACGCGCTCTCCATCATCGTCCACCACGACTTTGCCTACGAACGGGGCCGGGCGCTGGTTTCCAAGATGCGCGAGCTCATCCCCCGCCAGCAGTTTGAGGTGGCCATCCAGGCCGCCATTGGCGCCAAGGTGGTGGCCCGTGAGACGGTAACCGCCCTGCGCAAGAACGTGCTGGCCAAGTGCTACGGCGGCGACATCAGCCGCAAGCGCAAGCTGCTGGAAAAGCAAAAAGAAGGCAAAAAGCGAATGAAGCGTATCGGCAAGGTGGATATTCCGCAGGAAGCCTTCCTCGCTGTTCTTCGTATTGGCGAAGATTCGGCAAAGTAACCCCTCGACAAATTAGGCACGTAGCTTTGGTTCTACTTTGGGCATAATACTTTCGTTCCCTTCTGAAATTGGACCTGTGGAAACCTCCTCATTTGCAAGTCAAGCTCCCGGCCCTGTGTCAAGGGCCGGATGGCTTCGATTTCAACTCTTCAATTAGTTGATATAACAGTACTTACAGCGTGTACCATTAAGCTTTTTCTTTTGGCAAGGCCCAAAATATGCCCAAAGTTTTGTTCTTTCTAAAAGCGATCCACAGTTTTTTCCACAGATAATCTCAAATCCGCGCCAAACAGCTCCAAATTGCCCTCAGCATTTGAAATCTGACGCTGCTATATTATTTGCCCCCAGAACCACAAAAAGCCCCGCCAAAGCGGGGCCTTCTGTGCATGCTCTTGGGAGCGTGGGGTTAGTGAGCCGCGGGAGCCTTGGGAGCCGCTGCGGGAGCGGCCGGAGGCGCCGGGACGCCCGACTTCACATTGTAGGCATCCATGATGGCCTTGGTGATGTCGGTGGCGGGGTTGGCATAGAGCAGCGTGGTGCTGTCCATGACTACCGTCACGCCCTGCAACTCCACGTAGGCGCGCAGAACGTCGTAGACCTTCGGCGACAGATCCGCATAGAGAGCCTGCAGGGCCTGCTGGGAGTCGTTCTGGTAGTCCTCGTAGTCGCGCTGAGCCTGCTTCTTTTTGGCTTCGATGGCGGCGGCACGGCTCTGCTGCTCGGCCGGAGCCAGCTTGTCGCCCTGGGCTTCCAGCTGCTTCGACAGGCCTTCGATCTCATCGCTGAGCTTCTGCAGGGTCTGCATGCGGGGCTGGAACTTCTTCTCGAGGTCGGCGAGGTCGCGCTGGCCTTCATTGGTGCGGAATACCGCATCACGGAAGGCGATAACGGCAACCTTCGTGGTGGTAGCGGCGGCCGGAGTTTGAGCAGTGGCGCTCAGGACAAACCCCGAGGCCAGCATGGCAACGATTGCGAGCGTACGCTTCATTTTGATCTAAAGCTCCTTCGGAATCCCTGTAATAACTTGTAGACGCGTTGCGCAAACAAATCCGTGCCTTTCGATCTCGTGCCTTGCGGCCCTCGGGCGAAACTCCACACCCGCTGGCTTAGCGCGTCTACGCGATCTACGGCCATCAACAGGAACTAGATGGATTATAGGAGCCTCAGGTAGGAGCGTCAAACCTCGAATTCATGAATTCATCCTCTAAATCCGCACTTATCCGCCATTGTGCGACGAACGCAAAAAGGCCGCCCGTAAGGCGGCCTTTGCTTGCTCTCGGCTGAGGTCGAAACTTCAGCTAGAAGGTGGTGGAGATGGTAAGCCGGAAGGTCTTGCGCGGCTCCCGGAACAGGTAACGGCTGCCGTAGGCCTGGATGGCCTCCGCGTACGTGTAGTCACCCGCGCCGCCTACCGGGAACATGGCGCGCGTAATCAACTCGCCCGAGCAGCTGCTCTGGTGTACGCCCACGCCGTCGTTGCAGTAGGGACGCTCGTACAGGCGCAGCGGGTTGTAGGCGTAATACAGCCGGAACGGTGCGTTGACAATCGGCATGATGACCGAAAGCTCGCCACCCATCGACATACGGGGCACAAAGTTGGTGCCGGTAATGGGACGGATATCGCGCTGGAAGCCCACCATGGTGCCCTGGATCGAGCTTTCGCAATACTGCTCACCGGAGCTGTTCGTAGCCAGCTTCAGCGTCTGGCAGCCATAGAGCGGGGAGGTCAGCGATTCAAAGCCTTGAATGCTCTGCTTCAGCTGTCCCTTGTTGGTGGCCACGTCCAGGTTGAAGTCGTCGAAGATGGAGAACATGACCGGCCCGGCAATCGGGATGCGGTACTCGATGTTGGAAGTGAAGCTGGCGTCGCCGCCCACCGAGGCAATGCCGTAGACCGGCAGCGGAACCTGGACGCAGGCCGTGTTGGCCGTGTTGCCAGGGTACTCCTGGACGCACTGCCCGTCAGGATTGGTCAGCTGGAAGTTGACGCGCGTGGGAACGTAGCCGTAGGGCGTGGACGAACGAACGTCGAAGCCGCGGATTTCGTTTTCGCCACCGGCGTAGAAGCGGTTCTGCGGAGGAGCCACGTCGCCGCCAAAACCCTGCACATAGCCCAACTGCGCGCGGATGCCCAGCACGTTGCGGCCGCTCTCGGTGGGCCGCAGGTAGTGCATCGGGATGAAGCGCTTGTAGGCCAGTTCCGGAGAGATGTAACGTACATTGCCCCAGAGACCCGCACCCTGCAACGCCACCGTGTATTCCTTGCCGGAGCGCGGACGGGTGGGGTTGCTGATGGTGTTGTAGCTGTAGGTCAACGACACCGAGCTGTTGATGATGCCGTTCAGCGCGTTCGAGCCCTGGATACCGGACCGGAAGCTGATGGTCTGGAACAAGGTCTGCGAGGCGGTGCTGAAGGTGGTGATCGTCGACCGGGTGAGCGAGTAGGTCATGCCCACGCGCTGGAAAGCATGGCGCTTCAGCGGATACATGACCGAGAAGTTCATACCCGTGGCAGCCTGATTGTAATTCTGCGTCAGCGACTTCTCGGCCGAGGTCAGGTTCATCGATGCGCCAGAGGTTGCCTGGTAATTCTTGGCTGCGTTGAAGTCCTGCTTGTTGTTGAAGACCTGGAAGCCAATGCTGACCGGACGGTTCTTGACGTAGGGCTGGGTGAATCCGAACGTAAACGTACGGCTCACGTTGCCCATGTTGGCTTGCAAGCTCAGCGTCTCGCCCAGACCCAGGAAGTTGTTGGTCTGGTAGTTCAGGCCGACAAACGCGCCCGACATGCCGCTGACGCCGCCGTTCATGCCAATCGAGTTCTTGCCCTTTTCCTTGACCTTCAACAGCAGCTCAACGGTGCCGGCATCGGCATCCTGATGGGCTTCGGAATCCTGCTCGACCTTGAGGGGCTCGAAGTATTCCAGCTGGTTCAGGCGCAGCAGGCTGTACTCCCACATCTGGGAGTTGTAGACCGAACCTTCGTCCAGCATCAGCTCGCGGCGGATCACGCGGTCGCGGGTGATGGTGTTGCCCTGGAACTCAATGCGCGACACATAGAAGGGCTTGCCTTCGTCAATATCGACAATGATGGAAACGGTCTTCTTCTGGTCGTCGTAGCTGAGCTTGGGAATGGCGCCAAAGTTGATGTAGCCCAACTGGCCATACGCCTTCTTCAGGTTCTCCAGCCCCTTGCCAAGCAGCGTGGCGTTGAAGAACTCACCATCCTTTACGGCAAAAGTGGAGCGCAGTGCCCGGGCGTTGGTCACGGCCTTGTTGCCGGTGAAGCCGATGGAACTCAGGCGGTAACGTCCGCCTTCTTCAATGCCCAGCAGAATGTCGATGCGCTTGCCGTTGTTGGGGCGGAAGGTGAACCAGTTCAGGCCCCCCTGGTCACGGATCTGGGTCTTCGGCGACTCCACCGCGGCGCTGGCGTAACCGCGATCGCGATAGGCCTGGCGCACGCGCTCGGAGTCTTCTTCGAGCTTCGAGGCGTCAAAGGACTGCGAGAACAGATTCTCAAAGACCAGCGAGTACGGGATGCCGATGGGTTTCAGGTTCTTCATCGAGCGGCGCAGCTGCAGAGAGCTGATGTGCTCGTTGCCGGCGAAGCGGATCTCGCCCACCTTCACCACCGGGCCTTCCTTGATGTTGAAGTTCACCTGCGCGCTCGCAGGTGGAATATTCTTCACCTCGGTCTTGATGGTGGCAAACTGGTGGCCATGCTCCGCCAACAAGTTCTTGATCACCGTCTCGGCGCGCTTGATCTTGGCCGGGTCGTATTGGCTCTCCACCGACAGGCCGACCTTTTCCTTCTTGAAGCGGTCCAACACGTCAGAGTTCGAGATGGTGCTCAGACCCTTGTAGTTGATCTCGCGGATGGTCGGCTTCTCACGCAGAAAAATATTCAGGATGATGCCCTTCTCCGAATCCTCGCGCTCAATGCGCAGGTCGTCGAAGTAACCCGTATTCCAGAGCGAGTTGAAGTCGCGCTCCACGGAAATCGAGTCGTAAGCATCGCCCGGATGCGTAAACAACCGCGCCAACACCGTTTCTTTGGGAATACGGCGGTTGCCGATCACGCGAATCTGATCGATGGTCTGCGACTGTTGTGCCTGAAGCGCCACGGCTGCCGTCACCAGCGCCAGAATCAGCGCGGTCCGCGCCAACCGGCCGGCGGCCCGCAGCGCGAGACGGATGCAAGTGCGCTTCGTCTTCACCGGGATTGCGTCCTGCGGCGAGCGAAAATACTGGTGCGTTCCTAAGTTCGGCTTCACGGGAAGAATATGCACACCCTCATTGCTGAAAAATCTGGTTCTGCCAATGGAAAGACTGATTATATTGGACCACGGCCACCCCGCCCAACTGGGCAGATTTTTCCTGGTCCCATCAACCGATCTTTGCCATCAGAACCGGTTTCCGCGCAAATCCGCAGAGCCCGGCCCGGCCCCTTTACGGGACCCATTTCACAGTCTACCGGAACGAACCCGGTTGCGGACATTCTGCATCCACGTTCCGTCGCCCAGCATCCTGTTTAGACGTAGCATTCTGCGGCTTGGCACCCGCATGGAATGAGGTTTTCCCGGAATGAATGCCTTTTCCAACTCGATTTACGCCTTTTCTGCTCCCTTGCTTGATGGGACTGCACAACCACTGGTGCATTTCAAGGGCCAGGTGCTGCTGATCGTGAATACTGCCAGCCATTGCGGTTTCACTCCCCAATTTTCCGCCCTCCAGGATTTTTACCGCGCCTACCAGGACCGCGGGTTCTCTGTCTTGGCCTTTCCCTGCAATCAGTTCGGGGGCCAGGAACCTGGTTCCGAGCTAGAGATCGGCCTCGTCTGCCAGAAAAATTATGGGGTGAGCTTTCCCGTATTTAAAAAAATATTGTGAATGGCCCCGCCGCCCATCCCCTCTACCAGTACCTCAAGCAGCAACAGCCCGGCCGGTTCTTCCGGCTGCTGGACGGGAGGATCGGGTGGAACTTCACCAAGTTTCTTGTCGACCGGCAGGGGCAGGTGGTGGCGCGCTTTGCTCCCTCCACCCGTCCAGAGAAGCTGGCTCCGGAGCTTGAACGGCTGCTGGCCAGCCGGGTTTGACCGGCGCCACCTGCCCGGCGGCGCGCTTCCAGCTTTGAGGGTGCTCAAACCCAGCCACATGGGCAAATGTAGACTAGAGCTGTGGGCGTTTTTCCCTGCGTGGGAAGCGTCTTTTGCCTTACGGGCCGGTTTCTGGGGAGACCGGGCGCGTAGCGTTGCACTTCTCGACTAACATTGTAGTTTCATGTTGAAGACGCGGCTGGTGGTCCTACCACTGGCCACCCCTTCTCCTGCGAGCAGCAGCCCGTGCTCACTGCGCCCTGGCTGTTGCCTGGCCTGGGCCGTGAGGCTGGACGCTCGCCGGGAGAAGAGAGACACAGGGAGCACTGCGGCTCCGGAACGGGTACTCGCCCTATGTGGATTGTGCTGCTTGCGCTCAGACGGCCTTATACTTTTGTCGTCGGCGCGCTTTTGATTCTGATCCTTGGTTGCTTCAGCATCCTGCAGATGCCGACGGATATCTTTCCCAACATCGATATCCCGGTGGTCAGCATCATTTGGAGCTATAACGGCCTCTCCGCCCAGGAGATCTCCGACCGGATCATTACCCAGACCGAGCGCTCGCTGACCACCACGGTCAGCGACATTGAGCACATCGAGTCGCAATCGCTTGCCGGCGTCGGCATCATCAAGGTCTACTTCCAGCCCCACGTGAACATTGGCAACGCCGTGGCCCAGGTAACCGCCATCAATCAGGTGCAGTTGCGTTCCCTGCCTGCCGGCGCCACGCCCCCGTTGATCCTCCAATACAACGCCTCCACGGTTCCCATTCTGCAGCTGGGCGTGAGCGATCCTGCCCTGAACGAGCAGCAGCTGTTTGACGCCTCCAACAACACCATCCGCGTGCAGCTGGCCACCATTGAAGGCGCCATGACCCCGTTCCCCTATGGCGGCAAGATGCGCCAGGTGATGGTGGATCTGGATCTGGCGGCGCTGCAGGCCAAGGGTCTTTCGCCGGCCGACGTGGTTTCGGCCTTCGGCGCCCAGAATCTGATTGCCCCCTCGGGCACCATGAAGATCGACCGCTTTGAGTACACGGTTGAAACCAACTCCGCGCCGCGGGTTGTGGACGAGCTGAACAACCTGCCCATCAAGCAGGTGAACGGCGCCACCATCTATGTGCGCGACGTGGCCCACGTGCGCGATGGCAATCCCCCGCAGACCAACGTGGTGCGTGTGGACGGCCGCCATGCCGTGGTGATGAGCATCATGAAGACCGGCTCAGCCTCCACGCTGGACATTATTGAGAGCGTGCACACCAAGATCGACAATGCTCTGCACCGCAATCTGCTGCCGCCGGGGATGAAGGTGGTTTCGCTCACCGATCAGTCCATCTTTGTGCGCAGCGCCGTCAACGGCGTAGTGAAGGAAGCCATCATCGCCGCCTGTCTGACGGCCATCATGATCTTGATCTTCCTGGGCAGCTGGCGCTCCACGGTCATCATCGCCATCTCCATCCCGCTGTCGATCCTCTGCTCCTTCATCGCCCTCTACGGCCTGGGCCAGACCATCAACATCATGACCCTGGGAGGCATGGCGCTGGCCGTGGGCATTCTTGTAGATGACGCCACGGTGGCCATTGAGAACATCAATCGCTTCCTGGAAGAGGGCAAGGATCTGGAGGGAGCCATCATCGAGGGCTCCGCGCAGATCGCGGTTCCAGCCTTCGTGTCAACACTCTCTATTTGCATTGTGTTTGTGCCCATGTTCTTTTTGAGCGGGGTGCCGCGCTACCTGTTTGTTCCCATGGCGGAGGCCGTGGTGTTTGCCATGCTGGCCAGCTACGCGCTCTCGCGGACGCTGGTGCCCACCATGGCCATGTACCTGCTCAAGGAGCACCACCAAGACGGCGGCCCACGCCCCAGCCGCAACCCCCTGGTACTCTTCCAGCGGCGCTTTGAGGCCGGCTTTGAGAGCTTCCGCTCCGGCTATCTGCAACTGCTCACGCTGGCCGTGGATCATGCCGGCGTCTTCCTGATCCTCTTCCTGGTGTTTGCCGTGGCCTCCATCGGCTGCCTGACCCCGTGGCTGGGGCAAGACTTCTTCCCCTCGGTCGATTCCGGTCAGTTCAAGATTCACGTGCGCGCCCACACCGGCATGCGCATTGAAGAAACCGCTCAGCTCTGCGACCAGATTGACAACGAGATCCGCCAGACGGTTCCGGCCAAAGAACTGGTCACCATTGTGGACAACATCGGCCTGCCCAACTCCAGCCTGAACCTGTCCTACACCACTTCAGCTCCGGTAGGACCGGCCGATGCCGACATTCAGGTGCAGTTGGCCGCCGAGCACCGCCCCACGGCCGAGTATCTGGACAAACTGCGCATCTCGCTGGCCCGCCAGTATCCCGGCGTCACCTTCTACGTGCTGCCGGTCGATATTGTCACGCAGATTCTGAACTTCGGTCTCTCCGCTCCCATCAACCTGCAGGTGATTGGGCGCGATCAGGAGGGCAATCGCAATTTGGCCAATCGCCTTCTGGATGAAACGCGCCAGGTTCCGGGCATTACCGACGCCCGCATCCAGCAGCCCTTCAACCAGCCCATGATGCGGGTCAACGTGGATCGCACCCGCGCGGAAGCCATCGGCCTGACCCAGCAAAACGTGGCGCAGAGCCTGTTGGTGAGTTTGAGCGGCAGCTTCCAGACCACGCCCAGCTTCTATCTGGACCCGCGCAACGGCGTCACCTACAGCGTGGTCATCTCCGCCCCGCAGTACCGCATGGATTCGCTCAACGCGCTGCGCTCCATTCCCATCACCAGCGCCTCGCTGCCCAAGACGGTAAGCCCCACAGCGGACACCGCCGCACCCGGCGCCATGCTGCCCACGGAGATTCTGGGCAACATGGTCGCCATTGCGCCCGGCGTGGAGCAGGGTCTGGTAAGCCACTACGACGTGGAGCCGGTGGTGGACATCTTTGCCAACGTGGAAGGGTCGGATCTGGGCACCGTCTCCCGCAAGCTCCAAACGATCGTCGACAACCACGAAAAGGATCTGCCCAAGGGCTCGCACTTTGTGCTGCGCGGGCAGAGCGACACCATGTACAGGTCCTACAGGGGCCTGCTCATCGGACTGGTGTTCTCCATCCTGCTGGTCTACCTGCTCATTGTGGTCAACTTCCAGTCGTGGCTGGACCCGTTCCTGATCATCAGCGCGCTGCCCGCGGCGCTGGCCGGCATTGTCTGGTTCCTGTTCCTCACCAACACACGGCTCAGCGTTCCGGCGCTGACCGGGGCCATCATGTGCATGGGCGTGGCCACGGCCAACTCCATTCTGGTGGTCAGCTTTGCGCGGGAGCAGCTGGATGTGCTGGTGGGCAATGCTCGCCAGGCCGCGCTGAACGCCGGCTTTGTCCGCCTGCGCCCGGTGCTGATGACCGCCCTGGCCATGATCATCGGCATGGTGCCCATGTCGCTTGGTCTGGGCGATGGCGGCGAGCAGAACGCGCCGCTCGGCCGCGCCGTGATCGGCGGACTACTGCTGGCCACCGTGGCCACCCTCTTCTTTGTTCCTGCCTTCTTCAGCTTCCTGCACGGGCGCATTGAGCGCCGCAAGGCCGAGCGCGCGGCAATGCAGCGGGCCGCAGTCAACCTCACCGATGTCAGCATCGCTGATGCCAATATCAGAAATTTAGATGCGGCCATCGATCCGCTTTCGGAGTAGCTCATGAGCGACGTACACAATCAACATCCGCAGCCGGCCCCAGGGCCCAACTCTCCTGAGCCCTCCGCTCGCACCCTCTCGCCGCGTCTGGCTCTTGGCGGGCTGGGTATTGTCCTGGCTGTGCTGGTGGTTCTGGCCGTGGTGGGCATCACCGAGCGGCTGCATCAGCGCACGGTGTTGGCCGAGCACACCCGCGAGCAGGCAGCTCCGTCCATCTCCGTGGCCATGCCCAAGGCTGGCGCTCCGGTGAACAGCTTTGTGCTGCCCGGCAACGTGACGGCCTACACTGACTCGCCGATCTATGCGCGCACCTCCGGCTACCTGACCCGCTGGACCTTCGACATTGGGGCAAAGGTGAAGAAGGGCGCTCTGCTGGCCGAGATTTCAGCGCCGGAAGTGGACCAGCAACTGGCGCAGGCCCAGGCTGACCTGGCCACAGCGGAGGCCAACGCCACCCAGGCTCGCATGCAGGCGGAGCGCTACACCGGACTGGTGCACTCCAACGCCGTCTCCCATCAGGACACCGACACGTACATCAATCAAGCCACGGCCACCGCTGCCGCCGTCCGCTCCCAACAGGCCAACGTGGCCCGCCTCAAGCAGGTGCAGTCGTACGAAAAGATCTATGCCCCCTTTGACGGCGTGGTGACGGCACGCACCGTGGACACCGGCCAGCTCATCGACTCCGGCGCGGCCAAGGAACTCTTCCACCTGCAGGCCATCCAGACGCTGCGCGTTTATGCCAGCCTGCCCCAGACCTATGCGCCTACCGTAAAGCCGGGGTCCACCGTGGACCTGACCTTTGCCGAGCACCCCGGCCGCATCTTTCAGGGCAAGCTGGTCCGCTCCGCTGACGCCATTGATCCGGCCAGCCGCACCCTGCTGGTGGAAATCGACGTGGACAACAAGGGCGGCGAACTGCTGCCCGGCTCGCTGGCTGAAGTTCACTTCAAAACCCCCAATGCCACGCCGGTGATGGTCATTCCTTCTGCCGCGCTCATCTTTCGCAAGCAGGGCATGATGGTAGGCACGGTGGTGAACGGCAACCAGGCGCACCTGGCTCCGGTGGTCATCGGCGAAGACGACGGCGCGACCGTGCAGATTGTAAGCGGCCTAGCCATCACCGACCAGGTGATCCAGGACCCGCCCGACTCGCTGATTGAAGGCGAAACGGTCTTTGTTGCGCAAGCCGGCAAGCAGCCCGCTCAGGAGAAGTAGCCATGCGTCGATGTTCCAGCGTTGTTGCTCCGTTTGGCTGCGTTGTTCTGGCCACGCTGCTCTCCGGCTGCAAGCCCGTCGGTCCCAACTACGCCAAGCCCGCGACCATGGCTCCCTATGCCTATGGCGAGACCGGCGCCAGCGCGGTGGTGGCTCCGGCCAACCCGGCAGGCGGCGCATGGAGCGCGGCCAACCCCTCGGACGGCATGCTGCGCGGCAAGTGGTGGGAGATCTACCGGGACCCGCAACTCAACGCCCTTGAAGAGCGCGTTGCCACTGGCAACCAGAACCTGCGCCGCGCCGCGGAATCCTATCTGGCGGCGCGCGATCAGGTGGCCGCAACGCGCGCTGGGCTCTTCCCTACCGTCTCCGGCAGCGTCTCGCCCAGCCGCAGCGATCTCTCCACCAATCGCCCCTCGGCCAGTTCCACCGCCCACTACAACGATTACGTGCTGGGCACCCAGGCCAGCTGGGAGCCCGACTTCTGGGGCCGTATCCGCCGCTCCGTGGAGTCCGCCAGCGCGAGCGCCCAGGCCAGCGCCGCGGACCTGGCCACGCTCGACCTCAGCCTCCATGCCGAGCTGGCCGCGGATTACTTCCAGCTGCGTGGACTTGACGCCAGCGCGCAGTTGCTTGCCCAGACCATTTCCGCGCTGGAAGACCAGTTGCAGCTTACGCAGACGCGGCTGAACGGCGGTGTAGCCTCCGAGGCGGACGTGGCCCAGGCGCGCACCCAGTTGGAAACCGTGCGCGCGCAGCAGGTGGAGATTGGCGTGGCCCGCGCCCAGTTTGAGCACGCTCTGGCCACGCTCACCAACCAGAACGCCGCCGGCTTCACGTTGGCCACCAGCCCGCTGAATCTGACGCTGCCCAAGGTTCCGCTGGGTGTGCCCTCGCAACTGCTGGAGCGCCGCCCCGACGTGGCCGCGGCCGAGCGTCGCGCCGCAGCGGCCAACGCCCAGATCGGCATCGCGGTCAGCGCCTTTTATCCTGACATTCCGCTCACCGCCGCCGGCGGCTTTGAGAGCGTGAACGTGGGCACCTGGCTCACCGGCCCCAGCGCGCTCTGGTCCTTGGGCGCAAAGGCCACAGAGCTGCTGTTTGACGCCGGCCAGCGACACGCTGTCACCGACCAGGCCCGCCACAACTACGAGGCCCAGGCAGCCAGCTATCGCGCCACCGTGCTGGATGCCTTCAACGGCGTGGAAGACCAACTCTCCACGCTGCGCGTGCTGGAGCAGGAGTCTACTGTCGAACAGCGCGCAGTGGCCAGCGCACAACACTCCTTTGACCTGGCCGACGAACGCTATCGGGGCGGCGTGACGGGTTATCTGGAAGTGCTCACGGCGGAGACGGCGCTTTTGAACAACCAGCGCACTGCCGTCGACCTGCAGACGCGGGAGTTCGTGGCCAGCGTCGGGCTTATCCGCACCCTGGGCGGCGGCTGGGACATCACGCAGTTGCCGAAATAATCTTCTCCGCTCACGACCGATCAAAACATCGTAGCGCCGACTGTAGAGTAGGCCTCTGAAGATGAATATCAAGTTAGCTCAGGTTGGGTGGCCAAAGAGACGAACAGACATGGTTTTGTAAAAGGGCACGACTTCACAGGTTACGGAAGAACTCTGTTTTGAGCCGATTTCAGTTGAAAGGAACCCGCAGTGGCTGAAGCCCTCGTTGATTTTAGGCTACTTACGGCACGACTAAAGTCGTGCCCTGTTACAAAGCAAGCAGCCTCATCGACAAATTAAAGGGTTGCTGGATCAACCTTGATATTCGTTTTTCTGAAATGGTGCAGACCTAAGTTTCCCAGGCGTCCCACCCATTTCCGCAACAAACGCGGAAATGGATGGGGCACGAAAGTCTAGAACAAAAGGGAAAATTCTTTAGTGCGCGGGCCCTGCGCTCCCTGCCGGGGAGACTTCGAAGACCGTAATCGGCATCTCCTGATCGCCTGGAACGAGTTCCAGCCCGAGCGTCTTCCGGAGAACGGCATTCACGCTGTCAAGGTCGTTTCCCGCGGCTTGGAAACGTGCATCGAAGGTTCCTTCGAGACCCGTCTGGTCGATCACGGGCGTTTCCAATCCGGTGGCCAACGCCCAGGCAAGATCCTTCATCGTCCCGTTCATCAAGAGGATGCCGTTATGCCAGGAGCCTCGCTTGACCGCGTGCGCTGAAGCCGACGGACTCAGCAGGCTCTTGCTCGACTGGGTGGCGCGCAGAATGTACTCCGGTTTGGTCAGGGTCTTTTGCTGCATCTGCAAGTGCAGTGCGCCGAGCACGGCCTGCTGGATGGCTGGTCTCATCGCAGCCTCCGGCAGTTCGCCAAGATTTACGCGCAGATCAAAGCGCCCTTCCGGCATCGATCCCTTCAGAACATAGCGATCCCCGAAAACATTGAAGATGTCGGTGAACAGGCCGTCCGCACTCTCTCCTAGAAGATCCGTTCCGGTGGGCGGGTGATTGTTCCTGGAGAGAGTTGCATCAGGCTTTGCCTTGCTGATCGACACGGAAAACAGGAGGCCCTCGGGAGCTGGAGCCGTCGGAGCACCGCCCTCGTTGAACGCCATGACTGGCTTGAAGGCGACGCTCTTCCCTGCTGCAAGCGCCTCAAGGTCCGGGGTGGTCACCGTATCCATCTCCGTGACCGCGGCTATCTTTCCGCTGGCATCGACGATGACCGCGGTGGGTCGCGCCTTGATTCCGTACCAGGCAAAAACGCTGCCTGTGGGATCGACCCCAACCCAGCCAGACATTTTCTTCTTGGCCAGGAACCTCTCCACGTCCTTCTGCTCCTCGTCATCGATGGAGATGAACTGAAACTTGGCCGGATCGAGCGATGCCACCAGCTGATTGAAGTGCGGAAGGCCCGCCACGCAGGGCGAGCACCAGGTGGCCCAAAACTCCAGCACCACAACCTTCCCCTGCAGGCTTGCCCAATCGGCCTTGGCCTGCGCGGGCGTCTGCAGCAGGGTCAGCGGGCTCAACGGCGGAGCGGGCGTGCCCTTCTCCGGATACGCCCAGAGCGAGGCGGTCCCCAGCAGGAGGGCAAAGGCGGTCATCAGGCTGCCTCTCAGAGTTGCGCGAATACCAGCGCGGTCGTCGATCCTCAGCATCTCGTTTCCTCCCGATGAATCGCGTCAATCCTACGCTCGAACGCAGCGCAACGAGAAGTGTATTCCACCCATCGCGCGCGAAGCGCGGTCTGCCGCACCGCAGGTGCCTAGCGCGAGATCGTGTCCAGGCGCACATGCGTGTAGGCCTGCGGCGGCACGTCGGCAAGCGGCAATCCTGGACCCTCCCACAGCAGCCGCGGCGCGCCTTCGCTGCGCGCATGGAGTCCTTCCAGATGGAGAGTGTGCCGGCCGGCACGCAAGCCCAGCGAACCGCGCTCGTAACGCATGGCGTTGCCGGGCGCGCCACAGACCTGCGCAAACGGCTCGCCGGTCTTCGCAATCTGCACGCCATCGATCACCAGCCGCGCCCCATCGCGCGCCAGCAGGTGGAAGGTGTAGCCGCCATCCACAGGAACGTCGATATAGCCATCCCAGGAGGCAGCGTACTTTGGATAGCCGCCGGGGTCCGCGTGCAGTCCCGCGGCCTCGCCTTTATAGACCATCATGGCCTTGGTCAGATCCGGCAACTCCGTCCACGAGCCGGGATAGATCTGCCAGGCCAGACCCGGCGTGGTCTGCGGCATCTTCTGCTGCGCTTCCTTCCACTTGCCCACGGCCACCAGGCCCTGCGCGGCCCAGTCCTCGCCCTTCTTGCTCTCCACATGCAGCAGCACGCGGAAGCGGCCCGCGCCATCCTTGCCGTCGTACTCCGTGCCCAGCGCATCCGGGAAGCGATGCTTGACCTCGCGCCCCACAGCCCGCGTGCCATCGCCCAACAGCCACGTATAGCGCGCCCCGCGTATCAGGCGTGCTTTGAGGGTGACCTCCTGGCCTGGCGCAAACACCTCCGGCTCCACGGTAAAGGAGGCCACCGTCTCCGGCTCCGGCGCAAAGGTTGCGGGCTGCGCGCCTCCGCTCACCACCAGCGGCAGGTCGGCACTGCTCTCCGCGCGCCGCTGGCCCAGCTTCACATTGTCAAAGGTCACGTCGCTCACGTTGCCGGTAATGGAGGATGCCACCATCGGCGGCTGATCGAGCGCCCAGATGTTATGGAAGACAAACCCCTTCATCTCCGGTTGCTGCTGCTCCATCTGCACCAGGGAGTACCAGTTGTCCAAGAAAATATTTTCAAACGTATAGCTACTGTGCGAGCCGTGAGCGTTGTTTGCGCCCCACATGCCCAAGAGCGCAAAGGGCTGGCCGCAGGCGCCAATGCCGCCATGCAGCACGTCCACATCGCGCATGGTGAAGTTGCGCGAGTTGTAAATCTTCTGCGGCCATTGCGCGCGCACAATGTTCGAGATCGACGTGGAGAGCTGGCTGTGCTCAATCAGAATGTTGGACACGTCGTGACCGGGACGGAGCAGGTCGGCCTGGGAGTAGCCGTCCCAGTTGCCGAGCATGGCAAACACGTCGTCGGAGGCGCGCAGGAAAGAGTTCCGCACCACCGCATCGCCGCCGCCCAGCCAATCCATTCCGTCCTGATTGGCGTTGCCCGGATTGCCGCCCATCACGCGCAGATCGTCGTAGACAAAGCCGGTGGAGTCCTTCATCTGGATGGACCAGGTGCGCGCCCGCACCACACAAGTGAGGCCCTGAATCTGCACATTGTGGGCCTCCAGAGCGCCAATGCAATGCCAGTCCGGCCGCTGCATCCAGCCTTCGTCGCTTTTGGGGTCCTGGGTGCCCTCGTACACAATGGTGCCGCGGCCAAAGACGCGCACATCGTGCACCTTCCACAGGTTCAGGCTGCCGTAGATGACCACGCCGGGCGCCAGATAGATGCTTTCGCCGCTCCTGGGGTTCAGGCTGCCGTGATAAACGCCGGGCATGAAGGCATGGATTCTGGAGTCGCGCGGCAGGGGTTGCGGAGTGCCCGCAAACAGAAACAGCATGGCCGCATGGCTCAGAAAATCGCGGGGGCGGGAGATGGCGATCTTGGCCGGCACCTCCAAACGGAAGCGCAACGTTGCGCCCTTGCGTTCCGGCCGGATGCCCAGCCGCCAGGGCTCCACATCCACGCCGGCATTCCAGAAGTCGGGGTCGGCGGCGGTCACCTCCACGATTACCGGGCCAACGATGTCAAAGCTGGCAAACTCCAGGCTGGCGGCGGCGTGGGCCACATCCACTGGCATGCCGTTCACCTTCACCGTAAAGACCTGGGAGCGCATCTCCTGCGGCACCGGAACCGGCTCCACGCGGGGCGCAGCCCGCAGCACGAAGGGCAGGCCACACCATGCCAGCATCAACCAACACGAACAATTCAGACGCAACCTTTTTGCTCCCGCAATCGGCAAATTGTACCGAGTCAACTCTAGCACCGGAGCCATCTTTGCAGCTCCGCTCTATCCGAGGCTGAAGGAGCTGAACGCGGTGGCGAAGAAGTAGCGAGTTAGCAAGTCAGCGGGTGAGTGCATGCGCAGGTTAGGATGCTCCCGCGGACTTGCTGCTAGTGTAATGTCTCAGTCCTGGCGTCTTTTGTCCGCGCCCCACAATGAGCCAAACGGGGTGGTCAGCATTCCCTCGGGGGCTAAAGCCCTCTTGATTTTGCAGGCCTTACGTACGTACGGGCTAAAGCCCGTACCCTTCAAAACTAAAGCCCGTACCCTTCAAAACGGATAAACGATCATCTGCTTGAGACACTCCACTAGATCCCCTCACCCATGGACACATAGCCGCGCAGCTTGTCCAACTGATCGCGATAAGCGGCGCGCTCGGCCTCTTCTTCCGCAAAGGGCTGCACGCCGGCTTCTTCGCCCAGCTTGCCTTCGAGTTCGTCCACCCGGGCGCTGAGGGCAATCAACGCGTCGGAAAGCGGGTCCTTGATGTCGTGAGGATCGGTGACCAGAAGGCGCTGGCCGTTGCGATAGACAATGTGCGCCGGGACGCCCACTACGGTGGAGTTGGGCGGCACATCGTTCAGCACCACGGAGCCCGCACCCACGCGCGAATTCTCACCCACTGTAATGTTGCCCAGCACGTTGGCATTGTTGCCAATAAAGACGTTGTTGCAGATGGTGGGGTGGCGCTTGCCATGCTGCTTGCCGGTGCCGCCCAGGGTGACGCCCTGGTACATGGTTACGTCGTCGCCCACAATCGCGGTCTCGCCAATCACCACGCCGGTGGCGTGATCGATGAAGAGCCGGTGCCCCAGTTGCGCGCCGGGATGGATGTCAACGCCGGTAAGAAAACGGGCAATCTGGGAGAGAAGACGCGCTGGCAGGTAGAGCTTGACGCCCCACAGCAGATGAGAGACGCGGTGAATCCACACCGCCCACAGACCGGGATAGCAGGTCAGCACTTCCAGCCACGAGCGTGCGGCCGGGTCGCGCTCAAAAATGGAGCGCACGTCGTCACGGATGCGGGAAATTGCTGACATGCGAACCGTTCCGTTCTGAGTCTGCCTGCGTTGGGCCGCGACAGCCTCATCCTTCTTGTTGTTCCCTCAAGATCCGGCCCGAAAGCAGTTTCCATGCAATCCCACCCTAGCCGCAAAAACAAGACCGCGGCGAGGGTGGGGCACCCGAAACGTCACAGTGCAGGATGCCGGACCCAAAGCGCCTGCGCGCCGCCCCCTTCGAGGATCCCCTTCCACGGAGACCCCGAAGGGAGTGGCTGCATGCAATGCCCCTAAACTGCGATCTGCTCCGTGGGCAGAGCCAGTGCCTGCTGACGCAGCGTGTCAAACAGGGCGCTGGTTAGATAGCGCTCGCCAAAGCTGGGCAGGATGGCCACAATCAGCTTTCCGGCGTTCTCTGGCCGCTTGGCCAGCTCAATGGCCGCCCACACCGCGGCGCCCGAGCTGATGCCCACAAACAGGCCTTCTTCCTTGGGCAAACTGCGCGCCGTGGCAATGGCGTCGTCGTTGGAAACCTGGATGATCTCATCGATCAGCTCGGTCTTCAGGATGGAGGGCACAAAGCCAGCGCCAATGCCCTGGATCTTGTGCGGGCCGGGCTTGCCGCCGGAGAGCACCGGGCTATCCACCGGCTCCACCGCAACGGCCTTGAAGCCGGGCTTGCGCTCCTTGATATAGCTGGCAATGCCGGTCAGGGTGCCGCCGGTACCCACGCCCGAAACCAGAAAGTCGACCGCGCCATCGGTATCTTCCCAGATCTCGGGGCCGGTGGTGGCGTAGTGAATGGCCGGGTTGGCCGGGTTGTCGAACTGTCCCAGGATGTAGCCGCCCGGCGTCTTGGCAGCCAGCTCGTTGGCCTTGGCAATGGCGCCCTTCATGCCGTTGGGGCCGGGGGTGAGCACAATCTCCGCGCCAAAGGCGAGCAGCAGCACGCGGCGTTCCAGGCTCATGGTCTCCGGCATGGTCAGGATCAGCTTGTAACCCTTCACAGCGGCCACAAAGGCCAGGGCGATGCCGGTGTTGCCGCTGGTGGGCTCAATCAGCACGGTCTCGCCGGGGGTGATCTTGCCTTCCTTCTCGGCGACGTCGATCATGGCAAAGCCGATGCGGTCCTTGACGCTGGCCACCGGATTCTGGCTTTCCAGCTTGACGACCACCGTGCCGGGAAGGCCTTCGGTCAAACGGTTGAGCCGCACCAGCGGGGTTTTTCCAATCAGTTCCGTAATGTTTGCAGCAATGCGCGCCATGAGGATCTCCTTTTTCCGGGACCAAGGCCCGGAGGGGCTGTGAGCCTTCAATTAAGGTATGGGCTGTGGGAAGAGGAATCGGACTGCGGGTTCTTGAAGCACAGTTCCGCGTCGGGCATTTCACCAGGACGGTGTTAGCGACATCGACGCATGGATACAGCCTACCCTCAGTCCCACCCACTCTGCAAGCCCTTTACGCCCAATTTGATGGGCAGAGTCAGGGATTGAGGCGCAGCAGGGTGCGGTGGGCTGGCCGATCAGGCGAAATGGCATGCACCAGGGTTCGATCCTGCGGTAGTTCATGCTGGCGGGGAATCAGCAGCAAATAGGGAACATGGTCGCTGGAGAAGAGCGAGCGCGTCTGGTCGTCCACAAAGGGCGGAGCGTGATCGCCCACAATCACAAACACCGTGGGCCGTCTCGCAACCTGGTCAGCCGCCTGGGCAACCGCGCGGTGCAGCGCCAACTGCAACTGGAACCAGGAGCAGAGCGCGGTTCCAGGCGCAAGGCCCAGCTCTGCCTTGCAGGCCGCCGGTAAAGCGCCGGGCACCGGCAGGTGCGAGTTGAGCGTCACCCAATGCACAAACAAGGGCGCCTGGTTCGACCTCTCCAGCTCGTCGCCCACCCAAGCCGCAATGGCCGTATCGCAGGTCCCGGCAAAGGCCCCCGCGCAGTCGGGCAGGCCCCTGTTCTGCAGGTCGTCGTGGAACAGCCGCTGGTCAAATCCAATGGTCCGGTACCAGCGCTCGCGATGGAACATAGCTCCGCTCAATCCATGCACCGCAATGCTGTGGTAACCCATCCGCGCCAGCCGCGCCGGCAGGCAGCCCTGCAGTTGTTGGGCCGGCTCGTCAATCAGCGCGTAGCCAAACGCCTTGCCGCACAGCTCGCGGGCCTCACCGGCAATGGTTGTACCGTGGAAAGGCATGGTCCCGCGCACCACCCGGTAGCGGTCCGCCACCTCCGGCTGCAGGTAGGGCTCCAGCAGCGCGTCCTCCATGGGCGATGCCGCCGGATGGCCCCAGGACTCAACCAGAACCAGAACAAAGTTGGGCGCTTGATCGGCACTCACGCGCTGCTCCATGCCCGCCAGCTTGAGAGCCAACGCCGTGGCACTGCCGATGGGCTGCGCAGGGCCGGTGTGCAAACTAGCGCGAATCCGCGCCTCGGCAATGGCCAGCCGAACCAGACGGATCTCCGGAATCCTCACCAGGCGACTCTGATCCGGGAGCAACGCAAAGTTCACGCCGTCGCTCTGCGCCCGGGTGCTGAAAGGGTTGGGCATGGCACCGGTGTTGCGCGCCACGGTGCGCAGATCGGCCGCGAGCAGCAGCACCATGGCCACCCCCAGGCTGGCGGCAATCCGAACCTTCACCCTACGCGCCAACCGGGACAGATTCATGGAGTAAACAATGGAGGCCGCCAGCAGCAGCAGAACCACCACCACCACCACCGCCAGCTGCCGCGGAGCCGAAAGCGACATGTAGTTGCCCACGTTGTCCAGGCAGTCCTTCAGCGAGAGCATGTAGGTGGCGCAGGTGGCTGAGAGCAGATCGGCGAGCACCACCAGCACAAACATCGCGGTGGCCGCCCAGGCTGGCAACAGCAGAGCCAACAGTCCCACGGTCAAATACTGCACGCAGAACCATCCCCACATCCGCAGGGCCAGCATCTGGCTCGCGCACCAGTAAGGGATGTTAGCCAGCACCGTGAAAAACACAACTGGATACACCCAGGGAGGAACCAAAAAAATCCGCTCCCAGAAAGAATAGGTGAACGCCGCTCGCGCGCGGCCGCTAATACTTTCCAGACCCATTGTCAAAGCTTCTTTCCGCACAGCCCAACGAGCAGGTCGCGACCCTCAATAGAAGATAGACGCAAACTTCATCGACAGAAGTAACTGTGGGAAAAAGATGCTGCAGGGATTCTCACTTGGGAACCAAAGTGAGAGGGGCGGAGTAGAAATCGGGAAGAAAGAGACTTGCCAGCTCCAACTCCTCCCCGATTCATCCCGTGTTCCGGAGCCCGGCAGAGATACCGCTGATGGTGGCCGCCAGTGCGCGGTTCACCTCCGGCGTGTCCTCCCCGGCGCGCTTGCGACGGAGCATGTCTACTTGAATCAGATGCATCGGATCCACGTACGGGTTGCGCAGCTTGATGGAATTGGCCAGGACCCGATTGCTTTGGAGCACTTCGGTCTGCCTCAGCACCTGGCCGAGCGCCCTCACCGTGCGATGGAACTCCTGCTCGAAGATGCCGTACACCCGCTCCCGGAGCTCCGCGTCAGGCACCAGCGAGGCGTAGAGTCTGGCCGTCGACAGGTCCACCTTGCCCAGCGCCAGCTCCACGTTGCGCAGCAGGTCAATGAAGAGCGGAAACTCGTGCGCCATGGTCTCCAGCAAGGTCAGGTTTTTCTCTCTGCCTTCGGCTCCCGTAGCCAGAAATTGTTCCAGCGCGAAGCCCACGCCAAACCAGGCCGGGATCAGCAGCCGCGATTGCGTCCATCCAAAGACCCAGGGAATGGCACGCAGATCCTCAATGCGCATGGAGGCATTGCGCCGCGAGGGGCGGGAGCCGATCTTGGCGTTCTCCAGCTCGCCCACCGGCGTGGACTGCTCAAAGTAGGTGACGACCTCGGGATTGTCGAGGATGTTGGCGCGGTAGAAGTCGAAGGCCGTGGCCGAAAGCTGGTTGAGCGCCGCCTCCCACTCCGGGCGCAGAATGCCCGTGAAATGGCCCTCGGGGTCGCGCGCGTTGGGGCGGGCCAGCGCGTCGAGCGAGGCGGCAATCATCAGCTCCAGATTGCGCTCCGCCAGCACCTCGTCGGCGTACTTGAAGTTCAGCACCTCGCCCTGTTCGGTGATGCGGATCTGTCCGTCAAAGGCGTCCATGGGCTGGGCAAAGATGGCGCGATGCGTGGGTCCGCCACCGCGGCCCACCGTTCCGCCCCGGCCGTGGAAGAGACGCAGCCGAACACCACACTCGCGGGCCACGGCATGCAGATCGCGATGGGCGCGAAAGATCTCCCAGGTGGAGGTCAACATGCCGCCGTCCTTGTTGGAGTCGGAGTAGCCCAGCATCACTTCCTGCCAGTTATCCCAACTGGACATCAGCTTCTGGTAGTCCGGGCGCGTCCACAGCTCGCGGCATACGGCAGGCGCATTGCGCAGGTCTTCAACCGATTCAAAGAGCGGCACCGGCATGAGGCCGGGATTCCCGACGGCCTGCTCTGCTGACGGTCCCGAGGTTGGCCCGTTGCCTTCCACGCGTACGCCGCCCAACCGGGCCAAACGCACCACGGCCAGCACGTCGTCCACGCAGGATGCGCCGGAGATCACGTACTGCCGGATAGCCTCTGGCGAGCAGCCGCTCTTCAGCTCGGCAATGGCGCGGAAGGTTTCGAGCACGCTCTCCGTCTCAGCAGAGAGCGGCGCCGGCAGGCTGGCAGCCGAGGTATCGGCAATGGTCTCTTTCAGAGCCACCGCGTGGACCCGCGCATGTTGGCGCACATCCAGCGCATGCAGATGCAGGCCAAAGGTGCGCACTTGCAGGATCAGCGGATCGATCAGGGTGCGCGCAATGCGGATACCCTTGTTGGCGGCCAGGGAGGCCCGCAGCGTCTCCAGATCGTCCAGGAAGTCCAGCACCGAACAGTAGGCCGGCAGAGCCTGGGTCAGCTTGTCGTGGCTGCGCGCCAGCGTGTAAGACGTGACCGGCAGCGCCTGGCTGGACGCGTTGCCCGCGGCCTCCAGCGTGCGCTGAATGCGCGCCTTTACGCAGATCATGAAGCGGCGGTAGTACTCGAACTCATACTGCTGGCCAAAGACCTGGGCCTCGGGCGTGTGCACCGCGGCCACGTAGTCGTTTAACCGCGCCAGCAGCTCCTCGCTTACCGGCAGCTGCTGCGCGCTGGAGGTAAGCAGGTCGATGATCTCGTCCAGCCGGGATTGGTAGTAGAGCAGCAGATGACCGCGCGCCAACTGGATCGCGCCTCGCGTCACATCCGGGGTCACAAAGGGATTGCCGTCGCGGTCGCCGCCAATCCAGGAGCCAAAGCTGAGCACCTGAGGCAGTTCGAGCCGCTCCAGCTCCACGCCATAGGCCGAGCGGAAGGCCGCGGCAATCTCGCGATAGAGCCCCGGCAGGGTCTCGAAGATGGCCACGTCGTAGTAGTCCAGACCCATCTTCACTTCGTCAAAGACCGTGGGCCGGCGCGAACGCACTTCATCGGTCTGCCACAGGCTGGTAATCTCCGCCCGCACCATCTCTTCCAGCCGCTCCAGCTCTTCAATGGGCAGCGGAATGCGGTCCAGACGTTCCAGGAACTCGCCAATCCGGCGGCGCTTGAACATCACCGAGCGGCGCGCCACCTCGGTGGGATGCGCGGTAAACACCGGCACAATCCGCACCCGGCGCAGCCACATCAGCGCCTCGTCCAGGCTGATGCCCACGCGGCGCATCTCGGCCAGGGTTCCGGCCAGCGATCCGCGCTGCCGGTCGGCCTGCCCGCTCTGCCGCAGCGCGCCACGGCGGCGTTTGCGATGGTTGGTCTCCGCCAGATTGATCAGCTCGAAATAGAACGCAAAGGCGCGTGTCAACAGCGTGGCTCGCTCCACGGGGAGCGAGTGAATCAGCTCCAGCGCCCGCGCGCCCTGCCGTGCCGCCTCTTCGCTGTCGCCCTTGGCCTCGGCATCGCGCCGCCGGATGGTGCCCTGGCGCAGCGCCTCCACATGCTGGAAAAACTCGTCGCCGACCTGCTCGCGCAACACTTCGCCCAGCAGCGTGCCCAGCGAGCGCACGTCGCGGCGCAGCGGCGCTTCCTTCAGATCGCCAGTCTGCGCCTCCAACTCCGCCAACCTCTGCGGCCAACTCTCGGGATTCCATAAAAGAGCCATCGTCCTTTGATTATGCACGATGTTTTTAGGGGTGGAGAGTCCAATTTGCGGTCCACTTATCGCCACAAGCAGGAGATGGGTACGGCGTAAAGGTTGGAGCCGAATGGAACCGCCTGATCGCTGTCGTAGAGCACCATGCCCATCACGTCCAATCCGGAGGGATGCCCCGTCCAATCCGGATTCAAGCCTCGTCCGATTCGGAGGAGCACGCGCGACGACTCCCACGAAGAAGAGGCTTGCATTGCTTCAAATCCAGCTCTAGATCCCATCCAGCTGCAGCATCAACTCTTCCCACTCTTCGGTCAGCGAGGCGGCCTGCGTGCGCAGCTCTTCGGCCAGCTTGGTCTGCCGCTCCGTCTCCGCCGCCGACACGTACATGCCCAGTTGCTGCTCAGTGGTAAGCAGCGCCGCTTCCACCCGCGGCAACTCCTCCTCCAGAAAGGCGCAGCGCTCTTCCATCTGCTTCTGCTTGATGGGGTTCAGTTTCTTCTTTTCTTTCTTCAGGGCCTCCGCGGCATCGGGCGCATCCGCGCGCTCTGTCTTGGCCACGCTCTGCGGCGCAGCGGCTACCTGCGGCACGGAGGTTTCAGATTTTAGAGCACCCCCGCTGTTACCCACGGCGGCATTCATCGCCTCCTTGCGGCGCAGGTAGTCCTCGTAGTTGCCCTCGTAACTATTCACCGCGCCGTTCTCCACCTCCAGCACCCGCGTCGCCAGCCGGTCGATGAAGTAGCGGTCGTGGGAGACAAAGACCACCGTGCCGCTGAAGGCATCGATCGCGTCCAGCAGCACATCCTTGGCGCGCATATCCAGATGGTTGGTGGGCTCGTCGAGCAAGAGGAAATTCGAGGGCGAGACCAGAATCCGGGCCAACGCAAAGCGGTTGCGCTCGCCGCCGGAGAGCACGCCCAGCGGCTTGAAGACATCGTCGCCCGTAAACAGGAAGCAGCCCAGCAGCGAGCGCAGCTCCACCTCGGGAACCTTCATGGCGGCGCGGCTGATGTCGTCCAGCATGCGCGCCTCCGGGTCCAGCACCTTGTACTGGTCCTGCGCAAAGTACTCCGCCAGCACGTTGTGTCCCAGCTTGATGGAACCGGAGGTAGGCAGCTCCGCGCCGGTCAGCAGCTTGATGAGCGTGGATTTGCCCGCGCCGTTCACGCCCACCAGCGCCACCCGCTCGCCGCGCTCAATGCCAAAGCGTACATTGTCGAGCACGCACTTCTCGCCGTAGGTCTTGGTGAGCCCTTCAGACTCCGCCACCATGCGCCCCGAGGGCGGCGGCTGCGGAAATTTGAAGTGGATGATGGGCTCTTCCTCGGGCAGCTCAATGCGCACGATCTTTTCCAGTTCCTTGATCCGCGACTGCGCCTGCTTGGCCTTGGTGGCCTGCGCCCGAAAGCGGTTGATGAAGGCCTCCAGATGCTCGATCTGGTCGCGCTGATGGCGATAGGCCGCGATCAGCTGCTCCCTCCGCTCGTCCTTCTGCGAGAGGTACTTGCTGTAGTTGCCCTGGAAGATGGTGAGCCGCTTGTTCCAGATCTCCACGGTGCGATCCACCGTCACGTCGAGAAAGTAGCGGTCGTGCGAGATCAGCACATAGCCGAAGGGATAATCGTGCAGATAGTTCTCAAGCCAGTTGCGAGTCTCTAGATCCAGATGGTTGGTGGGCTCGTCGAGCAGCAACAGGTTGGGCTTGGCCAGGAGCAGCTTGGCCAGCGCAATGCGCATCTGCCAGCCGCCACTGAACTCTTCTGTCCGCCGCGTCCAGTCTTCCTTGCCAAAGCCCAGGCCGGTCAGCACCGCGCCCACCTGCGCATCCAGCGCGTAGCCGTCCAGCGCGTGAAAGCGCTCCTGCACCAGCGAGTAGCGTTCGGCCGTCTGCGCATACTCCGCGCCCTCGTGGTCCAGCGAGGCCATCTGCGCGGCCAGTTCCTCGGCCTCGCGCTCCATGGCGCGCAGCTCGTCAAAGACCGTCAGACACTCTTCAAAGATGGTGCGGCCGGTCAACGCCAGCCCTTCCTGCGGCAAGTAGCCAATGCTCATGCCGCGGGTCTGCTGCAACTCACCGTAGTCCAGGGACTCCAGCCCGGCCAGCACCTTCATCACCGTGGACTTGCCCGTTCCGTTGGCGCCCACCAGCGCAGTTTTTTCCTTGGCACGGATCAGCCAGTCGGCCTCCGTAAACAACACGCGCGGTCCGAACCGCTTCCCAGCTTTAATCAGGTTGAGCATCGTATTCTATTTTCGCAGAGAGGTCCCCGGATAGGCCCGGACTCTAACCACGAAGGACGCGAAGCGAGTGGCCCCACCGCAGGTGGCTGCATGCAATGCCACCGCAGGTGGCCTAGGGGCGAATCTCGATGGGCGTGCCCAGCGGCACCAGATCCCAGATCTCGTCAATCTCCGCATCGGTGACGGCAATGCAGCCCAGCGTCCAGTCCCATTGCGTGTGCAAGGTGCCCAGGTAGCCCTTTCCGTTGGGCAGGCCGTGGATCATGATGGCTCCGCCCGGCGAAACGCCCAGCTTGGCCGCACGCTTGCGATCCTCGGCGTTCGGGTAGGAGACATGCAAACCCTTGTGGTAGTGGCTCACGGCATTGCGTGAATCAATCGTGTAGTGGCCCTCCGGCGTGCGCGCATCGCCCTCGCGCTGCTTCGGAGCAAGCCCGCCCGTCCCCAGCGCCACCTTGTAGGTTCGGAGGAGTTTGCCCTTCTGGAAGAGCTGCAACTGGTGATCCTTCTTGAGCACCAGGATGGCGTCGGCCTGCTCCTGGGGCTTCTGCGCCTCACCGCGCAAAGCCGCCAGCAGCACGGCCGGAGCTGCTACCAGCCAAGCGAACAGCGTTCTTCGAGCTACCTGCATACGGGCATCCTCCACGGCTGGCGCAGTTGCCCAGAGCAGCGCCAGCGCTGAAGGAATTTTACGCGCAGCCGGTCGGTCTGTTGCGAGGGTTTTGAAACGGGTCCGGCAACTGCCGACAGACTGCGCGCTGTGTAGGGGCGCTGTGCCGATAGCACGGAACCTGCGACGTACTGGGAAGGACGCATCCCATCCTCCCGCGCCCCTCGGGGTCGCTGTGCAACCTCGCGTTTTCCGATATTGGAATTTGCGAATATTTGCGTCGTCCCTACGGGACTCAGCCTCTCAGATGGGCCGCATCCCCAGCGCTGAAGCGCTGGGCTAACATGCTTTGCCCCTGACGGGGCGTTCGCACGGCTGCTTGCAATGGACACTTCGCTCAATCCATAGGGCACTTTGGGTCCGCGCCTCAAACAGTGTCACTCTCTCCCACCCATCCCGCACAAAACGCGGGATGGATGGGGCACCCAGCTGTCAGTAATTCGGGCCAGATCGATAACCGGGCTGCCACATGCCTTACGTTAGATCCGGCAGTACGTTAGATCCGGCAGATCGTACTCGCCCAGCTTCAGCGGATACTTGCCGTACTCCCGCACCAGATTCACCACGTAGTCGTAGCTTGCGGGCGGCACGTTGGTGGGCACCGAGTGGTCGCTCTGGAAGATGAACCCGCCGCCCTTGGCCACATTCAGCTTGGTCAGCGCGGCGGCCTTCAGCTCTTCCCTGCTGCCCGCGGCCCACAGTTGCACATCGAAGTTGCCGCAGAAGCCGATCCGGTGCCCATACTGGCGGCGCAGCTCGATGGCGTCCATCCCAGCCTTGAACTCCAGCGGGTTGTAGGCGTCCAAGCCGATCTCGATGAAGTCCTCAAAGATCTTCAGCGCCCGTCCGCAGCCGTGATAGATGACCGGAATGCCGGCGCTGTGGCACTCGGCAATCATGGCCTTGACGCCCGGCTTGAAGACCTTCCGCCAAAAGACTGGCGAGAACAGCATGCCCTTGTTGAAGGCCACATCGCCCCAGATCACCATGCCGGCCAGTTTGCCGCCCGCCGCTTTGATCTGCGCCTGGATCAGCCCCAGGTTGTACTCATGCAGCCGGTCGACAAAGCGGGCGATCTGCTCCGGATACTCACCCATGCCCATGAGCACGTTTTCCTGCCCGGCGATGCGCCAGATCATCTCGTGCGCCTCGCAGACGGAGCCAAAGACCGGGAAGTCCTCATAGACCGCATCCACGCGCTCCATCCACGCGGGCGTGTTGCGCGTGAAGCCATCGCCCACGCCGTTGATTTGATCGTCGCCGGCCTGGAAGAAACGCCGTTCGTCAAATGGGTCGTCGAACTGGAAGGCCTCCAGCTTTTCGATGGTGTCGGTGTCAAATCCCACGTAGGCCGGCATGGGTAGATCGAAGCGCTTGCGGATGGTGGCTCCAAAGCCGGTCTTCACCGTCACCTCGGTCGCGGTCTCCACCAACGTCTGAAAGGGCTGGATATGGGGATCAAGATTGGGCGTCTCCACGCGCCAGTCCAGGTCGTAGTAGCGGTAGATGTCGGCGTCGGCGGCCAGTCCGAACTCCTTGCGCCACTCGGTGAGGAAGCCGCCCCAGAAGAAGTCGCTGATCGGAACCCGGTCCGGCTCCTCGTGGTGCAGGGCCTTCAACATCCGTTCCAGTTTCCGATTGCAGTTTGCGGTTCGTTCCATGGCTTGCTCCTCACCCGATGCGGGCTACGCACACAGCTTTCGACAAAGAGCTGTGGCGCGCTGTGTCTGGTTGAATTCGCGAGTATCATACGCCGCGACCGGGGATCATTCTCCCGCAAAATTGCACCATGTTTGCGTTCCGGCAAGAAAGTGGGTAGAGGGATCGTTTATGCTATCTTCGGCACGCGAACTATTTGTTCGCATGTTCCGCGCTGCGGTCCCTGCGGGAGAACCGGGCGCAAACAACTGGGGTTTACCTCCAGCCGGGCATCGCACAACAACTCCGCCCGGCGGAGATTGGAAAAGGGGAGAGACACAATGAGCAAATTCATGAACGGCCGGCGCGACTTTCTGAAGCACGCAGGCATCATGGGATCGGCCGCCATGATGGCCGCCATGCCCGACAGCGCCATGGCCTGGGGAGGCTCCGGCAGCATTGTGCAGGACGCCGTAAAGCCCGTGGCCACCGAGGCGCCCAAGCACCACATCAAGTTCGGGGTCTGCGGTATGAGCCACGACCACATCTACAGCATGATCGGCGCCGTGCAGCGTGGCGGCGGCGAGCTGGTGGCCGCCTGGGCGGGCGAAGACGACAAGCTGGCCCAGCTCAAGAAGCGCTTCCCGAATGTGAAGGTTGCCGCCACCCAGGACGAGATCATCAACGACCCGTCCCTGCAGTTGGTTTTGAGCTCGCAGGTGGCCAGCCAGCGCGCCGGCATCGGCGTCAAGGTGATGAAGACCGGCAAGGACTTTCTTTCGGACAAGCCCGGCATCACCACGCTCGAGCAGCTGGCCGAGGTCCGCAAGACCATCGCCGAGACCAAGCGCATCTACGGCATTCTTTATAGCGAACGGCTTGAAGTGAAGGCCGCAGTACACGCCGGCGAGCTGATCAAGCAGGGCGCCATTGGCAAGGTAATCCAGACCATCAACATCGCTCCTCACCAGGTGATCCAGGGTCATGGCGACTGGGGCGGCGGATTGGGCGGGCGTCCCGAGTGGTTCTGGGACCCAGAACTCTACGGCGGCATCCTGTGCGACATCGGCTCGCATCAAGTGGACCAGTTCCTCTACTACACCGGCTCCAAGACGGCGGAGATTGCCGAGTCGCAGGTCTCCAACATCCGCCACCCCAACCGGCCCAAGTTCCAGGACTTTGGCGACATGGTTCTGCGCGGCGACCGCGGCTTTGGCTACGTCCGTCTGGACTGGTTCACGCCCGACGGCCTGGGCACCTGGGGCGATGGCCGCCTCTTTGTCCTGGGCACCAACGGCTACATTGAAGTGCGCAAGTACACCAACGTCGCCGTCGGCCACCAAGGCAACAATCTGTTCATCGTCGACAACAAGGAAGCCCGCTACATTGACTGCAACGCCATGGCGCTGCCCTTTGGCCCGCAGTTTGTGGACGACCTTGTGAACCGCACCCACAACGCGCAGGACCAGGAGCAGTGCCTGCTGGCGGCCGAACTCGTCATCAAGGCCCAGATGCAGGCCAAGCACGTGACGATTGCTTAGTAAAAGCAGGGACTAAGGGACTCGGGACTAGGTGCTAAAGTCCCTTTCGACCCCATCTTTCCCTTTTTCAGCCAGATAGACAAGGGGGCAGCCTTCTCCGGAAGGCTGCCCCCTTGTTTCTTGTATGACCCAAACGCCTTGAGTGGCCCGGATGAGGGACTGCCCACCGCGAATAACCAGACCCTATTGATCCGGCCCTCGAATCGTGTCACTCTATCCCACCCATCCCGCACAAAACGCGGGATGGATGGGGCACCCAGCGGTCAGTGTTGATGGGCCGGATCACTAAGCCCCTTAAACCTTCAGGAAAATCTTCTTGCGGTACATGATCCAGACCGGAACCAGGCAGACGGCCATGAAGAGGAACGAGTAGCTGAAGGCAGCCCAGCCGGAGTCGGGGATCTGGCCGCAGATGTGGACCCGGACCCAGTTGAGGGCGTTCTGGCGCTTGCCATTTTCGGTCCAGATGAACATGAGAGCGATGCCGGGGATGAGCTCGCTGATCATGTAGGCGGCAATGGCGTTGGAGCCAAAGACCAGCCACGGGAAGGTGAGCTTGCTGGTCCAGCCCTGCTTGCCCCAGCCCTTGACCTCAACCAGATAGAAGCTGAGGGCAAAGACGGCTAGGCTCCATCCGGCCGCGGTGAGCACAAAGGAGCTGGTCCAGAGCTTCTTGTTGAGGGGAAACCAGATCGCCCAGGTGTAACCCAGCGCAAGCCATGTGGCCGAGGCTACGGCCATTCCCAGCGCCTTGCGGTTGAGCGAGCGGTTGGAGCGCAGCCAGAGCGCGGTAAGCAGGCCGAGCAGAGCCGTGCCCGTGGCGGGCAGGTCGCTGAGCAGGCCCTCAGGGTCGCGCAGATTGTAGTCGGGCGACTTTTCATACAAGTGGTAGGGCATGATCTGGCGGTCGAGCCAGCTGACCAGGTTCTGGTCCGGATCAAGCAGCACCACGTCCTTGCCGGGCAGGCCCACGCCGGGGATGGGGATGCAGGTCATCAGCACCCAATAACCCACCAGAGCTACCACCAGGGCCACAACCTTGGTCCAGACGCGGCGATCGAAGAGGTAGAACAGGCTCACCAGCAGGTAGCAAACGGCGATCCGCTGCAGCACGCCGTAAAAGCGCATGTGGTCCAGATGGAAGTAGGGGAAGCTGTTGACCACAATGCCCAGCAGGATGAGGACGGCGGTGCGCACCATGGTGTGGCGAGCCAGTTGGCCGCGCGTGGCCCCCTTGGCCAGCCGCGCCTCAAAGGCAAAGACGATGGACATGCCCACCACAAACAGGAAGCTGGGAAAGACCAGATCGGTGGCCGTGAGGCCGTTCCAGGCGGCGTGGTGCATGAAGCCCCAGGCGCTGCGGCCGCCGTTGTTGTTCACCATGATCATGAAGGCGATGGTGAGCCCGCGGAGGGCGTCGAGCGAGAGCAGCCGTTTCAGGGGCGCGATGGTGGAGGGCGCGGCGGGCATTTTGGTTCTCCTGCTATCGGACTTTATGTGTTGTCCAATACAGTAGTGGCTGGGTCTCCTGTTCGCCAAGCGCGGTGCTCTCTATCGCTGGCCCCCCGGCGCCGATCCCCCGCTGAGCAGGAGCGCTCAAGACTTTGTATTTCGCACCAGGAGGCTGTCTGTGCCTGCATTCAAACCGTTTGTTCCGGCCGATTCCGACGCGCCGGAGTTCACCTTTCGCGCTGTCCTGCTCGGCGCCATCTTCGGCATCATCTTCGGAGCCGTTACGGTGTACGTTGGCCTGAAGGCCGGCCTGACCGTGGCCGCATCGATTCCGATCGCCGTGATCACCATCAGCATGCTGCGCCACAAGGGCCAGCCGTCGGTGCTGGAGACCGTCATTGTGCAGACGGCCGGCAACGCGGGCCAGTCGATTGCCGCTGGCGTCATCTTCACGCTGCCTGCTCTCATCTTCCTGGGCTTCGATCTGGAGTACGCGCGCATCTTCATGCTGGCGCTGATTGGCGGCTTCCTGGGCGTGCTGTTCATGGTGCCGCTGCGCAAGCCGCTCATCGTGGACGAGCACGAAGTGCTGCAATATCCCGAAGGCACGGCCTGCGCCGAGGTGATCAAGGCCGGGTCAAGGGGCGGCTCGACGGCCAGCCGCGTCTTCTACGGCCTGGGATTGGGGGCGGTCTATGCGCTCTTCCAGAACGGCAACCTGATGAATGCCTGGCCGGCGACTCCCGAGTATCGCCCGGACTGGATGGGCGACCAGCACGTGATGAAGGGCTCGGCGATCAAGGCCGACGCCACCGCCGAGTATCTGGGTGTGGGCTACATCATTGGGCCGAAGACAGCGGGCATCATCTTTGCCGGTGGCGTGTTCAGCTGGCTGGTTTTGATGCCGCTGCTCTACTTCTTTGGCAAGAACCTGAGCATGCCGATCTATCCGGGCACCATCCTGATCCGGGACATGGGACCGAGCGAGATCTGGGCCACCTACATCCGGCCGATGGGTGCGGGCGCGGTGGCCGCGGCCGGCTTGATTACCCTCTTCAAGACGCTGCCCACGATTGTGGGCGCGCTCAAGTCGGGCTTCAAGAACATGGGCAAGAAGGGCGGCGTGGGCGTGGACGCGCCCAAGCGCACCGAGCACGATCTCTCCATGAGCACGGCCATCTTTGGCTGCATCGGGCTGGTGGTTCTGATGTTCATCTTCCTGGTCTTCAAGCCGGTGCCGGGCGCGCAGCTGGGACTGGTTGAGAACCTGGCCGCATCGCTGTTGATCATCTTCTTTGGCTTCCTGTTTGTGACGGTCAGCTCGCGGATTGTGGGTCTGATTGGCAGCTCGGCCAACCCCATCAGCGGCATGACGATTGCCACGCTGATGGCTACGTCGGCGATCTTTCTGGTGAGCGGCTGGGTGGGTCCGGCCTTTGGCGCGCTGGCCATCACCATTGGCGGCGTGGTCTGCATCGCCTCGGCTGAGGCAGGCGACACTTCGCAGGATTTGAAGACCGGCTACCTGCTGGGCGCCACGCCCATCAAGCAGCGGTACGCCTTCCTGATCGGCATCGTGTTTTCCACCATAGCCATTGGCGGCACGCTGAACATGATGAACCAGGGCCTGCAGGAGTTCCGTGAAGCTCCGCATGCTTGGGACATTGCAGCTGCGCATCCAGGCGTGACGATGCTGACCAGCACCACGGGCCTGATGGACAGCTTCCCGGTGAAGGCGGCCAAGGGCACCACAACCACCACCCACAAGAAGAGCGAGTACGTGCTGCTGAACGCGCTTGGCTCCGACGAGCTGGCCGATGGCAAGTATCTCTACTCGCCGGTTTCGCACCAGATTGAGGTGCAGTGGATTCCGGGCATTGGCAGCGAGCAGGCAGCAGCTCCGCAGGCCCGCTTGATGGCTACGGTCATCAACGGCATTCTAACCCGCAAGCTGCCCTGGGGCCTGGTGCTCCTGGGCGTCTTCCTGGTGATTGGCGTGGAGCTGCTGGGTATCCGCTCGCTCTCCTTTGCGGTGGGCGCGTACCTTTCCATCGGCACCACGCTGGCCATCTTTACCGGCGGCGTGGTCCGAGCCATGGTGGATGCCGCCGGCAAGAAGGACGATGCGGGCGAAGAGGGCGATGCTTCTTCTGGTTCCCTGTTTGCCTCCGGCTTGATTGCAGCCGGTGGCATCATGGGCCTAATGGGCGTGATCAACTCCTTCTTCCGCATGAAGTTCAGCCTGCCGAATTACATCGGCCTGCCGCATGGACCGATCTACAACGACGGCGTTTCCGTGCTGGCATTTTGCTTGCTGGCCTACGCGCTCTACTACTTTGCGCGCAAGCCGCTGGCCAAGTAACTCGACGGTTGCAAAACCCAACGCCCTGTCCACAGCTGCGGGCAGGGCGTTTGTTCTTGGTGTGGATCAGAAGCGCTCTTCGCGTGCGGCGTGGACAAAGCGCAGAATATTCACGGCCTCAGCGTCGACCGAATAGACCAAGATGTAGGGCAGAGGGTGTAGAACGAGTTCACGGGTCCCCAGCTTGCGGCCCATCCGGCCCTTTGAAGGAAAACTCTTCAGGGTCTTGGCCGCGGTATACAAGCGCTCCTGCGTAGCTTGGGAAAATTCAGGGTGGTGCAGCCGAAGGTAGCTGGCGATCTGCTCCAGATCGTCGGCGGAAGCCAGCGACCAGCGGAGCTGTTTCATGCCCGCAGGATCTTTGCGAATCGCAGATCCATCGCGTCTTCCTCAAGAAACTCGCCACGGGCGATCTGGTCGATGCCAGTTTGCACCTGCTCGTCGAACCAGCGCTCTCCCGCCAGCAGCCGGTCAACTGCCTCGACCACAAGTGCTTCCGCAGGACGGCCGGTGCGGGCTGCAAGGCTGGCCAATTCGACGGTCTGACGCTCAGGAAGCTGCATCTCCATCCTTCGAGCTTAGGAGCAGCTTCAGGGCATGTCAACAACAACCGGCCGGACTTGGGCAGAAGCCTGGCTGGTGGGTGAAGCAGGAGATGCAGGCGTGACCGTTTGCTACCACCACATCGCAGTGGTGGCCCTTACCACTGTCTTTGCTGCCTGATTCCACACCAGCCAGGCGTCCGCAGCGCCGTCGCGTACAGGGTAGCTGGGTGTTCCCAGGTCTCTGGGAGAGGAACCCCTACGCCTCGGTTCCCTCCGGTACCAGAAGCGTCAAGGCGTTAGGGACAATCTCCATGCGCACGGGCAGCACGCCCAGCGGCTCGCCATCGGCCTCGGCGCGCAACTGCTGCTGGTCGCCATCGAGCGGCTCGCACTCCACCACGTTGGCCTCAAGCCGCTCCACGGCCCCGCTGAAGGGATGCCTTCCCAGCGCCGCTCCCGCTACAAAACGCAGATACTCCCAGCGGCTTTGGGTAGAAAAGGCCAGCATCTGCAGGCGGTCGCTGGTAAGACTTGCGCCCGGCACCAGCGAACCCACCGCGCCCCCCAGCGAGCGCACCCGGATTACCAGCAACTGCGAGACATGGCGCGGTTCGCCACCATCCAGACGCACCTGATAGAGCGGAAAGCGGCCGTTGGCCCAGATGCGCAATCCATCCACAATGTAGAGCAGGTAGCCGATGTGGCGCTTGAGGCCGGGATCCATCTCCGCCATCAACTGGGCATCGGGGCCAACGCCTGCTGCCACCAGAAAAAAACGTTCGCGCTGCTCGCCACGGCGGTTGCAGTAGGCAATGCGCCCCACCGGCATCCGCACCGGCGTGGCCCACAGCAGCTTGGCGGCGGCGCGCGCCGGATCGCCTGCCAACCCCAGGCTTGCCGCCAGGGCGTTGGCGGTGCCAAAGGGAACCACGCCCAGCGCCGTATCCGTCCTATCCGTCCCGGCCAGCCCCTGCAGCGCGTGGTGGACGGTGCCATCGCCGCCGCAGACGATGACGGTGTCATAGCCTTGATCGGAGGCTTTGCGGGCCAGCACCGCCGCCGAGCCTGGGCCATTCGTCGCGTAACTGGCAAGCTCCGCGCCCTGGCTTGAGAGCACGGCCGCCACCGCATCCAACTGGGCGCGGCGCTGGGACGAATGTCCACCGGAGATAGGGTTCGAGATCAATGCTATGCGGCGCATTTTTTCGGGCTCCAGAATGATCCGTCTTCGGGGCCAAGTCAGCTGGAACCGCAAGACTCCCCCATCTTCGCAGGTTTTCCTTCAGCCGGGGGCCTACAGCAGGCCCGCAGCCCTCCAGCAACCCATATTAAAACAACATCTTCACACGTTTTCCGCCGAATTGCCGCGCAATCCACATGCGGCAGTCCGACCCCGTTGGCCTAAACTTTTTGCTATGGCCGCCATCCCTAACCTGACTCTCGACGCGGGCCTCCCGGCCAATGTTGACGCGGAAAAAACGATTCTGGGCGCAATCCTGCTGGAAAATGCCGCCCACTCTGAGGCCGCTGAAAAGCTGACCTCGGAAGACTTCTCACTCGACTCGCACCAGATCATCTACCGCCGCATGTCGGAGCTGATGGACACCCAGCGCGCGGTGGACATTGTGACCCTGGCGCACGAGCTGCAGCGCTCCAAGGAGATTGAGGCGGTGGGCGGCGTTGCCTACCTGGCCTCGCTCACGGAGGGTTTGCCGCGCCGGCCAGTGATTGAAGACTACATCCGCATCGTCAAGGAGAAGAGCCTCTTCCGCAAGGTGATGGCCATTTGCGCCGTGGCCATTGCGCGCGCCTCCGATCAATCCGACGCGGCGCTGGACGTGGTGGGCGAGGCTGAGCGGCAGTTGCTGGAGGCCACCCAGAGCTCCATCACCTACGGCTTGCAGCCCCTGGACCAGATTGTGGCCGGCTCGTTCGGCTCCATCGACAAGCTCTACGAGCAGTCGCGGGAAGTGACCGGTCTGGCTACGGATTTTACGGAACTGGACCGCATGACCTCTGGCTTCCAGAAGGGCGAACTCATCATCCTGGCCGCGCGCCCTTCCATGGGCAAGACGGCCTTTGCCATCAACATTGCGCAGAACGCAGCCATCAATCACGGCGCTGTGGTGGCGGTCTTCAGCTTGGAAATGAGCAAGGAATCGCTGCTCCGACGTATGCTTGCCAGCCAAGCCTGGGTGGACCAGCGCAAGTTGCAAACCGGTTTTTTGGGCCGAGAAGACCACGATAAGCTGCAAACCGCGCTCGGCCAGTTGGTGGAATCGCGCATGTTCATTGACGATTCGGCCGGTATCTCGCTCACCGAGATGCGCGCCAAATCCCGCCGGCTGAAGCAGACCCTGGGCAAGCTGGATCTGATTGTGGTGGATTATCTACAGTTGATGTCGGCGACGCAGCCGGGCTCCAGCAAAAAGGGCTACGAGAACCGTAACCAGGAAGTATCGGCCATCTCCCGCGGCCTGAAGGCGCTGGCCAAAGAGCTGGGCGTACCGGTGCTGGCGCTCTCGCAACTCTCCCGTTCCAGCGAACGCCGCGGCGACGACAAGCGCCCGCTGTTGAGCGATCTGCGCGAATCGGGATCGATTGAGCAGGACGCCGACGTGGTGATCTTCATCCATCGCGATGCGTATTATGATCGCGACAAGGAACTGAGCGAGAGCGATCGCGCCAAGAGCGAAATCATCATTGCCAAGCAGCGTAACGGCCCCACAGACACCGTGAATTTGAACTTCATCAGCCGCTTCACGCGCTTCGATAATCCGGATACCACGCACGAAGGGTAAGTGAGTGTGTCGCCGGCACTACAATCAAGCTGTATGCCGACCCACGTACGCTCCCACGCAAAGATCAACCTAGGACTGGCGATCGGGGCACCTCGCCCGGATGGCTTTCACGCGCTCTCGACCGTTTACCAGACCCTTGAAGTGCATGACACGGTAACAGTGACGGCTTGGCAGGCTTCGCAAACGGTACTGCGCCTCACCTCGAACGACGAACGCGTCCCCACCGATGGCCGCAACACGGCCTGGAAGATGGCGGCGTTGGCGCTGGAGGCGCTGGGGATCACCGCTGAAGTGGAGATCCATATTGAGAAGCGGCTGCCGGTGCAGGGCGGGTTGGGAGCCGGCTCTGCCAACGCGGTGGCGGCACTGGTGGGGCTGGAGACGGAGTTGGGAATCTTTTCTGGCGGGTTGGCCGGCTGGCAGGTTGGCGAGTTGGCTGGTGTTTCGGGAGAAGATGCACCGTGCGATCCCACCCTTGCGGCAAAAGCGCCGCAAGGATGGGGTACCCGGAATGCCGGTGTTGACCGGCGCTGGTGGCTCTCCAAGCGGCTGGAGATTGCCGCCCGGGTGGGCTCGGATGTGCCTTTGTTTCTGATAGGTGGGGCCACGCTGGGGCTGGACCGGGGCCAGGAAGTCTTTCCCTTGCCGGACTTTGAGCCGGTGTGGTGCGTGGTGGCAACGCCCGAGGTTGGCGTATCCACTCCGCAGGCATTTCGCGACTGGGACGCCCATTGTTGGACGGAGGGTTTGACCGCGGAGCGCAGTGCCGGTAAACTAAGTGAGTTGAGCCATGCCTACGCGAGCGCCTTTGCGGGAGCAATCCCCGGAGGACAGCAGATGGCGGGCTCCTCCGGTGTCCCTTCCGAGTTTTCAATTGGCGGACGGGACCTGGCCGGGCCAACAGGGTCCGCGCTTGTCCGCACCGGGATTCTTTGCTGGATCGACAACGACTTCGAGCTTGTTGTCTTCCGCCAGCAGCCTTCCCTTGCAGAGATCAAGCGCATCCTTGCTGCCGCCGGTGAACCGGGGGCAGCTCTGCATGCTTCGCTTTCGGGGTCTGGTTCGGCACTTTTCGGGTTATACCTGACCCGGGAAGATGCGGAAGCAGCCTGCGAACGGTTGCGGTTGGCCGGAGTGAAAAGCGTTTTGACGCGCACACTTCCCCGCCGCGAGTATTGGAACGGGATGTTGACGTGCGGGGCGGATTGACAGCCGTTTGTTCGGTGAGAAAGACTCGCCGTTGGCTGCCATGTTGGGCGATCGTCTAATGGTAGGACAGTGCCCTTTGGAGGCACTTGTCCAGGTTCGAATCCTGGTCGCCCAGCCAATTTTCTACTGAAGTACCGAACAACTGCCAAAGCCAACCAGCTTGGAGGGAATCGGAAGATGGAAGCAGCAATCACGGTGACAGCGGAAGCGACGAAGACGGAGAGCACGCCGGTGGCTCAGAGCCCCGCGGTAACAGGCAAAGCGCCGGTTGCTGGAGCGCCTGCCGCTGCCAAAGACGCCAAGACTGCCCCGGAGCGCAAACGGGTTCGCAATTTGAGCGAAGACAAGCGCTTCAAGCTTTTCAGTGGCACGGCCAACAAGCCGCTTGCCGAAAAGGTCGCCCAGCAGATCGGCGTGTCGGTGGGTGAGGTTCGCATCCAGCGTTTTGCCGATGGCGAAGTCTACTTCCAACTGCTTGAAAATGTCCGCGGCCAGGACGTGTTTGTTGTCCAGCCCACCTGCTTTCCGGTCGACCAGCACCTGGTTGAGCTTTTGATCATGATTGACGCGCTGAAGCGCGCCTCGGCCGCCCGCATTACCGTGGTGGTTCCCTATTACGGCTACGCCCGCCAGGACCGCAAAGACCGGCCCCGCGTAGCCATCAGCGCCAAGCTTGTGGCTGACCTGCTGACCACAGCCGGCGCCCATCGGGCGCTGTTTGTTGACTTGCACGCCGCGCAGATCCAAGGCTTTTTCAATATCCCCGTGGATCACCTGTTTGCCTCGCCGGTTCTGGTGAGCTACTTCCGCGAGCGCAATCTGCCCAACCTGATCGTGGTTTCGCCGGACGCCGGTGGGGTGGAGCGGGCGCGCTTCTTTGCGCAGAAGATTGGCGCTCCGCTGGCCATTGTGGACAAGCGCCGCACCGACCTCAACGTAACCGAAGTGATGCACGTGATCGGCGACGTGAAGGGCAAGACCTGCCTGATCATTGACGACATTATCGACACCGCGGGAACGCTGGTGAAGACCGTGGACGCGCTCTACGCGAACGGCGCCGCCAAGGTTCATGCCTGCGCCAGCCACGCCGTGCTTTCCGGCCCTGCCGTGGAGCGCATCGCCAATTCGCGTCTGGAAGAAGTGATTGTGACCGATTCGATTCCGCTGCGCGAAGCTGCGCAGAAGCTGGACAAGATCAAGGTGGTTTCGATTGCCGGCCTGGTGGCCGCTGCCATTGAGAATATCCACCTGGAGACCAGCGTCAGCACCTTGTTTTCTTAAGAGCAGCTTTTAGCTGCTAGCTCCTAGCTTCCAGCTGGAGCATGGGAAGGTTAGCCTCTGCGGCAACGCAGGGGAGAAGGCTTGAAGAAGATGCCGGAAGGAAGTTATTCCGGTTCCGTTGGAAACAAGCGGCTAGGAGCTAGAGGCTAGAAGCTGATAGCTGCTTTTAACAAAGGGAGCGGGGTTTGACGGTGTGCACCCGAAGGGTGCGGCTAGTAGCTGGAAGCTAATAGCTAGAAGCTGTTCTTCCGTGCCCGAGAGAAACGAGAGAGAGAATGCCTGAAGTAGTGATCGCCAAAGCCCGTGTGGGCAAGTTCAATAAGAATGCGGCTCGCCGCGTACGTGTTGCTGGCAAGATTCCCGCAGTGATTTATGGTCCCGGTGCCGATCCGGTGGCTCTTGAAGTGGAACCGAAGGCGATCGAGCGGATTCTGTTCTCCGAGTCGGGCCACAACACGATTTTCGACGTGCAGGTTGCCGGTCAGCCGGACGTGAAGGCCATGATCGTGGACTGGCAGCGTGAGCCGCTGAAGGATCTGCTGATCCACATCGACATGAAGCGTATTGCCCTGGACAAGAAGCTGAAGGTCAGCGTCCGCGTGAAGCTGCTGGGCGTGCCTGCTGGCGTCAAGAACGAAGGCGGCATTCTGGATCAGGTTCTGCGCGAAGTTGAGATCGAGTGCCTGCCGGGCGACATCCCCAGCCACATCGACGTGGATGTGTCGGGTATGGGTCTGCATGGCGTTATCCGCGTCAGCGATCTGCCGCACTCTGACAAGGTGACCTACACCAATGCGGAAGACGCGACCGTGGCGCACGTGGTGGCGATCAGAGAAGAAGCTGCCGCGGTGGTTGCGGAAGTGGCTGCTGCTGAGCCTGAGGTTGCCAAAAAGGGCAAGGTTGAAGTGGCCCCCAAGGCAGCAGAGGCAAAGAAGTAACTCTTGGTGGATACGATCCAGCCTAGAGAGCGCCGGGGCCCATTCCTTGTGGTGGGTCTCGGCAATCCCGGCGCAGAGTACCAGTGGACGCCGCACAATGCGGGGTTCATGGCCATTGACCGCATCGCCCTGCAAGAAGGGGTGGTGGTCCAGAACCGGCGCTGCCGGGCCGCTACCGCAACCTGCCGCATGGCTGGGCGCGAAGTGATCCTGGCCAAGCCGGAGACGTTCATGAACCTGAGCGGGCTGGCCGTAGCCGCACTGGTTCGGGAGTTTGAGGCTGACCCGGCGCAAGACCTGCTGGTCCTTTACGACGAGCTGGATTTGACGCTGGGCAAACTCAAGATCAGGGAGCGCGGTTCGGCTGCCGGGCACAACGGAGCCCGCAGCATTATCGGCGCCCTGGGAAATCAGGAGTGGTTGCGCCTGCGCATTGGCGTGGGGCTCGATCTTCCACCTGCAGCCCTTGCGGCTGGCGGAGGCAGACGTCCTGGGAAGGACTACCTGCTCTCGCCCATGCGCAAGGCGGATTTGACGGTACTGGACGAGGTGCTGGACCGCGTGGCAACCGCTACACGGCGCATTCTCGAACTGGGACCGGCAGCCGCGATGAACGAGTTCAACCGCAAGGAAGACAGGGATCAGGGATCAGGGATCAGGGATCAGAATTAGAAACTGCTGCAAACTGAGATCTTTTGAACTGTGAATTGAGTGTTGAGGGCTGGAGGCTAAGTTACCCCAGCGGAAAAGGAAACCGGATGTCCCGTTTGTATGAGGTTATGTTCATTGTTCGGCCCGATGTGGCCGAAGAGGATGCCGACAAGCTGATCGCCGGCTTTTCCACCACCGTCACCAATGGCGGCGGGTTGGTTAAGTCGGTCGAGAAGATGGGCCGGCGCAAGCTCGCCTACACGGTGCGCAAGTTCAACGACGGCAACTACGTTCTGCTCACCATCGAGGCCAACGGCGCGGTGGTGCTGGAGCTGGAGCGCCGTTTGCGCGTTACCGAGCCGGTGATCAAGTTCATCACCGTGCGCATTGACGAGGAAGAGAAGCGTCTGGCCAAGGTTCGGGCTCTGCGCGGCACTCGCCGCAAGGTGAGCGCCGAGGTTTCGGCTCCGGCTCCAGTTGCCGCCGCTCCGGCCCCGGTTGCTGCTCCTGTAGCTGCCCCGGTTGTGGTTGAGGCTCCTGCTCCGGTTGCGGTTGAAGTTGCCGTTGAGGCCGCCGTTGAAACTGCAGAGCCGACCGTCTAGTTTTTGAGTTCAACGCCGCGCGGATCACTCCGCGAGCGGCCCGATCCTGAGCCGGTGGCTGGCGCAAACGCGCTACCAGTGGCCAACCGAGTAAAGAGGAAACAGTATGTCCGAAGAGACTCAAGGCAAGGCGCCGGAGACCGGCGCAAGCGCAGCACCCCAGGCAGCAGCCGGCGAACCGGTTGCCGCTCCAGCTCCCAGCCGCGCCCCGCGTTCGGGCGGCCCTGGCGGCCGTCCGGGCGGTGGTCCTGGTGGCCGTGGCAAGTTCTTCCGCCGCAAGAAGGTCTGCAAGTTCTGCACCGAGAAGATTGACGCCATCCCCTACCGCGATGTGCGCCTTCTGCAGGGCTTTGTGGCCGAGCGTGGCAAGATTGTGCCCCGTCGTCTGACCGGCGTTTGCACTACGCACCAGCGGCGTTTGACGCGTGCAATCAAGCAGGCGCGTAACATTGCTCTGCTGCCGTTCGCCACCCGCCACTAAACTGCCGCAAGGTGGCTAAGTGGATATGTGACTAGGTGGCTGGGGAATCCCAGCCGGGACTTAGTCACCTGGTCACGTGGTCACTTAGCACCTGTCGTTGAAACATTGGAGAATTTCGATGGAAATCATTCTGAAGCAAGACGTAGAAAACCTGGGTCACCGCGGCGAAGTGGTGAAGGTGGCTGACGGCTACGCTCGCAACTTTCTGCTGCCCAAGAAGATGGCGATGCAGGCAACTACATCCAACAAGGCCGTCATTGAGCAGATGAAGAGCTCCGCTACGCGCCGCTCGGCTGCCGAGAAGACCGTGGCCGAGGAAGTAGCTGCGAAGCTGGCCCCCGTGGTGCTCACCTTTACGCGCAAGTCTGGCGAAGAGGGTCACCTGTTTGGTTCGGTCACCTCGGCCGACATCGCGCAAGAGCTCGCCACCAAGGGCTTTGAGATTGATCGCCGCAAGATCGTTCTCGCTGACCCGCTCAAGACCGTAGGCGAGACCTCGGTTGGCATCAAGCTGCACCGCGAAGTGATCGCACAGATCACGGTGCAGGTTGTGGCCGAGGCCACTGAGGAAGCCGCCGTTGAGGCAGCTCCCGCAGCAGTTGTGACTGAAACCGCCGTAACCGAGTAACTCCGGCCGTAGCCGAGAAAACCCGCTCCGCCTTGCCGTCGCAGGGCGGAGCATTTCTATGCCTGGATGGCGAAGATGCTGACATGGGCGTTGTCTTCCTCGCACTGCGGAAGATGGCGCGTTCTCTGGTCCCCGGAAGTAGATGAGCCAAGTTAGAGCATTTTTCCTTTTGCTGTAGACTCCCGTGCCCCATCCATTTCGGCGTTCTTTGCAGAAATGGGTGGGATACCTATGAAATTCAGGCCTACTCCATCTCAGAGAATGCTCTTGGAGTTGGAGGCCGTCTCGTGCGCCCCGCCGGGGCGCAGACCTCAGCTTTGGCCGCTGCCCCAGGATTTCCGCTGCCCCGTCCCTTCGCACGGCTCAGTGACGGTTCGGCGTCCATCCTGGGCTATTCTCGTTCGGCCCCTCCCGGGGCCAGTGGACAAAGTAAGTGGCTGACAGAAATTTCTCAACAGACATAGCGGCGTTTGCGCACACCAATCTCATGTGCTGCCGTCGAAATAGATGTTTCTCCTCAGACTCAACCAAAGTTGGCAAATGAGATTTTCTCGTTTCTCCCATTCACTATGGGTCCTTCTACCAGGTTTTGCGTGGCTTGCAATGTCCTTGGTGGGGAAGGCACAGGAAGCGCCGGCAACGCGCGGTGCAATGGGGCTTGTGGGGCAGGTATCGAAGGTGACGGAGCAAGAAGCGCTGGACGCATTCGACGAACCCTTCAGGATTACTATCACCAGATTCTCGCGAGATGGGCACATCCTTGAAGTTTCCTGCCCTCAGAACACCTACCAATGCCAAGCAAGGATTCTCGAATGGCAGGGAGACTTCGAGATCTCTGAGCAACAGGATCGTGATTTTTTCGTTCACATGATCTCCTTTGAAAGAGATCAGAACGGAGAGCTTCGGGAGAAGGGCATTTCAGATACGTGGAAGAAGGTTGATTCTCAGTCTGTTTCTGAGATCCACTACAGGCACAGCGCTTCGGGAGATGAAACCAGCACGGTTGAAAACGGCGTCGTAATCAAGAAGACAGTGAGAACTGCGTTGGATAGAGAGGGTGCAGTTCAGATTGACTCGACGCGATGCCGCTGGGTGACTCCAGATGTGTGCCGCTTGGACGACCATTCAACCAGCATCGAAACCACTCGACATCTTCCAGACGGCAGCACGAGTGTAACTACCGAGCAGGGAACATATAAGAACGTCAAAATTCAGGACGCCAATGGATCTTTGCTCGAAGAACGCACGGAATCCCCTGGACACTTTGGTCGCATCACTCATAAATACAACGCCAGCGGCTGGGAGACAGAACGGTCGGAGTGGAGGCGTTGCGGCCATCGAATCAACTGGACCCTCTCAGCCTACGAAGTGGATTCGCACGGCAACTGGATCAAGCAAACGGAATACTTCAACTCCAACGCCATGGAGGACGAAGTTCCAGGCAATGTGACCACGCGGAAGATCGAATACTACGACTAGCTCTGCGGGCGAATCCTCGCCAGCGGCTGGCTGCGGTCGGAGCGCATGGTGGGGACGGCGGCGAGCAGGCTTTTGGTGTATTCGTGCTCGGGATGGGTGAGGAGCTGAGCGCAGGGCCCTTGTTCCACGATCTCGCCAGCGCGCATCACGGCCACGCGGCTGGCCACTTGCCCCACTACCGCCAGATCATGCGAAATAAACAGCATGGAGAGCTTGTGCTCAATTTGCAGAGCCCGCAGCAGGTCCAGAATCTGGGCCTGAACCGTGACGTCGAGAGCGGTGGTGGGCTCGTCGGCGATGAGCAGCCGGGGCTTGTTGATGAGCGCCATGGCGATCAGCACGCGCTGGCGCTGGCCACCGGAGAGCTGGTGGGGAAAGTCGTTGTAGCGGCGGGCGGCGTCGGGAATGCCGACGGCCTCAAGCGCCTCAATGGTCTTGCGGCTGGATTCGTGCCGGCTCCAGTGGGAGGAGTGCGCCTGAACGGCTTCCGCGATCTGGCTGCCGATGGTCAGCACCGGATTGAGCGCGGTCATGGGCTCCTGGAAGATCATGGCAATCTGGCTGCCGCGCAGACTACGCAACTGGCCACTGGCCAAGCCAAGGAGGTCTCTTCCAAGGAAAGAGATCTGCCCGTTGACCGTTGCCGTGGGAGGCAGCAGGCCGGGGATGGCCAGAGCGGTGGCGCTTTTGCCGGAGCCTGACTCGCCCACCAAGCCCAAGACCTCGCCCTCTTCGAGGGTGAGGTTGATGCCCTTGACGGCGCAGGTAGTGCCAAAGTGAACGCTCAGGTTGGAGATTTGGAGGAACGGGGCCATAGCCTCATCGTAGTGCATCGGGCTGGCTGGAGTTTCTTCCGGGGCGAGCGGAAAAGGAAAAGGGCAGCCATCAGGCTGCCCTTCTGTTCGAATCGAACGGAACGCCTGAACAGACGCTGCCGTGCGGATGGTGTGGAACGATCAGGCCTGCGCGGCGGCAGGCAGGCGCATCTCCATCATGGCCAGGCGGACACTGAGCAGCGCCTCCAGCTTGACGAGCGCGGCGGTGAAGCCTTCTATGCCTTCCTTGAGCTTCTCGCTGGCCATGCGGTCGCCGTCGTGCATGAACTCGAAGACGTCCTTGTCCATGACGATGCGCTCCATGCGCATGGCAGGAACCAATTCGGGGTCGAGCTTGCGTTCCAGCTCGCCCTGCGCGGCCTCAAGCTCGGCCAGCAGGTTGGGGGAGATGGTGAGCAGGTCGCAGCCGGCCAGCTCAATGATCTCGCCGGTGTTGCGGAAGCTGGCGCCCATGACCTGGGTCTTGAAGCCGAACTTCTTGTAGTAGTTGTAGATGCGGGTCACGCTCTTGACGCCTGGGTCATCCGCGCCAACGTACTCCTTGCCGGTGTCCTTCTTGTACCAGTCGAGGATGCGGCCGACAAAGGGCGAGATGAGGGTGACGCCAGCCTCAGCGCAGGCAATGGCTTGGTGGAGGCCAAAAAGCAGGGTGAGGTTGCAGTGGATGCCCTCCTGCTCCAGAACCTTGGCGGCCTGGATGCCTTCCCAGGTGGCGGCAATCTTGATCAGGATGCGATCGCGGCCAATGCCGGCGGCATCATACTGGGCAATGATGCTGCGGCCCTGCTTGATCGTGGCTTCGGTGTCGTAGGAGAGGCGGGCATCCACTTCCGTGGAGACGCGGCCGGGGACGATGGCCAGGATCTTCTTGCCGAAGGCGACGGCTAGCCGCTCAAAGGCGAGGTGGACGACGATCTCCTCGCGGGCGTCAGGGCCAAGCTCCTTGCGGGCCTCGGCCAGAACGCTGTCCACAATAGGCTGATACTGCGGCATCTGCGCGGCGGCGGTGATCAGCGAGGGGTTGGTGGTGGCATCCTCGGGGCGAAACTTCTCCATCGCCTCGATGTCGCCGGTGTCGGCGACGACCTTGGTGACCTTACGCAATTGCTCCAGCAAACTCTCGGACATGAATTCCTCCAGGGGAAGGCTCCCAACAATCGGAAATGCTACGCCTCCTCAGTTTATCTCTAATGAAGATGCGTGGGTTGGAGTTCCGATGCACTGCATTCCCACTTCAGGATTGACCGGCGGCTACGGTGTGCGCTAACAGGCCCAATCCGGAGATGGAGATCTCTACCTTGTCGCCAGCTTGGAGAGGGCCCACGCCGGCTGGAGTGCCGGTGAGCACCAGGTCTCCGGGCTCCAGGGTGATGGCGGCGGAGATGAAGCGCAACAGCTCAGGAATGGGGAAGATGAAGTCGACGGTGGAGGCGCTCTGGCGCAGCTCACCATTGATACGGGTTTCGAGCGTGACGCCCGTGGTGGGGTCGATCTCGTCGGAGACCACGGGGCCGACGGGGCAGAAGGTGTCAAAACCCTTGGCGCGGGTCCACTGCACGTCCTTCTTCTGCAGGTCGCGGGCGCTCACGTCGTCGGCCAGGGTGAAACCGCGGACAAACTGCCGCCAGTCGTCGTTGGGGCTGAGCTTGCGGATGCGCTTGCCGATGACCAGCGCCAGTTCGCCCTCAAAGTCCACGCGCTCGCTTTGGTGGGGCAGCCGCACGATGCCGCCCGGCGCGAGTAAGGACGAAGGGGGTTTGAAGAAGAGGAGCGGCTCGGTGGGCAGCTCGTTGCCAAGCTCCTTCACGTGGTCGCGGTAGTTGCGGCCCACGCAGACCATCTTGGACGGAGTGACCGGGGCCAGCAACTGGGCAGCGCTGAGAGGCATAGGCGGAAAGCTGGCCGGGGCCTTGTCTCGGGCAGCTAGCAAGCAGCGCAGGTCTTCTTCCGGGATGGGAGCGGGAGCCACAATCCAGGGCTCGGCGCTGCGGTCTTCCACCAGACCGTAGTGCACCTGATCGTCCAGCAAAAAGCGGCAATACTTCATAGCAAGACCTCCAAATTTCCAGCACGGGCACCTGCGGTGCGGTCAACCGCTTCGCGCGAAAGGCAGAAGCAGTATGTCTGCTGCGTGCAATGCCCTCAGGGGCTAAAGCCCTTGTTGATTTAAAATCACTTACGGCACGACTAAAGTCGTACCCTGACGCTTCTTGCCATCCCTTGAGAGTCCTTCCTCAGCCTGTAAAGCCCCAGTTTGCAGCGGGGGCGGCTTTCGGAACGACTATAGCGAAACTAGAGTTGCTTTATCCCGAAGCCAATGCATTCAAGTCTACGCGACCATCAGGGAGCGGCGACCTTGCAGAAAACGGCCAGGACACACCGACTCTGGTTTCGCTCTAAAGTCACGCCTGCTGCAAAACGTCCTGCCAACGGGGCTCCATCTGCCGGAGTCAGAGAAATCATTCCGCAGGAACGTTTTCCTCGGTTTCGGCGGAGCGTGGGCTCTCGCGATTGCCTTGATCGACGGCAGTAACGACATAGCGGTAGGTGTGGCCGGGCCGCACGGTGGCGTCGTGGAAGGCTGGTGCGGGCAGTGGCTTGGCGGGTGAGACCCGCTGCCAAGCGCCATCGGCTTCGCGACGGTAGACCACGTAGCCGGCCACGTCGGCTTCCGTGCCGGGTTGCCAGTTCAGGTCCACAACTGCACCCGACTCCGGCGCTCCGGCCACGGCGGCCAGCCCCTGCGGTGCGTCCGGAGGAAAGACGTCGCGGACATCGACGTTGATGGCGTTCGACGGGGCTCCGGCCAGCTCCAGGGTCTGATCGTCCACGGTGACGCGGGCCACGCGCTGGGCGCGATACTCGTAGCTTTCGCCAAAGCGTGGGGTGCGGTCCAGGGCGCGACCCTCCGCCACACGAGCGGTGATGAGCAGATTCTGGGTGGCGGGCTCGGGAGGGGCCTCAAACGGATCGGTCTTCTTCTTTTCAAGATGCGGAGTGAGGAGGCGGCGTTCCAACCGAACGGAGGTTGCATCGCCGGCGACAGGTGTCCAATGCAGCACCACGCCGGCCTTGCGGACCTCTGCCTGGAACGCGGTAACAGGCGGCGGCGCCTGGCCAGCCACCACGTGGGCCAAGTTCGAGGGACCGGCCGACTTGCCGCGCAGATTCTCAACCTGGACAAAGTAGGCCAGCGCGCGAGGTGAGCCAGCCACCAACGCGGCGGGAATCTGCTCCGTGAAGACGCCCGGCGCGCTGGGTGCAAGCGTTACCTGACCGGCAGAGGAACAGGTGGCGTCATGGCCCTCGCTGCGGCAGATCTTGACGCGCAGCGAATCCTTGAGCAACAACTGGTCAGTGTTGCGACGGGGCATGGTCCAGGCCAGCGAAACCTCGTCACCGGTGCGTACGGCGCGCAGATCGTGAACCGGTTGGGGCAGATTCAACGAAGGCGGCTGGGGTGCGCCCGGCATCCCACAGCCCACCGCCAGCAGGCAGGTTGCGATTGCGGCCTGCGCCAACCACCGCGAGGGTTCCCAACAGTATTGTCCAGCTTCCATAGCCCTCTCAGTCTACCGGAGCAGGCTGCGCCTCCACCACCAACTGTGGAGAGTAGGAGTGCGCTTCAGCTCGTCCCAACCCTGTCACTTCCATTATTCTTCTTCATAGGGGTAAAGAGATGCCGAACGTGACGATGAATCCCGCGAAATTGAAAAAGGTGCTGACCGCACTGGAAGGCAACTGGCAGGCGGAGATGGAAGGGTTCCACACCTACCAGGCGCTGGCCGACCGCGATACCGACCCGATCCGCGCCCAGGTGCTGCGTCATCTGGCCCAAGCCGAGCATGACCACGCCAGCCTGTGGCTGGGGCGGATTCATGAGCTGGGCGGCACTGATCCGGTGTACAGCGGCAACCCCGGCGGCGAGGCCGATTCGCTGGCCAACCGCGCGGGCGGCATCCGCATGGCGCTACGCCGGCTGGAGATTGAAGAGAGCCGCCACATTGCCACCTACGGCGAGCAGCTGAAAGCACTGGGCGATGAAGAGTCCGTGGCCATTTTGAACCACGTGATCGAGGACGAGAAGGATCACTATCGCGAGCTGGGTTCGCTGCTGCGCGGCCACTACCTGGCCCCGGCCAACGCACCCAAGATCGACGCCAAGGCGGTGCTCGATGAGATGCTGGCCAAGCGCGCCCAGGGACGCAAGCAGCCCGGGGCCTGGATTGGCGACGCCATCTATGGCGTGAACGACGGCCTGGGCGCGATCTTTGGCATCGTCTCCGGCGTCTCCGGTGCCACCGCGGGCGACGGCAAGTACGTACTGCTGGCAGGCTTGAGCGGCCTGATAGCTTCGGCGCTTTCCATGGGATCGGGTGCCTATCTGGCGGCCAAGAGCGAGCGCGAGATCTACGACGCGGAGATCGATCGCGAGCGGGAAGCCATCACCATGAACGCCCCCGAGGCGCGCGAACTTCTGGCCCTCTACTACCAGGTCAAGGGCCTGCCGGAAGAAGACGCGCACAAGATGGTAAACCACATCGCCAACGATCCCGACCAGTTCCTGAAGGCTCTGGCCAGCGAGCGGCTGGGTACCAGCGAAGAAGCGCTTTCGAATCCGATGGTCTCCGCCGTTTCAGGCGCCATCTCAACCGCCGTGGGTGCGGCAATTCCCATCATTCCCTTCTTCTTCCTGCATGGCATGCCGGCGGTGATCGCAGCGGCGGTGATTTCGCTCGCGGCACACTTTGCGGTGGGCGCGGCCAAGTCGCTGATCACGGTGCGGTCGTGGTGGTCCTCAGGCATGGAGATGACGGTGGTGGGCGCGCTGGAAGGCGCTGTGACCTACGGCATCGGCGTGCTGCTGGGCGCGGGCGGCATGTAAATCGATCTGTAACCGCTGAAGTACCAGGAAAAAAACGAAATCCCCTCAAAACAAGAGGGGATTTCGTGCACTCTCTTCAAAACGGAATTTTCCGGCGCGCAGATATTCCTCAACCGCTTCTCCTGAAATTATTTCGACATCCTTGTCCTGAACATGCACCCATCAACCCATGATTGGGCGAGGTTTCAATCTACGGTTGCAAGCAGAGAATCCTGGATATGGATCTAGTGCCTCGCGTTCATCGGAGGCGAGAGCCGGGCAAGGAATAGCCCCCCTCGAGGATTCAAAGTGTCCAGCCGGCCTGGTGCCGGGCAAGAAAACGCGGGGCGCGGACTGCAGTCCGTGCCCCGCGTTGTTCTATCTTCCTCGCAAAGCTTCAGTAGCCCGGCGAGGATTTGCGTCGCTGGTGCGGCTTACTTGGAGCCGCCTCCCATGGTGCCGTTCTTCTCTTCAAGCGCGGCCTGTGCGGCTGCCAAGCGGGCCGTCAACAAACGGAACGGGGAGCAGCTGACGTAGTTGAGGCCGATCTTGTGGCAGAACTTGACGGACTCAGGATCGCCGCCATGCTCGCCGCAGATACCGACCTTCAGGTTCGGACGGGTGTTGCGTCCCTTGGCCGTGGCCATCTTCACCAAGAGTCCCACGCCCTGCTGGTCCAGCGTGGCGAAGGGATCCTGTTTGAAGATGCCGTTCTTCATGTAGGCCGGCAGGAAGTTGTTGATGTCGTCTCTCGAAATTCCGAAAGTCGTCTGGGTCAGATCGTTGGTGCCGAAGCTGAAGAACTCAGCTTCTTCGGCGATCTGATCAGCGGTGAGGGCCGCGCGGGGCAGCTCGATCATGGTGCCCACCATGTACTCCACCGACTCGCCCTTTTCCTTGAAGACTTCCCCGGCGACGCGGCGCACAATGGCGGACTGGTTGCGCATTTCCTCCACCGAGCCGATGAGCGGGATCATGATCTCGGGCTTCGGATCGCCGCCCTTGGCCTTGACCGCAACCGCGGCTTCAAAGATGGCGCGGACCTGCATCTCGGTGATCTCCGGGAAGGTGATGCCGAGGCGGCAGCCACGCAGGCCGAGCATCGGATTCATCTCATGGAGTTCTTCCACACGAGCCAGCAGCGGACGCAGTTCCTTGAGCTTGGGCGAACGCGGCTTGGTGTCTTCCAGGTGCTTGATCTCCACCAGCAGCTCTTCGCGCTTGGGCAGGAACTCGTGCAGCGGAGGATCCAGAAGGCGGATCGTCACCGACATTCCGTCCATCGACTTGAACAGGCCCGCAAAGTCAGCGCGCTGCATGGGTAGCAGCTGCTTCAGGGCTTCGCGACGGTCCTTCTCGTTGTTGGCCAGAATCATGGCGCGCATCAGCTCAATGCGATCTTCGGCAAAGAACATGTGCTCGGTGCGGCAGAGCCCGATGCCCTCGGCTCCAAACAGAACGGCCTGCTTGGCGTCGCGAGGAATGTCGGCATTGGCGCGGATCTTGAGGCGGCGAACCGGATCGACCCAGGCCATGAACTTGACCAAATCTGGATCGTCTGGCTGCGCGGGCAGAGTCTTGAGCTGTCCGTGAATCACGCGGCCGGTGGTGCCGTCCAGCGAGATCCAGTCTCCCTGGCGATAGGTGTGCCCCTTGACGCGAAGCTCCTTGGCGCCCTCGTCCACCGTGCAGTCGCCGGCGCCAGCCACGCAGCACTTGCCCATGCCACGGGTGACGACAGCGGCGTGCGAGGTCATGCCGCCGCGCGAGGTGAGAATGCCCGCTGCCACTTCCATGCCGGCGATGTCTTCCGGTGTGGTTTCGCCGCGGACCAGGATGATGGTGCGATAGGCGCCGCTGGCGTGGAACTTGACGGCATCCTCGGCGGAGAAGACGATCTGGCCCACAGCCGCGCCGGGCGAAGCCGGGAGGCCGGTGGCGAGCACTTCGATCTTCTCACCCTTTTCAACCAGGCGCGGGACCAGGAAGTCGTACAGCTGGTTGGGCTCAACGCGGAAGATGGCTTCTTCCTGGGTGATGAGGCCTTCGCGCACCATGTCAATGGCAATGCGGACAGCGGCCAGGCCGGTGCGCTTGCCGTTGCGGGTCTGCAGCATGTAGAGCTTGCCATCCTGGATGGTGAACTCGAAATCCTGCATGTCGCGATAATGCTTTTCCATCTTGCGGGTGATGTCCCGCAGATGCTCGTAGACCTTGGGCATGGCGCGCTCGAGCTCAGAGATAGACAGCGGGGTGCGAACGCCAGAGACCACGTCCTCGCCCTGCGCGTTCATCAGGTATTCGCCGAAGAACACATGCTCGCCGGTGGCGGGATTGCGCGTGAAGCCTACGCCGGTACCGGAATTCTCACCCAGGTTGCCAAAGACCATGGCCTGGATGTTGACCGCTGTACCTAGCCAATCGTCGATGTGGTTGATGCGGCGATAGGTCTTGGCGCGATCATTGTTCCAGCTGCGGAATACGGCGTCCCTCGCCTGGACAAGTTGATCCAGCGGGCCCTGCGGGAAATCCTTGCCGGTCTCCTTGCGGACCAGCTTCTTGTACTCTTTGATGATCTCCATCAAAGCTTCAGGCTGAAGCTCGTAATCGAACTTGACGCCCGCGCGCTCCTTGACGCCGTCGAAGATGTGCTCAAACTTCTTCTTGGGGACATCGAGAACCACGTCGGAGAACATCTGGATGAGGCGACGATAGGAGTCATAGGCAAAGCGCGGATTGTTGCTGCGCTTGGCGATCGCTTCCACGGCCTGATCGTTCAAGCCGAGGTTAAGAATGGTGTCCATCATGCCGGGCATGGAAAACTTTGCGCCGGAACGCACCGAGACGAGGAGTGGATTTTCGCCGGTACCGAGCTTCTGGCCTTGCATCTTTTCGAGCTTGGCGAGAGCTTCGTGCATTTCAACGTCGATCTGCGGATTGAGAGCGCCGCGCATGTACTCGCGACAAGCCTCGGTCTGGATCGTGAATCCAGGAGGTACGGGCAGACCCGCATTGGTCATTTCCGCCAGGCCGGCGCCTTTGCCGCCCAGGGTGTCCTTCAACTTGCCGTTGCCGTCGGCCTTACCGCCGCCGAAGGTGTAAACGTACTTAATCGGGGTTGCTGTCGAATCTGCCTTGTGGGCAGACTTTGCTTCCATCACGCCCTGCGTCATGGGATAAAGCCTCCGTCTCTGGATTTCCGTAGCGTGACCAGTTGAGAGGATGGCGAGACTTGGACTCAGCTCTCCAACGGAGTGCGAGGTGGCTGAGTTCGCGCGGGTCATCCAGACAATCGATAGCGCCGAACGGCTATTAAAAGTCGCACAAACAAATAACGCCGCACCTAGACGATTGCCTGTGCATTTCGTCACAGCCCATTTTTAAAGCTCATGAAGCGACCGCCCTTCATCCGCTGGAAAATCGGGCGAAGGCTCTACAAGGCGCATGGGGAAAGGGGATTTCCAATTCACAGGAACTGCTTCAGGCTGCAACAGTTTGTAAGCGAGGGCCGGATTGTGGCGCATTAATCACATTATGGGACACTAAAAGAGGCTCCAATCCAACCAGAGTCAGAATTTCTTTCACATGACGAGACAGCGCAACAATCGTCAATGAACGTCCCAAATGGTGAGCTTGAGCATAGAGAGAGAGGAGCGCGGCGATGCCCGCGGCGTCGATCCGATCCACCGCGCTGAGGTCGAGTTCCACGCTGTGCAAGCGCAGTTGAGCCGCGACTTCCTCGACAAAATTCGTCTCTTCCCCGCGCACCAGTTCATGCAGGTGGCAAACAATGCGCCGGGGTGCAGCGGGCATTGCTGTAAGTTGGGTTGCGTTATGTGCCATAGGTGACCTCCATAGGGGATGAGGGCGCGCGCCGACTCTCAACAGAGCAGATGCAGGCGGCGCGCGCGGGGAATAAGCTGAAGAAACAAGGGGATTCGCGCTCTGCCTTGAAGGCGGCGCGTGGCCCGCGCCAGGAGGTAACTGCTCCTGATTGCGCACGCTGAACAGAAATACGCACTGAGGCTGCATCCGGTTCCATGAGCGAAACCGCTATCCAATCCGGCCCCCGACCCACTCCCGTGCTGAGCAGAGAAAAGGTGCGCGCGCTGGCTCTGGCCGCGGGCTTCAGCGATGCGGCGCTGGTGGCGCTCCCGGATGCCGAGGAGGCCCGCGATGGCGCACGATTTGCCGCCTGGATTGCGGCCGGCAGCGCCGGTGCCATGCAGTATCTGGAGCGCCGCGATGCCGAGGGCCGCTTGCTGCGCCAGAGCGTGCAAGTGCCCTTCCCTTGGGCGCGCTCCGTGATAGTTTGTTTTTCCAGTTACAACACTCCCCTGCCCCGGTCAACTGACGCGCACAAGGACGATGCGGCCTGGATTGCGCGCTATGCGTGGACGAGCCGCGTGGATGCGAGCGGCGTGCGGCGCGCCAGCGATTATCACAAGGTCTTGAAGAAGCGTCTGGATGCGCTGCAAGCCGCTCTGCACGCGCGGTTGGGCAACTTTGAAGCGCGGAGCTTTGCGGATACCGGGCCGGTGCAGGAGCGTGCTCTGGCGCAGGCCGCGGGGCTGGGCTGGATCGGCAAGAATGCCTGCCTGATTCATCCGCGACTGGGCTCGTTTGGATTCTTGGCGGTGCTGATGACCTCGCTCGATGTGGAGCAGGATGCGGCTGCAACGCTGGTGCCGGATCGCTGCGGCACCTGCACGCGCTGCCTGGAGGCCTGCCCTACGCAGGCGCTGACCGCCCCGCACCAGATGGACGCTACGCGCTGCCTTGCGTACCTGACCATCGAGAAGAAGGGCGTTCTCGATCCGGAGCTACTGGCAGGCGTGGGACGGCAGGTTTTTGGTTGCGACATCTGCCAGGATGTGTGCCCGTGGAACCGCAAGGCGTTGGTGGTTGCGGACAGCGAGCTGAGTCCGCGGGAAGAGCTGGTGAATCCCGAGCTAGCCGCGTTGGGAGCACTGACAGAGGCGGAGTTCGAGGAAAATTTCAATGGCTCGCCGGTGCGCCGGGCGGGGTATCTGGGTCTGCTGCGCAACGTAGCCGTGGCCATGGGCAACAGCGGCGCAACCGGGCACAGGGCGCGGCTCAGGCAGTGGGCTGAGGCCAACGACCCTGCGCTGCGTGCGGCGGCCCTGTGGGCGCTGGAGCGGCTGGGAGCGCGGTGAAGAAGAGACTTGCGCACGTGGTTCTGGTTGGTGTTCAAGGAGCATTCAGGATTTCCATTCTGCCCCGATGGGGCGAGGGGGCCTTTGGGTGACGCTTTCCCCGGGTTCCCGCCTGCGCTCCGCTCCGGCTTCACCCGGGTCTACGCTCTTTCCGCCTCGATGAGGCGGATGTTGGCAACCAGCCGACGCGAGCAGCCAGCCGTGGGGCGGGCGCAAGAGGCTGCGGAGGCTGAGATCGGCAGGAGGTGCGCAGAAGCGGAGCAGCGCCGGGCACGGCGGCGTCCCTTGGCTTGAGAGTTGCCTTGCAAGCACGAACATCAAGCTGGAGAAGCGGAGGCGCTCTGCCCAGCACGGGCCAGAGCGGATATGCTGGAATAGACCCCCGAGAGCAAGCCGGGCAGCGAGTGCGCATCCCCAGTGGACGCAGCGGCCAGGCCCACCTCATTCCCGGCAGAACAGCACGACAAGGAGTTTTACGTTGAGCGAGTTGATCGATCAGGAAAGTCAGACCCCCGAAACCGTTGTGACCATTGATTCGGAAGGCATGCTCGTGTCGCCGGAAAGCCCCAAGCTTTCTCAGTGGTACCGCTGGCGTCAGGATGGGAAGGGGCTGCTCTCCTACTTGATGGAGAGCGAAGTCCACACCTTCGGCTTCAGCGTGGCGGCCAATGCTATTCTCTCCTTCATTCCCTTCATCGTGCTGCTCTACACACTGGCGCATGCGGTCTTCCATTCCGACGCGATGGTAGGCGTGATCGACAAGATGGTGGATTACTTCATCCCCATCCACACCCACACGTCGGAGTGGTTCATCGATATTCTCTCCAAGCTGGCCGCGCACTCGGCGGAACACGGCGTGCAGGTATTCTCGCTGATCATGATTCTGATCGCCTGTACGGGGATCTTTCTGCCGCTGGAAGTGGCACTGAATCAGGCCTGGGGCGTCACCAAGAGCCGGAACTACATCATGAATCAGATTGTCGCCTTTGGTCTGGCCATCCTAATGTTGATTTTGGGCTTTTCCGCCATCATCGTGACCACAGTCTGCACCACTATGTTTGGCGACATACTGCTCGGACACAGCGGCGTCTTGGGCAACATCTGCACTTGGCTGTTCAACCAGTTGCAGCACCTTGTGCTAGCGATCACCACAGGCATTGCTTCGATTCTTTTCTTCTTTTCGATCTACTGGCTGATGCCGAACTGCAAGATCGATCCTAAACCGGTCTTCAAGACCTCGATTTGGACAGGCATTGTCTGGCTGCTCTCCAAGTACATTTTTGAGTGGATTCTGCCGCACATGGATTTGCGCGCACTGTACGGGCCTTTTTACGTGTCCGTGAGTTTGCTGTTCTGGGCCTACATCTCCGGCTTGATCCTGTTTGCCGGCGCACAGTTCAGCGTGTCGCGCGCGGGAGCGGCAAAGAAGAAGGAAGCGTAGGCAGAGCCTTTCCCAAAACACAGCAAAGCCCGCATGGATCGCTCCCCGCGGGCTTTTGCTTTTCAGTTTGGGATTGCGCCTACTTCGACTCCCGGAGGAACTTGCAGCCTTCGGCCAGGCCGCCGTCGCAGGCCTTCTGGTAGTACACCTGAGCCTGCACCAGGTCGCCGTTGCCTTGGTAGAGAGAGCCCAGACTGGCGCAACTCTTCATCACGCCGTCTTCGCAGCTTTTCTTGTAAAGGCTCTGCGCCTGCTGGGGATCGGCCGCGCCGCCCATGCCGTTGGCGTAGTCGTAGGCCAGGTAGTTGCAGCTCAGCTTGTCGCCCCCGTCGCAGGCCTGCTTGAACAAACCGCGCGCCTCTGGGTATTGCTTGCTGTCCCACGCAGCCTTGGCCTGGTCAAACGTCCACACATAGTTCCAGTCCATCGCGTGCGAGGGCTTGTGGCTGGGCGCAACGGCCATGGCCCGCACCGTGGCCGTGGAAGGCAGATTCTGCAGCGGCTCGCTATAGGTGGGCGAGTTGGCGGTAGGCTCCGAACCGTCCGTCGTGTAGTGAATCACCGCGTCCGGTGTGGCATCGGTGATGCTGATCAGCTGGCGGGAGGGATAGGTGCCAGCGGCCGGGAAGGGCACAGGATCGGCCGTGACGCTGTTGGAGCGGAACAGGAAGATGAGCACCAGCACCAGGATGGGTATACCCACCAGAGAGATACCCACCCACTTGCCCGCGCCCACTTTCTTTTCCTCTGGCAGCGAGGGCATCGAGGGCAGCAGCGGGGGTGGCGGCGGGGGAACAAACTCCTGCGCCGGCGTCGACTGGCCGACCGGTTCAAAAACGGTCTTGGGGCCGCTCACGTTGCGTCGGCCCAGGTTGTCCAGCCGGTTCAGGAAGTCGGCAATGGTGGCGGGGCGGTTTTCGCGCTCCTTGGCCAACATGGAGAGCAGCAGCTCATCCACGCCGGTCAGCGAGCGAAGCTCCGCGCGGTGCTGGCTGGGGGGAACCGGGTTCTCGTTCAGATGTTGATACATCCAGCCCTGCAGGTTATGGGCGTGGAGAGCGGTCTTGCCGGTCAGCAGCTCGTAAAAGACGCCGCCCAGGGCGTAAATGTCGGTCCGTCCATCCAGGTCAGAGGCGATCATGCCCTTCCACTGCTCGGGAGCAGCGTACTCGGGGGTAAACAGAGGCCCGCCGGTACGGCTCATGGCGGTAGCGCCCTCTTTGGCCGCGGCAATGCCAAAATCAACCACTTTGGGCTGATGGCCGTCCTTGGTGAGCAAGATATTTTCCGGCTTGATGTCGCGATGCACGGTGCCGCTGTTGTGCGCCGCACCCAGCCCGGCCGCAATGCCGCGCACCAGGGCCATGGCCTCCGGAAGGGGCAGCCCATTGGGCGCGTTCTTGATCACATCGCGCAGGCTGGGGCCGTCCACAAACTCCATCACCAGGAAAAGCTCGCCATTTTCCGCCTGCCCAAGGTCGTGTACCTGGGCCACGTTGGGGTGGCGGAGCAGGAACATGACGCGGGCTTCGTTGCGGAAGCGCTTGATGAAGCGGGGATCGCGTCCCAGCTCCCCGGCCAGAAACTTCAGGGCCACGCGGACGTTCATCAGGATGTTGTCGGCCAGGTAAACAACGCCCATGCCGCCATCGCCTATCTTCTTGATAATGCTGTACCGAGCGGCAATGACCGCCCCCGGCTGCAGTTCCTTGGACTCGATCAGCACGGTGCCGTGGCTGGGGCAGGTGCGATGCTCGTCAGAAAAGTGCTCGTCACAAACCGGACAGGTCTTCATGCTTCACCAGGCCCCGCAAAAACTGTGGAATGGAGGTGCAATTTTAAAAGTAAGCGATTGCAGCCATGATACACCGGTTCGGTTGTGGGGGGGGCGAGGGACGGGAACGGACCTGTTGGTCCAACCAAGGTGGGCGGGTGCCCCGGGTCCCTCGCACTTGGGGACCCGGGAGAGCTAGACATCTCTCCGTTTGTTAACGAAAAAAGACCCTGGGCTGAGGCTGCTACGCCAAGGCAGTTCAGCACCAAGGCTAACTTCAGGAGCGAATCCAGCGCGATCAGGGCTTCGCTTCAACGAACTCCAGACGGCGCCTGAGCGGATGGCTAGACGCCGGGCCTTGAAACGCGCGGCCATGCCTGTCCGCACCTCTTGGTGCCATCCTGACGATAACGGGCAATAGGTTAGCCATTTAAGTTCTGTACAGAAAACGGCGTTTCCAGGCTCTCTGCTCAATGCGCCAAATGGAGGAAGTCTCTGGGGCGCATCAGATATTCCAGGTAGCGGGATTTCATCTGCTTGCTGGCCATGATTTGCTTGATCGGCGGGAGCTTGAGAATCACGCCCAGAATGGCGGCCATGGCGCGATGGTTCCAGTGCGCCTGATTGTCGAAGATCAGGTTCTGCAGCTGGCCCCGCTCAATGGCCATCAGCACGGCGCGGTGAGCGGTGGTTACGGGAGTGAGCACGCGCTGGGGGCGTGCGTGGAGCTTGATGGATGCGCTGGGGCAGGCGCGGACGCAGACGCCGCAGCCCAGGCAAAGGGATTCGTCGAGGCGAGCTTTCTTGCGCTTGGGCTTGTGTGGATCGCCGGCTGAGACCAGCGCCATGGCCTCCACGGGGCAGACCTCCGCGCATTTGCCGCAGCCGTTGCAGGCGTCGGCGTTAAGAGCGGGGAGGAAGTTGGTGGTGGCGATGGGATTGAGGACGGCGAAGCGCTTGGCAGCCAGCATGGCCTCGCAACAGCAGCCGCAGCAATTGCAGATGAAGGCAACCTGATTCTGGACGTTCTCGCCAAACTGGACCAAGTTGTGCGCGATGGCTTGATCGAGCAGCGCAAGGCCTTCGCTCACATCAACGGAGCGGGCCACACCATGCTTGATGAGCGACTGGGCGGCGCCGCTGAAGGTCATGCAGATGTCCATGGGCGCGGCGCAGGCTTTGTCCAAATGCTGCATCTTGTGGCGGCAATAGCAGGCACCGATGCCGCGATGGGAGGCGGTGCGGATCACCTCGCTGGCGCGTTCGTAGTCGAGCACGGAAAGCGTGCTGTCGCCAGCCAGGGCGTTCTCGTTGACAAAGGCGCGGCCCAGTTGGGTTTCGCCGCCGGCGAAGAGGTTGCGGACGAAATCCTCCTCGACATTGAGGTATTGATAAAAAAGCTCGGCCAGCAGCTTCTGGTCGTATCCGTTGCCGATGCGCATCATGGAGAACTCGAAGAAGCCGGCCATGGGCGGCGGCAACACAAAGATCTGCTCGCCGCGCATTTCCATGTCGAGCAGCATTCCTTTGTCGGCTAGGGCTTCGAGGATCTTTTGGCATTCGGCGGCCGGTCTCTTCCACACCTGGGCCGCGGCGGCAACGCTGAAGGGCTTGATGGGAAGCAGAGCCACGAGAGCCGCTTCGTCGCGGGTAAAAAGCACCTCCAGGATGCGGAAGAGCAGCTCGGAGGGCGGCGCGCCCTGCGGAAAAAGGTTGATCCGGTCAAGGAGCGATTGATAGCTATTTCTTAGGGTCGCGTGAGACATGCATGCCTCTGGAGCGGAAGAGAATTTCGATCATTATAGGCGTATGCGGGCGGGGTGCTCCGGTCTGATTTGCACAGGCGCACCATGCGCCAGCGGCGGAAAGAGCACCGGCGCAAGAGCGCCATGACCTGAAGATATGGGGTACTGGTTGCCAGGGTGGAATTGGGTATAGTTTGAGGTATTTCGCTCGCCAATGACTCGCAAATGGCGCTTGGACTCCGCGGGGTTTCCGGGACCTATCCGAGTCCCTCCTGATAAGAAGCCAAGATGCAAGTCCAACAAAACATGCTGCGACGAAAAGGACCGGGGCTGAAGGCCCATCGATTCAAGCTCTCAATTCAGGGGCCTGAAGGCCCCCGCTCCTTCCGCCCGTTTCATCCCTTCGTGGGTCGGCGAAACCAGTGGGAGATTAAACGACGTTGTTTGCGCGCAAAGATGCGTTGTCGTCCAACGAAGATCCTGCACAAGCAGATTGGTCTGCTAGAGCATTTCCCGAATTGTTGTAGACCGAAGCCGGGATGCCAAGTGGCTTTTTTCCTCAAGAAAAAGCCGCTTTTCACTCCCCTCAACAAGGCTCTATGTCTTCGGGAAATGTTCTAATCCCACCACCGCTACGATTGGCTCCGGTATGCTGTAGGGACGGTTCCGCCACAGCTCCAGCAGCGGCGCCTGCTTCCGCTGGCACCCGAGCGCCCTTTCGCAGCGTAACTTGCGGGAAGGGTCAACTCATGGCAAAGTGTCCAGGAAGGTCTTTTAGACGCCCAAGGCTTATCTGGCCACTCCAGAAGCTTTCAAGCAGGCAACGTGAGAAGAGCGGAATGTTCCGGCGCGTCCATTGATGTTCTCGATCTGCGGCATTTTACCGCGGCCATGCTCAAGCCTGTGCTGGATGTGGAGACCCAACTGTGGGAAGAGCGGCTGCACTGGGACTACCGCAACTCCATACGCCTGCTCACCCAGTATCTTGATAATCGCGCGCTGCCCGGTTTTGCCGCCACCAACGGCGAGCTGGTTACGGGCTACGTTTTCTGCGTGCATGAAGAGAGCAAGACCGTGATCGGCGACGTGTTTGCCGCGGACAGTCCGACCTCCGACAGCTATCCCGGGGGAGCCAGGGCGCTCGAGGAAAAGCTGCTCCTGCATCTTCTGGAACTGCTGCTCAACTCTCCGCAGATTGATCGCATTGAAGCGCAGATGCTGATCCACCCCTCCGGCACGCACGACGCCATCTTTCGCCGCGCCGGTTTTGACGTCTTCCGCCGCTTGTTCCTGGTGCTGTCGCTGGCAGGCCACTGGAACGCCCCGCGGGTGAATCTGCCCGCTGGTCTGGAGCTGCGCCCCTGGCGCGACGAGGATCTGGCCCCCGCCGCACGGCTCATTGCCGAGGCTTATCGCAACCATCCCGACAGCATGATCAACGACCAGTACCGCACCGTACACGGCTCCATGCGGTTTTTGAACAACATTGTGCGCTATGCCGGTTGCGGCGTCTTCTCGCCCCATGTCTCGGCGGTGATTGCACACCGCACCACGCGCGAGTTTGCCGGGCTCCTTCTGGGCTCGCGGGTAAGCCCCAGCAGCGGCCACATCACCCAGGTCTGCGTGCATCCAGAGTATCGCCGCAAGGGGTTGGGGCACACGCTGCTGGCCCTGGCCGCGCATGGCTTTCTGCGCCAGGGCGTGGCCGAGGTCTCCCTCACCGTGACCGAAGCCAATGCCAACGCCATTGAACTCTACATGGCGGAAGGCTACAAATGCCAACACACCTTTGACGCCGCCGTCTGGCAGCGTTCGCGCATAGCCTGAGGTCGCGGTGGGCCGTGCGTATGCCGCACGAAGGCAGGCCCCACCGCAGGTGGCTGCAGGCAATGCCTGCGCTATGGTTAACTTCAGATACCTTTTCATGGACACAAACCCCAACATCCGCCTCCACCGCCGCCTCGCCATGGGGACGGAGTTCCTGCTCTATCTCGACCCCGCCGAGCTGGACCCGGCCGCGGAGCGCACCCTGGTCCAGGCCGTCTTTGCTGAAGTGGATCGCGTGGAAACCATCTTCAGCCGCTTCCGCCCTTCCAGCGAGATCAGCCGTATCAACCAGCTTGCCCCGCTCGGCCCCGTGGTCACGGATCCGGAAGTCTTCGGCCTCCTCCTCCAGGCCGAGTCCATCCACCAGCTCACCCACGGCGCCTTTGACGTGGCTCTGGGCCGCCTGAGCCGCGCCTGGGGATTTGCCCAAAGATCTCCCCATCTCCCTGATCCTGAGGAGCTAGCCCAGGCCCAATCCGCCTCCGGCATGGCCCTGGTCTCTCTCGACCGCACTTGGCGCACGGTGCATTTCCTGGCGGAAGGCGTCGAACTCGACCTTGGAGCGCTGGCCAAGGGTTACGCCGTGGATTGCGCTCTCAGCGTCCTCCACGCTGCCGGTGCTGCCGCCCTGGTGGATGCCGGGCACTCCAGCCTGGCCGCCACGGGCGAGCCCTTTGCCACCGGCTGGCCCGTTGAGGTGCGCGCCCCCCAACTCCCCGGCCAGGAGCCCACCCTGCTCTCCAGTGTTCGACTGCACACCAACTCCCTGGGAACTTCCGGTATCATGGAGCAGAAATTTGAACAGGGCGGCCAGAGCTTCTCTCATTTGTTCGATACCAGATCGCAGGGGATCGGCAACCGGGATCAAGATGCCTCTGCGCAGTTGCTGCAGGCCTCCGTTCTGGCTCCAACCGCTGCCCTGGCCGACGCGCTCTCCACCGCCATGTTTGTTCTGGGGCCGGTGGAGGGCAGCGCCGCCCTGGCCGCTTTTCCGGGCTCGGCGGCGCTCTGGGTTACCGCCCAGGCTGGTTGCATCCGCACCGCGGGGTACAATTGGCCCGCCGCGCAGCCTTGAGTCGTTCGTGTTTTGTTGAATTGCCTGTCATTTTGCCTTGGGGAGAGTTTTTTAATGTCGAAGTTAGTTCTTACCGATGAAGTTATGCCTGCCGCAGGACCAGACCAACCGTCTGAAGTTACTAACTCCAACCTAGGACGCCGTGAGTTTATAGGGCTTGCCGCGGCCGGCCTGGGCGCTGCAGCGCTGGGCCTGGAGGCCTGCAAGTCACCGCAGTCCATCTCCGCCAACAACTGGATCAACGTGGGCGTCATCGGTGTGGGGTCGCGTGCCCAGCACATGATGCAGATGCTGCTCCGCGTTCCCGGCGTCCGCATCACCGCACTTTGCGATATCTACGCGCCTCGTATTGAAGAGGGTCGCAAGGTGACCGGCCAGCCCACGACAGGCTACTCCGACTACCGCAAGTTGCTGGAAGACAAGAACGTCGACGCCGTCATGGTCTCCACCCCGCTTGGCCTCCATGCGGAGCACGTGATCGCCGCGCTTGAAAGCGGCCGCCCGGTCTACGGCGAAAAGAGCATGGGCCGCACCCTGGCCGATTGCAACAACATCCGCGCCGCCGCCCGCCGTACCGGCAAGATCCTCCAGGTGGGCCTCCAGTACCACTACGCACCCTGGTACACCCAAGCCTTTGAGCAGATCCAGAGGGGCAATATCGGCCAGGTCACGCAGATCAACTCCTACTGGCATCGCAATAACAACTGGCGGCGTCCGGTGCCCAAAGGGGCCTCGGCCGATTTGGAACGCCTTTTGAACTGGAGACTGTACAAGCAGCACTCCGGCGGTCTGTTTGCCGAGCTTGGTTCGCACCAGATCAGCTTTGCCAACCTGATCTACGGCACCATGCCAGAGTCCGTGATGGCCTCCGGCGGCATCGATTTCTGGAAGGACGGCCGCGAGATCGAGGACAACGTCCACGCCATCCTGCGCTATCCGCAGGGGCAGACGCTGGCCGCCAGCTTTATCACCACCAACCGGCTGGAAGGCGCGCAGGAGCGCATCTACGGCACCGGCGGATCGATTGAGTTGACCCACACTGACGCCACCTACTTTGCGGAACCCTGGTTTCCCGGCTCCGCCCTGCCGCCCGAGATCCAGATGCAGCACAAGATCGTCACCGGTCCCACCTACAGCGCCGAGCAGCCCTACCACGGCAAAGGCAAGATGCCCATCAAGGGCTCCGCGTCCGACGCCGATCTGGCCTGCGTGGCCGCTTGGGCGAACTGCATCCGCAACCACCAGCGCCCGGTGGCCAACGAAGACATTGGCTGGAACCAGGGCGTTACGGTGGCCATGTGCAACCGCGCCATGAAACTCGGTGCCAAGCTCACCCTCCACGACTTCCTGAACACCCCCAACCCCGAAGAGGTTTGATTCTTTCTCTCGCATCCAGAAACACGATGGGCCTCCCGGCAATGCCGAGAGGCCCGCTACTTTTCAAAGCTGGAGCGTTATTGATCCGGCCCATGAATGCTGAGAACTGGGTGGGTACATTCAAATTCCAAGTGCAACAAAGAGCGTGAACAGAATCAA
>CAZYDF010000008.1:0-82853 GCA_964645855.1 uncultured Occallatibacter sp.
ACTTCGACAGTTTCCAACATCCCGCCGATGCTTTATAGATACAAGAATGACAGCTAGGGGATATAGCTGATGCTCAGTTGTGTTCTACCGGTTCCGCCACCGGCAACCGCACTGTGACGATGGTGCCTTCAGCCAGCCTGCTCACGATGTGCACCTCGCCGCCAGCGCGGGTGACAAGAGCTTTCACAATGGACAGGCCCAATCCAGCTCCGCCGGTGGAACGGGCGCGCGAGGAATCACCCCGATAGAAGCGGTCAAAGATATGCGGCAAAGCGCCGGGCGCAATGCCTTCGCCGTGATCCTCCACCGTCAGCTCCAGAAAGTCGCCGGGAGCGGTCAACAGCAGCTGCACGGTAGCTCCTTCGGGGCTGTGTTCAATGGCATTCAGCAACAAATTCGAGACCAGCAGACGCGCGTCGTCTACCGCCAGTTGAACGGGATTTTTTCTTCCTTGCTCAACGGCGACTTGCACGGCAACTTGGCGGATCTCGGCGACAGAGGCCAGCTCCTCGGCAGCCATGCGCACCGCGGCCGCAAAGTCACTGCCCAGCTCTGGGCTGGCGGGGGCAGGAGCGCGCTCAATCCGCGCCAGGGTAAGGGAGCGCGCAATCAACTGCTCCAGCCGCTCCACATCCGAGAGGGTGCGCTGAATGCCGGCGCGATATTCCGCTGGGGAGCGCTGGGCCAGGGTGAGCAACTGCAAGGAAGATTTGACCACCGCTACCGCGGTCTTGAACTCATGCGCGGCATCGGAGACAAAGTTGGATTGCTGATCGAAGGAGCGATGCAGCCGCTCCAGAGCGCTTTCCAGGGCGAGGGTGAGCGGAGCCAGCTCCGGCGTTTCACGGGCCAGATCGGGCGGCGTGAACTGCCAGTCGTCCACAGAGATGCGTGTAGAAAGGGTGGCCAACTGGCGCAGCGGGTCCAGGCCCCGATGCAGCAGCCAGGCAATGAGCGGGCCAGTAGCCAGCAACAAAAGCAGGCTTCCGAATGCATAAAACTTTACCGCTTCGCGGATGGCGCCCCAGACATGGCCGGTCTGCATGCCGTAGAGGATGGTGATGTGGCGAGGCGTGCCGCCGCCGGGCTCACTGGGGTCGATGGTGCGCACGCCGTGGCGCAGCAGAAAGCGATACCGGTGGCCGTGGATGCGCAGGTTGGTCAGGACACCGTCGGGCATGGGACCAAATTGCGCCGGGGTATTCGCCAGCAGGCCGGTGGCATCCGCGGGCCAGTTGGCGGAGCGGCCCAACAGCCGGTCACGATCGTCAAAGACCTCCCAAAGATCGTCCTGGGGCACGGTCAGATCGGCGCGGTCGAGCATGACGTTGTCGCCGGGATCGTCGGCGTCCTGCACAGCGCCCATCACCGAGTCGGCACGGCCGCGCAGCATGATGTCGAAGGTGCGAAAGTGGGCATGGTGCTCATAGGCCAGCGAGAGCGCGATGGCCGCCAGCGAGGCCAGCAACTCCACGGCCAGCACCGCGCCGATGAGCCGGAAGGCGATGCTGCGCGGACGGCGAAGACGGAAGGGAAGCTTCATGGGGTGTGCTCGATGCAGAGGCGATACCCGCGTCCACGTTTGGTTTCAATCAGGGGTTCAGCACCGGGTGCGGCGGTCTCCAGCTTGCGGCGCAGGTTGGAGACATGCGCTTCAATCACGTTGGAGTGATGCTCCCAGTTGAAGTCGTAAAGGTGCTCCAACAGCTCTTCCTTGGAGAAGATGCGGCGCGGATGGTGCAGCAGGATCTCAAGAACGTGGTATTCAGTAGGCGAGAGATCGACCACCACGCCGGCGCGGCGGACGGATTGCTCCAGGGTGTTCATCTCCAGATCGCCCAAGGTGAGAACGGGATGGGGCGCGCCCTTGCCGCGACGGATAAGCGCCTTGCACCTGGCCAGCAGTTCGCCCAGATCGAAGGGTTTGGCCAGGTAGTCGTCGGCGCCGCGATTGAGCAGGTCAACGAGGGTGGCTTTGCCCTCTTGGGCGGTGAGGATGAGCACGGGAGTGGCGTCGCGGCGGGCGCGCATGCGGGTGAGGATCGTCTGGCCATCGAGTTTGGGAAGCATCAGGTCGAGGATGACCAGGTCGTAGCAGCGCTGCGCGGCCAACTGGTCGCCGGTGTCACCGTCCAGAGCCGAATCCACGGCAAAGCCCGGCCCCTCCCGCAGGGCGGCGGCCAGATTCGCGGCCAACCGGGGCTCATCTTCAACCAACAGGACGCGCATAACAATCAATGTCTCCTGAGATCATTATGATGGTAGCCAGGTTAAGGCAGACTGAAGGGCCGGAAAAGGGGAGTTCAGAGTGCGCATCGTACTTTCGAATATTGGAACGTTTGGCGACATCAACCCGCTGATTGCACTGGCGCTGGAGCTGAAGCAGCGCGGCCACGTGCCGGTGCTGGCGCTACCCGCGGTTTATGGCGACAGGATTCTCCCGCTGGGCCTGGAGTTCCATGCCATCCGGCCCGACATTGACCCCAAAAATACGCTGCTGGTGGAGATGGTGTACGACGTAAACCATGGCACCGAGACCGGGCTGCGCAAGTTCCTCTTCCCTGCCCTGCGCGACACCTACAACGACCTGCTGGACGCTGCCACCAAGCCCGAACGCGCTGACCTGCTGCTGTTGGGCGAACTGAACTATGCCGGGCCGATTGTGGCCGAGGTGACCGGGATTCCCTGGGCCAGCTACGTGCTCGCTCCGCTCAGCTTCTTCTCCGCCTTTGATCCGCCAGTGCTGCCCATGTATCCGCGGCTGGCGCGCGCCGATCGTACCATTCCAGGCATGGGTCGGGGTATCAAACGGCTGGCGCGGTTTGTGAGCCGCAAGTGGCCGGAGCCCATCTATCAACTGCGCCAGGAACTGGGGCTCCCGCGCGGCGCAAACCCCCTGTTTGACGCCAAACATTCGCCGGATCTGGTGCTGGCAATGTTCAGCCGGGTGCTGGGCACCGAGCAAAAGGATTGGCCCGAGCACACCCTGATTACCGGTTTTTGCTACTACGATGCCGATGCCGGCAACGCCAGGCTGCCGGAAAATCTGGAAGAATTCATAAGCCAGGGCGAGCCGCCGGTTGTGTTTACGCTGGGTTCGGCAGCGGTGCTGGCGGCGGGCAATTTTTATGAGTACTCAGCCCGTGCGGCCATGAAGCTGGGCGTGCGCGCGGTGCTTCTGGTAGGGGGCGACGAGCGCAACCGTCCGCGGACGGCGCTGCCGGAGTCCATCTGCGTGGCGGAGTATGCGCCGTACTCCGCCTTGTTTCCGCGGGCGCGGCTGGTGGTGCATCAGGGCGGGGTGGGAACCACGGCACAGTGCCTGCATGCCGGCAAGCCGATGCTGATTATGCCCTACTCCCACGACCAGCCGGACAATGCCCGGCGCATGGAGCGGCTCAAGGTGGCCAGTTCCATCCGCAAGCAGCTCTACACCCCCGTGCGCGTGGCGCGGCGAATTGCCAAACTGCTCGGCTCGCCGCGCATCACCCAGCGAGCCGAGCAGGTGGCCCGGCAACTGGCCAAGGAAGATGGCGCAAAGGCAGCTTGCGATGCGCTGGAGCAGTTGCTGGCCCGCAAGCGATCCGGGAAGTAGGAGAAGGCGCGCGCCCGACCTCCACTGCGCACCGGACCAGGTTCGTTTCCAGCCGCCGTCCGGCAGGAAACGAACCCTGCGCGGTTTGGAATGCGCGACTGCAAACGTTTGTTTATGCTGAACTTGCTCCTGATTGCCGGAACAACGCTTTCCGTGGTGCCGCACTACGCCGTTACCCAGGTAACTGCGTAGGCGCAACGTGATTTAGGTCGCAGACAACTCCTTGCAACCTTTTTGAATCTTTTACAATATGGGAAGGTTTGCCGTGCTAGCGTACGACGCCCGCACTCTTATATTTTTGGGGTGACGTCAAAGCGGTCCCTGAACAAAACCGGCGCGGAGCCGAAATGAAGGATATACAGGAAGGACACGCGACCTCCACCATGAACAGCCCAGCTTCTTCGATGCAGTTGACACGCGGCGCCGATTACGCCGTTCGCATCATGATCCACTTGGCCGGCTTGCCGGATAACGAGCGGGTATTGTTGCCTACTCTGGCGGCAGCGGCAAACGCTCCGGCCAGCTTTCTCTCCAAGGTTCTGCAAGCGCTAACACGCGCTGGACTGATTGCCTCACGGCGCGGCCAGCAGGGTGGCTTTGAGATTTTGCCGCAAGGGCGCGCGGCCAGCGTGCTGGAGGTGGTGGAAGCCATCGACGGCCCAATCCGGCTCAACGTTTGCCTGGAACACGGCTCCGGCTGTGGCCGGAAAGGCTGGTGCCCGGCCAACCCGGTATGGAAGGAAGCACAGGCAGCCATGGTGGACGTGCTGCGCAGCTCCAAGGTGGCCGAGTTGGCGCACCAGACGGACGCAGTAGCCCAATAGTTCAGATCTCATTCCAAAACAGAAAGAACGGCAGGGAGAAGTCCCTGCCGTTCTTTTTTCTTTGCAAACAGAATGCGCTACAGAATCTGCCCGTCGCGCATGTGGACCACCCGCGAGGCATAGCTGGCAGCATCGTTGTCGTGGGTGATCATCAGGATGGTCTGGCCTTCCTTCTCGTTCAGCTCTTTCAGCAGGCCGAGCACGGCGGCGGCGTTCTGGCTGTCCAGGTTGCCGGTGGGCTCGTCGGCCAGCAGAATGGCCGGACGGTTGACCAGGGCGCGGGCAATGGCTACGCGTTGCTGCTGACCGCCGCTCAAGGCGCGGGGCTTGTGGCTCAACCGCGAGCGGATGTCGAGTGTATCCAGAATGGCCCCAAAGGCCTCGGGAAAACGTTCGCCCTTCTTCTCTTCCTTGCCGGCAATAAAGTTGGCCAGCAGGATGTTGTCTTGAGCCGTGAGCGTGGGCAGCAGGTTGTAACGCTGGAAGACAAATCCCACGGTGTGGCGGCGGAAGATGGTGCGCTCTGCCGCGGTCATCTGCGCAATGTCTCTGCCGCCGATTACCGCCGAGCCGGAGGTGGCCGGAGTGAGAGCGCCCAGGATATGGAAGAGCGTGGACTTGCCGGAGCCGGAAGCGCCGCAGATGGCCAGAAACTCGCCCTTCTCCACCTGCAGATTGGCTCCGCGCAGGGCATGCACGTCCACGTCGCCCTGGCGATAGATTTTGGAGAGATTGGTCACATCGATCAGGGGCTGGTTACTCATAGCTGAGGGCCTCCGTTGCGTCCTGACGGAGCGCCTTGGTAACAGGAACAATGACGCCCAGCAGCGCGCCGCCAATGGCGATGAGCCCGGAGATGGGCCACCAAAGATACACCGTCTCCTGGGTGAGCGAGGCTGGCGAGAAGGTGTGAAGAGCCCACTGCGTCACATAGGTAAGCCCGATGCCCGCTATGGTTCCCAGCACCGCCAGGAAGAGCGTTTCGCTCACCAGCAGCGTGCTGATGAACTTGGGCGAGGCACCCAGTGCCTTCAAAATGCCGATCTCGCGGGTGCGTTCGAGCACCGCCGTATAGATGGACATGAAGACCGCCAGGAAGCCCACCACCACGGACACACCGATGACCACATAGATGAAGTTGCGCAGCATGGTCACGCTGGAGATGGTCAAGAGCGATGTGAACTCTTCCATGGTGTAGATCTGGTAGTCGTGCATCTTGCCGCGCAAGTCGGCCAGCACAATCTTGTTGTTGGCCGCGTTGTCGGTCTTGACGTAGATCTGGCTCAGCCGTCCGGGGTTGCCGGTAATGTCTCCGAGGGTCTTCAGATCAACGCAGATGCGCGCCAGCTTGCCACTCTCGAAGATGCCGGCCACGTGCCACTGACGGCCCATCAACTGCACCCAGCTGCCGGCGTGCAGCTTGTGCTCGCGGGCATAGTACTCGTCCAGAATCACGTCGTTGGGCTGCTTGAAGGAGCTGCCCTCAAGATAGGTGAAGCCGCCGCTCAGTCGTGAAAAAGTGGGCATGTCGATGCCGGTCACCGAGTCAAAGCCGGTAAGCGGCTGGACGGCAGTGCCAGTCACCAGTGCTACGTGAGGCTGCTTGGCGACATACTCCAGAAGATTGTCGTGCATGGGGGCCGAGCTCAGGCTCAGCAGTGAGGTACCCGGAGGCCGGATCAGCAAGTCAGCGCCAACTCCGCGCGCGCGGCGGGCGCTCTCGTCCAGGGTGCCGTAACTGACGCCGACCAGGGTGAGGATCATGGTGACCTCAAGCGCGATGGCGGCAATACTCAAAGCCGTACGAACCGGCCTGTGGGTGAGATTCGAAACAACCAGGGTCAATATCATGGGCTCCTTCGATTCTATCGTTCCGGGGTGCGGTTCTGGACAAGCGGTTCGGCTAGAAAGAGTTGCCGGGTGTGACGGCTGGCCGTTCCCAGCGCCATCAGGGCCATGGCGGTGGTGGCGGTGATGCCGCCAATGTCGAAAAGCAGGAATTTGTGCCCTAAAATTGGTGCAAATGGTGTCCGAAGCAGCTCCAGATTGCCCGCGATCAGCAGGATACGGATCTCTGTAGGTCCGAAGTACGAGTGCGCCATCTCAAAGCGGCCCAGGGTGTAGGTGGCCAGATAACTTTCCGCCGCCAGCACCAGAAAGGCCACCAGCATGGCCGTGGCTACCTGCGGATGCACCAGGCCGGAGCAGGCCAGCCCCGCCATCATGGCCACCGAACCGACAATATCCACAACATGATCCACATAAAAGCCGTAGCGGGGCCGCTCCTGATGGCGGGTGCGAGCCAGGGTTCCGTCCAGTGAGTCGCCCAACCAGTTAAGCGCAATGCTCAGACTTGCGCCGACGAGCGCCAGCGGATGGGTGGCGGCCACGGCATAACAGAGGCCGGCAACGCATTGGGCCACGAGGCCAAGCACGGTGAGCTGGTCCGAGGTGATCCAAAGGGGCGTGCGCACGGCAAGCCAGTGGAGGATTCTCTTTTCCGCGCTTGCCGTCAGGGCCTGGTGGACGCGGGTGGCGTGGTGGAACTGCGAGTTTTGAGCGTGCGATACCGTTGAAGCCTGCATGGGGCTCCTTTCCTTGTACTTCTGAGGGGGGTGGATTCGGTTCTGTTTCCCAGGCACTGCGTGCGGCAGCGCTGGAGTGAATTGTGGAAACACTCTGGGTGCCCCATCCATCCTGCGTTTTGTGCGGGATGGGTGGGGTAGAGGGACACAATTTGAGGGCCAGATCATTAGCGATGCTGAGGTGGAATCTAATTCCGCCGCACCAGGGCGGCGGTGGTTTGGCGCAGGGTGAACTCCAGCGATTCGCGGGGAATGGACTGGACAAACGGCCCAACGGCCCAGCCCAGGCCACGGGGAATGCCGCGGGTGAGGGTGACGGATTCAATCTGGATGTAGAGGCCGCCGTCCTGCTCGGCCCAGCTCCAGTAGCTGTCAATGCGCCAGAGGAAGCCCTGCTGCTGGCGCGCGGTGGGGACGTGCTCCCTGGCGGTGCCAGCGTCGGCAATCTCTGCGATGTGGGTGCCGTGGGCTGTGCTCAGGCCGTGCGAGGGGTCAAGGTGGGCGAAGCTGACGTCGTACGCGGTGTCGAGCACGACGGTGAGTACATGATGCTGGCGGACACGCATCTGGGCCTGCAAGCGGTCGCCCTGCTGAGCGATAAGCCGGGCGGAAAGGACCTGCGGGGCGTAGATGCGCGGATAGGCGGGGTAATCGCGCAGAAGCTGCTCAAAATCCCCCGCATGCGCGCCGGGGATGAAGGCTGTGCCACGCCAGTGGTGCAGCATGGCGCCGGGCAGTTCCGCGTCCGATGCGGCATTGAGCTGTTCGATTTCTGTTTCACCGGCATGGAGGCGTGTCCGCAGCGGCGCGTTTTCTAACCCGGCCAGAAAAGCGGACGGAGTGCGGTGCTGCACGTTGAGTCGACCTTCCAGACGGGCCAGATAGTTGTTGTAGGCCGTGGTGGCCGCCTGGGTTGCTTCTTCAGCACCGGCGCTGAGGGCGATAAGCGCCAGCGCCAGGAGCAGGAGGAACGAGCGGGCCGATGGGGTAGGGGTCTTCATGGCTTCCACTGTGGCCTAAGCACGGCGCGGGGTGCAATACCCAGCGCATCAAAATTGATGGAAGAAATGTCACTGGATAAGGCCTTCCGTTTCTGTTAGGTAACAAAAAATCTCCCTGACGCTTGGGGATGGGCAGGAGTAGACTGGGGAGCAACGTGGGCAAGGAAGACACAAAACGGCGCTACCGCTTCGGGATTTTTGAGGCCAATGCGGCTACCGGCGAGCTGAGGCGCAAGGGAGCTCGCGTACGGCTGAGCGCGCAACCCTTCCAGGCGCTGGTCGTGCTGCTGGAACGGGCCGGTGAGCTGGTGACTCGCGAGGAGCTGAGCCGGGCGCTCTGGCCGGAAGACACCTTTGTGGACTTTGAGCACGGCGTGAACTCGGCCGTGAACCGGCTGCGCGAGGCGCTGGGCGATACCGCGACGAACCCTCGTTTTCTCGAGACGCTGGCCCGGCGCGGCTACCGGTTTATTGCGCCCGTTGAGGTTGTGGGTGAGGAGGTGGAACTGACTTCGCCGCAAAGTTTGCAGGAGCCTGAACCCGAGGAGAAAATGCCGCTGCGGGCGCGGATTCTGGCCCGGCCGGAGGAGCTGCCCGAGGCCTCGCACCGGGTTGTGGCTGGGCTGTTTGTGGCGCTGCAGCTGATGTATCTGGGTTTTTACGTGGGGGCGCTGGCCAACCTGGAAGAGATTCGCGGGCTGATGGAGCCGCTGCCGTGGGCATCGCAACTGTTCGCGCTGCTGGTGGTGACGGCGGCCATGCTGATTCCGGTGCGGGCCTTCACGATAGCGATTGTGCTCTTCCGTGCGCCGGATGCGCGGAAGAAGTTGCTCACGCTGTGGGTTCTGCTGCTGGTGGCCGATGAGCTGTGGGCGCTGGCTCCCTTCTTGCTGCTGCACCACATCAACGCGGGCTTCGCATTGGCCTGCGCCACCTTGCTGGTGTACGCCCCGTTTGCGGAGCGCTCGCTGGTGCTGATGGGAGCGGCCGACAAGGCGCGGTAGGTGATGGACGGTTGAGAAACCCCCTCCATGCCGCCCTGGCATCCCATTTCGCGGAAGTGCCTGCGAAATGGATGGGGCACGGTGCCTGGTTGCTGTGGGCAGCAACTGGATGCCGGGATTCGGAATCGCTGGCTGTGGCGCGCAGATGCAAGCGGCTGGCTGCTTCTATCATGTAAGTTGTCCGAGAGAAAACTATGAAGATCACGCACCTTGAAGGCATCATTCTGCATGCTCCGGTTACCCGCGGCGGCATTGCGGACAGCACCCACGCGTTGACCCACTGGGGCGCGCCGGGCGTTGCCATCCACACCGATACGGGCCTGGTTGGCTATGGCTTTTCCGGCACCCACGCGCATCTGGAATCGGACCGGCTGATTGTGGATTGCATCGTCAAGAGCTATGGGCCGCTGCTCATTGGCGAAGATCCGCGCGAAGTTCTTTACCTGTGGGAGAAGCTCTACAAGAAGTCGGAGCTGCTGTGGGTGGGGCGCGCGGGAATTACGCATCTGGCGCTGGGCGCAATCGACATTGCGCTGTGGGATCTGAAGGCCAAGGCTGCGGGCGAGCCGCTGTGGAAGCTGCTGGGCGGCTCCGCGAAGAAGCCGGTGGAGGCCTACAACACCGATGGCGGCTGGCTGAACTGGCCGCTGGAGACGGTGGTCTCCGACTGCAAGCGGCTGGTGGAAGAAGAAGGCTATCGCGCGGTGAAGCTGAAGGTGGGCGGACCGTCGGCCAATGAGGACTTGCGCCGTGTCGAAGCCGTTCGTCGTGCCCTTGGTCCCGATATTCGCATCATGACGGACGCCAACGGGCGCTGGAGCTTGCCGCAGGCCATCCAGACCGCGGGCAGGCTGGTGGACTTCGATGTGGCGTGGATTGAGGAGCCCATCTGGTTTGACGATGTGGCGGGGCACAAGCGATTGGCCGAGACCATCGCTACGCCCATTGCGCTGGGTGAACAGCTCTACATGGCCTCACAGTTCCGCGACTTTATCCAGGCTGGCGCCGTGCATTATGTGCAGCCGGATGTGGTCAGGCTGGCGGGGATTACGGAGTTTTGGCAGGTGGCCGACATGGCGCGCTGCTGGAGTTTGCCGGTGTGTCCGCATGTGGGCGACATGGTGCAGGTGCATCAGCATCTCTGCTTTGCGCACGCGGCCTGCTCGTTGCTCGAATACATTCCGTGGCTGCACGACTGGATGGAAGAGCCGGCCAGGATTGTGCACGGCTTCTACGTTGCGCCAGAGGCTCCGGGAGCCGGGATGACGCCAAACAAGCAGGCGCTGACAAAGATCAACAGGGCATAGAGCTTTTTTGGGAGATTATGTAGACCTAAAGTTCATGGGTGCCCCATCCATTTCCGCAAAGAACGCGGAGATGGATGGTATTGCGCCCTACGACTATGACAATTTCAATGACCTGCAATGCGTACCCCAGGGCCATGGCGTGACGCAACCGATTGGGCAGAAACCGGGATCTTCGTGCAAAACTCTTGCGAAAGTCTTAATAGTTAGCTAACCTATGCTTAGCAGGATAGAGGGAGATTATGGCCCGTGCGACGATGTTCGAAGCGAAGACCCAGTTGTCCGACCTGGTGCGCCGGGCGCAGCGCGGTGAGAAGGTTGTCCTAACCTCAGGGCGCGGCAAGGTACCTGTAGCCGAGATTATAGCCATCAAGCCGGCCACCGAGCGCGTCTTCGGCCAGTTCTTGCAGCCGAGCTTTCGCATCCCAACCGATTTCGACGAACTTCCTGAGACGGAGCTGGCTGGGTGGCTGGGTGAGGGTGAATGAGAATCCTCATTGATACGCACTACGTCCTCTGGACCGCGCTCAACCCCTCGGAGATGTCGCCCTGGGCCCACCGGCTCCTGGCGGATCTGAAGAACGAGATTCTGGTTTCCTCGGCTTCAATCTATGAGATCAGTCTCAAGGTTCGTCTGGGCAAGCTCCCGGAGGCAGCTGAGTTCGAAGGGGACTTGCTGGCCAACATCGAAGAGAAGCTCGGATTCGCGATCCTGCCGCTCGACCCGCAGTCCATGTACAGGGCTGCCCGGTTCGAGGATAAACACGCGGACCCGTTCGATCGCATGATCGCAGCGCAAGCCATCCAATACGACCTTCCGCTGCTCAGCGTTGACCCCAGGATGGATGCTTTCGGCGTGCGCCGGGGCAAGAAGCCAGTTGCCCTACCGTAGCCGATTCTGCAGGGTTGGTGCTTTGAAGGCCCGCGTTGCAGTTCCTGCAAAACCTGCACCGGCAACTGGGCCAAAAAGCAAAGAGACGAGAGGATGCTTTGCTTTATTGATCTGGCCCATAAGTAGTGTCACTCTATCCCACCCATCCCGCACAGAACGCGGGATGGATGGGGCACGGAAGTCTGAAGCAAGAGGGGAAATGCCCCAGCTTCTGGTCCGCGGATTCCGGCTTCAGTGCTTTTCCGCCGCTGGGGCCTGGGATTGGACGGGGGGCAGTTTGGCCACGGCTGCCAGCGGAAGCTCGAGCGCGCCAAGGCGTCCGCTCTCCATGTCCGAGACGCCCAGGCGCAGGTAGAACTGGCCCTTGGCCGGGACGCTGATCTGCTGATTGTAGGCAAAGTGGCCGTTGCGGTTGGCGTTGTAGCGGGCATCGTCAATGGCGGTGGCAAGGCCGTTCGCCTGAACGTTGAGCAGGGTGCCGTCCGCGTCATACAGGTTGGCCACAAACTCCACGCGGCAGCGATGCAGCAGATTGGCATCAGTGACACAGGCCAGGTCGCTGGGGCTCAGGGAGTAGTGCGCCACGTAGCGAACAAAGGGGCCCTTGATTTTGGGGTTCAGGTGGTTGCCGTCGGCCACCGCGGGCTCCGGGTCTCCGGCCACGCGGCGGACAGTGGCCTCAAAGACCACCTGGGCTGGAAAAGGGCCACCGTGCAGCATGGCCGCGCGCAGGGCGTCGTAGGGCGGGGGCGCGTCCTTGGCCTGGGGCGCGGCTGGCTGAGAGCGTTGCAGCGGAGTTCCGGGGTTGTCAGCGTAGTAGCCGCGGCGATAGGAAGTTACAACATCCGGCTGGTCAAGCTTCACACTGATTTTGCGGTACTCGCCCTTCCACTTGGTGTTGGTGGGAGAGTAGGTAAGGGTGTAGTAATTTGAGCCCTGCTCAATGGCATTGGCGGCGGCGTCGGTGAGGCCGTTGGTGTTGACATAGGCCTTGCCGCCGGTGGCCTCGGCCATTTGCTGCATGGTGCCGTGCTCGGCCGCGGTTTGCTGGAAGAACTTGGAATTGTCTTTGGCATAGGCGCCGGGGTTCTTGGCGTAGCGATTTCCATTGTTGCTAACGTCCGTCATGGGCGCAACCATCAGGCCCCGGGCATCGATGGGGTAGACGGCCACTTGGGCGCGGGTTAATAGATCGGCGGTTTCGCGGAACTCGTCCTCGGAATCGGCCACCACGGCAAAGGGATTCTGCAGGTCGCCATCGGGCAGGATGCTGATGGGGAAGGAGCCTGAGAACCAGAGCACATTCTTGCGGCCGGGCAGGTTTTCCAGATAGCGGGCCAGCAGGTTGAAGGCGTCCAGCGTGTAGCGGGCGCGCAACTGGAGCATAAAGGATTGCTGCTCGGCTTCAAACTGCTGGAGGTTGGCCAGGATGGTGGCGGCATCGGGGTCGTCGCCAATCATGTCGGATACCGTGTCGGAGATGGTTTCAGCGCCGGCATTGTCGCCGGAGACGGCGTTATCCATGGCTACGGAGGCGCCGGGCAGGCCCTTCTTTCCGTCCATGAAATTCCGCAATGTGGACGGGTCCGAGGTGAAGCCCTGCAACAACTGGAGACGCGTGGTGAGGCCGAAGATAGCCACGCGGGTTCCTGAAGGCATGCCTTTGAGATAGGCCTTCAACTGCTGGATGACGTAGCCCTGGTCCTTCATGGGAGTATTCAGCTTGTCCAGCACCAGGATGTTGAGCGCGCCCGCGTCCGGGGCAACCGGGCGATTGGTGAAGGTGCCGGCGGGCAGCTGCGGCAGGGGAGCCGGCTGGGCAGCATGCGTGCTGACATGGGGCTCAAAGTTCTTGATGGTCTGCGGATGTCCATCCTCAAGAACGGTGAAATCAGCCTGCGCCAGGCCATGAATGGGATTGCCGTGCGCGTCGGTGACCGTAACATCCACCACCACCAGATTGGATTGGGCGTGAATGGTGGGCGCTGGCAACGCGGTTTGTCCGCAAAGCAGTGGTTGAGCGCAGACAGCGAGGAACAGAAAACTCATCCCATGAAGACGGAACATTTTCGTACTCTCCCTTTGGCATTGCATGCAGCAGACGGTCATTGGATGCGCTCCGCCGCGCGGAATGTGCAGGGCGCAGAAATATCCTTGGGCTGCACGTGGCCTTGCGTGTACAGACACTGGCTTGCAAGCGATGTTGCGACCCGGAAAGGATTTTACGCCTGGGATTCGGCTTGAGACAGAGGAGTGTTCAGTTTGCCGCAGGCGCGGCGCGGGCTCTATTGATCCGGCCCTTAAATAGGGTCACTCTATCCCACCCATCCCGCACAAAACGCGGGATGGATGGGGCACGGAGCTAAAAAGAAACAAAAATGCAAGTTCAACAAAATAATGGAGCGAAGAAAAGGTCCGGGACTGAAGGCCCATCAATACAAGATCTCAATTCAGGGACCTGAAGGTCCCTGCTCCTTCCGCCCGTTTCATTCCTGCGTGGGTCGGCGAAGCCGGCAGACGACCAGGATGGAATTGAAAAGATGCCCTCTCCAGCAAAGAGATAGTTGCTCTAGTGCCCCGGCATCAGGCCCCAGATCATCACGCCGGTCATGCCGATGACGATCAGGCTGGTGGCCCAGGCGATGACGTTCCAGAGCCGCGAGTTCTTGAACTCGCCCATCAGGTCGGCGCGATTGATCAAGAGCAGCATCAGGATGATGATGACCGGCAGCAGTACGCCGTTCAGCACCTGCGAGAGGATGGCCATATTGATCAACTGGGCGTCGGGCAGGATCAGCACGGTCAACGCGCCACCGGCAATCAGGATGGTGTAGAGCCAGTAGAAGAACGGCGCTTCCTTGTAGCTCTTGTCCACGCCCGACTCAAAGCCCAGGCCCTCGCACACCGTGTACGCGGTGGAGAGCGGCAGAATGGAGGCGGCAAAGAGCGAGGCGTTGAACAGGCCAAAGGCGAAGAGAATGAATGCGTAGACGCCCGCCAGCGGACGCATGGCTTCGGCCGCGTCCGAAGCCACCTGGATCGCGCCCATGCCGTGTACATAGAGCGTGGCGGCGCAGGCCACCACAATGAACCAGGCCACAACATCGGTAAAGATGCTGCCCACAATCACGTCCAGCCGGGAAGCGGCGTAGTCCTTGGGGCGAATGCCTTTTTCCACAATCGACGACTGCAGGTAGAACTGCATCCAGGGGGCGATGGTGGTGCCCACAATGCCGATGGCCATGTAGATATAGGCCTTGTCGCCCCACACCGAGCGGTCCGGCAGCTTGACGGTGGCTACCATGGCCTGCCGCCAATCGGGCTGTGAGAGCACGCCGGCAAAGATGTAGGCGATATACACCAGCGACGCCACCAGAAAAATTTTCTCGGTGGTTTTGTAGTCCCCTTTGAAGACCAAAACCCACACCAGAGCGGCGCAAAGAGGCACAGAGACGAATTTTGGGATGTGAAAAAGGCCCATGGATCCGGCAATGCCGATGAACTCGGTCACCACATTGGTGAAATTGACCAAGACCAGCATAATCATGAGGATAAAGGTGATTCGGAGGCCGAATTCCTCACGGATCAGGTCGCTGAGGCCCTTGCCGGTGACGACGCCCATGCGGGCGCACATCTCCTGCACCACAATCAGTGCAATAGTAATGGGAAGGATGGTCCACAGCAGTGTGTAGCCGTATTGCGCCCCAGCCTGGGAGTAGGTAAAGATGCCCCCCGAGTCGTTATCGACGTTGGCGGTAATAAATCCGGGGCCGAGGACGGCCATAAACAGCAAGATCCGGATTCGCCAGCGTTTCATCATGCTCGAGATCGACCTATGGAGGATTCATGGGGTGTGGAAAGTTTCCCTCCTGAACATATCAGGTGAGAGCCCGAATGGCGAACCCGGCCGGGCTGTCGGTTCCTAGAGCGAAACCAGAGTCTGTGTGTCCTGGCAGTTTTCTACAAGGTCGCCGCTCCCTGATGGTCGTGTCGACTTGAATGCATTGGCTTCGGGCTACAGCAACTCTGGTTTCGCTGTAGCCCTCCGGGCAGGGGCATTCGCTGGTCTTGGGAGGTCTGATATTCTTGGGAGAGTTCGTGACTATGCGTTGGATGATGCTAGGCTTGCTTGTCTCGCTGGGTTCGCTGCTGTTTGCGGCAGGGGGATTGGCGTGTCATATTTGGCTTGAACGCCGGCGTTCGCGGCGAGAAACACCGCCCGCTGCTGAACCAGGTCCGGAGGCCGAGCCGGAACTCTAGCGGAACCGTCCAAAACAGTGGCCGGAATATGAACCGCACGCGGGGACAACCGAAAAAGGAATCTGTTCCCCAGAACGCCCCCAGCTTTTCCAGCTCCAGCATGAGCCCTGAGGCCGTGGCGGGATCGAAACCAGTTTGAGCCGGCCAACGCCGTCTCGTTGAAAGGAAGTTGCAACTCCGTGAGCACCCAAACGCCCCCTTCCCCCGACAATGTCGTTGAGATCAAGATCGCCCATAGCCCGGACTCCGACGATGCTTTCATGTTCTACGGTCTGGCCACCAACAAGATCCGTGTGCCGGGCTACAAGTTTACCCACACGCTCTGCGACATTGAGACGCTGAACAAGCTGGCCCAGGATGAGGCCTTTTACGACGTGACCGCCATCAGCTTCCACGCCTACCCCTACCTGCAGCAGAGCTACACGCTGATGGGTTGCGGCGGCAGCGTGGGCGAAGGCTATGGCCCCATGATCGTGGCCAAGAAGAGCTTGTCGTTCGAAGACCTGGAACGGATCACCATCGCCATTCCCGGCACCATGACCACGGCTTTTCTGGCGCTCAAGATCTTCAACCCCAAGCTGAAGACCGAAGTGGTGCCGTTTGACCAGATCATCCCGGCCGTCCTGGCGGGCAAATATGACGCCGGTCTGATCATCCACGAGGGGCAGCTGACCTACGCCTCCAGCGGGTTGAAGAAGATTCTGGATCTGGGCGTGTGGTGGCGCGAAACCACCGGGATGATGCTTCCTTTGGGTGGCAACGCCATCCGCCGCTCCCTGGGCGCGGAAAAACACAAGATCATCTCCAAGGCGCTGCGCGACTCCATCCAGCACGCGCTGGATCATCGCGAACAGGCTCTGGAGTACGCCATGCAGTTTGCCCGCGACCTGGATACGGGTCTGGCCAGCCGCTTTGTGAGCATGTATGTGAACGAGCGCACGCTGGACTACGGGGCCGACGGCCGCGACGCCATCCGGAAGCTGCTCGCCATGGGCTACGAGAAGAAGATCTTCGCCACGGAGCCCAAGGTGGACTTCGTAGACTAGTTCTGGACAGATCAAGAATAAAAAGCCCTGCAGCCCTGCGCTGCGGGGCTTTTTTACTCGGTCTGCGGGTGCGCCCGGTCCGGGGTGATTCCATGGGGCGTTTGGGTCGGACAGAAGGGGGTTAAAACCCCGGAACTCTTCTTTTGGAGGACCTGTTTCAGGGACCTGAAGGTCCCTGCTCCTTCCTTTTTCTGGTCTTTGCTTCTTCTGGTCTTTCCTGTCCTGGGTCCTTCCTTTCCCGGGTCTCAAGATCGAGACCAGGGGCACCCGAACCTGGTTGGGAGGTGGAGAGTTCTAGAGCGGGCTTTCCCTGCCCCATCGGGGCCGCAAGAACAAGAACGCGGCGAGGGTGGGGCTCCCGACTCTTTGCTGGGCATCCCATTGATCCGGCCCTTGGTTAGGGCGTGGGTATCCCACCCTTTTCGCGATAAGGCCTGCGAAAAGGATGGGGCACGGAGCCTTTGTTGGAGGACTGGATCAATCGGCGACTTGACGCGCCCCAGCGGGGGCGCGGTGCGAGTAGCCCAGGGCCAGCCGCAGGCGCAGCCCTGGGTTGCGATCCCAAAAACTCCGAGCGCCCTGAAGGGGCGCTGTGCGGCTCAGGAACAATCCGGGGTTAAGAGCCTTCTCTTTTGGGGCGAGGCTTCTGGTCCCAGCCCCTTCCTTCAAGACCGAGACCAGGGGCACCCGATTGTGGTTGGGCAGGGTGGACAGAAATGAGCTGAGCCGCACGACAGATTACCTTGGGTACCGTCGACACATCCCCGAAGTCATTGAATAAAACTGAAGATCGCGACCTCAGTCCTAAATATTCTCTAATTCAAGCCGATGCATCCGGTACGGAGCTATTCAGGATGCCTACGAACTGCCCATCAGCGTTTCTGCTTGCCTCACCCGATCCTGCTGTTCTAAGTACTGTGGAACCAGTCCTTCTCTCCTATGGCGTCCCTGTCAAGGTAGTGATGGACGGCCCCGCGGCTCTGGCGGCACTGACCGGCGAGTGCCACCCCTCCTTTGCTGTTCTTGATATGGCTCTGCCCGGAATCGACATGGGGCAGTTGCTGGCTCAGGCACGTTCGGAGGGTGAGGGCATGGAATCCCCCATTGTCCTGGTTTCGGACACTGTCACCCAGGAGTTATCGGATCGCCTGGTGGAGGGCGTGGTGGAAGACTTGATCCTGCGCGGCGCGCAGCCCTCCTACTGGAAACTGCGCATTGACCTGGTGCTGCGCACCCAGCGCATTGGCCGCGAGCTGGATGCGTTGCGCGACGAGAGCGTGACCCAGCTGCAGACCGACCGGCTGACCGGCGTGTACAACCGCGAAGCCATGCTCTCCATGCTCTTCCGGGAGACGGACCGGGTGCAGCGGCTGAACACCTCGCTGTGCATTGTGCTGTTTGACATAGACGACTTTGGCCACTGGAATGGGCGGCTGGGCGCCGGGGCCTGCGACGAGCTGCTCTGCAAGGTGGTGGAGCGCACGCAGCGCATCCTGCGCAGCTACGACGTGCTGGGCCGCCCCGGCAAGGACGAGTTCCTGATCATGCTGCCCGGCTGCAGCACGGTGAGCGCCGTGATGCTGGCCGAGCGCCTGCGCGTGGATGTGTTCAGCAACCCCTTCCGCGTGGGCAGCGATTGCATCCGCCTCTCGGCCTGCTTTGGCCTGGCTTGCAGCATGGGCCGCTCGCCCGTGGTGGTACTGCGAGAAGCTGAACAGGCGTTGCAATGGGCCAAGGATGCAGGTCCGGAGTCGATCGAGTACTTTGGCGACAGCTCCCGGCCGACCCATCCGCCGCTCACCTACCTCTCACCCAGCTCCGGAGACGAACTGCTGGCCTGGTAGGCAGCAACTCCGCCCTCGGGGGCAAGGTGAAAGTCGAAGATGCGAAAAAACCGTCCCTCGGGGTTGGAGCATTTTGGGGAATGGGGTAGACATCAAGTTCATGGGTGTCCCACCCATTTCCGCAAAAGACGCGGAAATGGATGGGGCACGGAAGTCTAGAACAAAAGGGAAAACGCTTTAAAGCCCATTCTTGTTTTGAGTCACTTGCAGAACCCTTCGGCTACGCTTAGGACAGTCTCTCAAGTCGTGCCCTTTCAAAACCTGACTTTTGCCACGGACTATTTGAAGGTTTGAGACCGAGGAAGCGGGCAAACACATCGTTCGAGAGCAACCGGCCCTGGCTGGTGAGCTGAACTCCAAGTTGGTCGCCAACCAGCAGTCCTTCCTCCCATAAGCACTGGGCGACATCACGTGCGGGGCCAACCAGCCCCGCACCGAACTCCTCCTCCAGAGCAGCAAACTCCACCCCACAATTGAGCCGCAAGCCCAGAAACCACGCCTCCTCATGCTGCTGGGCAGCCTGAAGCCAGGTGGTCTCGGCCAGGGGCGCGCCCTGCAGGTAGTCGGCCAGTCGGTCGGTGGTGGTAGTGCGCAGCACGGCAGGAATGGGGTCCGTGGAAGGCAGGGCGCGCAGCATGGACGAGGCGTCGATGCCCACGCCCAGGTAGGGCCTCCGCTGCCAGTAGCGCAGGTTGTGCAGGGAAGCGGCACCGGGACGGCTGAAGTTGGAGATCTCATACTGATGGAGGCCAGCGGCGGCCAGTTGGGCGCGCGCCTCTTCGTACATTTCGACAATGGCTTCATCGCGCGGAACCAGCCCGGCGCGGTAGCGGGTTCCGCCCGCCAGCAGTTCCCTGCCCAGCCGCGAGTCCTCATCGATCTCCAGCATGTAGACGCTGGCATGGGGAACGCCGGTGGCCACCAGCGCCTGGAGCGACTGCTGCCAACTGGCGTGGGTTTGCCCGGCCAGGCCGGCGATCAGATCCACGCTGAGGTTGGCGATTCCCGCGGCGCGCAGCCGGGCAATATCCGTGGCAACCATGGCGGCGTTGTGGAGACGGCCGCTGGGGCGCAACTCGGCCTCAATGAACGACTGCACGCCCAGACTGACGCGGTTGACACCCGCCTCCACCATGGCGGCAAGCGTGGCATCGCTCAGTTGCCCCGGAGCGCACTCCACGGTGATCTCCGCATCCGCTGCAATCTCGAATTCCTGGCGCAGGCAGGTAAAGAGCTGGGTAAAGAGCTGGGGAACCAGGAGGGTGGGGGTACCTCCGCCCAGATAAACCGTGTCAACACGGCGGGGCAACGCAGCGCCCAGAGTGGCGGCCCAGGCTGGCGCGGCACGCAATTCGGCCACCACGCGGTGGATATAACGCGCGTGCTCGCTGGCCGGATACACGCCCGAGGCAAAGTTGCAGTAGGTACACTTGGAGCGGCAGAACGGAACCGAAACGTAGATGCCGAGCATCTGATGAGGGGAAGCGCTCATGAACCGATTGTTGCACGCGGCCGCTCCGGTGCGGCTATTGATCCGGCCCTTGAGCGGGCCCTCAAATCGGGTCACTCTATCCCATCCATTTCCGCAAAGAACGCGGAAATGGATGGAGCACGGAAGTCTTTAACAAATGGGAAGATGCGGCTAAACGGCGCGGCTGCCCGTCCTATTGGATGAACGCAAGGAGTACACACTTGAAACTCTGGCCTCTTGCCGGACTCGTCTTTGTTCAAATTTTCCTGGGACTCGCCCACTGGTTTCTTTACCTAAGCTGGACCCACTTCTGGGGCCCGATGAGCCCGGCCGTGCTGCTGGGGCTGCGCTGGACGCTCGGTGTTCTGGCCTGCAGCTTTGTGGTGGCCGCGCTGTTGAGCTTCCGCTCCGCCATCCGCGTGGTGTCGTGGGTCTACTGGCTGGCGGCGGTGTGGCTGGGATTTTTTAATTTCTTCTTCTGGGCCGCCTGCCTGAGCTGGGTGCTGGGTCTGGCACTGAGGATGGTGTTGCCAGCTCCTACGCTGGCCGTGGTGCATCCGTGGATCTGCACCGTGCTCACCGCTGCCGCGGTGGTGGCCGGGCTGTGGGGCATGGTGAACGCGCGCTGGATTCGCGTGCGCCGCGTTGCCGTCAAGCTGGCCGATCTGCCCGAACACTGGCGCGGCCGCAAGGCGCTGGTGCTGAGCGACCTGCACCTGGGGCACATCAATGGCGTCCGTTTTGCCGAGCGCGTGGTGCGCATGGCCCGGGAGCTTGCGCCCGACGTAGTGTTCATCCCCGGCGACCTGTTTGACGGCGGACAGGCGCACATTGATGAACTGCTGGCCCCTTTTGCGCAACTGAACCCGACGCACGGCATCTATTTTTCTTCCGGCAACCACGACGAGTTTGGGGATATGGACCTCTACAGCTCAGCCATGGAGCGGGTGGGGATTCGGGTACTGGCGAACCAGGCGGTGCTGGTGGATGGGCTGGCGGTGATCGGGATCGGCTTTGGCGACGCCAACTACCCGATCCGCATGCGCGCGCTTTTGCAGGAGTTGCGCCCGGAGCCGGGAGTAGCGGCGGTGCTGCTGAACCACGTGCCCACGCGGCTGCCCATTGCCGAGGAAGCAGGGATCGGGTTGCAACTCTCGGGGCACACGCACGCTGGGCAGATCTTTCCGTTTACGTGGATTACACGGAGGATCTTTGGCCGCTTTACGCATGGGCTGGCGCATTACGGCGCCATGGCCGTGTATACCTCAACCGGCGCGGGCGCATGGGGGCCTCCGATGCGAGTGGGGACGGAGCCGGAGATGGTGCTGATCTGCTTTGAGGCAGTGGATGGTGAGCTGTAGGTTTTAGGGTAGGGCGTGGACCGGGAGGTCCACGTAACAGCCGGCCGGGAGGCCGGCGCTACACGTTCTTGGCATTGCATGCAGCCACCACCTGCGGTGGGGCAGCCGCGCTTCGCGCAGGGTTGTCGTGGGCTAGAAAACACCCCAAGGACAACCGCAGATCCTTCGACTCACCAGCACCTGCGGTGCGGCAGGCGCGCTTTGCGGCATTGCACGCAGCAGTTTGGGTTGGAAGCGGCTTGAAGAACAAAAGCAGATCCTTCGACTCACCACCCCAAAACTGAAGAGAACGTTTGGGGCCCCGTTCGCTCAGGATGAAAGATTCGTGAGGTGGCTGCCTGCAGTGCCGCGGCTGCTTCACCGCAGGCACCGCGAAGCGGGCTGGCCAGGATCGCAGGTGCCCTTTTGATCCGGCCCTCAAATCAGGTCACTCTATCCCACCCATTTCCGCAAAAAACGCGGAAATGGATGGGACACCCAAGCGTCTTGCGCGAAGCGCGGCTGCCGCACCGCAGGTGCCCTAGTTCCAGCGGCTGCGGTCTCTGGGGTCGTCTTCGCGGATGGGGCGGCCGTAGCCGTCGACGCGCACGGTCTTGCCCTGGGAGCGCATGTAGACCTCGAACTTGCGACCGGCACGGCGGCGCTTCCAGCGGTAGTAGCCATTGACCAGCTTGTAGCCGGCCTCGCTGAACCAGGTGCTGATGCCACGGCGGGGAGCCACCCAGATGTAAAGCACGGCTGCCATCGCTCCGCCCAACTGGGAGAAGGCGTAGAGGCTCTGCTGGCTGAAGAGCATGGCCAGCGCCACCAGACAGTAGATGGCGGCCAGGAACCGGGCTTTCACGTTGAAGGTAAAGAAGAGCAGGAACTCCACATCGCCATGGAGCAGGCCGATGGCGGTCATGAGGCCGAAGAGCGCGCCAAAGCAGCCGTAGAGCGGCTGATTGGCCACACTCCAGCCGAACGCATGCGCTACGCCGTAGATGGCCAGCGCCGCTGCGGCCGCGCCCAGCACGGAGGCGATATACAGGCCCATCACCCAGCGCGAGGGGTGGAGATTTTCCAGAAATCCGGCCACAAACCACAGCGACAGCAGCTCAAAGAAGGTGGTGCCCAGCTCGCCATGCACCAGGCTGTAGGTGAAGGGCTGCCAGAACGCGCCATGGGTCAGCTCCCAGGGGCTGAAGGCCATGAACTGGGCAATCTCCTGGGAGAGTGGGCCGCTGAGGGTGCGGATCACGAGCAGAATAAAAAAAGAGGCGAGGTTGACCAGGATCAGCAGGCGGGTGACGCCTTTGAAGTCGGGGAAGGCCAGCGGGGTGTTGGAGAGTCGGCGCATAGCGTAGCTACAGAGTAAATCCACGGTGGCTTGCTGTCATGTACCTTCTTTCCAGGCCCCGGCCAGAGGGGCGAAACCCTTGTCGGCAACGGCGCATTCGGGCCTGAACAGCACCATAGCGGGACAAGGGAGTGCGAAAAGAGAGAAATTGGTTACCAAGACCCTCTTGACCTGAGGGCGGGTTCTCCCTAAAACTAGCGATGTTGCTTCGCAATGGTGTTGGATTACGGAGCCGATCAGGATGGAATCGGAAGAGAGGAGGCTATTATGCCCAGCTGCCTGGAGTGTGAAAACGACCTGAACCTCGAAGTGGACGAGGTTGAAGAAGGCGACATTGTCACCTGCGATGAGTGTGGCACCGAGTACGAGGTTGTGGGTGTTGAGCCGCTGCAACTGGCACGCACCGATGAGGATGCGGACGACGAGCTGTATGATGAGGAAGAGGAGGAAGACGAAGAGTGAAGCCAAGCCGTACTGGATACCTTGTCGCGGCAATCGCTGTGACTTTGAGCTTGATGGGGGTGCCCGCGTTGAAGCTGGGTGGCTCCGCCGTAGCTCACGCGCAGGACTCGACGCCGCGAGTTGTTTCCGGAGCCGTGCTGGATGCCAATGGCCAGCCGGTGATTGGCGCGACCGTGTTCCTCAAGAACCTCAAAAACAAGTCGATTCGCAGTTTTACTTCGGTTGAAATGGGCCACTACTACTTTGCCCAGGTCAGCAAGCTCGAGGACTACGAGCTGTGGGCCGAAAAGGGCGACAAGAAGACCGCGGTCAAGTCCATCAGCACCTGGGATACACGTCCCACGATGGTGACCGATTTGAAGCTGAAGTAGCTGAGCCTGCTATCTGCTGCACATGAAAAGGCGCTTCCCACTGCGGGAAGCGCCTTTTTGCTGGGCGTGAAGCGGACGCTTGACAATTCCCCCGCGCCCCGGCAATCGGTGCGGTATCCTAGCCTGCGAGGTGAATTCACGTGCGTACGATGCACATACCCGCGTCACTCCTCTTCTGCTTGTTCGACGCTCTGTCTCAACTCTCCGCGCAAAGCAAAGCTCCGGAAAACACCGTTCCGGTCAACTACGCTCAACCAGGACTGGCCGCTCCGGAACTGATACCCATCACGCTCCAGTTTCCCCACATCCCTCAGTGCGATGCGGTCACCAATGTGGTCAGCCTCTCTGTGATGGTGGATGAGATGGGCCAGGCACGCGATGTGACTTTCCTAAAACCTCTTGGCACCCTGCTCGACCTGATGGCTCTCAAGATTGCCCAGTATGATCGCTTCAAGCCCGGAACGCTGGAAGGGAAGGCCGTCCCCGTAGCAATTGCCCTCGAGGTCAAGATCAAGGCCTGCTTCCTCCAGAACAAGGGGCCCGACGGAAAGCCAAAAACCTCCTTCGCTCCCGCGGAACCACCACGGCAAGCCGTCTCCGTTTTGCCGTTGCCCCCTGCAAATGAGCAACGCAGATTGCTGGTGGGAGCTGACGCTGCTGCACCCCTTCAGACACCGCACGATGGACTGAGCGTTCGCCCAATTGTGCTGGCGGGCTTCGATCCTCTGCCAACCGAATACGCAAGAGAGATGAAAATCAGCCCGGAATGGAAGTTTTCCTTCATGGTGGATGCGAACGGACTGCCCCGCGACATCAAGTTGGAAAAAGGCGTTAATCCTCGGATCGATCCAGATGCGGAAGCCGCCATGCTAACTTACAGATTCAAGCCGGCAATGCACAACGGCTACCCGGTTCAGGCAAAGTTTTCCCTCGTCATCCGTCAAATTTATCAATCCAAGCCTCCTTCGGCACCTAGTTCGCCACCCAATGCGTCGGCCAAGTAGCGCTGCGGTTGTTCATGGCGCAGGCTGCCACGCGGCTTTGAATGTCTCCAACTTCCGAAACGCATACGCGAATCGACCGGCGATGCTCCCGATTTGCCAAGAGTGCTCGCTTCAAACTGAAATGGGATCGGAGACGGATCGCGATTTTGCCGTAATGGGTACGGTGACGTTCTTCGGTCTTGCCAAAAGGCCCGGACGCGACAACGGCGAAGCCTTTAGAGCCTTTTCTGAAATAGTGTAGACCTGAACTTCTTAGGTATCCCACCCATTTCCGCAAAGAACGCGGAAATGGATGGGGCACGGAAGTCTATTGGGCACGAAAGTCTATAAAAATGGAAGACGGTTCAAGCTCCGCCGCTGTGTGTCTTCTGCATTTCCCGGCTGGTTAACGGTGTTCGCCACCGCCGCCGCCCTCATGTCCGCCACCGCCGTGCGATGCCGCGCCCTGGGGAGCGCTGCGTGCTGCGTTGGGGCGCGCTCCGCTGCCATTCGCAGGCCGGGCATTGTTGTGGAACTGTGTACCACCGCGCTGCGCCGCGCCGTTGTCGCCGCGGTAGGAAGCGCGACCGGGTCCGCCGTGGTAACTGCCTCCGCCTTCGCCGCTGAAGCGGTGTCCGCCCCAACCGTGGCTATAGCCCCATCCACCCCATGGGCCCATGCCCAAGAAGATGCCGTTGTAAAAGTATCCCGGCCCGTAAAATCCCATCGGTGCGCAGGCATACGGCGCGTAGCCGTAGTAGCCATACGAACAAACCGGTTGAACGCCAATTCCGACATAAACCTGCGCCTGGGCCGCTGACGCCATGGCCAAGCCCGCGAGCAGTGCCGCGGCTGTTAGCAGAGTTTTAAGTGTGCGCATGTTATCCCCCTTGAGGTGTCTGCGGTTCCGGGTGTGTGGGATGCTCTGCAACCGGCACCAGACGCCCGGCAACAGCAGCCACCATAAGGATTACGAGTCTTTTCTTCAAAGCCCTCACAAGTTCGGGGGATGCTGTCTGTCGATCCTTACATTTCTAAAGTTAGCCCGCGGCATTGCCTTGGTCTGAGCAAAACCGGACATATCGAAACGGCACACACTCGCGGCGATTCCCGGCCGCCGCCATGTGGGGACGGCGGCGCGCAACAAGCACTCCAGAGCGATAAGCTATGCTGGCAACGAGGAAAATGTGTGTGCCACGTCCCGATCTATTCGCTCTGTTGGCATTTTTAGCCGCTATACCCCTGATTGGGCAATCTACAGCGCCAACTGTTTATTACGCAGGCCCAGGCGTCACGGCTCCGGAGCTTCTTCCAGCAAACTTGACGATTCCCTCTTCACGCGACTGCAAGGGCCTGAATGGAACGGTTGAGCTTACCGCCGTAGTCGATGCAAACGGGATTCCGCGCAACGCTACAGTGGTTCGGACAACTTTTGGTGAACTTGGACCGCTTGCCCTCAAGTTGTTCACCGAGCAAAGGTTCAAGCCGGGTAGGCACGATGGCGCCCCCGCCGCGGTTGGGATTGAAACAACCTTCGGCCTTCAAACTTGTTTTCAGCATAAGCGGAACAGCGGTGGGCCAGAGGCCAACATGCCGACGTTGCGCGCTCACCCCGTGCAATCAATCAATCTTCGCTCGGGGCCGCTCGCACCAGTCACCGCGCCCGACAAAGCCACGTTGCCGAGTGAGGTCAGCTCTCCGAGCCTTGTCCGATCTGTCGACCCTAAAGTCAGCTCGGAGCCGCTCGCACCAGTCGCCGTACCCCGCAAAGCCACGTTACCGGATGGAAGCAGCCCTCCTATCCTTGTTCGATCTGTCGATCCGAAATACACAAGGCGTGCGGGCAGGGAGAAGATCGAAGGAATCTGTCTGCTCAAGGTGATGATCGACGCCAATGGAGTTCCTCAAGACGTGCATGTGATCAAACGCCTCGATCCGGGCCTGGATAAGAACGCTGTGCAAGCCGTCCAGAAATACCGATTCGTGCCTTGCAAAAAGGATGGGGAGCCCGTCGCCTGCCCAATCACAATCCAGGTCAATTTCCGGTTGTACTGATGCCTGACGTACAGCGGCACACGCCAGAAGGTTGCTGAGTGCCGCATGACTACCAGACTAGGATGTTAGCCTCAAAAGTGAAATGGCATTGGAAACGCGAGTTGATTATGTCGTGATGGGCGCGGGTGTAGCCGGGTTGCGCGCCGCCGTGGAGCTGGCCCGCCACGGCCAAGTTCTGGTGGTCACCAAAGAGGCGCTGGCCGAATCGAACACCCACTATGCGCAGGGTGGCATCGCCGTGGCCATGGATGGCCCGGAAGACGTTGCCCTGCACCTGGAGGACACTCTCCGCGCCGGAGCCGGGCTGGTGCGCCGCGAAGCCGCTGCCGCGCTGGTGAGCGAGGGGCCGCTGCGCGTGGCCGAGCTGATTGAGTGGGGCGCGAACTTTGACCAGGAAAATGGCCAACTGGTGCGTACCCGCGAGGGCGCGCACTCGCTCAACCGCATTCTGCATGCACAGGGCGACGCCACCGGCGCGGAAATTGGCCGCGCGCTGGCCGCCTTTGCCCGCGCCCACCAGCGCATCCGCTTTGCGGAGTGGACCAGCGTGCGCGCCCTGGCAACGGCTGGCAAGCGCGTGGTGGGCGTGGATCTTGCTCCGGCAACGGAGCGTACGGCCGCTGACGAGCCCTACCGCGTGCTGGCGCGCTCCGTTCTGATTGCCGCGGGCGGCGCCGGCCAGGTGTATAGCGACACCACCAATCCAGCCGTGGCCACCGGCGACGGCATTGCCCTGGCCAGCCAGGCCGGTGCAGCGCTCTCTGACATGGAGTTCTACCAGTTCCATCCCACCGCGTTTTCGCTCGATGGTGCTCCGCGTTTTCTGCTCTCCGAGGCGCTGCGCGGCGAGGGGGCGTGGTTGCTCAACGACCGGGGAGAACGCTTCATGGAGCCGCTCCATGCAATGGCTGAGCTGGCCCCGCGCGACGTGGTGGCCCGCGCCATTGCCCGCGAAGGCATGGATGCTGAGGGAAACCCGCGCCTGGTTTATCTGGACATGCGCCACGTGACCGGGATCAGCCTGAAACAGCGCTTTCCCGGCATCAGCGAATTCCTCTCGCGCTACGGGCTGGAATTGGGGCGCGACCTGATCCCAGTGCGGCCCGCCGCGCACTACCTGATGGGCGGCATTGCCACCGATCTGGACGGCAGAACCAACCTCCCCGGCCTCTACGCCGCGGGAGAAGCGGCCTGCACGGGCGTGCATGGGGCCAACCGGCTGGCTTCGAACTCGCTGCTGGAGGGGCTGGTGTTTGGGGCGCGCGCGGCGCTGGCCATGCTCGACGATGGTTTGGGATTTGCGGAGCCGGATGGACCGGAGCCGATTGCTCGCCCGCTGACCGCAGCCCAAGGGTCGCGTGTGGAAGAAAGAATCGCCGAGATGCAATCCGCAATGTGGGTTTATGCGGGGTTGCTGCGCAGTGGGGCGCTGCTCCAACGTGGCGAGGCACTTCGTGCGGAGGTCGCGGCAGAGCTCTCCAGCCTGGCTGAAGGCGGCAAGATGAGTCGCCGCCTGGCGGAGGGGCTTTCCTTGGTACGCGTGGCAGAGGCGATCCTGCAATCTGCGCTGGCCCGCACGGAGAGCCGTGGGGCACACTTCCGCGGCGACTTTCCCCACCGCGACGATGAACGATTCCAAAAACACTCCATCTTTCAGGATGGAGCGGTGCGGTTCGAGTAAAGCTAGTTGACCGCGTGGTCTGCAGGCCTGGGCAGCAGCACCGTCAGCAGCGCACACAGGCCCAGAATTGCGCCCATCACGGCCAGCGAGACGGTGATGGAAACCTCCAGCCAGGGAGCGGCCAGCATCTTGATGCCCACAAAGGCCAGCAGCACGCCCAGGCCGTAGTGCAGGTAGTGGAGCCGGCCCAGCAGCGAGCTGAGCGCAAAGTAGAGTGAGCGCAGGCCCAGGATGGCGGCAATGTTCGACGTGTACACCACAAACGGATGGTGCGAAATCGCCAGCACGGCCGGAATGGAATCCACGGCAAAGAGCAGGTCGGTCAGCTCCACGGCCAGAATTACGGGGAGCAGCGAGCCCTTGCCCACCTGCAATCGGCGAATCCAGGCCGGAATGGCGTCCTCAGGCGATCCGCCGCGCACCAGCCGGAAGGCCGCGTAGAGCAGCAGCAGACCAAAGATCCAGCTGATCCAATGAAAGTGCGCGAGCAGGGTGACACCGGCGGCAATGAACAGGCCGCGCAGCACCACCGCCCCGCCAATGCCCCACAACAGTGCTCGCCGCTGGCGTCTGGGCCCGACTCCGAAGCCCTGAAACAAGATCATGAAAACAAAAAGGTTGTCGATCGAAAGCGAGATCTCAACCGTATAGCCGGCCACAAATTCCAGGGCGGTTTGGTGACCATGCGCGAGGTTGATCCAGAAGGCAAAGGCGGTGGCGGCGGCTACCAGGAAGGCCGTGCCCGCCCAGGAGCGCAGAGCTGTGCGTTCCGCCGTCTTTCGAGCGCCAAACAGAGCGGTATCAGCCACCAGCAGCAGGGCGCAGACCAAGTGGAAGCCGATCCACCAGACAAGCGAGACACCGGCAAGGTTGGGGCCAAGGGGCATAGCAGGATCGTAACGCACGGGGCTTCCAAGCCGACTAACGCCCGATCGCGACAGGATTTAGTTCTGCGCGCCCGCAAGCCGCGGCGAGGCAGGCCTAATCCTCGATTGTGGGCGGGAAGACTCCTGCTTGGGCAATTGACCTTTAGCAACCTGCACCATACGTTCATAGGCAGCGTTGCGCAAAATGGTCTTCGCGGAGGCTTCGTTGGTCATTCTTTCACCTCAGATACGATAATAGCGCTCAAAAGAGCACAAAAAGGCAAAACCGTGGTGGAAATCGCTTCGATTTCGTCTTCACTTTGTCCAAAAGCGGATTTTTGATTTGCATCCACATTGAGCACACCAACTGGCTCGCCATCTACACCGAGTATCGGAATACTAAGGAAACTCTTGAATTTCTTGGCACGGAAATATTGGCGTTGGCTGTTACGTGTGCTCTCGTCGATCCCATTAGGAAACTCGATGGCACCCGTATCCTCAATGTATACCATCTTCTTGCTGCTAAACGCGACGGGCGCCCCAGGCAAAAGGCGATTGTCGGCTTCCGGGTGGTCCGCAGCCTCCACGGGAAGGACAAAGGTCTCCTTTTCGGATTCGTACGCATAACTGGTCAGGGCGAGAAAATGGCTGTAGCGATCCTGATTTCCGGATGCGAAGCGGACTCGCCTTATGATCTCGGGAGGACAGGAACGAGCTTCGTAAGCGTGCATGTAATTTGCATTGATCTTGATCCTGAGTGATCGCTCCAAGAGCCGGGCCAGTGAACCCAGGATGGCCCGGGCAACAGGATCAGCTTCGCCATGATGTTCTTTGAGGTAGTTGACGAGGCTCACCGAACTTGCCAACTCACCGGCATACGCAGCCAGGAATTCCCGGCACTTGGCAGCCTCGGCGGACCGACTGGCCGTGAGTTCCTTATCGCGTGACTCTCGAAAGCATCCATAGCCGTAAAAGACGTAGTCCAGGATAGGAATCGAAGGCGTGTCGGCCCCGGTCGGAAAGTTGGAACGGCGGAAGATCGCAGTAAAAGCAGACTGCCCCCAGAAGTACAGCAGCGACAGCATGAAAACCGCAAAAGCCGCAAGGGCAAATCCCTCAATATAAACGGCAAACAATCTGGATCGATCTTCTGGAAGATTGAGGCCAATACGCTTTAAATCGAGGGCAAAGGTACCAATCGCACCACCAGTAGCCCACACCAGGGCACGAACACGTGGAGCATTACGCAGATCGGTGACCTTGGAAGAGCCTCTCCAGCCATCGAGGATGAAGAGCACTCCCATCAGGAGGCCGAAAACCATAAAGGCATATTCGATAGCGTCGTTGGGCAACATGCTTGGTTCCGCCTGGGTAGCCGCATCATCTTCAAGGTGCGTGTTTTGGGATTTGGAATCTTGCAGGCAACAATATCAGAAGGTTGCATGAATTCGGCAGAAACTTTGCCTCGGGCGTAGGAACGTTGGCGATGAAGTCGCACCGGCCCCGGAGCCGCCGGTTCGAGTAAACTGGTAGAGCTATGTTGGACCTAGGATTCGTTAGAGGGAACCTGGAGCTGGTGGAAGCCAAGCTCCGCGCGCGCGGTGCCGATCCGGCCGCTCTGCTGGGCGATTTTCGTGCGCTCGATGTGGGCCGCCGTCAGGCCATCACGCAGTCAGAAACTCTGAAGGCCCGGCGCAATGAGCTGAGCCAGCAGGTCGGTGCGCTCAAAAAGGTCGGCCAGGACGCTACCGCGGTGATGGACGAGACCCGCGCCCTGAAGGACCAGCTCGACCAGCTGGACAAGGCTGCCGCCGAGTTTGACGACAAGATGCGGCAGGCGCTTTCGAGCATCCCGAACCTGACCCTCGACGAGGTGCCGACCGGCGCCAGCGAGGCCGACAACCCGGTGATGAAACATTGGGGAGAAAAGCGGAGCTTCGATTTTGAGCCCAAGCCGCACTGGGAAGTGGGCGAGGCGCTGGGCATCCTGGACCAAGAGCGCGCCATCAAGCTGAGTGGCGCGCGGTTTGCCGTCCTGATGGGCGCGGGCGCACGGCTGGAGCGGGCTTTGATCAGCTTCATGCTCGACCTGCACACCCAAAAGCACGGCTACACGGAAGTGCTGCCGCCCTTCATGGTGAACTCCAAGAGTCTGTTTGGAACCGGGCAGCTGCCCAAGTTTGCCGAGGACCTGTTCCGCTGTTCGGACGCCGATGCGACCGCTGCGGCCAACGGCGAGTTCAAGGACAACGACCACTGGCTCATCCCCACGGCCGAGGTTCCGGTCACCAACCTCTATCGCGACGAGATTCTAGACGAAGCTCGCCTGCCGATCTGCCTGACCGCTTATACGCCCTGCTTCCGCGCCGAGGCTGGCGCGGCAGGCCGGGATACGCGCGGCATTATTCGCCAACACCAGTTCCAAAAGGTGGAGCTGGTCAAGTTCACCAAGCCGGAAGACTCCGCGGCGGAGCACGAGAAGCTGACCCGCGACGCCGAAGAGATTCTTGAGGCGCTGGAGTTGCCTTACCGCCGCGTGCTGCTTTGCACCGCGGACACGGGCTTCTCCTCCGCTAAGACCTACGATCTGGAAGTGTGGCTACCGGGGCAGGGGCTCTATCGCGAGATCAGCTCCTGCTCCAATTTTGTAGACTTCCAGGCCCGCCGGGCCAACATCCGCTACCGCGCGGCAGGGACCAAGACCAAGCCCGAGTTTCTGCACACCCTCAACGGCAGCGGTTTGGCCGTGGGACGCACCTGGCTGGCGATCATTGAAAACTATCAGCAGGCCGACGGGAGCGTGGCCGTTCCCGCAGCCCTCCAGCCCTACATGGGCGGACTTGAAAAGATCGAGAGGCTGAAATGAGCGAGCTGAACGTGAAGGCGTCCAAGCGCGGAATCCGGCAGATTGTTCGAAGCTACTTTTTCTGGACCTACCCCAGGGGGTCGTTCCACTACGACGTACTGGTTACGCTGATTCTGGTGTTCATCTTCGTTACGCCGCACCTGTGGAACTATGGCGACAAGCCGCAGTCCATTGCGCATCTGCGCCATCCCATGCAGGTGACCGGCATGGGCGAAGAAGATGCCATCCATATGATTGTGACCATCGACGCCACCGACGTGCTGGCACCCGATGGCGCATCGATCGGCGAGATGAAGCGGATTCTGCGCAAGGCCATTGAGCCGGTGACCGGCGACGCGGTTTTTGTGGATAGCTGGGAGACCGGCATGGCCAACGGCGTGAAGGTGTGGAAGGTCAAGGCGCACCGGTAGAGACGAAGGTGCTAGGGGCTAGGTTCTAAGTGCTAAGGGACTAGGGACTGGGGTTCAGCATGAAGCTTCGAACAGTATCGTGGCTGCGCACGGTCGGATTGAACATACTCTGCTCCGTGCTCGTAGTATTGGTTGCAGCCAGGATCTGGCAAGATTTTCACCTTCATGGCTGGCATCCGGGCCTGGCGGCGACAGTCTGTGAAGCGATGCTTTGCTCCTTGGGCCTGCTGTACTATCTTCCGATTGTTGCCGACTATCGCGGTCTGAAGAAAGAGCCTAAGAAGCTGTGGTGGAACATCCTTTTGGTCCTCCTTTTGGGAAGCTACTGGGTTGATTGGCTCCGGAGCCTTTGGAAATAGCAAGTCAGCACGATTCTCTCGGACACGTGACTGCAGCGAGCTCGGCCCTAAACAGTGAAGGATCTGGGATCGACACAACTTGAACCAGAAGAAGAGATTTCTTTATGCAGGGAAGATAGCAGAGATGAGAAAGAAACTGATTTTGGCTGGCGCTCTGGCGTTGGCTTTGCTGCCCGTGAGGGCGGCTTTGGGAGCGGACGACAAGGATCGCGTGCTGCGCAAGTTGGATACAGCCGCCGCCAACTTCCACACCACCAGCGCCGAGTTCGAGTTCGACTCAGTAACCACCGAGCCGATTCTGGAGAAGGATATTCAGAAGGGCGTGGTCTACTACGAGCGCAAGGGCGGTGCCTTCCAGATGTCCGCCCACATCGAAGAGCAGAACGGCAAAAAGGCTCCCAAGATGTACGTCTACTCCGGCGGCGGCATCAAACTGTACGAGCCGCTCATTGATCAGGTGACCACCCTCAGCAAGCTCAGCCAGTACGAGAGCTGGTTCATGCTGGGCTTTGGCGCCAGCGGCAAGGATCTGGAGCAGAAGTGGGAGATCAAGTACCTGGGCTCGGAGCTGCTGGAGGGCAAGAAGACCGAGAAGTTAGAGCTGGTGGCCAAGGATCCCGCCGTTCGCAAGAACATCGCCAAGGTGACCATTTGGGTAGACCCGGAGACGGGCGTCAGCCTGAAGCAGGTCTTTGACCAGGGCCCCGGCCAGTACCGCGTCTCGGTCTACTTCAACATCAAGGTGAACCAGCCGCTGCCGGCCGACGCCTTTACGCTGAAGACCACCAAAAAGACCGTTGTCGTGAACCACTAGGAAGACCATGAAGCACGCACTCCAGGTAGCCACCGTTCTCAGCGCCCTGGCATTTGCCACAATTTGTGCAGCACAAACGGCCGGGGCCAACCCGGCCGACGTGCATGTGCGGGTCTCCGCGGCAGTGAAGACAGGCCTCGACGGTACCACCGAGTTCCCCACCATCCAGATGGCGCTCGATCACCATCCCTTTCCCAAGGCTGGTTCGGGTGGGCGCGTTTTTCTGGAGATTGCTCCCGGCACCTACCCGGAGCGGGTGGTTGTTACCCAGAATCATCCCGGCACGGTGCTGGTGGGCATGGGCAAGCGGCCTGAGGATGTGGTGATTACCGGCCACCTGACTGCGGCTGCCGCGGGCGGCACCTTTGTGAGCCAAACGGTGGAAGTGAACGGCACGGATTTTGCCGCTGTGAACCTGACCATTGAGAATACGGCCGGGCCGGGGCAGCCGGCGGTGGCTTTGGCGATGCGCTCGGATCGCGCCATCGTCAAGCATTGCCGCATCCTCGGCAATCAGCACACGCTGTTTGCCGACTGGGGCCGCCAGTACTACGTGGACAGCTACATCAGCGGCAACATCCACTTCATCTTTGGCAACGCCACGGCGGTGTTTGAGCGCGATCAGATCCATTCCACGGGCGCGGGCGTAATCGCCTCCCACTCCCGCACCAGCGCGGAGCAGACCACAGGCTTCGTCTTCCTGCACAGCCGCGTGACCGCGGGCGGCAACTGGGCCGTGGGGCTGGGCGACCCCTGGCGCGCCTTCTCCCGCACCTTCTTTGTGCAAACCGAGCTGCCCGCTGCGGTAAGCGCCGAGGGCTGGAGCGATCGTGGCCTGGCCGCCACCCAGAAGACCGTGGACTACGGCGAATTCGGGAACACCGGTCCGGGCGCGGCCCTGAGCGGGCGGCCCACCTGGGTGCGGCGGCTCAGCACGGACGAGGCCCGGCAGCTATCTCCGCACATCTTTCTGCGCGGCGCGGATGGCTGGGACCCGGTGGCTGAAGCGGCACGGCTGCCGTAAGCCAACACAACATCTGCGCAACACAAAAGGATCTGCGGTTTCAGGAATGATTCTCCCGGAACAGCAGGTCCTTGGCTTTCCGCTTTATCGATCCGGCCCTTGAATGCGATCATGGGTATCCCACCCATTCCCTCAAAGAGCGCGGAAATGGATGGGGCACGGAAGTTTATGGCAAAGAGAAGAATGGTTGAGCAGCGGGCACAGGCGCGGCGAATCAGCTCCGACGCAGCTGGCACGCCTCCTGTCTGTGCGTATGCTCGCCTGCCGCTCGACCGCCCGGTAGACTAGAAGCATGTCCTCAACCGGCCTCATCCTTGCCGTTGAATCCAGCTGCGACGAAACGGCAGCCGCCGTGGTGGAACGTGGAGCGCGGACGCGGTCCTCGGTGATCGCCTCGCAGATTGCAACCCATGCGCGCTATGGCGGCGTGGTGCCGGAGCTGGCCAGCCGCGAACACCTGCGCGCCGTGGTTCCGGTGGTGCGGGCAGCGCTGGACCAGGCCGGCATCGGCTTCCAGGATCTGGACGCGGTGGCCGTTACTAGCGGACCCGGATTGGCCGGAGCGCTGCTGGTGGGCATCAGCTACGCCAAGGCGCTCACCCTGGCGCTGGGCAAACCGCTGGTGGCGGTCAACCATCTGGAAGGCCACATCCACGCCGTGCTGCTGCATGAGCGCGAAGCCGCGCTGGCTGCCGGTCTGCCGGACCCGGCCGACGAGCCGGCGCTGGCGCTGGTGGTCTCCGGTGGCCACACGCATCTTTATCTGGCCCGGCCTGCGAACAGCAACTGGCGCTACAAGCTGGTGGGCCGTACGGTGGACGACGCCGCCGGTGAGGCCTACGACAAGGTGGCCAAGCTGCTGGGTTTGGGCTATCCGGGCGGCCCCTGGATCGATTCTCTTTCTCGTTTTGGCAACCCCAAGGCGGTCCAGTTCGCCTTCTCGCAGATCAAGACCAAGCTGCATCTGGGGGGCAAGCCGCCACGCACCAAAGCGGCCCGCACCGCGCCCATCGCGGATCTGGACCCGCGCTTCTTGTTCTCTTTTTCCGGCATCAAGACGGCGGTGCTGCGCTACGTGGAGCTGCACGAGATGCGCGCCGAGGCCCAGGCTCGCGCCGCCCTCACCCTGGCCCATCCCCAGCCCTGTCAGAGCCGAGAGGCCGCGCTGGAGCTCTGCCCGCAGCCGGTGCTCGATCTCATAGCCAGCTTCCAGCGCGCCGTGGTGGGCGACCTGATGAAGAAGACCTTTGCCGCAGCCGAGGCGCTGGGAGCCAAGCGCATCCTGGTGACCGGAGGCGTGGCGGCCAATCGCGAGCTGCGGACACGGCTCACCGCGGAAGCTACCCGGCGCGGCATCCACGCGGCCTTTCCGGCCACCGCGCTCTCCACCGACAACGCCGCCATGATTGGCGCCGCCGCCTGGCCCCGGTTCCTGGCAGGCGAGTTTGCTCCGGCCGACCTCTCCGCCGATCCGGCGCTGGCTCTGGGAGCGTAATTTTTGCCCTTGATAGGCTGTATTCTTACTCCTGCCACTTGCCCAGGTGGGCTGCGGCGATCAGTTCCTTGATCGGTAAAGGTCTGGGAGTGCCTGCACGTTGACGGCGTTCCTTCATCTCCGACTCGGCCGAAAAGAGCGAGAGGAGTTCGTCAGAGGTTCTGGGTATCATGAACAGAATCTCTGCTTCGTGATAGAAGTGTTCCTCAAAAACAAACTCAGCCATATCCACTGCGAATTGTTCCGCAAACGATTCGAGCAGTTCCCAGGCATCGGTTCCCTCGACCCCGAGATCTTGAAGGGTTTTCTCCGGCGTTACCTTCGAACGGGAAATCTGCGTCATGCGAGCAATCAGGTCAAGAACCCGATCCTCAATCGAACGATTCACTTGATCCATGCTTCCTCACAAACACCCCATCGCTCGCCGGACCAGATCAGCAAGCGTGCAGATTCTCGTGGTGGTCAGTCTGCGGTGTCCTTCCACGGGGGTAACGAGTTGTTCTCGGTGGATCGTCGTAATATTGTCGGCCCATACGACCGAATCCTCGCGAAGCCCGGTTTCCCCACTTGGCAGCAGCAGATGAAACGGCCCCAACTTGTGTACCGAAGTTGAGAGCGGGACGGCAAGTACTGTTGTGGCGCGCAGGTTGGTGTTGCGCACGTCGAGCGAGACGATCACCCCCGGACGCTTTTTGCCCGGCGTGTCGGTTGGAAACTGTATCCACCAGATTTCGCCGCGTCCAGGCTTTGCCAGCTCGGTGGGGCTCATTCCGGAACTCCTACAAACAGGTTCGGCCCGGCACCACGAGCCCAAGCATCTTGTTCGGACAGTTCCTCGTCCGTGGCGTTGTCGTAATAGTCCTTGGTGGCCGCCTCCAGCTGGCGCAACTGCTCCTGCTGGGCTGCATCCTGCAAAAGCATATTGAGCGCCTCGGAGTCGGAACCGGCATTCCGGTCGATACGGGTCTTCTTCACAAACTCCACCATTTCAGGAGGAAGAGTGAAGCTCACTTTGAGCTTGCGGGGTGTCGCATAGGTCGCCACACCTATTATCTTACCATTTATCTGACAAATCGAAGACCAATACTCCCACCAATTCCAGCCCGAAGCCGGGCGAAGCCGGTTGGCCGCACCGCAGGTGCCGGTTGGCCCCACCGCAGGTGGCAGGTGGTTGCTACAATCAAGATGGGCCGGAAACGGCTGAATTCCCGCGTTTCCTGTGCTTTGCGAGCGACAATGACCCTCCGCCTTTTCAATACCCTCTCCGGCCAACTCGACGACGTTCTACCCTCCGACGGCAAGGCCCTGCGCATGTATGCCTGCGGCCCCACGGTCTACGACTTTGGCCACATTGGCAACTTCCGCACCTTCCTGGAAATCGACGTGCTGCGCCGCTTCCTGCTGTTGACCGGCGTTCCCGTCAACCACGTCATGAACATTACAGACGTGGACGACAAGATCATCCGCAACGCAGGCCTGGCCGGGGTTTCGATCACCGAATACACCCGGCCCTACGAGGCGGCATTTCTCGAAGATCTGGACGCGCTTCGGGTCCAGATGCCGGAAAGAATTGTCCGTGCCACCGAGCACATTGACCGCATGGTGGAGCTGATCCAGAAGCTTGAGGCCGAGGGCGCTGCCTACAAGGCAGAGGACGGCTCGTGGTACTTCCGTCTGGCTGCCTTCCCTGAGTACGGCAAACTCAGCAAAAAAGATCTGTCCGGCATGGAAGACGGCGCGCGCGTTGATGTGGACGAGTACGAGAAGGACTCGGCCCGCGACTTTGCGCTGTGGAAGGCCGCCAAGCCCGGCGAGCCGGCATGGGACACGGCCATCGGACGCGGACGGCCCGGCTGGCACATTGAGTGCTCGGCCATGGCCATGGAGTATCTGGGCGAGAGCTTTGACTTGCACGGCGGCGGCGAGGACCTGACCTTTCCACACCACGAGAACGAGATTGCGCAGAGCGAATGCGCCACCCACAAACCGTTTGCGCGCCACTGGATGCATGTGCGCTTCCTGCTGGTGGATGGGCGCAAGATGTCCAAGAGCGAAGGCAATTTTTATACCCTGCGCGATTTGTTGCTGAAGGGCTACAAAGCTTCGTCGATCCGCATGGCGCTCATCTCCGTGCCCTATCGGCATCAGCTCAACTTCACCTTTGATGGCCTGGTGGAAGCTACGGCCGCCATCGACCGTTTGCGCACCTTCAACGAGCGGCTGACCACGGCCACGCTGGAAGCAGGTGAGACGGCGGAGATGCAGCAGGCTGCAAAGACGGCGGGCGAAATCTATTTTGCCGCGCTCGCGAACGATTTGAATACCGCGGAAGCGCGCGCGCCCATCTTCGATCTGGTGCGCGCGGCCAACACGGCCATCGACCAGAAGCTGCTGAAGGCTGGTGATCGGGATGCGATTCTGGCCGTGCTGGCCGACTTCGATGCGGTCTTCGATGTGTTGGTGGACAGAGACGGCGAAGCCACGCGCGCCGCACTGGCCTGGGCGGAGAAGGCCGGACGCATGGCCGACGTTGCACCGGAGTTAGTAGCAAGCCAGTCGCTCACCGATGAGGCCATTGATGCACTGGTTGCGGAACGCACACTCGCCAAGAAGCAAAGAAACTTTGCGCGCTCCGATGAGATTCGCAACGAGCTGGCCGAGAAGGGCGTGGTCATTGAGGATTCACGCGAGGGCGTGCGCTGGAAGCGGAAGTAGGAGGACAGCTATTAGCTATTAGATTTCAGCTTCTAGCTCTTAGCTCTTGCTCCGGAATACGAGCCGGATGTCGGGGCTGAGAGTTTTCCGTGGAACGTTTTGACGTTACAAAGCAATCGCCCCAGCGGGGCGAAGTGCCAGTAGCCCAGGGCCAGCCTAAAGCAAGGCGAAAGGCGCAGCCCTGGGTTGATGAGTTTTGAAGACGAAGCGCCCTGTAAGGGCGCTGTGAACAGGACAGCAAAGTGTACATAAATGCCTGCTCATCGCGTTCAACGCAAATCGCCAGCAAATGGCTATGCTGTGTGGTTGCGTTCCTTTTCGCCACGTCTTCTGGCCTGTCGCAAGCCTCAAGCCCCACGCCTTCTGACAGCGTTCATTGGTGCAGATCTATTCCCACAACCGAAGCGTGGAAAGAAGCCCGCTTTTCCCTCGCCATGATCATGGATGTCGATGCGGAAGGCAAGCCGGCACAGATCCGCATCCTTCGCAATCCTCTTGTATCCAATGAGGAACCAATACGGCAATGCGTTGCTGAGTGGAGGATTCCATCCGCTCGTGGAAAGACGACGGCATTGATTCAATGGGCATGGAGTTGCAAAGACATCAGCATCTCTTCTTCAGCAGGACTGAAATCCTATCCATGCTTTCCACCTGAATCCCATCACCAAGACTGAACGATCACCCCGGAGGTCAAAAAACATGGAAGCGAACGAAGCACAGGAATTGCAGGAACACGCCGAACACGGAGCCCACGAATCCACCATGCGCCCCGTAGCCTTCACCATGAGTCTGCTGGCGGTACTGGTGGCGGTCACCACGGTGCTCGGCCATCGCACGCATACGGAAGCCATCATTGCGCAAACCCGCGCCGCCGTTGAACAAAATCGAGCCACCGACATGTGGGGCTTCTACCAGGCCAAGAACATTCGCAACACCGTCACGGAACTCAACGGAAACCTTTTGACCGTGCTGCAGGTGGCCGACAAAAAGACCGCGGCAAAGCTCGAAGCCGATTACGCCAAGCAGGAAAAGAAGTGGGCGAGCGATCTGGAAGACGCGCAGAAAGAAGCTCGCGAGCACGAGGCGAAGGTCAAGGACCAGGAGAAGGACGTATCCGTGGCTGAAGTCCGCGCCTTCCGCTTCGACCTCTCCGAGGCGCTGCTGGAGATCGGTCTCGTTATCACCTCGGTCACGCTGCTCACCCACAAGCGCATCTACTGGTATCTGGGTCTGGGCGCATCGGTTGCGGGCATTGCCTCCGCGCTCTCCGTGCTGCTGCTCAAGTAACTTATGGGCCCGGCCCAGATACTTTGCATCGTGCGATCCCACCCTAGCGACAAGAACAAGAACGTCGCGAGGGTGGGGCACCCGGACCGGATTGCAATGCGGAGGAACGGGATCAGCAAGTAAACATCAGGCCTGCGGCTCTTCTACCGCGGGCCTTGTTTTTATCTGCGCGGTGGTCAGCAAGAAGACCGCGATGATAATCGCGGCCATGCCTACATACTCTGAAGACACCAGGTGCTCGTGGAGCATAGCCATGCCCAACAGCACGGCCACCACTGGATTGACGTAGGTGTAGGACATGACCTTGGCCACCGGCACATGTTCGAGCAGATAGATGAAGGCCGTATAACCGATCAGCGAACCAAAGGTGATCAGGTACGCAACCGAAGCCCAGCCCGCGGCATTGGGATGAAACGCTGGCCATTCACCCAGCACCGTGCCAGCCAGAGTATTCAACACGCCAGCCAGCAACATCTGCCAGGCGGCGGCAACAAATATGTTCACCTTGAGCCGCGCATGGCGTGAGATCAAACTGCCCGCTGCCCAACTGAAGGTGCCGCCAATCAATGCCACCAAAGCCAGCATCAACGCCTTGTTCCCGTGCATGCTCGTCTGGATCGAGGGCACCAGCATCGCGCTCAGTCCTGCAAACCCCAGCAGCAGTCCAAACCATCCACGGCGCGAGATCGGTTCGCCGGTGGGAAGAAAACGCTCCGCAATCGCGACATAGAGCGGTGTGCCCGCATACAGCAACGAGGCCAATCCGCTGGGCATAACCTGCTCGGCATAGATCAGCCCCACGTTGGAACATCCCAGCAGCAGAAACCCCAGCAGCGAGAGCATGCGCAGTTCGTAGCCGCTCAGCCGTATGCGGAGGCCGCGCCACTTGCACCAAGCCAGCAGGATGCCGCCGGAGATCACAAAGCGTGCACCCGCCATCAACAGTGCGGGCATGGTTTGGCCGCCAATGTGAATGGCCGTATAGGTCGATCCCCAGAAGATGTACACGCAGCCAAACGACAGCACGATGGTGGCTGTGGATGCTGCGCCGTGAGTGGAGGAGTTCGCGGAAGTGGGCATGGAGCTGCTTCTATCCTATCGTGCGCGGCACCACGCTCTTTTCCGCGCCCAAAGCAAAGCGCGAGCCCTGTTGAGAGGCTCGCGCAAAGTCGAACTGGATTGAACTTGCTGATCTGGTCCACAGGATTGGCAGCCTGCTTTCCCACCCATTCCGCAACCAACGCGGAATGGATGGGGCACGGTACAATTCTTGTCCTGGACCAGAAAACTAGCTGCGCGCAGGGGTCATGGAAGGCGGCAATGACTTGGCATCAACGCCCAGCTTCTTGTTGGGTTGCTTGCCCAGCACAAAGCTGAGCTTGCCGCCCTTTATCAGATCCTGGTGGCTGATCCAGAGCTGGTGGAGCGGCTTGCCGTTCCAGCTTACGGACTGGATGTAGTCGCCTTCGCCACTGGCGATCGCGATCTCCAGCGTCTTGCCGCCCGCAAGGGCAATGCGCGCATGACGCACGGCAGGCGAGGTGATCACATAATTGGCGCTCACCGGATCCACTGCGTAGAGGCCCAGCGCCGCCATCACGTACCAGGCCGACATCTGGCCGCAATCCTCATTGCCGGCCAGTCCATCGGGCTCGTCGGCATACATCTTCTTCAGCAGCCATTGCACGCGCTGCTGGGTCTTCCAGGGCACGGCCGCATAGGTATAGAGAAAGGCAATGTGGTGGCAGGGCTCGTTGCCATGCGCATACTGGCCCACCAATCCAGCAATGTCCGGAGGCGCATCGGCAGGCAATGTGGGATCGGCGTTGAACAGGTCGTCGAGCCTGGCCTCCAGCTTCTCGCGCCCGCCCATCAGCTGCGCCAATCCCTCGGGATCGTGCTGCACGGCGAAGGTGGCTTGATAGGGATTCGACTCGGTGTAGTCGCTCCACTTTTTGGAGTAGCCGGTCTCGTTGGGAGCAAAGGGCTGCGAGAACGATCCATCGGCCATGCGCGCGTGCATGTAGCCATTCTCACGATTGAAAAAGTTCTTGTAGTTTGCGGCGCGCTGGCGCAATTTGGCAGCCGTCTCGTTGTCGCCAGCGGCGGCAAAGATAGTGGCCATGGCCCAATCGTTGAAGACAAAGTCGAGCCCGTTGCCGATGGACTCCGCGGACTTATCGCAGGGGATATAGCCCATGGTGCGCAGGTACTCGTGGCCGCGGTAGTTACCGCTGAAACCCACCTTGCGGATGGGGTCGATGAAGTCTTTTACGCGCACGCCCGGCAACTGCTTGGCTACCGCCTCCGCCACCACCGAGATGGAGTGCCAGCCAGTCATGCAGAAGGTTTCCTTGGCCTGCAGGGGCCAGATGGGCGGACCCGACGGGCTCTCGTTGGCCATGCGAATGAGGCCGTTGACCAACTGCGTGGCACGCGCGGGCGCAATCAGAGTCATCAGCGGATGCAGGGCGCGATAGGTATCCCACAACGAGTAAGTGCTGAAGTTCTCATCGCCCTTGTCCAGGGTGTGATTCTTGCCGTCCATGCCGCGATACTGGCCGTCCACATCGCTGAAGATAGTGGGGGCAACCATGCAGTGATAGAGCGAGGTATAGAAGATGCGACGGGTGCGCTCGTCGGTCTCGATCACAATGCGCGAGAGTTCCGCCTCCCATAGCTTGGCCGCACGGATGCGAATGGCCTCAAAGTCCCACGCCGGAATCTCGGCGTTCAGATTCTTCTGGGCTTGCTCCACACTTACACCGGAGATGGCCACCTTCACATAAAGCGGCTTGGCCAGGTGCGCGTACTCAACACCAGCCTTGAGCGCCTTGCCCTTGGCGGAGGCGCCTTCCACGGGCTGGTTGTCGCTGAACAAAGCCAGCTTGCTCCACGGCTCAGAGAAGCGCGCGGCAAAGTAGATTTGCCGTCCATGCGCCCAGTTGAGCACGGTGCGCGAGCCGGTGAGGGTGTCGTTGCCCACGGCAGCAACTTCGGCCTCGGCAATGCTGTCGCGCTGCTTGTCTTCCGGTCCGCTGCAATGAAGGAAATCCAGCAGCACGTGGGGCTGAACGGCGTCTGCCGCAAAGGTGTAGCGATGCAGCGCGGCGCGCTCGGTGACGGTGAGTTCCACCTTCACTTCGGGGTCACGCAGAAAGACGCTGTAATAGCCGGGCCAAGCGGTTTCATGCTTGTGCGAGAAGCGGGAGCGATAGCCACGCTCGGCGGTAAACAGGCTGCTGGGGTCCAGCCGCAGCGGACCCACGCCGGGCATCAACAGCACGTCCATAAGATCGCCGCAGCCGGTGCCGCTGAGGTGGGTGTGACTGAAGCCCTGCAGCGACTCGTCGGTGGCGTGGTAGCCGGAGCAGTGATCCCAGCCATCGGTAAAGGTGTCAGGCCCCACCTGCATCATGCCAAAGGGAACCGTGGCTCCCATGAAGACATGGCCGTGACCGCCGGTTCCAATGGTGAGATCGACGAAGCGGCTGACGCCCGTGCCCGCAGCACTAGGGGACTGGGTTGAGCTGTGGGCCGCGGCGGCAGGAGCGGGCGCTTCATTGGCTCTGGCCTCTGCCAGGCTCAGCGCTGCAACCGATGCGGAAGCAGTGGACAAAAAACGGCGGCGGGAAATCATGGTTCCTCCAAGGCGTGGGTCGGCGCAGTCTTTGGCTGGCGATCCCGGCAGGCATTCATGGTGTCTTCCCGCAGCGTCAAGCGCGTGCGGGACTCGCCTGCACGATAACGATACCGCAAAACCCTCGAGTGCGGCGATGCTCCCGGTTGCGGAAGGATGCCGTGGCTACAAAATGGCACTCCAGAACCATAGAGCATTTTCCGGAATGGTGTAGAGGTGAGATTCATGGGTATCCCACCCATTTCCACAAAGAACGCGGAAATGGATGGGGCACGGAACTCTATAGCAAAAGGGAAAATGCTCTAATACGTGGACTCCGAGAGCTCGGGGAGTACAAATCCCTACGGTCACGCTACCGCTTTGGACGGGGCGTCTTCAGGAGAACAGTAGCTCAATGTCATCGGGATGCAGATCGCGAATCAGGCTGTTACTGGCGCCCAGAATGGCATCGGCAAGTTGGCGCTTGGTTTGCTGCAGTTGCAGCACCTTCTCTTCAACCGTATCGGTGGCAATGAGTCGATAAGCAAAGACCTGACGATCCTGACCGATGCGGTGCGCGCGATCCACGGCCTGGGCCTCGACCGCGGGATTCCACCATGGATCCAGGATGAAGACGTAGTCTGCCGCGGTCAGGTTCAAGCCCAGTCCGCCGGCCTTGAGGCTGATGAGAAACAGGCGGCACTGCGGATCGTTCTGAAAGCGCTCCACATGCGCCTGCCGATTCGTGGTCTTGCCGTCCAGATATTCGTACGTGATCTCACTCTGCTTCAGGCGCTCACTCACAATGTGCAGCAGGCTGGTGAATTGAGAGAAGACCAGCGCCTTGTGGCCCTCTTCCAGCACCTCGTTCAGTTGATCGAGCAAGACTTCGAGCTTGGCGCTGGGCTCGTCGCTTCTGCGGGGATCGATGAGGCCGGGATGGCAGGCCGCCTGACGCAGCCGCAGCAGCGCTTCCAGCACCTGAATCTTTGATTTGGCAACCCCATCCTTGCTGATCTTTTTGAGTAACAGATTGCGATAGTGCAGGCGCAGCTGGTCATACATCTTGCGCTGGCGCGGCTCCATGTCGCAGTAGATGGTCTGCTCTATCTTGAGGGGCAGTTCCCTGGCTACCTGCTCCTTGGTGCGGCGCAGGATGAAGGGGCGCAGCGCGTGCGCGATCAACTTGCGCGCGTCTTCCGATGGATTGCGCAGCTCGCCTCCGGCAATTTGAAAGGCGCTGGAGGCACCCAGCAGGCCGGGATTCAGGAAGTCAAACAACGACCATAACTCGCCCAGATGATTTTCGACCGGGGTTCCACTCAGTGCGAGCGCATGCTGGCCGCGCAACAGGCGAACCGCCTTGAAAGATTCCGTATTGGAGTTCTTGATGGCCTGCGCTTCATCCAGAATGATGTAATCGAAGACCATGTTGTTGAAGTCTACGGCATCGCGACGGAGCGTTCCGTAGGTGGTCAGGATGAGGTCAGCGTCAGAAAAATTTTCTTTGTCGCGTCCTATGCCGGTGTGGTCCAGCACGCGCAGTTGCGGAGTAAAGCGCGCCGCCTCCTGCTTCCAGTTGAAGATAAGCGATTTGGGCACCACCACCAGCGAGGGACAATCGACCTTTCCCGCCGCCCTGAGCTCACGACGGGTTTCGAGCAGCGCCAGGACCTGCGCGGTCTTTCCCACGCCCATATCGTCGGCCAAACATCCGCCAAAGGAGAAGCGGCGCAGGAAGTGCATCCAGGCAAGGCCTTCGCGCTGATACTCCCGGAGCTGGCCCACAAACCCGGCGGGCTGCACGGCGGGTTCAATCTGCTGAAAGTCTTCCAGCTCCGTGCGCAGGTGCTGGAAAGTTTCGTCGCAGCTTACCGCGGGCTGGGTTGCGAGCAAGGCATCCAGCAGGCCGACCTGACCGCGCGCGTAGCGGATGTGGTCCTTGCTGGAGTCGCCCAGGGCCGCCACCACGCCAAAGCGTTGCAGCCATTCTTCAGGCAGCAATCCATAGGACCCATCGTCCAGCAGCACCATGGATTCGCCACGTTTGAGGGCCTGCAACAGTTGCGGCAGTTGGGCCGTGGCTTCGCCATACTCCACCACGCCGCGCAGCTCAAACCAGTCCACACCACTGGCAATTTCAGCCCGCGCATTGCCCGGCTTGTGAAAGGTCTTGCCTTCGGCAATCACATGCCAGTCTACATTCATCAGCGCGCGCACCATGCGCGGCAGCTTGCTGGGCGCAAGCTCCCAGCAGGCCCCGTTCTCCCAACTGGCATCCATCGGGCGCATGCCCATCTCATAGAGCAACGCGCTCGCGGCCTGTTCCGCCAGCTGATTGCGACGGCAAAAGCGATTGGTAAGCGCCTCAAAGAATCCGCGTGTTGCCGAGCCTTCCGCAATGGAGTGACCATCGTAGTCAAAGCTGAGGTCGGCGCGCATCTTGTCCGGACCATAGCGCAGCGACTGGCGATAGATTTTGAGGCATGGGCGAGGCGAGATGGTCACATCCTCAACGCGCAGCGATGCGGGCAACTCCATGGAGGGCACAACCGGCGCAGTCAGTAACTCGGTAAGAAACTCATCCTTGTCCGCGGCGGGAATCAGAATGGGGGTGTCGCATTTCAGGCTTGTAATCCAGCCCAACGCCGCATCTTCGGCCAACGGAGCCACGGTTTCCGGCAGAAAGACGAATCCCCCCGGCACCGTCAAGAGGGGCGCGCCCAACTCCATCGACTCCACGCCACGGCTGAAGCGGCCGGTCAACTGCCAACCCTGCTCGCCGGCCTCCTGCATCTTCAACACAAACTGCCAGGGCTCGCTCTGCTCCCAACGCAGCGGGGCCTGGTTCACGGCGTTCTTTTGGTGCGAGTAGTAACAGCGACCGGTGCCCAGAATCCGGGTGAAGATGGTTTTGGCCAGAAGTGGCGACAGTTGATAGAAGATCGGCACCGCCTCGTAGTGATCCACGTAGGAACGCGCATACTGGCGGCCGCCGCCCATCAGGAGCGAAAGGATCTCGCGATCCTCCGCCAACGGAAGAGAGAAGAGGCTGGTTCGGCGCAGATTGAGGGGCCGCGCCATCTTCCATCCGCCAGACTTCTTGGGCTCGCGCACCTCCACGGCCAACACCAGGCTGTTGGCGGACTGGCTACCGGCAATATCCACCAGGTAGAGCAACTCCACGCCCGCCGGCCATCTTTCGCGGGTGCTTTCAGGAACCGCCAGCGAGGGGCTGAAGAGGTCTCGCAGTTGCCTCTTCCAGGGCTCCTGCTTTGGAGCCTCGTTGGCCACGGGGAGGTCTGGCGCGAGTGGGGGCAAGGAGGGCGCACTTGAAGCCCAGGACTCATGCTCGACGGTTTGCTCAAGAATGGCGTCGATGTCGAGGAGGGGAGACTTTTCCGATGCCATTCCGGACAGGTACTGCTGCGCCGCCGCGGCCAGAATGGTGGCCCAGATGTGCTTGCAAGCCTGGCCTTTTTCAGAAAAGAAGACGCAATCGCAGAAGACCTCCAGCCGCTTTCCGGTCCAGCGCAGGATTACGCCGTAAAGCTCCGCTCCCTGCACCTCGGCGTTGACCTTGGAGGAGGAACCGGACTCAATGTGCACGCGTGTCTGCTGGAAATACTGATAGCCCCGCTCACGAATCGCGATGCTGAAGTAGCGCGCCAGGCTGGCTGCCAGATGCATGAGTGGAGAACCTTTCACAACGGCTTCTCACTATTTTCTCATCGCGGCACTGGAAGCCTGAGGCAAGGCGGCGCTGGGGGGCGATGCTGCAAGAGGCAGATCGGCGCGCACCCCGCCATCCCACCCACTTCCACAAAGAACGCGGAAATGGAGCGGGCACGAAAGTTTAGATCATAAGAGCTGCTTGCAAAATTGCCTTCCTTTTGACGATGTGCGTCAGGGCACGACTTCAGTCGTGCCGCAAATGCGCAATCACGATTTCGGCTTTAGCTGCTGCGGAATTTCTAAAACTCCTGAAATCAAAGAGACACAGGGGCTAAAGCCCGACATCTTTTTGACTATCTATCGGCACGACTGAAGTCGTGCCCTGACGCTTCATGCTCATCCGATGAATTTTGCAAGAGCCTCACAAGGAAAAATACTCTACAGCAGCTTGCCCGCGGCCAGATCCTTGATGAGACCGCGGTCGGCGGCCAGGAATTCATAGTCGGGAAGGTCTTCGAGCTTGACCCAGCACACCTGCTGGTAGATGTTGTTTACAATCTCACCCGTGAAGGCATGCACGGCAAAGAACTGCAGGTCGACAGCGCCGCCATGGCGGTAGTTGTGGCGGATGCGTGTGACCAGATGGCCGACGGTGGCGGTGATGCCCAGCTCTTCGCAAAGCTCGCGCGCCAGGGCTTGCTCCGCGGTTTCGCCGAGTTCAATTTTGCCGCCCGGGAACTCCCAGAGGGAAGCCATGGGCTGGTCCTCGCGACGCTGTCCGATCAAGACCTCGCCACCACGAACGATCAGACCTGCCGCAACAAAGCGGAGAGCGGGGCCCTGGGGGCGGGATTCGGCGTTGGGCTGGAAGGTAGCCACGAGTCTAGTGTAAACGAAGCAAAAGAGTTGCAGCACAATGTGGGACGTAGGGGGCTCAAGGCCGACACTATCCGGCCTTGAGGAACCTCATTTTTGCTTTGTTACTCGCCGTTGACCTTGGCGGCCACGCCCTCGGCTGACGCCGGGCGGAAGTAGCCCCAGCCGCGGCTGGTGGCCGCTTCAAGCAGTGCCGGCGAGGGATTCACGGGATAGGCGTTCCGGGCCAGATCCAGCATGGCCAGGTCGTGTATGGAGTTGCCGAACACGGCATCGGGCTGGCTCAAGCCCACGCGGCGGAGCGCCGTCGCCTTGGCCTCGTCGGTGGGCACGTCCACCAGATCGCTGGTAATCTGCCCATCCACAACCTGGACTTCAGCGGCCAGAATGCGGTCTTCAGGGATGCCAAAACGGCGCACGCCCTCGGCGATGACCCAACGGTTGGTGGAGCTGACGGCCCAGAGTTCGGTACCGGCGTGGCCCAGAGCGGCCACCAGCGCTTCCATCTCCGCGAAGACGCGATCATCCACAAACTCGCGCACGTATTGAGCGGCCGCGGAGCGGAGCTCCTGGTCGCGCAATCCGGCATAGATCTGCACCATTTCGCCGCAGATCGTGGCCTCGCTGACGGTGCCGGCGCGATAGGCGCGGTGCCGCGTGTCGATCCAATCGCTGGTGGAACGGGAGACGAGCCCCTGTTCCAGCGACCAGACCATGAAGCCGTAACCGGCGTCGCCGCCCCAAAGCGTTCCATCGCAATCAAAGACGGCTACTTCAGGCTTGCTATCGAGGACCAGCTGCTCAAATTCCCGCGCGGTCCATTTGACTTCTTCAGACTGGCTATAGGTCAATTCTGTTCCAATCTCAATCGAGTTTTGCCATTCTTATTGTCGCTCAGGAGGGCGTTCGCGTGCACGTCAATGTTTCAACAAACGGAACGGTAGTCATTGGATGATGGGAATCGATAAAGGAGCAAGAGCCGAAACTGCCTCCCGGCTAGGCGGTTCCGCGCTTGGGGTGGGCCGTGGGGGGCTTACCTCTTGATCGCGATGGACAGGCCTGAGAAGCCTCTGCTAGGGTTGCGGCCAACATCGGGAATTTTGATTGCGCTGCGCCAACCACTCCTGTGTTCGAGGGCAGGGAGTCCGCGCTCGGAGCTCCGATGACCGCATTTGGAGCGTGAGCCCATGAAGAGCGCACTGAATCAGCGCTTTGTTGTCTACCTTGCCTGCACCGCCGGACTGGGCGGCCTGCTGTTTGGCTTCGATATTGCCATCATTACCGGGGCAGGTCCCTTTCTGACCCGGCACTTTGGCCTGAACGACCTGAGCCTGGGCTGGGCGTTCAGCAGCCTGCTGTTTGGCTGCGTGTTGGGATCGTTTGCGGCCGGGCGCTTGACGGATCGCTTTGGGCGCAAGCGGATGCTGGTGTGGGTGGCGGCGCTGTTCGCGCTCACCTCCATGGCCACGGCTCTGGCCCCCAGCTTTCCGTTCTTCTTGCTGGCGCGCTTTGTGGGGGGATTGGCGGTGGGCGCGGTGTCGCTGCTGTCGCCCATGTATGCCTCCGAGGTGTCGCCACCGGCCATCCGCGGACGCATGGGCACCTTCTACCAGATGTCGATTATCAGCGGCGTGGTGATTTCGTACTGCATCAACTACCTGCTGCGCAATGCGGGCGAGGCCAACTGGCGCTACATGTTTGCCACCGGCGTGCTGCCCTCAGTGGGCTTCCTGCTGATGATTACGTTTGCGCCGGAGACGCCGCGCTTCTTGACCCGTTGTGGCCGCATGAAAGAGGCCCGCACGTTGCTCGAAAAGATTGCCGGGCCAGAGGCCGCTCGGGTGGAAGCGGGGGCCATTGCCGCCTCGCTCCACGAGCCGCACACCACGTGGAAGAGCCTGCAGCGGCCCGGGGTGCGGCGGGCGCTAGCGGCCAGCATCTGCCTGGCGATTCTGGTGCAGACCTCTGGCATCAACACCATCATCGACTACGCGCCCTCCATCTTTCAGTCAGCGGGATGGAAGATGGATGCGGCGCTGTTCTCCACCTTCATTGTGGGGGTGACGGAGTTTGTGTTTACGATTGTGGCCTTCTGGGTGATTGATCGCTTTGGGCGCAAGCCGCTCTACATTGTGGGCTCGCTGGGGATGACGGCGGCGCTGGTGGGGCTCTTGCTGGCTTCGGCAACGGGGCTGTTTACGGGCGCGCTGGCGCTGACGCTGATCCTCATCTATCTGGCCTTCTTCTGCGCCTGCGTGGGGCCGGTGTTCTGGACGCTGGTGCCGGAGATCTTTCCCAACGATGTCCGCGCCACCGCGATGGTGGTGCCGGTGCTGTTGCAGTGGGTCTTCAACGCGCTGGTGGTGCTGCTGTTCCCGTACGCCTTCCATCAGATCGGCAAGGAAGTGACCTTTGGATTTCTGGCGGCCATGTCGCTGGCGCAAGGCTTGTTTACCTGGCAGTTCATGCCGGAGACCAAGAACAAGACGCTGGAAGAGATCGAACAACACTGGGAGGCGTTGGCGAAATAGCCACCTGCGGTGGGGCAGACCTCATCGAGTCCAGGGCCCCGCCGTCATGATCCTTTTGAGTAGAAGATAACTGACAGTTTGGCGACAATACAGCCGAAACACGCTAACGAAAAAGGCAGATAATTCTCTCCTTTCAAGATCAGCGAAGTATAGACTGGCCATCGATGCCTCAAATGAATGAATTGAAGCGTGAAATTCGAGAGGCCAAGAAGTTGCATTTGTCTTGGCGCACGAGGTTGTTCATCTTTATCGTTGGCGCGCCAACGGTTTTTCTGTTCGCTATCTATGGACGGTTAGAACTGGCGATGCCCTTGATAATCATTATTGGTATGCATTTCTTAGTGATCTATTTCAAATGGAAGTTGAGGCGGCACACGTGGTTTTGGATTGCCATGACGGTCAGCGCGGCGCTACATGTCCCGTTGATTCTATTTGTACCTTGGCACACGAGGTGGGTTGCCGCACCGGCACTTGCTGTGATCGCCACGGCGGATTTTTGCCTGATCCTCTGGATTCTTATCCTTGTAGAAGAGTTCATGGAAAAACCAAAAGTTGCTGGTCAATGATGGTCCCGGTCGAATGACCACCAACTCGTCAGTTACCCTCTCGTTGGCCTTCCGAAAGCGGTGGTACCAATGGGGTCTTGGCATTTGGAGCAGATTCCGGAGCAACGTTATGGCGAGCTGGTGACTTTCTGGGCAGAACAAAGTTCTGAGGCAAAGTGCCAATGTCTGGGCAAGAGGGCCGTTTTAGACCTTCTTGCCCCCCGTAGGGCTGAAGCCCCGGTTGATTTTAGGCAGTTTGCGGCACCCTTCGATTGCGCTCAGGGCAGGCTCTGAAGTCGTGCCCTGAAAAAAACTGGAATGCCCGTTGGACCGTTCGCCACGCCCCGACGGGGCGCAAATTCTAGGCCGGGAGATGAAACGTTTCATCCATCGGGGTCGGCGAAAGCCGGTGGACGAGTGATACAAGGCCTGGTTGGCAGGGAGTTCTTCCGCAGCCCGTGAAGCCGCTTAGCAAACAGCTCTTCAAAGCTGCCCGCTTCCCGAAACCGAGCCGCATTCCCTTCGCCACCTTCTTTCGCAACTGGACGCAGCGGCCTTTATGCAACTTCATGCGCGGCTATGGCATCATTGAAAGCACGGTTCTCCGCAATGCGGCATGGACAAGGTCCGGAAGGCGACTTCCCTTGGGGGCGTGCTCACGCGCTCTCCCACTCGCCAGTACGACCGGCTGATCGATGCTCCTGACGAGCCTGAAAACGCGCCTCTGTCCGCACCCTCTAGCCTCCGACGCGGATTTGACTCATTTTGCTGAAGAAAGCTGGTTGCCATGAAAAGTTCACCTACCCTGACCGAAGGCAGTGGGGCGCTGGATCCAGAGCGTGTTGCAGCCCGCACGCGTACCAGAAGATCCACCCCTGAACCGCTGACCCTGCACATGCCTGCACGGCTGCTGGAGGCCTCAGGCCCCCATCATCAGGCCGAACTCTTCTACCTGCAGAAGCAGATTCAGGCGCAGACCCCCATGGTCATCGTGCTGGACGACAACAGCCAAGTGGAGGGCGTGATTGAGTGGTACGACCGCAACGCGCTCAAGGTGCGTGGCCGGGAAAAGTCCCTGATCTACAAAAGCGCGATCAAGTACATGTACAAGGTCGGCGACACCGGCCAGCAGGCCTGACCAGTGTGGCTAGCGCGTCTTCCCTTTAGCTAAGAACGTCCTTGCCCATCCATCAAGAGCACCGCGCCCCATCCATCAGAAGCTCCGTGCCCCATCCATTTCCACGTTCTATGCGGAAATGGGTGGGATACCCATGAAGTCTTTCTCCACACCACTTCAGAAGAGGCTCTACCGCGCCGCCTTGCGCAGCCGATCCTCAATGGCAGCGCCGATGCCGTTACCAACCGGCAGCGGGCACAAAATCACCTGGCAACCCAACGCATCCAGCTGGCGCAGGCCCGCGTACAGATCGCGCGCCAACGTCTCCGGCTGCTGCCAAAGGCCCCAGGCGAACACCTGCGCCTCTGCCAGCACGGCCGGCAGAGGCAACTCTGCGGGCAGCATCACGCCCAGGCGCTGGCCCCTGTAGGGCACCGCGGCCTGCGCCATCAAGGCTGGCAGTTGACCGAGTTCGCCTTCCACCAGAATCAGCCGCGCCCGCGGTGCGTAATGGCGGATGCCAACCCCGGGTGAGGGCAGACTCTCCGGCGGTTTTTCGTTCGCTTCTGCATCCAGCCTTGCAGCTGGCGGTTCATAAAAATGGACGTCTGGAATCACCCCCAGAATCGCCTCCCGCGAGACCGCGCCGGGGCGGTAGATCACGGGCGGGTCCTGGGTCGGGTCCAGCACTGTGGACTCCACACCGTGGCTGGCTGGACCAGCATCGACAATAGCATCAATGCGGCCGTCCAGGTCGGCCAAGACGTGCGCCGCCGTGGTGGGGCTGATGTGGCTGAAGAGATTGGCCGAGGGCGCGGCCACCGGTACCCCGGCGCGGCGAATCAGCTCCCACGCCACCGGATGTGCCGGCATACGCACGCCCACCAGCGGGCGGCCGGCCGTCACCACATCGGGAACCTTCGCGGAACGGGGCAGCAGCAGCGTGAGCGGACCAGGCCAGAAGGCCTCCGCCAGACGGCGCGCCGTCTCCGCAACCTCCGTCACCAGGGGCCGCAGCATCTCCAGCGAGTGGATGTGGACAATCACCGGGTCCCAATTGGGCCGCTGCTTGGCTGCAAAGATCCGCGCCACCGCATCGGCATCCAGAGCGTTCGCGCCCAGCCCGTAGACAGTCTCCGTGGGCAGCGCCACCAGTCCGCCCGCGCGCAGGATGGCCGCAGCCTGGTCCAGCGCCTGGTTGGCTTCCGGGGTATCAAGATGGTCGGGATCAACAGTGAATCGAAGGGTCACAGCTCTATTTTCGCCCCTAAGGGGACTTGGAGCCAAACCGCTCCACAACCCCGCCCCCCATCCCGTATACTCGCTCTTTACCATGGCTATCGAGACGGAAATAAAATTTGTAGTGGGTGACGTTGAGCAGCTGGGCGCGCGCCTCACTGCGGCCGGATTCCAGCTTCAGACTCCGCGCACCTTCGAGTCCAACGTGCTCTACGACTGGCCGGACCGGACCCTGCGGATGCGCACTGAGATTCTGCGCATCCGCAACTACGGCGGCCGCTGGACCATGACCCACAAGCGTCCCCCGGACAACTCGCCCGCCGAAGACCTGCACAAGCACCGCGTGGAGACCGAGACCGAGCTGGCCGATGGCGAGGCTCTGGCCGAGGTTTTTCGTACGTTGGGGCTGGTAGCGGCTTTCCGCTATGAAAAATGGCGTGCGGAGTGGACCGACGGCGAGGGCCATTGCGTGATCGACGAGACCCCCATAGGCACCTACGCCGAGCTGGAAGGCTCCGCCGAATGGATCGACCGGGCGGCCGCGAAGATCGGCCTCGCCCAGGCGGATTACATGACCCTCAGCTACGGGCGGCTGTTCGACGACTGGCGCAACGCCACCGGCTCCGAAGCCACCGACCTCACGTTCGAGGCGGTTGGCGCGAGCGGGCGGTGAGGTGGGCAGGCTCAAACGCGGGCAGGCTCAAACGATGAGGATGGGGCTATGAAGCGGAAGAACGTGGCAGATGAACTGGTAGAAGCTATGCGCGAGGCGGCAGCCCTTGCCCAAGACACGGCAGAAGCTGCCGCGATCCACACGTTTCCCCTGCCTCTGGATGTTGATGTGCGTGCTGTGCGCGTCGCAACCGGCTTGAGCCGAAGCGAATTCGCCCGCCGTTTTGCGCTGGACCCGCGCGCCCTGCAGGATTGGGAACAAGGCCGCCGCCGCCCCGACCGCGCCGCCCGCGCCTACCTCACCGTGATCGCCCACGATCCAGAAGCGGTGGTGGGGGCGCTGGCCAGCTGAGGTCCTTCTATCCCATCTCAAAGCGAGCCATTCGTCACCCCGCTAAAACAGCCTCCCTTGACGCGGGTCTGTCCTGCCCTTGATAGGACGGATTGCGTACCTTAGGGCTTCCACAAATACAGTCGTGTCAAGATAATAATTTGGGTAGGCTCTGCGAAGTGCGTGTAGAGAACTGACTGAGACTAGCACCGCTTGGGCACCAGCAACAGGAGATGACTCAATTTCTTTCTCCCATTCCAAATAGTCTCTTGCTGCAGCAGGAAGATCTTCTGGGCTGTAGGCATTGAATCTGATTTTCCGCATCTTAGGGTCGAGATAGAGAAGAAACGCCTCAGTGTTTTTCTTGACATGCTTCGCGGGAAGAGTTTCTAACGAAGTTCTCCATGCTTCGAGTACGGTTACAACGTTTAGCTTTTCCGATAAATACTGCAATTCCTCGACAAGTTCATGCCTATTTTCTGGCGTGTTGGGGACCAAAGGTTGGCGTTCTCGCATTGCAATGGCGCTTCCCATAAGTGCAAAGAATCTTCGCCAGTCCGCTTCCCCGCCCCTTGATTTCAGTGCCTGCCCAGAGAAAGTGGATACAGTTTCAACAGCAGTCGCCCAAGCGTGTTGAAGGTTAGTTCGGATTTGGATTTCTATTTTTAGGCCATTATATGGCCTATGATCTTCAGCTGCGCTTTGATACCGATAAACAAGATGGTAGCTCCGGTAGCCGTCATCTTTCGGAAAGGAAATATAATCATTTTCATGGTGGAACTGATGTCCTCGCTTCGGGTTCTTTGCGGTGGCATCCTTATATTCGGCAACGAGCCTTCTAACTGAGTGAACACTCCTCACTATTGCTCGGCAGCCGCCTATGTCCTGCATCTGGGTAAGCTTCATCCATTCATCATGCTCTCTGAGCTTTGCATCAATCGACGATATCCGCTTGAGCCTCTGTGCAACGATTGCCTTTGTATCTATCTTCTTCGCTCGCCTAATTAGTGTCATCTTGATGCATTGCAAGGGAAAGCTGTGTGACGCGCGCCAATTACTAATGACCTCTAAGGCAGAATCTCTTTGTGATGCTGAAGCTATATCAGCTGGCGAGATAAGCATTCTCCCTGCCTTATTGACTGCTTCTCTTCCGAACTCTGGGACAGCCCACGACATCTCTTCTTCCTTGATTTAAGTCGGTTTCTTATTGTAGGCAACCATGCTCTAACCCAAACGCCTGTAACATGAGCTACCGACACCCATCCATGCGCCGCTATTCCGGCGCACGGATGGATGTTAGGAAGTCCGCTACTCCTCTTCTTCGTCGATGGGCTGCTTGGCGGTGGCCAGGATCTTGTCGGCCACCAGTTGTGGGACGATGTCGTAGTGGTCGATCTCCATCCTGTAACTGCCCTTGCCCTGGGTCATGGAAGTTAGCTGGGAGCCATAGGTCAGCATCTCGGCCATGGGGACCTGGGCGTTGATCAAAGTGGTCTTGCCTTTGGATTCCATGCCGCCCACGCGGCCGCGGCGTTGATTCAGGTCGCCCATCAAGGCGCCGGCAAACTCGTCGGGGCCTTCGATCACCACCTTCATCACCGGCTCCAGCAAACAGGGCTTGCATAACTCCATGGCTTTCTTGAAGGCCAGACGCCCGGCCGTCTTGAAGCTCATTTCGTTGGAGTCCACGTCGTGATAACTGCCGTCGAAGACAGTTACCTTGAAGTCGACCACGGGATAGCCGGCCAGAAAGCCACGAGCCGCGCTTTCCACAATGCCCTTCTCAATGGCGGGGATGAAGTTGCGGGGGATGGCTCCGCCGAAGACTTCGTTGCCGAAGACAAAGCCGCCGCCGCGGGGCATGGGCTCCATGCGGATCTTGCAATCGCCGAACTGGCCGTGTCCGCCGGACTGCTTCTTGTGGCGGCCCTGGGCCTCGGCCTTGCCGCGAATGGTTTCCAGGTACGGCACCTTGGGCGACTTGAGGGTAACCTCGGCGTGATAGCGCTTTTTGAGGCGGCTGACGACGGCCTCAATGTGCGGCTGGCCGGCGCCAGCCACCAGGAAATCGTTGGTCTGCGGATCGCGATAGAAGCGGAGCAGCAGATCCTCTTCCATCAGCTTGTGGATGGCGGGGGCGAGCTTGTCCTCGTCGGCGCGGCTCTTGGGCTCGATGGCGTAGGTCATGGCGGGCACGGGCAGGGGCGGCAGCGGCACCTGGATTTCGCCACCCTTCACGCCCAGCACGTCGCCGGTAAGGGTCTCGCGGAGCTTGGCAATTCCGCCAATGTCGCCCGCGTGCAGTTCCAGCACCTCGGCCGGCTTGCGGCCCTGCATCACGGAGAGGTGCGCGAACCGTTCCTGATTGCGGCGGGTGTAGTTCTCCAGCGTGGCGTCGGTCTTGATAACTCCGCTCAGGACCTTGAAGAAGCTGATGCGGCCGGCAAAGGGATCGGTCATGGTCTTGAAGACCAACACGGCGGCCGGCTCAGCGTCATCCACCTTGCGGGTCATGGGAACTGGGTCGTCCCCGGCAACAACCGGCTTGGCGCCTTCAAACGGAGCGCGCTCGGCGGCGGAAGGTGCGTAGACCTTGAGGAAGTCCAGCAGGTGGTCCAGACCCATGTTGGCCTGGCCGGAACCGAACAGGATGGGGAAGATGCGGTCCTCGCGAATGGCTTCGTGGAGGGCGGCGATCAGATGCTCTTCGGGAATGGTGCCCTTCTCAAAGAACTCCTCCATCAGCTCATCCTTGCCTTCGGCCACCAGCTCAACGAGAGCTTCGTGACGGGCCTTGGCATCGGCCGCAAGGTTGGCAGGAATCTCGTGGCTCACCTTGCCGCGACCATCACCGTTGGGCGTGTAGGTGTACGCCTCCATGGTGACCAGATCCACCACGCCGTGGAAGCCGTTGGCGTCGCTGATGGGCAGCTGCACGGGCACGCAGTTGCGGCCCCAGCGCTCGCTGATGTCGTCCAACAACGCGGAGAGTCCGCTGCCGCCGCCAGCCTTGGGATGATCCATCTGGTTGACCATGACAATGCGGGGAATGCCAACTTCTTCGGCAAACCTCCAAACGCGCTCGGTAACCGACTCCACGCCGTTCTGGGCATTCACCACAACCACGGCCGACTCCACCGGGAGCAGCGCGGCGCGGGCTTCGTGGGTGAACATATGGAAGCCGGGCGTATCGACAAGATTGATCTTGACGCCCTGCCACTCCACAAAGGCAACGGCGTTCTGCATGGTTGCGCCGCGAGTAATCTCTTCCTCGTCGTAGGCGGTCACGGCCGTTCCATCCTGGACGCGGCCCTGGGTAGCGGTCATTTTGGCGGCATGCAGCAAAGCGGCGACGAGGGTGGTTTTGCCGCAGTGTGCATGCCCCACTACAGCTACGTTGCGAATCTCACTGGATGCGTAGGTTTTCATGGGAGTTCTCCTTGGGTGGTGCCTGGGTACAACCGGGGTACTGCTGAACTTGTGCGGGGTGTGCGGGGAATGAGAGGAGGCGCAGGGACATCGTGAGGTCGCCTTGGGAGGCGTTGAGGTGGCCGACTTGGCGGGTACAAGCTCCCGGTCTGGCGTCTTCCTCGTCCATCGAGTGGCTCTCTGGACCGGCCGGGGATGGGATTTTTTGAACCACCACATCCACGGTCTGGCAATGAAAGCCGGATGCTATCACACGCGGAGTGTTACAGTCTTGTGACTGGCGGCACAGAGAGGGAACTGGCTCAGGGTGGTAGGGAGCTAGCTATTGATCCGGCCCATAAATACTGACAACTGGGTGCCCCATCCATCCCGCGTTTTGTGCGGGATGGGTGGGATAGGGTGACATTATTTGATGGCCGGATCAATAGGGACTAGGGACTAGGGAAGAGGGAAGAGGGAATGAGGGTGGCGCCGACCTCCCGGTCGGCTGTACCGGCGACATCCCTGTCGCCCGCCCTCCCCCACTCCAGAAAGATCGCAAAAAGCAGAGACTCCTCGGCTCGGCCTAGTCTCGAGTCCCCAGTCCCTATTCCCTAGTCCCTTTTCCATCGCCCCCACCCGCCTCTGCGAAACTATAGATATGCACTCTTCACTTCCCGCGCTCATCTTCGACCTTGACGGCACCTTGACCGACTCCAAACCTGGCATTCTGGGCTGCCTGCGCCAGGTGATGGACCAGCGCGACATGGGCGACCAGGGACCACTGGATCGCTTCATCGGCCCACCTGTCGAGCAGTGGGTGATCGATCTGCTGCCGGAAGGCACGGAGGAGCAGCAAGCCGAGATGGCGCGCGACTATCGCGCCTGCTACGACCGCGAAGGCTGGGCCAACAACTCCGTCTTTCCCGGCGTGCGGGAACTGCTGGAGACATTGCATGCGGCCGGCTATCCGCTCTACGTGTGCACCTCCAAGCAGCAGCACTTTGCAGTGCGCATCCTGGAGCACTTCGGGCTGGCCTCGCTGTTTCTGGGCATCTATGGCGACAAGTCAGAGTACGAGGACCACTCCAAGCCGCTACTGCTCAGCCGCCTGCTGGAGACTGAGAACCTGAACCCCAGCGCCGCCTGGATGATCGGCGACCGCATCCACGACATTGAGGCCGCCGAGGCCAACGATGTTCGGTCCATCTCCGCAGGATGGGGCTACGGCAACGCGGAAGAACAGGCTCTGGCCGACGCCTTTGCGCCCCTTCCGGCTGACATTGTGGCGATTGTGCGCGGCTGATTGACGCCAGGCATTGCTCTTCCCGTCCTGTGGAGCGCCAGGCCCCAGAGGGCGGGAAGAGGACGAAAGCCAGGTCCATCTTTCATCTCTTCCGCCAACATCCTGGCTGCAGACGGGCCACGTTATTCCAATCGATACATACTTTCTGTATTCTCAAAATCTCTTGCACGACCCATACCGTTCTCTGAAATGCACGTTATGCAATGGGCGTGCAATCCTGCGCCTAAGTGCTTGATGCAATGCGCATTATATATTTCTATTGACATTTTTCTTATGCGAATGCCATCATGGTGACGGGTACTACATCGAATCTTTGGAGGAAACTATGCGATTTTCCCTGTCTGCATCCCTGATTCTCTCGTCGGTTCTCTTCCCCGCCCTTGCCGTGGCCAGCTCCCCTGATCCCGCCTCGGCTTCTGCGCAACCGCTTCGCCTCAGCACCGGCGTCACGGCCCCCGCGCTGCTCACCCCGCTCGCGGTGGAGCTGCCCTCAAGCGCCTCGAAGCCCATCACCGGAGAGGTGGTTCTCTCCATTCTGGTGGACGAGAAGGGTACGGTGCATGACGTGAAGGTGACCCAATCGCTCAGCTCCTTCTGGGATGCGCGCGTTGTGGAGGCCGTGCAGAAGGGCCGCTTCCGCCCTGCCAGCCTTGACCAGCAGGCCATTCCGATGAATGTCGAGCTGAAGGTCGAAGTCTCTAATTAGTCTGGATTTCCCCTGGACGGTCGGCAAACCTGCTGTCCGTCTTTTTTTTGTTTTTTACTTTCCCTCCGCTCTGTCGGCCCCCCAGAACATTTTGCGGCATGGTGTAGACCTGATTTTCTTCGGTATCCCACCCATTTCCGCAAAGAACGCGAAAATGGATGGGGCACGGCAGTCGATAGCAGAAAATAATGCTCTAAACCACCAAGAATCAAGAAGAAGACTGCCCCGGGCGCGGCTCTTTCTGGCCGCCGCCAAAAAACACTTGTTTTTCATTGAAGGGTCAGCGCATTATCAGACAAAGCCGCACCCAAACAGACACTCTGCAAGGCGGCTGAACAGTCGTACACTGATTTTGCTCACGACTGTTCGTCCTCGACTTATGCGCTGGACGGCACACATATCGATCCTGTTGACGATAGCCGCGGCCTCCGCTTCCGCTACCGTACCCTCGAAGGCGCCCCCGCGGCAGTCTTCCGACGGTTCTGCTCCTCTGTACGAGGATCAGGACCGCACCAAACCCTTGCCCACGGCGTCCGACAAGCCCCCAAGCGGCCACTCCAAAGCTTATTCCGATGGCTACAAGAGTGGATTCGCGGCCGGTCGCGCGGCCGGTCGCAAGGAAACCAGTGCGCATTGCCCCACACCTGCGCAACGGCGGCAGGATGCGGCAGGCACGCAGTCCGATACCCCACCCCAGATGCCCGAAGTCGGCGTGCACCCCTTTGTTCCAGAAAAACAGACAGCTCCGCGGGCCAAAGCTGGGCCCATGCCTTTGCCGATGCGCGGCTCTTACACCTCGCTGCAGCGCCAGAACGTGCGTTTGGAGAAGGAAGGGCTGGAGCGCATTGAGGACCAACAGGATCTGGACGGCCGCATTGCCAGCAAGCTGCTCGTGCCGTTGCCGGCCTCAGAAGGGCTGGTGGTGAATCCCAAGCTGCCCGCTGACCGCCGCTACTGCCGGCCCTGGACGGCGCGCTTCCTTTCCGATCTGGCCACGGCTCACGAGGAGGCCTTCCACGAACCGCTGGAGGTAAACTCCGCGGTGCGCACCGTTGCCTACCAGAAGCGCCTGCGCCGGAGCAACGGCAACGCCGCCCCCGCCAAAGGAGAGGTGGTAAGTCCGCACTTGACCGGCGCCGCCGTGGACATTGCCAAGGAACAGCTCACCCGCCAGGAGATTTCCTGGATGCGCAATCAACTGCTGCCGTTGCAAAAGGCGGGCAAGATTGATGTAGAGGAAGAGTTTCAGCAGGCGTGCTTCCACATTACGGTCTACAAGGGCTATCAAAGCAGCAAGCCGCACGGCAAGCCAGCCAGCCCGGCGCAGAGCCCGGAGCATCGCGCCGTGGTGCGGCCCGTCGAACAGCCTGTGACGCTGGCGCGGACACCGCCGGCGGCCGTCGCATCCAACTCCCGCGGCGCCAAGCTCACCCGCAAGAGCGCGCCCGAGCCAACCGAAGTGGTCGTCAGCGACCAGTAAACAGCTCTATCCATTGAAAAAATCCCGCACGAATTCCCTCGCGCGGGATGCACCGTCTCGTCGTACAATCGCAGCCAGTTCAATCTATATTGGCCGGAGGCTGTTCTATGTCGAGTTCGATTCACGTACCGCCGCCTTTTGCGCCGCCTGCAATGAGCGAAGTCGAGCGGCTTGGCAATGTCTTTACCGCCCCCTCAAAGACCTTTGCGGAAATTGCCGGCGGCCGCCGCAGCTGGTGGTTGCCGTTTGTGGTCATGTGTCTGTTCAGCTACCTGCTGTTTGGCGCCATTACGCTCAAGGTGAGCTGGCGTAGGGTGGCGGAGAATACCCTGCATGCCGATACCGCGACGATGGAGCGGTTGGAGCAGGCCCCGCCGGAGAGCCGTGCGCAGAGCATCGAGCAGGTGACCCGCGCCATGCAGTACAGCATGATGGGCAGCTTCATGGCCAGCCCGGTGGTGATCCTCCTCCAGCTGCTGATCGTTGCCGGAGTGCTCATGGGAACCGTCAATTTCATCTTTGGGGGCAAGGCCACATTCAGCCAGAGCCTGGCAGTGGCCACATTCAGCTTTGTGCCTCTGGTCATCAAGTCCGGACTGGGAGCGGCTGTAACGTGGTTCATGGTGCCGGAGTCATTCAACCTGCAGAACTTTGCGCCCACCTCGATTGGCGCGTTTCTGAGCCCGACCGAGACCAGCGCCTGGCTGTATAAACTGGCCACGGCATTGGACGTTACCACCATCTGGTGCATGGTGTTGCTGGGCATGGGCTTTGCCACGATTGGCAAGGTCAAGCGCTCCAGTGGCTACATTGCCGTCTTTGGCTGGTGGGGTCTCATTACTGCGATCGGCGTGGCCTGGGCCGCGGCTCGCGGCTAGAGCGGTTCTCCGAATGCTCCACCCCGAAACCACAACCGCCGAGTAGATTTTTCCGAAATGGCGCAGACCTGGAGTTCATGGGTATCCCACCCATTTCCGCAAAAGAAACGCGGAAATGGATGGGGCACGGAAGTCTATAGCAAAAGGAAGATACTGTAAGCCCCAAACGACCAAGCGCGCATCCCGAGGGATGCGCGCTTGGTGGTTTGGAATGAACCTGCAGCCTTGAAGCTCGAAGCTGAAAGCTAAAAGCTGTTATTCCGTCCAACGCTTCAGGATCAGCGTGGCATTGATGCCGCCAAAGCCGAACGAGTTCGACATGCCGTACTCAAAGCTGTGGTCGATGGCCTTGTTGGGTACATAGTCGAGCGTGCAGAGCGGGTCCACGTTCTCAAGATTGATCGTGGGGGGCAGCTTCTGGTTGATCAGCGCCAAGGCTGTGATGCCGGCTTCCAAACCGCCTGCACCACCCAGAAGGTGACCGTGCATGGACTTGGTGCCGGAGATCTTGAGCTTGTGGCTGGTGGCGTGTTCGCCAAAGACCAACTCAATGGCGCGCGACTCGTTGGGGTCGGCTCCGGTAGAGGTGGCATGGGCGTTCACGTAACCAATCTGGTCGGGCGTGAGTCCTGCGTCCTTCAGAGCTGCGCGCATGGAACGCTGCGCACCAGCGCCCTCGGGCGCAACCGCGGTCATGTGATAAGCGTCGGAGCTCATGCCGTAGCCCACCACTTCGGCCAGGATCTTGGCTCCACGGGCCTTGGCAAACTCCAACTCTTCCAGAATCAGGATACCCGCGCCTTCACCAATGACAAAACCGTCGCGATCCTTATCGAAAGGGCGGCAGGCATGGGTGGGGTCGTCGTTGCGGGTGGAAAGAGCCTTCATGGCTGAAAAACCGCCTACCGACAGCTGCGTCACTGCCGCTTCGGCGCCGCCGGCGATCATCACATCGGCATCGCCGTGCTCGATCATCCGGACAGAGTCTCCGATGGAGTTGGCACTGGTGGCACACGCCGTGGCCGTGGCCGAGATGGGCCCACGAGCTCCGTAGCGGATGCTCACCTGGCCGGCTGCCATATTGACAATAGCTGCCGGGATGAAAAACGGCGATATCTTGCGCGGACCACCCTGCATCAGGTTGGCGTGCTCGCGTTCGATAATCTCAAACCCACCAATGCCGCTGCCGATCACCACGCCCACACGGTCCGCAATCTCTTCGGTAATCTGAAGACCGGACTGTTCAAGCGCTTCCGCGGTAGCTGCAAAGGCAAAGTGGATAAAGCGGCCCATCTTGCGAGCCTCTTTTTTTTCCACAAATTTCAGCGGGTCAAAATTTTTAACTTCTGCGGCGAAGGTGACCGGGAATCCGGTGGTGTCGAAGCCTTGGATCGGGGCCATACCACTGACCCCGTTCATCAGGTTCTCCCACACCTCGGGCGCGGTGTTGCCTACACCGCACACCAGCCCCAGGCCGGTGACTACCACTCGGCGTGCCAAGGCTCTACTTGCCGCCTTTCGCGTTTTTCTCGATGTAGTCGACAGCGTCCTTGACGGTCTTGATCTTCTCGGCTTCTTCATCCGGAATCTCGAGATCGAAGGCCTCTTCGAACTGCATCACAAGCTCGACCACATCGAGCGAATCGGCGCCCAGATCTTCCTGGAAGCTCGCACCCGACGTAACTTCCGCTTCATCCACCTGCAACTGCTCGACAATAATCTGCTTAACCTTTTCCTCAACGGCCATGCGTGCTTCTCCTCGTTTTCTTCCGGACTCCGGAAAGCTCTCCGGGGCATTGGTAGCTTGTTCTACCCCGCCAGCTAACGATACTGGCTGCGGGCAGGGTTCTACAAGCCTTGTGCGCGCAATCAAACGGCACACTACTCCCCGAAATTTTAAGTCTACTGGGCCTCCCCCGGTGTGTAAAGGAAATGGCTCACAGCAAAGGGGGTGAACTTCCCACTCTGTGCAAAAGAACCCTGGGCAAGCGCACCTGAATTCGCGTCGGCAGAGGCCAAGAGGACCGAACGTGAGAGGTTGAGTTCACGGGCTTTGTATCGGTCGTCCACCGGCTTTTGCCGACCCCGATGGATGAAACGTATATGTCCTGCCCTCGGATTTGCGCCCCTGAGGGGCGCAGTGCTCATAGCCCAGGGCAAGCCGTAGGCGCAGCCCTGGGTTGGCTGTCCAAAATGGACCTCGCGCCCTGTAAGGGCGCGGTGAACGGTCAAAAGGGCATTCCAGTTTCTTTTTAGGACACGACTTGAGTCGTGCCCTAAACTGCCTGAAATCAACGATGGCTTTAACCCCTGAGGTTTGTACTTCGGGGATTCGGCTCAGACTCTGGCCTTTTTCGCAGCCTGTTAAGCCCCCGCAGGATGCTTCGCCAGGCGGTTCGCAAGCGGGAAAGCGAGCTGCGTGCAGGGGCTAAAGCCCTTGTCCTCTTATGGTTCCTTGGCGGCACGACTGAAGTCGTGCCCTGTTACAAGACCCCTTCAGAAGAGCGACAGCGAAGATCAAGGAGTTTGCCCCTGCAGCAGCTTGCGCTCCCCTTCCCCATCCCCTCCCCGTCCGGCGTAAAGTAACCCTTGAGGATTCTGCCCCATGCTTTATGCACTTGTTGGCGTAGTTGCCGCCCTTCTGGGAGCCATGCTCGGCTACTGGATGGGCAAGAATACGGCTCAGGCCGACCGGGTGGCGGCCCAATCCGCCGCCCAGGCCGCGCAATCGGCCCTTCAGTCGGCGCAAACCGAGGCATCGCTGGTCCGGGGCCAACTGGAGGCCCAGACCCAGGAAAAGACCGCCGCCCTGGCCGACGCACGCACGCAACAGGAGCTTGCGGCACAGCTGAACGCCAGCTTGGAAGGCACGCGGGCACAGGCTGCGGCGGAGACGGCCAACAACGCCCGGATGCGTACCGAGGTTGATCGCCTGCGCACGGATTTGGATGCGCGGACAGCGGAGGTCGGCAAGGCGCGGGCCGAAGTGAGCAGCTTGCAGAGCCAACTGAACGCCGAGCGCTCCCGTTTGGCCGAGCAGATTGCCCTGTTGAACGAGGCCAAGACCGCGCTTTCCAACCACTTTCAGGCCTTGGCCGCCAGCATTCTCGACGAGAAATCAAAAAACTTTGCCGCCGGCAGCCAAAAAGAGATCGGGACTCTCCTGGACCCGCTTCGCACGCAAATTAAAGAATTCCGCGAGAAGGTGGAGCAGGCGCAATCGGACTCCAAGACCGGCGTGGCCCGGCTGGAGGGCTTGATTGGCAGCCTGGGCAGCCTGAACCAGGCGCTGGCCACTGAGGCCCACAACCTGACCACCGCCCTGCGCGGCTCCTCCAAGGCCCAGGGCGACTGGGGCGAGTTCATCCTGCGCGATCTGCTGGAAAAGGCCGGGCTGCGCGAGGGCGAGCAGTACAGTTTTCAACAGGTTTTCCAGAACCTGCCCGGTGAGGACGAGAAGGCCCGCACCGCACGCACCGACGTGATCGTCCTGCTGCCCGGTGGCCGCAACCTCATCATCGACTCCAAGGTCTCGCTCTCGGCTTACACCGACGCCGCCAACGCCACCACCGACGAGGCGCGCGCCGCCGCCCTCAAGCTGCACATGGTGAGCATGCGCAAGCACATCGACGAGCTGGCCAAGGCGGCTTACCACCTTCTGCCGGGCATAGAGTCGCCGGACTTTGTGGTAATGTTCATGCCTATTGAGCCGGCCTTCCTGACCGCGCTCGAGGCCGACCCCAACCTGTGGGCCGACGCCTACGCGCGCAACATTCTGTTGGTGGGCCCCACCACGCTGCTCTACGTCATCCGCATCGTGAACCTGCTCTGGCAGCAGGAGGCGCAGACCCGCAACGTGCGCGAGGTGATGGACCGCGGCGCCGAGCTCTACGACAAGTTTGTGAATTTTGTGGGCGATCTGGAGAAGGTGGGCACCAGCCTGCGGTCCGCCGACGCCAACTACACAAACGCCATGAAAAAACTCTCGCAGGGGCGCGGCAACTTGGTGCGACAGGCGGAGATGCTCAAGGACCTGGGCGTGCGCTCGACCAAGCAGCTCTCCCGCGCGCTGCTGGATACGGCCGGGGACGACGTGCTGCCGCTGGCGCTGCCGGAGGTGGCGGAAGAGCCGGACTCTGTTGTAGATCTCGACAAATAACCCAACCAATGCGGATTGAAGTTTACCTATTACTGCCCGGCCACGGCGATCTGCTTGATGGCTCCCCACTTGGGTTGAGCCTCGGCGCTGGTGGCGGGCAGGACGGTCCAGCCGCTGTCGGCGTCAATGTCGTAGCTGATGTCGGTGGCCAAGCCCCACATGTCCTGCGAGCAGAGCTTGTAGTAGAAAAAAATTCCGTTGCCAGCGCTCTTCCAGTCGTCGAGCAACGTAGTCACAACCGTGCGCATGGCAGGATTGGTTTGCGCAACCACCGCGCCTGCGGTCTGGTACACAGCTCCCTGACCGCCCTCGTAGGCCAGGGTTCCACCGGCAAGGCCGTAGGTGGTAGCGATCTGCTTCATCCCTGAAGCCAAGGATTGTAAGTTGGCGGCTTCGTTGGCCTGCATGCCGACGATGACCTGGGCTTCGGTGAGCGTGTTGCCGGTGGTGTCGCCTGCAAAGTCGATGTAGGGCGCTCCGGCCGCGGCCCACACATACTGCGCGGCTCCGCCGTGGCGCTTCTCCAGGTAGTCGAGTCCGCTAAAGGTGCCCCAGTTGCCCACCTGCGCGCCCAGCACGGGGCGATAGACCGAACCAAAGGCCGATGAACCGTAGACACTGGCAAAGGCTTCGGCGATCAGCAGGGTGCCCTTGGCTCCGATGCGCATCTCCACGGTAAAGACGTTGGCGGTCGAGTCCCAGTCAAGATCGGCGTCGTGGGCGGCGATAGCCGCTGCGGCCTGCTGCTCGACCCACGCGGTCTGAGTGCCGGTGCCCGACCATAATTCGTTGGAGTACTCGACGTAGACGTGCAATCCGGCTTTGAGCGGCGGATTCACCGGGCCCACGGCGGGCTGCGGGTTTGCGCCTGCGGAGCCGTTGAGGCCGGTATAGGGATTGCCGTTGGCATCCGATCCGTACTTCAACAAAAGCGCCAGATTGGTGGCCCAGGTTGTGGAGGTGAACTGATAGCTTCCGCCCAAGGCAAGGTGCGGAATGTTCAGGTAAAGATCCTTGCCGGTCTGGTTGGCTAGCTGGATGGCGTACTCGTAGCTTGTGCCGGTGATGGAACGGGTGTCGCGATTCTGGCTGGCATGCGCGGGCACCTGCTGCTGGCTGGCGTTGGTGGGCAACGGGCGCGCCGCCCAATCGGACTCCGTGGAGCTGTCGGTGGCGGTAAAGTCCTTGACCCGCAGCGCGGAAAAATATTTGAGCCGGCTCAGAAGGCGATCCGTAAAGAGCGTGCCCGCAGCGTGGGGCGTGCCGTTGACGGTGGGCCGCAGCAGCGCCACCTTGGTTATGCCCGTTCCGGTGGCGCTGGCGGCGGTGCGCCGGGTGTTGGTAAAGACCAGATAGAGGCTTTGATAGCTGGGGCCTACGGTTACGGTGGCGGTGCTGGTGTTAGTGGCGGCAGAGTAGCTAACCGGGCCTACCGTCACGCTGCCATCATCCCAGGAGTTGACCGTGGCTTGGCCCGTAAAGCTGAGCGCGTAGGTGCCCGCCGACCATGCCCCTTGATTGCCGGCAATGATCAGCACACCGGCATCCTGGGTGGGCCAGCCGTCGGCATCCACGGCGGAGGTCTCATCGTAGGGCGCGGCAACGCTACCAAAGCGGCGGGCCTGCCTCATGGCGTCGGCAAAGATCTGCTCGCGGTCCCAGTCGTTGACCAGGCCGATGTTGATGCCCAGGTTAGCCGCAGCGGGGGCGGTCGGGATCACAGTGACGGTGACGGACGCGGCGGCGGTGGCACCGGTGCGACTGGTGACCAGCAGGGTGTACACAGTTGTGGCGGCCGGCGTAACGCTGAAGGCAACGCCGCTGCTGACCGCCAGATTGCCGGGCGTGACGATGCCGGTTCCGTTGGCAAAGACCGCGGTGAGGCTGGAGGAACTGCCCGCGGCGATGCTGGCCGGGCTGGCGCTGAAGCTGGCAATGGCCGGCGCTGGGACCACCGTGACGGCGATGGTCGAGGAAGTGGCAGCGCCGCTGGAGCTGGTGACGGTGAGGGCGTAGCTGGTGGTGGTGGTGGGCGCCACACTGAGGGCAACGCCGCTGCTGACCGCCAGATTGCCCGGCATGAGGATGCCGGAGCCGGAGGAGAAGACCGCCGTCAGGCTTGTGGAGCTGCCCGCGGCAATTACGGACGGGCTGGCGGCAAAGCTCTGGATAAAGGGGAAGACGCGCAGCTGCGCGGTGCTGGTGACCACTGCGGTGCAACCCGCCAACAGGAAGGAGGCGACGGAGAGCACCACGCAAACCATCCGTACTCTGCGGCCAATACGCATGGGTCTCCGCCATGAACAAAAAGGTTGAATGAAGACGTTGATCAACAAAACCAACAGGTTAGCTTCCGCTTCGCGGAAATCGCGGTTGGCAAGTTGGCGACTGTTCCTTTCAGCCGTAACTCGTTGCGCCGAGTCGGACTGCTCCTATCGAGCCGATCCAGGAGGTTTGCATTGTGCGATCCCATCCTGGCAACAAAAGCAAAGGCCTCGCCAGGGTGAGGCACCCAGGCAGTGTTGCATTGCAAAGGGACCGGATCAGCGATTCCCTTTGAATATCGGCAGAACCCAGGCAACTAGCTGGCTGGAGCCCTTGTGTGCCGGTCTTGAACGGCCTATAGTTAGAAAATTATGAGACTCTCCGGGCGACAGCGAAGGGTACTGGCGTTGGTGGCGATTCTGGCCCTTGCGGTGCTGTTGTTGGCGCTGCTGGCGGTGCCAGGGGGCTCTTCCACGCCGGACTGGATGGCGTTTTTGCCGGTCCTGTTTGCTGGGTTGCTGGTTCCGTTCACGCTTGCGCCCCGACGTCTGGCCAGGACCAGAAGCCGTTGTCCGCGCTCGCCAGAACGGGCCGTGCGCTTCGAGCGTCCCCGGGCTTTCCGCCGCAACTGATTTTTCGTAAAATTCGCCTCGAGCCGCAGCAGTGGAGCTGCGCCCCAGCAAGAGAGAGGTACGCGCTGTTCTGCGTGAAGCCGGACAATGCGGGTGCGCCGCGTCCGGTTTTCGATCAGGCTTTGAAGGGTGTCCAGGTATCCCGACCATTTCGGGATCAACAGGTTGCGGAAAAACTCCGCTTTGGAGCTGATTTCAGTCGGAAGTTTCCCGCAGGGGCTAAAGCCCTCGTTGCATTTATGGCACTTACGGCACGACTAAAGTCACGCCCTGACGCTTCTACCTTCCTTTGAGAGTTTTTGCGCAGCCTGTACAGCCCGCGCAACGGGTGGGGCACGGTACTTTGGTTGGTTGGCTGGAACAACAGTGCCCCTTTGGCGGTGCAATCTGGGCCTTCTCAAAGCGTTAAAAGATGCGCGCGGATGCACAAAATGCAGGCAAATGCTGGTCTCGGAACAGGGATAGGGCCAATCCAGGCCTCTTGCTACAAATTCCACCATTTACACTGGTATACGGAGATCGACGTGTTTTTTGATAAAGCCCTTACCAAGATTTTCGGTACCGCTAACGAGCGGCTCATCAAGCGGCTCAAGCCAGTCGTTCAGGTCATCAACGAGCTCGAGGCGGGCATCACGCCGCTCTCGGACGACGAACTGCGCGCCAAAACCCAGGAGTTTCGCGCCCGCATTGCCGCCCGGCTGGAAGGCATCACGGGCAAGGACGCAATCAAGGCCGCTGAGATCCAGATTCTGGACGAGATTCTGCCCGAGGCCTTTGCGGTGGTCCGCGAGGCGGGCTGGCGCAGTGTGAAGATGCGCCACTTTGACGTCCAGATGATTGGCGGCATGGTGCTGCATCAGGGCAAGATCAGCGAGATGCGGACCGGCGAAGGCAAAACCCTGGTGGCCACGCTGCCTTGCTACCTGAACGCTCTGGCCGGTCACGGCGTGCACGTGGTCACGGTGAACGACTACCTGGCCAAGCGCGATGCCGAGTGGATGGGCAAGATCTACGAGTTTCTGGGGCTGACGGTGGGCGTGATTGTCCACGACCTGAGCGACGATGAGCGCCGCGCGGCCTATGCTGCCGACATCACCTACGGCACCAACAATGAATTTGGCTTTGACTACCTGCGCGACAACATGAAGTTCGAGATGGCGGACTGCGTGCAGCGCGGGCACTTTCACGCCATTGTGGACGAAGTTGACTCCATCCTGATCGACGAAGCGCGGACGCCGCTGATCATCAGCGGACCCACGGACCAGACCACCGACAAGTACGAGCGCGTGATCAAGATCATTCCTCAGCTGGAAAAGGGCGAGGAAGTGGAGTGGAGCGACCATCGCCGCCAGGAGCAGTTGGGCATCAGCCTGCGCGAGGGCGAAAAGTTCTTCTCCGGCGACTACATTGTCGACGAGAAGCAGCGCACCATCGGCGTCACCGATCAGGGCTGGATCACGATCGAAAAGATGCTGGGCATTGACAACATTGCCGACGCTGAAAACTGGGACTTGAAGCACTACGTGGAAACCGGCATCAAGGCGCACGCGCTCTATCACCGCGATGTGGAGTACGTGGTGAAGGACGGCGAGGTCATCATTGTGGACACCTTCACCGGCCGCCTGATGCCAGGCCGCCGCTGGAGCGATGGCCTGCACCAGTCCATTGAGGCCAAGGAAGGCGTCAAGATCCGCAAGGAAGATCAGACGCTGGCCACGATCACCTTCCAGAACTACTTCCGCCTCTATCAAAAGCTCTCCGGCATGACCGGCACGGCTGAAACCGAAGCGGCCGAGTTCTACAAGATCTACAAGCTTGAGATCGTGGTGATCCCCACCAACAAGCCGATGCTGCGCATCGAGAATCCCGATGTTGTGTTCCGGACCGAGAAGGAAAAGTACAAGGCCGTGGGCGACGACATTGCGACCTTGCACGAACATCAGCAGCCGGTTCTGGTGGGCACCACTTCGATTGAGAAGAGCGAACGGCTCTCCGGCATTCTGCAGCGCCGCGGTGTCAAGCACGTGGTGCTGAATGCCAAGTTCCACGAGCGCGAAGCGGAGATTGTGGCCCAGGCAGGCCGGTTGGGCACCGTCACCATTGCCACCAACATGGCTGGCCGCGGTACCGACATTCTGCTGGGCGGCAACCCGGAGTTCATGGCCCGCATGGAACTGGTCAAGGGCAACCGCGCCCGCGCCATCAGCGTGGCCGAGGGTGCCATCAGCCCTATGGCTCCGGTCGGCTTCCAGCGCTTCTACTACCAGGGCCAGGAGTTTGAGGTTTCCATCCCTGAGTGGGAAGAGACCTTCAAGGTGCATGCCGAGACGGCAGCCGAGGACCACGCCCAGGTGATTGCGGCCGGCGGCCTGTTCATCTTGGGCACCGAGCGCCACGAGTCCCGCCGCATTGACAACCAGCTGCGCGGACGCGCCGGCCGTCAGGGCGATCCGGGCGAGTCGCGCTTCTATCTCTCGCTCGAAGACGATCTGATGCGCATCTTCGCCAAGCAGTGGGTTTCCACGCTGCTGGAGCGGCTGGGCATGGAAGAGGGCGTGCCCATTGAATCGCGCATGATCTCCAAGCGCATTGAGGGCGCCCAGAAGGCCGTTGAAGCGCAGAACTTTGAAAGCCGCAAACACCTGCTGGAATACGACGACGTGATGAACAAGCAGCGCGAGGCCGTGTATGGCTTGCGCCGCCAGTTGCTGGAAGGCGTGGATCAGCGGGAACTCATCCTGGACGACTACATGGGCGGGATTCTGTCCACGGTGCTGGACGAGAACCTGGACGAGAAGACGCGCGCCGATCAGTGGAACTACAAGGGCCTGGAAGCCAAGCTGATTGACCACTTCGGTCTGATCCTGGCGAAGGCCGGCATCAAGCCCCAGTCGCTCACCCGCCACGAGATTGGCGACGCCATCTTTGCGGCGTTGAAGGGTGACTATGAAGGCAAGGAACGGCTGCTGGGACCTGACCAGATGCGCTATCACGAACGCATGGTGATGCTGCGCGTGCTGGACGGGTTGTGGAAGGATCACCTGCTCTCCATGGACCACCTGAAGGAAGGCATCAACCTGCGCGGCTATGCGCAGCGCGATCCGCTGGTGGAGTACAAGCGCGAGAGCTTTGACATGTTTGAAGCCATGATGCTGAAGTTCCAGGAAGACACCTGCCGGTTCCTGTTCCGGATGCAGATCATTGGGCCGGACGGCATGGCGGTGGAGCTTCCGCCGCCACCCAGCGGCCCGGTTCCGGCTGCTCCCCGGGTGGCCTCCGCCGAACAGCATGGCCTGGATCTGGCGCCGCGGGAGATTCAGCTTCCAACGCGCAAGGCGTCCACCACCATCGACGATCTGGAGCGCGAGTTCCGGCGCGGCAAGCAGCGGGAACTGGAAGCGGCGGCCCGCTCCGGCGGCGGCGATGGCAGCCAGCCCACGCAACGGCACACGGGCGAAAAGGTGGGCCGCAACGATCCTTGCCCCTGCGGCAGTGGCAAGAAGTTCAAGAAGTGCCACGGCGTGGAATAGCGGGAAAGAAACAAGGGCAAGAAAGAAAACCAGACAGGAACGCCCGGCGAGAGGTTCTCGCCGGGCGTTTTCGTTTGGTGCCATCAGGAGAGTGTTGCGGGCCGTTGCCTTGGCGGGCGGGTTAGCCCGGTGCCAAGTGCGGCCCGCGGTCCGCCTGTCAGCGATCGCAGCGGGGGCGCGACTACTGACCGACGTTAAACGTAACGGCCACATCCACGTGGGCCTCGCCCGCGCCGGCCTCAAAGCGCCACTTGCGCACGGCGTCCTCTGCCGCGACGGAAAGCATATGGTTGCCGCTCACGGTTTTGACGTCGGTGACCTTGCCGGTAGCGTCCACGGTGGCCGACAGCTTGACTTCGCCGCCAATCTTCATACGCTTGGCGATCTCAGGGTAAACCGGGGCAACACGCTGCTTAACCGGACGATCATCGGCGGCGCGCGCCGGCAGTGCCAAGGAAACCAACATTGCCAGAGCGGCAGCCTGGAACAGTCTCATTGCCGCGTGCCGCACCCCGCGGAAACGAATCTCTTGAACTTTGCTGTTCATTTTGTACTTCCTCCCGAGGATTGGAATTCACTCACTGGCCTTATCGGCCATTGGCACTTCTTCATGAACGGAATGTTGGTTCTTATTACCGAAGTGATGTTCAAATCCCATCTGCTGACTTCGTTCCACAAAAAAAACCGCGGCGCGCAGGAACTGCAGGTGCGCCGCGGCCCAGATTCTCCCCGCCAAAACGCGAGGAGCCCTCAAACTTTGCGGGAGTTAGAGCGCTTCTCCCATGGATGCTGCCCTTGCCGAGATGGTGCGCGGTAGCTTTTTCTTGAGGAAAAAGCTACTCAGCCTTTGTGGCTTCGGGGTATGGCAACTGGAGAACCGCTCTAACCGAAGAGCAGAAAGCCTTTCTTCTTCTCCGGCACCACCGGCAGACCACAGGCGGTGCGCGCCATGCGCCGGATAATGCGCGACAAGGCATTGTCTTCTGCCATGAGCGAGCTGGCAGTGTTCTGCATGCGGCGCAGGGTGAGGAAGTCGGACGGGATGCGCCATTGAGCTGGTTTGGTTAGAGCTTTCTCAATTGCGTCGTCGCCAATCGCAAACGTTTTGGGGGAGTAACGATTCAGGACGACGTCCAGCTTGGCGTTGTGGGAGGGCAGCAGGCCGGTGATCAGGCGGTTGGCGTTGCGCAGCTCGGGAATGCCAGCCTGCGCCACCAGGAAGATGCGCGCTGCCTTCTCAAAGAGCATGGTGGAGCTCAGATCCAGCCGGGAACCGGCATCGACGATCACATAATCGAAGTCGAGCGCGGCCACCGAGAGCAGTTTATTGATGGCGTCGAGCGAGGCGTCCACGTGGGGGAACTTGCCGGGCGCGGCCAGCACGTGGAGCCCGGAGCTGTGCTGGGTGAGCAGGGTGGCCAGGAAGGTGGAGTCCAGCCGGTCGGCCGCCTCCAGCGCATTCAGCGTGGAGTAGCGGGCGGTGATGCCCAGGTCCAGCGCCGCATCGCCCAGCGGCAGGTCGAGGTCGATAAACAGGGTGCGCTTGCTCGCCTCCTGGGCCAGCGAGACGGCAAAGTTGCAGCTGACGGTGGTCACGCCAGAGCCACCCTTGGCGCCCAGGAAGACAAACATTTCGGCGGTCTTGCGGCGCACGTCGGGGGTGGGCTGCATCTGCAGCCTGGCCGAGGCGCGCAACAGGGCCTGCTGCACCTCAGCCTGGCTGAAGGGCATCAACAGGAACTCGCGGGCGCCGGCCCGCATGGCGTCCATCAGGATCTCCTGATTGTGCTGGGCAGAGTAGACAATGACGGTTGCCTGACTGACCTCGCACAGGCTCTCCACCATCTGGAGGGCCAACTCGGGGTTGGCGTCCAGGCAGACGGCGACGGTGTCGAAGCCCTGATCGATGAGCCACATGGCATCGGCGCGGCTGGGCAGGTAATCGGGAATCTGGCGTACCACGCCGGTTGAGGGACTGCTCATGACGCGGGCCACACCGCGGCGGCGGTCATGATCTGGATCGACAACGGCCACTGAAAGCCGCTGCCCGCTGAGAGCTTCATTCATCTCAAAACGTTGCGATCCGACGGACGATAGAACTTGAAGTGCTGCTCCCATAGTTGGACTCCTCTACAAACGCGGGGATGGTTGAGGGACCATCGATCCCGAAGGGTTTCCGGCGGGGCATGCCGGAAGCGGAAAATTGGAATCCGCTTAGGAGATTCATCGGCTATTGGAAGTTCTTCATGAGATTTCTTTCATGGATTTAGGCATCTGGCTCGAAATTGGACAGAAAACCTCCCGGTCTCTCATCAGCGTGAGAGATCCGCCCATTTGGAGCGATTTTCTAATCTTTGCGGGGCCTGGTGTCGAATGCAGAGACAGCGGCAAGTGGTGCGCCGGGAGGTTCGTCCCAAAAACGCAGGTTAGGCAATCCCGCCGCGGTCGGGTTTCCGGGTTCAATTTGGGACGGGTTGCCTCCCCTTTGGGGGTGCTGGTTCCGTTGGTACCCGGCGCTGATAACCTTCGAAATTTCCTCAACAACAGAGGGCTATCCATATTTGTAGTTTGGGAGCACAATACTGCCATCGGAGGATTGCGCCATGGAACGCTTCATCCAACTGAACCTGAAGAGCGACAGCGACAAGCCTGAGAACACCAATCTTTCTCAACCACCGGTGACTGAGCCTGATGCCACTGCGAAGAAACTCAACGCGATCGCCAACCGCGCCGCGCACAAGGGCGCAATCCACGCCAGCCATAGTGGAAGTGGGATCTTCTCCAAGTAACCCCGGCGGGCAGCCGCTCCCCTGATCAGCTGCCCTGCATCTTCTTCAACCCTGGCGGGGCGTTCCCACGCCCCGCGGGAGGCTTCATCGTTGCCGGAAGAGCGGCAACTGCTGTTTGCGAGTGCTCTTTGCCCTGCCGGAGAGCGCCCCTATCTCTTATGCGCCCACTCGGGCCGTTTACAATCGATCCATTCCAGGTTCCACTCCTTTAACTATGAACAACGCCCTTAGGCCCATCGCCGACCTCGCCCGCTCTCTGCCCGCCGACCAGGGCTTTGCGCTGATTCCCCATCGCAAGCTGTATGAGATCTATGCGCTGATGCTCTACGCACGGCTGCTGAACGAGCGGCTGCCGAAGCTGGTCCGCAAAGAGTCCGGCTTTGGCCCGCTGGCGGATGCGGCTGGCCAGGAGGCGCTGCTGGCGGCCTCGCTGGTGGACCTGGGCAAGGCCGACACACTGGCCCCCGGCGCGCAGGCGCTGGTCCCTTGCGTTTTGAAGGGGCTGCCCTTAGCTCCTGTGCGCGCGCGCCTTGCCACGGCCAAGCCCCGGGTTCCCTGGGTTGGGCAACGAATTGTACCCGCCACGCTCGCGCTCGACGCGCAACTGGAGCAGGCACTCGTCTCTGCCGCGCTTGGGCGCAAGGAGCAGACGAAGAAGATTACGGTGGTGCTGGTGGGCGATCCGGAGCCGCATACGAAACTCTTGCTGAAGGCTCTGAAGCGCGCCAAGCTGGAAAAACTGCCCATCCTGTTTGTGGTCAACTCACCGGCGGAGAAGCCGGAGTTCATCGCCACCGCGGCCAGGCTTGTCGTGCCCAGCGCGATTGTGGACGCCGCTGACGCGCTGGCCATCTATCGGGTGGTGACGGAGTCCGCCGCCCATGCACGGCGCGGCAACGGACCTACGCTGATCGAAGCTCGCCCCTGGCCACTGGCCGAGGCCCCCGCCGATCCAGTTGACTTGATGGAACAGGCCATGCGGCGGCGCGGGATTTTTTCCGCCGCCTTGACGAAAAAGACAACGGCAGCCTTCAAAGAAGCGCTGGGCGGACGGTAGGCGGCTGCCTTCGGCACCTTCATTTCTCCTGTGGCGTGCGCACGCAAGTCCAGCCGAGGTGCAGTTCTTTCTGACCTGCAGCTGCGGCGCTCTCAGGATCGAACAAGGCTGCATCCTCCGGAGTTCGCGGTCCTTCAAAGTGCTGAGGATGAGCCTGTGGCGTCCCGAAGACCCTATCTACGACAAAGCCTTCTGCGCAGTGTCCATAGAGGACGAATCCACCCGTCAGATTGTAGCTTGCGTAGACCTGCCACGGTTCAAGAGGTTTGCCGGCACTGCTCACGTGCAGGACCACCGGGGCGTTTTCGCCGTAGTGGATTAGCATTTTGACGCGATAACGGCTGATCTTCGGGTCAGGAGCAGCCTTCGGGTCATCGGGAAAGGGCGGCTGTTTTGTGCAGTCCCCCACCGGTTCAATCTCAGCAACGTCCTGGTAGGTGTTGAGGGAGAAGTAGCCGGTAAGTGGAATACCAAGCACACCTTTGGTGCGGACGCGGCATCCCCGAAGAATTTGGAACTGCTTCTGATCGTCTATGCGAACGAGTTCCGTCGAGGCCTGCCCGCAGACCGGCTTGTCGAGTCTGAGTTCGAACCATTGGCGCAGGCCGTCGTGATAGACAAGCTGGCCTTCCAACGTAAGCTCGGCGGAGGCAGTCGGCGGACCGGAGGAATTCTCCCGTGGGCATTGCTGCGCGGCTGCGCCAGGGAGCAGGCAGAGAAAGAATATCGCTACGGAAAACAACCAGCGGTAGCTCATGGTCAGCCATTCTACTGCGGATGAGGTGTCTTCCGTTCGATGCAGTCGTTTTTGGGGATATCCGATCCCTGGTCCCCAAATGCGAAGGACCCGGGACATTCGCAGAGATTGCATAAACGAGGTCTGCACAACGCCCTGTCAGGGCGCGTTTCGTTTTCTGCAAGCTTTCCCAGCACGTCGCACAGCTCCGTGCTGGGCTTTTTGCACAGTGCCCCTAACGGGGCACACGATGGTGGCTGTGCAAAGTGATTCGATCCCTGGTCCCCGAACGCGAGGGACCAGGGGCACCCGCCTTTCGTATTGCTGCGGAGAAAATTGACACCGAAAATACAAGGAGCCGGATGCTGACCACGCATCCGGCTCCGTGTTGCTTGCTTTTACGGCTACGGCTTGCGCCAGCGGAGGATGGGTTTACGCGCGGCCAGCACTTCGTCGAGGCGCGCGATGCGGGTGGAGTACGGCGCGTGCTTCACCAGCTCGGGCTGCTCCTCCACTTCCCTGGCGATGGCGCGCATGGCGTCCACAAACTGGTCCAGCTCCTCCACCGACTCGCTCTCCGTAGGCTCGATCATCAGAGCGCCGGGCACGATGAGCGGGAAGCTGACCGTGTAGGGGTGGAAGCCGTAGTCGATCAGGCGCTTGGCGATGTCGCCGGTAGAGATGCCTTTGGCTTTCTGGCGTTTGTCGCTGAAGACGACCTCGTGCATGGAGGCGGTCTTGTAGGGCAGCTCGTAGAGGTCTTCGAGCTTGGCGCGCAGGTAGTTGGCGTTCAGCACCGCGTCTTCGGTGGTGAGCCGCAGGCCGTCGGGTCCGTTGGCCAGGATGTAGGCCAGAGCCCGGATGCAGACGCCCACGTTGCCGTAAAAGGCACGCACACGGCCCACGGACTGCGGCCGGTTGTACTCCCATGTGTAGGTGGAGTTCCCCTCCCTGGTCCCCAAATGCGAGGGACCAGGCGCACCCACCGCTTGAGCGAAAGCGGCAGTCCCGAGTCCCTTAGTCCCTGCTTTCCGTACAAGGATCGGCGTGGGCAGGAAGGGTTCGAGAAACTTTTTGCAGGCCACCGGGCCGGAGCCGGGACCGCCGCCACCGTGGGGGGTGGAGAAAGTCTTGTGCAGGTTCAGGTGCATCACGTCCACGCCAAAGTCGCCGGGGCGCGCCTTGCCCACCAGGGCGTTCATGTTGGCGCCGTCCATGTAGAGCAGCGCGCCCTTGGCGTGCAGGATCTCGGCAATCCGGGCGATCTGGCTTTCAAAGACGCCAATGGTGGAGGGATTGGTGATCATCATCGCGGCGGTGTCTTCGTCCACCTGACGCGCCAGCGCCTCCAGATCGATTCCGCCTTCCGGGTTCGACTTCAGATTCTCGACCGCATAACCACAAATGGCCGCCGTGGCCGGGTTGGTACCATGCGCTGAGTCCGGGATGATGATCTTCTTGCGGGGATTGCCCTGCGCGGTGTGCCAGGCGCGGGCCAACAGGATGCCGGTGTACTCGCCATGCGCGCCGGCGGCCGGCTGCAGGGTGATGGCGTCCATGCCGGTGATCTCCACCAGGCAGCGCTGCAAGAGGTCAAGCACCTCCAGCGAGCCCTGCGCCAGGGATTCAGGCCGGTAGGGGTGCGCCTCGGCCAGGCCCTCGATGCGGGCCACCAGCTCGTTGACGCGCGGGTTGTACTTCATGGTGCAGGAGCCCAGCGGGTACATGCCCAGATCGATGGCGTAGTTCCAGGTGGAGAGCCGGGTAAAGTGGCGGACAATCTCAATTTCAGAAAGCTCCGGCAGCTCCGCGTCCTGCGTACGGCAGGCTTCACCGAGAACCTCGGCTGGATCAAGAGCGGGCACGTCCAGCGGGGGCAGCATGTAGCCGCGCTTGCCAGGGGAGCTCTTCTCAAAGAGCAGGGCCTCGTTCTGGGTCTGATGGGGGCGGATTTTGGGTCCGAACGCGGGGTTGCTTGCCTCTGCGGCCATGGATACACCTCTAACGTAACGGAGCAAGGGCAGCCGTCGGGCTGGCATCGCTCCATCCTGGATCTACTCTTCGATTCTAGCGTGTGGCTGGCCCGGCGGGTGGGGAAGGGACCAGGCGTCCACCGTTCGCAGCCTGTGATGAAGATTCAAATTGCCTGGAAACATCCCTCAGGGGCAAAACAGCCGGCGGAGAAACTCTGTTTTAAAGCTGATTTCAGGTGGAAGTTTCCCGCGGGGGCTAAAGCCCTTGTTGATTCTAGCCACTTGCAGCACGACTAAAATCGACCCCTGACGCTTCTAGCCTTCCCTTGAGAGTCGTTCACAGCCTGTAAAGCCCAGGGCCTGTAATCAATCCTTTTCGGTACCCCGCGACTGCGCTCAGGGCAGGCTCTCAAGGGTGAGGAGATCCCCCGGCACAGCCTGAGTGGCAGTAGCAGTTTGACCTTTGCGGGAGTTGATACGGGCCTTTGGCACGCCCATATGCATGAAAATCGCGCCAGGAGGGGTGATTTTCGACAGAATCCTTCATGAGCTTGATCTTGGTGGATTGCGGGCCACCTGCGGTGGGGCCAATGCGCTTCGCGGCATTGCATGCAGCCACCTGCGGTGGGGCAGACCCGCTTCGCGATGCTCATGACGCCTTTGTACAGAGGTTCGCGCCGTCCCTACGGGACTCCGGGGGCATTTTTGTGGAAGCTTTCCCCACCTTGAGAGGTGGGGCTAACAAGTACTGCGCCTACGGCGCGGGGTTCAGGATGGCATGAGCAGTTGAGCATACTGAGCGAGATTTCCAGCACCAGCGGTTCTCCAATTGCACTACCCCGAAAGCACAACCGCAGAGTGGCTCATTCCTTAAGAAAAGCCACCTTGCACGATCTCCGCAAGGGCTACATCTATTGGAAAACTGCTCCAGGCCCCTTTGAGGGGCCCTCTGACCCTAAAGCCCGGCTCTCCTAAGGGGAAAAACTAGTATTGCCCTTTCCTGATTGTCCAGACCTTTGGTCTGGTATCCCACTGCCGGGGAATATTTACAGCTGTACCCTTTCAAAACCTGACTTTCACCACAGTCCCCCACCGATGTTGCCGACCTCGACGGATGAAGCTGTCAGTGTCGCCTTGGGGTTTTCTGCCCACCCAAAATGGCGGGTGCCCCAGGTCTCGATTTTGAGACCTGGGAAAGCACGAGCCTCAATCCGGCGAAGAGTTGTTTCTTCCTAGGCTGCAAACGCAGGACATCAAGGCAGGTTCGAGCTTCACAGGAGAGCAAATGGAGCTTGATTGATCCGGCCCTGAAAGAGTGTCACTCGATCCCACCCATCCCGCACAAAACACGGGATGGATGGGGCACGGCGGATTCAAGGTCCAAGTGCAACAACACATCGCAAAGAGCCGACAGGAGATGGTTGGTAGGAAGCCATGGAAAAGATGGAAAACAAAGAGCGTTTCCCACTTTCCCACGGCACGGCTGCGACGAACTGTTTGATTCTGTTCACGCTCTTTGTTGCACTTGGAATTTGAATCTACCCACCCAGTTGTCCTTGTTGTCCCAGTATTCAGGATTCACGGGCAGGATTAAGAGAAGCGCGTGCGCTTCCACAAGAGCAGGCCGCTCAAGAACAGCGAGCAGACGGTGAGCCCCAGCAGCACGAACATCCAGGTCACATTCAGCTCCACGCTGGAACGCTGCAAAGAGACGCCGAGCCAGATCATGACCGCGACCGAACTGATGGGGAACAAGAGCTCCCACCAGCGGCGCTTGGTGCCTTGACGCGTCTGCTCGTCGTTGCCCTTGAGCGCATTTTCAACGCGCACTGGATCAAGGTTGTAGCGGGTGCATTCGCGCATCATGGCGCTGCGCCAGGAGCTGCGCTCGGAGGCTGGCGCGGCAGCCGTGCCAATGAAGGCCGCGCCCATAATCATGATCAACGAACCGAGCAGCACCAGCATCCGCGCATGGGTGCCAATGGCCGTCAGCTCGCCAAAGACCAGCGCGCCCCAGGCCAGTCCCCATAACTGGTTGGTGTTGGAGAGCGGAATGCCGCGGCCGATGCCGATGTACTTGGCCGCGTACTGCTGGAAGAGATCGCCAAAGACCCAGCAGATGCCGCCCAGAAAGAGCCAGAAGAGGAAGGGCTTGGCGGCTGCCAGCTGATGCCCCAGGTTGCCGACGCTGCCAGCAAAGACAACCCCCAACACGAGCGTGGTGATGAGCTCGCCAAAGGCAATTACGGTAACAAACGAAAGCGGGGTCATGCCGCTGATGTAGGCCTTGCGGTAGGGGATGTACTGCGTGCCCCACAGCGCGCCCGCGCCCACGGCGGCGGCAATGCCCAGCATGGGATGCGCGCCTGCCACCGGCGTGCGCTCCGCCGTGGCCCAGGCCAGAATGGCCGCGCCAATGACCAGCGCAATCGATCCGCCAAAGACCTGCGTCCAGCCCTTCCATCCCGAGCCCTTCAGCTCATTGAAGAACAACCAACCCCAGAACAGGCCGATGAGGCAGTTGCTGTTCCAGAGCGGAAAGGCGATGGAGAGGCCCACGTTGCGAATAGCAAAAACAGTCAAGGTATTGGCCACAACCCAGAGCGCGCCGGCCAAGAGCGCCCACACCAGCAGATGCTTGTTGCGGCGCAGGTCGCGCACCACAAAGCCCGCGCCCTTGAGCATGACGGGGATGGTCCAGCGCGCCATGAAGACGCCCAGCACCATGCCCAGGGTGACAATCAGCGGCGGAGCCTGGCCTGCGGCCAGCTTCACCGGCGCTTCCGCCGTGCCCAGCCATGCACCCGCGGCCAGTCCGCAGGCCACGCCCACAATATGCAGGGCCTGAACTCGTTTTTCTGCTTCGGGCTTTTCCGCAACGGTCACTTGCTCACCTCAACACGACCAGCAGGCAGATTCCGCCCAACAGCACGCACACCGGCACCCACAGATGCACATCGCTCGCAATGGCAGCAAACATCGATCGCTTCATCTGGTTATTCTCCCATTGCGGGGGCTGGTTTGTAAGTTTCTCTTGGAGGATTTTGTAGTTACGAGAATTTGCAGTCAACGCACCGTACCCTCATGAATAAAGACGATCTGCAAATTGCACACGCGTGCAGCAAAGCAAGATACAGGTTGAGTTTTTATTCTCCCGACAAGCACCTGCGGTGCGGCTATGCGCGCCTCGCGCAGGGCTTTTGGTAGGGAAAGTTCGAAAGAGCAAAAGCAGATCCTTCGACTCACCACCCCCAGCCTGATAAGTACGGCTGGGGCCCCGTTCGCTCAGGATGACAGCATAGGGAAGGAAAGTTCCACGACAGGCAGAGCAGATACAACGCCGTCCGTGATTACCGCATCGACCACTGACCACTGACCACTGACCACTGACCACTGACCACTGACCACTGACCAC
>CAZYDF010000009.1:0-74378 GCA_964645855.1 uncultured Occallatibacter sp.
CAGCTCTTCTTCCACGCGCAGCAGCTTCTGCGTCTCTTCTTCCTTGATGCTGGTCACCGGCACGCCGGTCCAGCGCGAGACCACATCTTCAATGTCTTCGCGGCCCACAATGCCGGAGGCTGAATCATCGAGATGGTACTTGTCGCGAAGAGCACGGAGTGCTTCTCGCTCCTTGCGTTCCTCGTCGGAGTAGAAGCGCGCCTTCTCGAACTCGTGGTTGGCAATGGCGGAATCCATGCGGTGCACGATGAACTTGATGCGCTTCTGCACCTCGATGATCTCGTCGGGCAGCGAGGTTTGGCGGAGCTTCACGCGCGCACCGGCCTCATCGATCAGATCGATGGCCTTGTCGGGCAGGAAGCGATCCGGAATGTAACGGTTCGAATGCGAGACCGAGAACTCGATGGCATCATCGGTGTAACTTACCGCGTGAAACTTCTCATAGCGGTCCTTGATGCCCATGATAATCTTGATGGCATCCACCTCATTGGGAGGCGGAACCTTGACGGCCTGGAAGCGGCGCTCGAGCGAGCGATCCTTCTCGATGGACTTGCGGAACTCAGCTGGCGTGGTTGCGCCGATGCACTGAATTTCGCCGCGCGAAAGAGCGGGCTTGAGGATGTTGGCCGCGTCCAGCGAACCTTCGGCCGAGCCCGCGCCCACCAGGGTGTGCAGCTCGTCGATGAAGATGATGGAGTTCTGATTCTCCATCAGCTCCTTCATAATGGTCTTCAGACGCTCTTCAAACTGGCCGCGGTACTTGGTGCCCGCCACCACCAGCGAGAGATCGAGGCCGAGAATGCGCTTTTCAGCCAGGAAACTGGGGACCACGCCGTCGGCAATGCGCTGCGCCAGGCCTTCCACAATGGCCGTCTTGCCCACGCCGGGCTCGCCGATCAGGACCGGATTGTTCTTGGTGCGGCGGCAGAGGATCTGGATGACGCGCTCCAGTTCGCCATCGCGGCCCACCAGCGGATCCAGTTGGCCATCCATGGCGGCCTGGGTCAGGTCGCGCGAGAACTCCGCCAGCAGGCTGGACTCACGCTGCCGCTGCTGCGGCGGCTGTGGCTGCTGCTGCTGCTGCGGAGCGGCCTTCTCCTGGGTTACGCGCGCCAGATCTTCGCGAATCTGGCTGAGCTTGAGACCGCGCTCCTGCAGAATCTCCGAGGCAAAGCATTTTTCTTCGCGCAACAAGCCCAGCAGCAAGTGCTCCGTGCCAATGTGCTTGTGTCCGAGCCGCTCGGCTTCTTCCGCCGCAAAGGCCAGCACCCGCTTGCATTCGTTGGAGAGCGGAAGATCGACCGAGGTCGAGACCTTCTCGCGAATGGTGGTGTGCGCCTCAATCTGCTTGCGGATCGACTCGATCGATGCGTGCGAGCGCAGGAAGCGGTTGGTCAGCGCCTTGTCCTCGCGCAACAGGCCCAGCAACAGATGCTCGGTCTCGATATAGGGCGAGCCAAACTGGCTGGCCTCATACCGCGCGAAGAAGATAACGCGCCGTGCCTTCTCCGTATAGCGTTCGAACATGGATTCTCTCCCTATCCAGGGCTATCGACCCAGGTAACCGTCCGGTAGAGTCCGGCTTCGGCTCCGGAGTGCGTGCCCTTGTTTCAACTTCGCTGCCAGAACCAACCAGAAACGGATGCCAGGTTCCGAACAGCTGGTTTGGATGAGTCCGGAACTTGCGCCGGCCTGCCTGCGTGAACAAAAAAATCACGCCTGCCCCCATCCTGACCCTCGCGCCTGCTGGAAATGCTGTTCCGCAGGCGGTTATTTGATATGACTCCGAGAATAGCTGAAACGGTGCTTTTTCTGGCAACCGTCAGCGCTTCCCTTCCCTAGTTGGAACTTCCACCAGCCACCCGGCTTCCAGACGCAGCGCCCGGGTACATGCCCGCGCCAGATCCATATTGTGGGTCACCAGAATCGATGTCAACCCGTGGGTGCGGTGCAACCGGGCAATCAGCTCGAAGACCAGTTGCGCGGTGGCCTCGTCCAGATCGCCGGTGGGCTCGTCGGCCAACAGCAAGCGGGGACTGGTGACCAGCGCCCGAGCCAGCGCCACACGCTGCTGCTCGCCGCCCGAAAGCTCCCCCGGTCGATGCGTCGCGCGATCCTCCAAGCCAACTTCCTGCAGCCACTTTGCCGCCGTAGCCTTGGCCTGTGTCAGCGCCATTCCCCGGGCAATCAGGGGCATGGCCACGTTTTCCTCGGCGGTAAACTCCGGCAGCAGGTAGTGGAACTGCCACACATAGCCAATCGCATGGTTGCGGAAGCTGGCCGCCTGGCTGGTGGAGAGCGCGCCCACATCGGTTCCGACGCAACGCACCGCGCCGGTGGTGGGCCGGTCCAGCGCCCCGAGCATGTGCAGCAGGGTGCTCTTACCCGCGCCCGACTGGCCGAGAATGGCCACCATCTCGCCCGGCTGAACGGTGAGGTTCAGGCCGCGAAACAGGGTCAGCTCGCCACGGGCGGTGCGGTAGGTCTTTTCCAGGTTTTCGAGCTCGATGGCGGGTCCGGAGAACGCATCATTGCCCAGCCAATCGCGCGCGCCGGTACGCCCTGGTTCAGGGGCATTCTCCACGGCGGCAACTGGGTTGAGGATGGTCATCCGGTAAGCGACATTCTACAGGAGCAGGGGGTGGAAAGCGGATGAGGAGTCCCGCAGGGTTCGATAGACGGGCGCCGCATCGGTCCAGGCTGCTGCTGGTCACATTCCCTATTCCCCGTTCTCATCCTCCCCCTTTGCCAAAGAGAGGATTTTTGGTAGAGTAGATGAGTGGCCCTCACCGGGCTACCGACCAAGTGTGGCGCTATCGTCCAGGGGTTAGGACGTGAGATTCTCAATCTTAAAACCCGGGTTCGATTCCCGGTAGCGCTACCATCACTCAGTTCTTCAGGGTTCGCAAGAGTTTAAACCTCCCCTTAAATCACTGAAGATATTAAGCTTTCGTTCTGAGCGTGCGCTCAGGTTCGTTGACTCCCGACACATTTGTGAGCAAGAATGGGGGCAACTTTTGAATCGCCCTGAAGATTAGCCAGCAGGGCCACCAAGAATATCCTCCGTGCATTGCAGACAAGAATCGCTGCGCCCTGCTTGAAGCCCAGTAAAGTGGACTGCGGAGACGGCGGCGGACAGTCTCTGTTGGTTATGTGTGCTTCTATTCCTGTTGGCCTGCACTGTCTGCCAGCTTTGGTCTCCCTGTGCTCGCTTCCCTTTGCGGATGCTTTGGGGATTCCGCAGCCCTTCCGCGAAGTCCCTTTGTGAGCGGCGCGCTTCCGCTTCGCTTGTTTCACGCCAGGTAACTGGAGCGGTTCCAGGATAGGACGCCCCGGGCGGGGATTTGTCCGTAGTCCTGGAACCGCCATGGCCCACCCGGAGCCCGGGTGTTGCTATTTCACGATGAACGTTACGGTTGCCGAGCTGGTTACCTGGTGAGTCGATGGCGTTGTGCCGGTTGAGCCGCCAGATCCGCCGCCACAACCGATCGACGCGGCTACCGTGGACAGCGCCACCGCCAGGGCCAAGATCGCCCACAGATTGCAGAAGGCAGGCCGGCGGCGCAGGAACCACAACGGAAGCAGCAAGAACGGCAGCAGGACGTATCCTGTAGCCGCGCCCGGAAGTGTCTCGGTAAAGACCACGACGATTTGGTAGGTTCCAGAGGGGGTGGTGCTCGACGCGGTGATGGTGAGCGTACTCGCCGCGGCGGAGTAGCTGCAGCTGGCTCCTGAGGGCAGGTTCAGGCAATTGACGTAGGCATTGGTTGCCGAAGCAGGCAGCGTCAGCTGATAGGTGGCCGACGAGCCCGCGCTTACGGTTGCGGTGATCGTAGTGAAGGTGGGAGCGCCGGAGGCGGAGCCAGCCGAATCGATCTCAAAGACCTCGGCATTCGAGGCGCCTCCACCCGGCGTGGGCGATTGCACCGTGACGGCCAGTGTGCCAGCGGAGCCCACCAGCAAGGCGGGGACCGAACCGGTAACCTTCGTAGCGCTCACATACTGCGTGGGGAGCGCGGTGCTGCCGACGTAGATGGTCGATCCGGAGACAAAGCCGGTTCCGTTTACCGTGAGCGTGAAAGCCGAACTGCCGGCAGATGTGAACGCGGGTGCAAGGCCGGAGAGGACCGGGGTCGGGTTTTGCGGCGCCGTTACCACCAGCACCACCGACGCCGTTGCGCTGTTGTAGTCGGCGCTATCGGTGGGAGTGAAAGCCACTGAGAGCGTGACGTTGCCAGCCGCAGGCACGGTGCCCGCTGCGGGCGTGTAGACCAGCGTACCCGGCACCGAGGCCGTCGCGTCCAGCTGGGTGTTGGAGATCGCCGTGCCCAAGGCGAGTGTCGCTGGTGTGGGCCAGCTGATGGTTGGAGTGGCCTTGTCAATGATCAGCTTCGCGGTGGCCGTATTGCCGGTATAGTTGGCGTCGCTGCTGGTGAAGGTAGCGGCCACTGGATAGGCGCCAGCGCCGGTCTCGCTTGCCGGAATTACAACCCAGCTACCGTTGACCGCGGCCCCACCCACGCCTACGCCGGTTGCGGTAGTGGTGCAGCCGTGCGCCTTGCCGTCGTAGGCCACCTCCTGGCAGCTCAATGCCACGGTGGGAACAGCCTGCGTCACCTGCAATTGAACCTTCGCGGTAACGGTCGTGTAGTTGGCGGTATCGGTGGGCGTGAAGATTACGGTCAGCGTCTGCGTGCCTGCTCCCAGCACCGTACCGGCCGCGGGTGAGTAAGCAAACGTGCCTGGCTCATTGGCCGTGGCATTCAACTGGGTGGAGCCGAGTGCGGCGCCGTAGGTGACCGCCGCGGGCGTGGCCCAAGTGATGATCGAGTCGTTCTTGGTGCCTTTGAGGGTGACGGTTGGGGACTGGCTGGCGGAGTAATTGGTGTCGCCGGAATAGCCGGCCGTCACATAGTTCGATCCCGTGGCGCCCATGCTGACCCCGGTAATGTTCGCGGTTGCAGTCTGCGCCATGTAGGGCTCCAGAACCAGCGCATTATCGGAGCCGGAGAACGTGGCAATCACAGCGGGGTAGCCGCCGCTAGTCACGCGGGCGGTCGCCAGGCCAGAGCTTTCGCTGGGCAAGGTCAACGCATTGCCCAGGGTGAAGGTTCCATCGCCGTTGCCCAGCAGCAAAGTCCCAGAGGCGCTGCTCGACGAGGCCACTAAGAGATCCACGATCCCGTCCTGGTTGGCATCGATCGGTACCATCAAGCTGGAATAGTACGGAACTGAAGGGCTGCTGCTGGTCTTGAAGGTTCCATCGCCGTTGTTCAGGAAGATGGTCACCGTGGAGGAATACGTGTTACTGGCGGCCAGATCGGGCTTGCCGTCGCGATTGAAATCGCCAACGACGATAGTGCGCGGCCCGCTGGCGGATGTGGTTAGGCCGTTGGAGGTGGTGAAGGTTCCGTCGCCGTTGCCGAAGAGCAGTGAGATAGCGCCGCCGTAGTTGGCGACGGCAATGTCCATGTTTCCGTCGCTATTGAAGTCGCCCACAGCCATCGCGCCGGGCGTGTAACTTGTCGACCCGGTTGTCGAGCCAGCCTTGAAGGTACCATCGCCCTTGCCAAACAGCGTCACCACTTGTCCCATCATCGAGTCGCTGATGGCGAGGTCGGCGATTCCGTCATTGTTGAAATCGCCGCTCACAATTCCCGCACCGCTGGATGCAACGGTGGTGAGGGAGCTGAGCGGCTGGAAGCTACCGTCCCCATTGCCCAGATACACGTTCACGACGCCGTTGCCATTCACTACCGCAAGGTCCACAATTCCATCGCCGTTGAAATCGCCGGTCGTGATGCCCGTGGGTGTGTTGGCGGTCTGCGGACTCAGGTTGCTCATGGTGAACGTTCCATCGGGATTGCCCTGCAGAATGGAAAGTGCGTCGTAGTTGGGGTTGAGAACGGCCACATCGGTGATGCCATCTCCGTTGAAGTCCGCGGCCGCAATTTGTGCTGGCGATGGACCCGCCACGGACGAACTGAGTTGCGCCCATGTGAGGCTGGGTGTGCCGGCAATCAGAGCCGCCGAACCAACCGCGGCATTGCCATTGCTGGTATTCACAAACGCGACGTTGCCCGTCATAGCCTGCGAACCCGCACCGCCAATCTGGGCGGTCAGCGAGTAGTTGCCCACGGTTCCGGAACTGGTGAGAGAGGTGGTGGTGGGATAGGTTCCTGTCACCTGCAGAGTGCTGGCGCTGGAAGAGGACGCGTTGGCGGCAAGGGTTCCTGCAAACATCGCCTTGTAGCTATGGCTTCCCGGTAGTGGCACAAAGCTGATGGAGGCCGTGCCGGCGCTCGTCAGCTGTGCCGTACCTAACAGATGAATGTCGCTGCAAAGGCTTGCCGCGCTGTCGCAGAAGTTCACCACGCCCGCGGTGACGGGCGAGCCACCCGAGGAGATGGCTGCGGTTAGCGTCACCGTGTTGCCCCACGCCACGGTGCTCACCGTCGAACCACCGGAAGTTATCGTCAGTGCAGTAGCACTGGCGTCCGCCGCGGAGAGAACCGTGATCGGCAGTTGCGCCGTTGCGGTGAGTGCTCCGGATGTGCCCGTGATGACCGCCGTCGATTTGCCGACTGCCGCGGTGCTGCTTGCCGTAAGCGTCAGAACACTGGCAGTGGAAGTTGGATTGGGATTCCAGGCCGCGGTAACGCCCGATGGCAGCCCGCTGATCGACAAGGTGACGTTACCGGTGAAGCCATTCGCCCCCGTCACGGCAACCGACGAGGTCGCCACTGCACCCTGCACAATGTGGACGCTCCCGGGACCGGCGCCAAGGGTGAACGACGGACCGATCACCGTAACCGTCATCGTGGTGGACGCGGTAAGCGATCCCGAGGTGCCGGTAATGGTTACGGTTGCAGTTCCAGGCGTGGCGGAACTGCTGGCCGCAACCGTCATGCTATTGTAGTAAGCCGAGGTTGGATTGGAACCGAAGCTCACCGTCACGCCCGTAGGCAACCCGGAGACGCTCAACGAAACGGCGGCCGAAAATCCGTTCAGTCCGTTCATGTAGAGATAGCCATTCGCCATGAAACCCTGAGCCATGGTATAACCGCTGGCACTGGTACTCAGGGTGAACGATGGGCTGGCAACGGTCAAAGTAATGGTTGTGGTAGAGGTCGTTGATCCGCTCGTTCCGGTAACGGTCACGGTGTAGGTCCCGGTTGGCACCGCACTGGTGGAGGAGAAGATCAACTCACTGGAATAGGTGGTGGGATTGGTCTGAAAGGCCGCGGTTACGCCGGACGGCAAACCGCTCACCGCGAACGACACGTTGCCGTTGAAGCCATTGCTCCCGTTCACGTAGATATACGTGTAGTTACTGCTTCCCTGGCCTAGCGTCACCGAGCCTCCGTTGCTCAGGGTGAAGGACGGGCTGGCAACGGTCAAGGATACGGTTGTGGTAGCGCTGAGCGACCCGCTCGTGCCGGTAACCGTCACGGTGTAGGTCCCGGTTGGCGCCGCGCTGGTGGAGGAGAAGATCAACTCACTGGAATAGGTGGTGGGATTGGTCTGGAAGGCCGCCGTTACGCCGGACGGCAAACCGCTCACCGCGAGCGACACATTGCCGTTGAAGCCATTGCTCCCGCTCACGTAGATATACGTATAGTTACTGCCCCCCTGGCCTAGCGTCACCGAGCCTCCGTTGCTCAAGGTGATGCTTGGAGCCGCTACGATGAGGGTGATCGAAGTGGATGCGGTGACCGATCCGCTGGTGGCGGCCAAGGTGGCTGTATAACTTCCTGCTGTCACCGTACCGGAGGCAGCGAAGGATATCTGGCTTGAGCCCCCCGAGCTACCGAAGGCTACGGGATTGGGCGAAAACGACGCGGTGATGCCCGAGGGAAGGCCACTGATGGAGAAGGTCGCGTTGCCCGTGAATCCGTTGTTGCCGTATACATACACGGAGGATAAAGCCGTGGAACCGATGCCCAGCGTAACCGAACCCGGGCCCGAGATCTGGACGCTGGGAGCCGTGATGGTGAGAGGCACGGTCGTCGTGGCGGTGATGGCCCCGGAGGTTCCAGTAACGGTGACGGTATAACTGCCGACTGCCGCGGTGGCGTTCGCCGTCAGCACCATGGAACTAGAATACGTAGTTGGATTGATGCTGAAGGCGGCGGTAACACCGGGCGGCAGACCGCTGGCGCTGAAGGTCACATTTCCGTTGAAGCCGAATTGATCGTTGACATAAATCCAATTGCTCTGGCTGCCGCTTTGCGAAAGCGTCACGCTGCCATATTCGGAGATGGTAAAGGTGGGCGCCCCAACGGTCACAGTGATTGGAGTGCTGGCGCTCATGGACCCCGAGGTTCCATTCATTGTTGCCGTATACGTTCCGGGAACAGCCGTTGCGCTGGCCGAAATGGCGATCTGGCTGGAGGAAGTGGTCGGATTTGGAGAGAAGGACGCTGTAACTCCCGTGGGAAGACCGGTGATGGCCAGATTCACATTGCCGGTGAACCCATACTGGCCAAAAACGGACACGTAGCTCGTCACGGTCGCTCCCAGACCGACGGACGTGTTTCCGTAAGCAGATAATGTAAAACTGGGAGCACTCACCGTCAGCGTAAGCGTGGTGGTTGCGGTCACCGCACCCGAAGTGCCGGTAATCGTCAAGGTCGCAGAGCCGGTGGTAGCAGTGCTGCTGGCGATGATGGTCAAACTGCCTTCGGTGGTGGACTGGTTGCTGGAGTTGAGAGGATTGGGCGTAAAGAACGCGGTCACTCCGCTCGGCATGCCTTTCACGGAAAGTGTTACGTTGCCCGTGAAGCCGTTTTGGGGGTAGATACCGATCCAGGTGTTGGTCGTCTGTCCCTGTCCCATCGTGAGCATCGAATTCGACAACAGGGTGAAGGTCGGAGCGACGAGGCTGACGTAGATGGAAGCAGAAGCCGTGAGCGCGCCCGAGGTTCCGGTCACCGTGATGTAACCATTCCAATTCACTGCCGAACTGCTGCCCGTGAGCGTCAACAGACTGGTAGCGGCGCTGGGATTGGTCCCGAAGGTCCCGGTCATGCCCGCGGGAAGACCGCTCACCTGCAGAGTCACATTACCCGTAAATCCATAGAGGTCATTCACCGTGATGGTGTCAGTGGCACTGGTGCCCTGGTTGAGCTGCAAGCTGCTGCTGGCAGGGGTCAGGGTGAAGCTCGGCCCGTGCACCACCAGCGTCAGCGCCGTGGTCTGCACTATGCTGCCATAGGTCCCGCTGACAGTGACTGGGTAGTTGCCAGAAAACGTCGCGCTGCCGACCATAAAGGTCAGCACACTCGAACTGCTGGTGGAGGCAGGGCTGAACGACGCCGTCACACCTGTCGGCAAGGTGGAGGTAACGGCAAGCGCGACATTGCTGGTGAATCCGTCCACTGGCGTTACGTTGATGTTGACTGTTCCGCTGTTGCCGGCCAGCACCGTTACCGTCCCTGAGGCAGGTGAGATCCAGAACCCAGGAACCGCTTTCCCTGCCAGATCGTCGATCAGCGCCTGACCGGTCGGGCTGCCCCATCCAGTCACAAGATCGTAGCCGGGGACCGCACTGAACCAGGTGGTCTGGTTGTCGGTGTCATTGTTGCCCGTCTGCACATCATGGAAGTCCGTGCCGTAGTTGGTACCGGTACCGATCTGCGTCAAGGTGGCGTTAATGAATCCGATTCCACCCCGGGGCGCATTGCCGGCCTCTACCGCCTGCTGGTTCACCAGCGCCATGAAACCGGCCCAGCGTGGTGCGGCAAAGCTGGTGCCGGCGCTGGTCGCATAGCAGGTGCCCAAATTGCACATGTAGTTGTCGTAGTCGGCTTCCATGGCCACGTCGGGCACGTTGCGGTAGGTATTCGATCCACCGTTGGTGGAGGTGGGCAGTCCGGCCTGCCAGCTGGGCAACGCAATGCCATCCGGGCTCACGCCGCCGCCGCTGCCATGGAAGTTCGAGTTCCACGCGGCCTCCGCCGACCACGCTCCTGCCGGGCCCGTCACCGTAAGGTGTGTGCCTCCCACCGCCGTCACATACTGACTCTCCGCCGGATAAAAATATGGGCTGATCGAGGCTTGATACGCGCCGGCATCACCCGAGGACGTAAAGAAGCTCTGCCCTTGCGCTGCCATCTCCTTCAAGAAGCTGTCCTGGGTTGAAAAACTGTCGGGAATCCAACCCCAGGAGCAGCTGATCTGCTTGGCCGTATTATCGGCGGCGATTTGGTTCAGGACCAGATCGGGAGCCGAGGAGATTTGCGGGTTGCCGATGTAGACACTGACGCCGCTCAGCGACGGAGCCATGCCGATGGCCTGCACAATGTCCAGAACCTGCTCCCCATCCTGCTGATAGATGGTATTTGTGGCCGACCCCACCAACACGTTGGTCAGCGGCACCGAGTAGCTTTGCCCGGCGCCAGAAAACGTCAGGGCAACGTCGCTCTGGTTGTAGCCGCCAAACTCCACCAGCGCAACCGTCTGGTTCAACCCGGTCAGCGTTGTGCCGCCATAATAGGCAGCGCGCATATCGCTGCCCAGATAGCTGCCGCCTGGGCCAGAGCCGTTGCCCGCAACCATGGGCTGCCCCGTCTCTGGAAGCACAACCGGCGAGCGCGGAAGCGAGAAACTGTTCATGCCGTCGATGTGCGCAATCGGCAGAACCGCCGCCAGCGAGGGCTCCCGATCCGGCGAGAAATAGGTGCGGTTTTCGGTCGGGTGCTGGTAGAGTCCCATCGAAACATTGAAGGCTGCGTTGACTTGTGCTGCGGTACCCTCCACGGGAACAATCAGGCGATTTTTGGCCGGCTGGGTCACCGTAAGTCCGTTGGCGGCGGCAAAGTCCAGTACGGCCTGATAGTCGGCCTCCGTGGGCCCGAACTGCTGTGTAAACTCCTCCACGCTCAAGAACTGGTGGTAATCGAAGCTAGAGGGATCATAGAGCCGACCGAGCAGTGCATCCAACTTTGCCTGGTTGCGCAGGGGCAGAACAATAACCAACTCCATCTTCTGGTTCGCTGGCAGAGAACTCAAGAACTGCGCCCTTTGTCCGTTGACCGTAACCCTAACGTGATTCTGGAGCGTCTGGATCTGGGCCGCACTCGCCGCCTGCGCCGCGGATCTCTCCGAGGCCGGACCCAGCAAAAAAAACAATGCCAGTGCAAAGGCCGTGAGCAGCGAGAACGAATTGCGCGACTTCGTGAAGACGGAACGAGGAGACGGTGAGAGCAGGGCGTATACAGTGGAGGCGAGCATGAGTGGCCTTTATAAGCGAAAACGATTTAGAAGTCTCAGACAGTCAAACCCGTGCAGCTTCCCATCAAGCAGGGAAGGCGCGCGGAGACAGCACAAATCGAGATTTTTTTAAACCGCCACAGTATAACTGCTTGCATGCCTCTGAAATGCCAAAGAACGCTCTTCTTCCACCCATACGTAGATAATTCTTCCAGACTTATGTAGCTGAGGCCGAGTCTTTCTTCAAAAGAAAACTTCAATAGGATTCGTGCGTGGAATGGAGTCCTGACTTCGGCCCGCAGGTAACCTGTTACGCCTTGAAAACTCTCCTGGCCAATGGCGCTACTTGGTTCTTAGGAAAGGCCGCCCTCTGGCTGTTTTTCAGGTAAAGCGAAAGACTCCGCGGATGGATTTATTGGGCCTCGCTCTGCCGGTAAACAAAAAAATTATCGTTGGGCTTGATGGCTTCAGGGGATGAGGCGAAGAGAAGCTCGACGTGGAGGGCGCGCGCGGTGGCGGGATCGAGCGGGAAGTTGGCCACCAGCACCACCGCCAGCTTGGAGCCGGCGCGGGCCGCGGCCATGTCAGCCATGGTGGCCATGCGGAGCGCGTCCGTACCGATGGCGCGATGCGCAAACGAGCCCCAGCACTGGCAGGCCGGGAACCATGCGCGCGGCTTGTTGAGATATCCGAGCAGCACGTTCGGCCCCTCGTTGGGCTCCAGGATCAAGGGATTGGCGGCAAGATTATGCTGCTGGATCCAGCGCGCCGTTTGCAGCGAGCCGGAGATAGGCTGACGCCATTCTTTTGCACTCACCGTGATAGAGAGCAGGCACTGCTGCAGCAGGATCAAGTAGAGCGCGGAACGGGCCAGGCGCGCGGCTGAACGGGTGGCCGGTCTGGGCGCGGCTGCATCCATGAGCACAGCCAGCACAAAGGCGACGTAGATGAAGCCGTAATGGCGAATCTCCGGCGACCAGGTGACCACGGCCAGCACCACCAGCCCGGAGACGGATGCGGCCAGAAAAAAAAGCCGCGCCGCGCGCGTACGCAGTGCCACCAGAGTGAGCAACAGCGTGGCCAGGGAGAGCAGTGAAGCAAGAGCAGAGGGCACAAACTTGGGGTCGAGCAAGGCTATCATGTGCGGCGAAAAATGGCTGATGGGGACACGGAAGAAGATGCGCCAGATTCGACCTTCCACAAAGAGCAAATGCCCCAGTACGGAGGGCTGGTTGAGGTTGAGGCGTAGGATGTCGGCCGCGGGCCGGAGGGTGCAATAGCAGGCCAGAGCGGCTGCAGCCAGAATGCCTCCGCTGGCCAGAATGCGGCGATCCTGGAGCCGAGCAACCAAGGTACGTTCAACGCCTACGCGCCCGGCCAGCACAAACCACATCGCAATGCACAGCACAATGGGCAGGGTGAGGAAGTGGGTGTTGATGGCGAACGCCAGGCAGACGGCCGCCAGCAGCACCCGCGGACGCTCAGCCAGCAGCAGGCGTACCGCAACCAGCAGCAGCAGCGAGGCCAGCAGATAGCTGCGCGCAAAGGTGCTGTACTCGTTGAACAAGATGGACGAGAAGACGATGAGCACGGCCTGCAGCGGACGCAGGCGGGGCGCGCTGAGGACGAGCCCGGCCATGGCCAGCGCCAAGACGTAATTGAGCGCCTGCATGGCCGCCGGGTCCGAGGTGAGGCGCGTGAGCGGGTAGAGCAGCAGGTACCAGAGCGCGGGATGTCCCTCATAGCGCAGGTTGTGGAAGAGCGCGGCCAGCGTGGGGCTGTCGCGCACTAGCAACCAGGCCTGCATCTCGTCGAACCACAGGGCATGGCGCAAGGTGAGCGCAGCAGTGAACAGGGCGAAGGCGAGCCACGCCAACCAGAGAAACAGGGGCCGCGTGCGCACCGGCCAGCCGGCCACGGAGAGGAATGATGAGCTTTGCATAGGCTTGATTCGCGTGCTGCAACGTCGTATGTATCATGCCTGATGGCAAGCCTGGGTTGCAATCGTTTCCCCGTGGACCGCGGCTCGAGCTTTTCCTGAAAGGATGTAGACCTGAATTTCATGGGTATCCCACCCATTTCCGCAAACAACGCGGAAATGGATGGGGCACGGAAGTTTATGGCGTGAGGGAAAACGCCCTTAGTACCGTGACCGCGTGGATTTGTACTCTCCCAGGTCTCAGAATCGAGACCTGGGGCACCCGACCTTTGGTACAAGATCAAGCGCGCAGAGACCTAGGGCGCAACCTCCACTGCACGCTCCACGTGCAATGGCAGCTCGATGCCCTTGCGATGTTGCGGCAGGCTGCCGCCCACAAACAATGCGTAGTCGCCCGGCTCCACGTGACGATTGCCGGCAGCATCCACCAGGCTAAGCGTGCGCGCATCGAGCGAGAGAGTTACGGTGCGCGTTTGTCCGGCGGCAAGGTGCACCTTCTCAAAGGCCACCAGTTTGCGCAGGGGCGCGCTAGGGCGGGCTTTGGGAATCAGGTCGCACTCCACCACCTCGTCGGCCTCGCGGGTGGAGGCGTTGGTCACATCGGCGGAGACAACCACGGGCTGGTAGGCATCCACGTCGCCGCTGAGCTTGCCGTTGGCATAGGTGAAGCGTGCGTAGCTGAGTCCGTAGCCGAAGCCGTAGGCAGGCTTTGCCGGCAAAGTAGCGATAGGTGCGGCCCTTAGAGAGCGTAGTCGGCAAAGGGCGGAAGTTGGGCGAACAGGGAGGCGCTGGAAAGGCAAGCACATCTTGATCCCCCTCGCTTTCAACCATAGGTCTTGTAACAGGACACGACTTCAGTCGTGCCGCCGAGGAAGCAAAGGAGGATAAGGGCTTTAGCCCCGGCCAAACCCTCCCTGTTCTCTTTACCGATTGCGGGTCGGCACTACATGCAAGGGCTAAACGGATTGCGGAAAAAGGCCAGAATCTGAGCAAAATCTCCGAAGTACATTCCTCAACGGCTGAAGCCCTCGCTGATTCTAGGCGGCTTGCGGCACGACTGAAGTCGTACCCTGTTACAAAGCGCATGAAATGAACGGCCTCGTCCCAATCAGCGCGAAATTGGGCCCAGAGAGATTCAACATTCCGCGGGGTGCTTTATCCATCCGCGCGGGAGCCAATCCAGATGCATTTGCACGCGGGGGACTCAGATCCTGCACTCGCGCACGGTAGCCCGCACGGTTCACAATGGTAGGCATGACACCCTGGCTCCGTTCGCTCACCCTGCTCTCTGCTCTGTCCGCTTCCCTGCTGCCGCTGGGTGCACAGTCACTGGCCGACCCGGCCGGTTGGCAGCGCGATCTGGAGGCGTGGCGCGCCGCCCGCGAGAAACTGATCTCCGCGCCCGACGGCTGGCTTTCACTCTCCGCCATGGCCTGGCTCAAGCCGGGCTTCAACTCGCTGGGCTCTGACCCGGCCAGCCTGCTGCGCCTGCCCGCAACGGCGCCGGCGCGCGTGGGGCTGATCACGGCAAGCGGCCGGACGGTGCAACTGCTCTCGCCTGCGGGAGGCTTCCCGGCCGGGCTCACGGTGGACGGCCAGCCGGCACGCGAGATGGCCATCTCCACGGCCGACGCTGCGCCCTCGGTGATCGCGCTCGGTTCCCTCAATATGGTGGTGATGGAGCGCGCGGGCCGGTTTGTGCTGCGCGTAAAGGACTCTGCCTCACCGGCGCGCACCGCGTTTCACGGGCTCAACTGGTTCCCGGCCAACCCCAAGCTGGTGGTGCTGGCCCGCTGGACGCCGTACACGCCCGCGAAAACCGCGGAAATTCCCACGGCGCTTGGCCAAAGCCTACACATGCCCACCCCCGGCATTGCCGAGTTCCAGGTGGGCGACGACGTGGTGCAACTGGAACCGGTGGTGGAAGATCCAAAGGGGCATACGCTGCTGTTCATTCTGCGCGACGCGACCAGCACCACCACAACCTATCCTGGCGGACGCTTCCTGCATACGCAGACTCCCGACCACGGGCTGGATCAGCCAGGCACAGTGGTGCTGGACTTCAATCGGCTGGAGAATCCACCCTGCGCCTACACGGATTTGGCCACCTGCCCGCTGCCCCAGGAAATGAACCGACTCAGTCTTGCCATCGAGGCCGGAGAAAAACGGTACACGCCCTAAGCGCGGCGTCTCTGTCCGCTCGGAGCCGACGCGCTCTACCCTGAGCGTTTTCCGCTTTGGCACTCTTTGTTGCGCCACCGGCATGGCAACGCTTCACGCGGTCTGGCTGGTACGGTAGACTCGTCTTTTCCGCAAGAACCACTCCAGGAGTGGCCAAGAAATTCAGGAGGCACTATGACAGCAGCATCCCTGGTTCGGCGCGTGGCCGTGTTCGCATTTGTCCTGGCACTGGTTGCGCCCGCTCCCCTGCTCCTGGCCCGCTCCAAGCCGGACCCGGACAAATACGCGCACAAGGTGGAAAAGAAGCTGGCGCACTACAAAAAGGGAGCCTTGCTGCATCTTGCCTTTGCCAACAATACGGAGAGCACCGGCACGCTGGGGGAGATGGCGGACCTGTCGTTCAAATTCGTCAACGTAGAAACCAATGCCGTTGAAACCCACAACTATGCCGACGTGGACTCGATCGGCAAAGGCTCGGAGACGATCGGCAAAGTTTCGCGATCGCATCGCGGCATCCTCTGAGCATTTTCCGGAGTGGTGTAGACCTGATTTCTTCGCTATCCCTCCCAGTTCCGCAAAGAACGTGAAGAGGGATGAGGCACGGAGGTCTATACCAAAAGGAACAATGTGTTAAAACCTGCAAAAAGGATGGGGCACGGTGCTTCCATTCGAGGGCCGTATCCATAAGATAATAGCGAGGTCTCTATGAACACCTTTTCCCGCCGCCAGTTCAACTCTCTTGCCGCCGCCGCGTTTGCCGCGGAGATAACCCGCTCGCTGTGGTCGCAAAAGGTTCCCGTTGACCCCACCGGGCGCAAGTTTTCCATTGCCCTGCTGGCCGACACACACATCATCGACAGCTTTTACGTGAAGGGCTCCGAGAACGGCGTGGAAGACAACGAGAGCATCCAGCACACCACGGAGCGGATGGTGATTGCGCGCGACATGGTGAACGCGCTCCAGCCAGCCGTGGACAAGGTCTTCATCCTGGGCGACTACTTCCACAACTATCCCTCCACCGACTACGAGTTTTACTTCCGCAACCTCACCCGGCTGGACAACGCGCACGCGATCACCACCGGCTTCAAGGCACCCGTCCACTTGGCCTTTGGCAATCACGATTACGCCGTGAAGACCGTGGACCGCGAGATGAGCCACCGGCTCTTCAAGGCCAAGTTCAACGCCGATCCGTATTCCGCCGTGGACTACAAGGGCGTGCGCTTTGTGCTGGCCAATAATTTTCTGGGCTCCACGCAGGACCGCACCGCGACGGACTTCAACCCAGGCCGTGGCACACTGGGCGAGACGCAGTTGCAGTGGCTGGAGGCACAACTGGCCGCGCGCAAGCCGACCTACGTCTTCCTGCACTTCCCGCTGATTGCCATGCAGCCCACTGAGGTGAAGGATTTTGGGCTTTACCCCTTGTTGCAGAAGTACAAGGACACGGTGCAACTGGTTGTGACCGGCCACGTGCACAAGTGGATCGACTGCCAACACACGTACGGGCCGGAGCACATCATCATGGCCTCCACCCGCTACGACCAGAACGCGGTGATGCTGCTGGAGATCGATTCCGAGACCGGCGCTTATCGCTGGGTGAATCAGGATCTGGTGGAGTGGAACACGCACTTTGCGAAAGCATTGCATGCAGCAGGCGCTTGAGGCGCATCGCACAGGGGTGCCCCATCCTTCAAGCGCTCCTTGCTTGAAGGGTGGGCTCTCGGGAACGGATTTGGCGGAATGCACAGCGCCCCCCAAGGGGCGCTTTCTTGCATCTGGCCCAAGTCCCAGCACGTCGCGCGGCTCGGTGTTATTAGCACGGTGCCCCTTGCGGGGAACCTTCGGCTTGTAGCAGTTATCTCGGTTATCGACTCGGGCTACGGCTACAGTATTGAGCGAAAGAGTTTTCTATACTCTTCCAACTTCTCCCGGCCCAGTTCCGTCAGCCGACAGATTGTGAGCGGGTATTTGCCGCGATAGGTCTTCTCGATGGCCACATACCCAGCCTCTTCGAGTTTGGTGAGATGTACTGAAAGGTTGCCCTTGGTCAGTTCCGCGGCTTGTTGCAGATACTGAAAGTCCGCTTCCTCCACGGAGTCGAGCAGGGCCACAATGGCCAGCCGCGCCGGCTCGTGAATGATGCGATCGATCTCCGATGGGCGGATGATTCCTCGCTTCATCTCAATCCCCGCTTTCCAGTGGCTGGCGCAGCAGGTTGCCCAGAACGATGCCGCCGGAAAGCGCATAGAGTGCACCCGTTACGCCGTAGATCCACGCAAATCCCGCGTCCTGCGAGAGCCCCTGCAATGCAATGACGACAGCGGCGAGTACGATCAGCGATCCGTTGAGCACAAAGCGACGCATGCGGCCCAGCCACGCGGTGCCCACACCCAGCAGCAACCCCGTCCCCAGCACGGCCCACCAGTCCTGGATGGAGCGGTGGAATCTGACCATCACCAACACCACCGCGCATGACACGAGGCCAGCGGCGATGCGGAGCGTCCAGAATCTCAAATCCTTTCTTTGTTTCGCCTTGACGTAACCCACCCTTTCCACCAGAAAGCGGGCACGCAGCCAGGCGATCAACCTAGAAGAGGCGAACGCCGTAGCCAGTATTGAGAAGGTCAGTGCTGTGGACGCGGCCCGCGCCGCTAACGACCCATGTTGGAGCTGCGTTTGAATTCCCATCAATGCGGCGATCAATAGAAAGCTCACTCCCACTGCCATCTCCGGAAGCCCATCGCGGTTATACGCCTTCTGCCGCAACTGGCGCGAGAGTGTATCCGGATCACAGATCAAATCATTCCTGGTCATATGCTTGAGAATCTCCTTCTTTTGAGTTTTGGTTTGTGATACAAACTAGTCTACACAAATTACGCTCAACTTCAGAAGATTGTCAAGCGGGATTTCTTATTCGGCGGGCTGGCACCGCCGAGGCGTACCGCCTCCCCCTGGCTTTCCGCCGCTGTTAGCATAGAAACTGACGCCGCGTGCCGGCCCATCCCCTTGCGCGCTACCTTTTGTGCGCGGCAGATCAGGAAGAACATGTTTCATACGACAGACGATATTCACATTCAATGGACGAAGGTTGTCCTGCCCCCCGTCTTCCTCGAAGAGGAGCGGGCGGTTTCCGAGGCGGCTTCGACCACCATCTTCGAGGCTCGCAAAGAGATTACCGACATTCTGGCGGGGCGCGATTCCCGGTTGCTGGTGCTGGTGGGGCCCTGCTCCATCCACGACCCCAAGGCTGCCCGCGAGTACGGCCTGCTGCTGAAGGAAGCCATCGCCGAGCACTCGGCCGACCTGCGCATCGTGATGCGCGTCTACTTTGAGAAGCCGCGCACGATCCTGGGCTGGAAGGGGCTGATCAACGACCCCTATCTGGACCAGTCCTACAAGATCAACGACGGCCTGCGTCTGGCGCGCAACCTGCTCCTAGACCTGGCCGAGATGGGTGTGCCCACCGGAACCGAGTTTCTGGACATGATCTCGCCGCAGTATATTGCCGGCCTCGTGAGCTGGGGAGCCATTGGCGCGCGCACCACGGAGAGCCAGGTGCACCGCCAGCTGGCCTCGGGTGTGAGCTGCCCGGTAGGCTTCAAGAACGGCACCTCGGGCGACGTGCAGGTGGCCATTGACGCGATTCTCTCGTCGTCACACTCGCACACCTTCCTGGGCCTGACCAAGCACGGGCAGTCGGCGATTCTGGTGACCACCGGCAACCCGGATTGCCACATGATTCTGCGCGGGGGCAAAGGCATTACCAACTTTGACGCCGCCAGCGTGGACGCCACCGCCGCCAGGATGCAGAAGTCGGGCGTGGAGCCGCGCATCATGATCGACTTCTCGCACGCCAACAGCTCCAAGGATTATCGCCGCCAGAGCGCGGTGTGCCAGGACGTATGCGAGCAGGTGGCCGGGCAGAACGGCCGCAAGAGCGACCAGCGGATTATGGGCGTGATGATTGAGTCCAACTTGGTGGCCGGCGCGCAGCCTCTGGTGGCGGGCAAGCCGCTGGTTTACGGCCAATCCATCACCGACCCTTGCATCGACTTTACCGAGACGCGCAAGCTGCTGGCCGATCTGGCCGCGGCGGTCAGGGCGCGACGGGAGTCGGCGGCTGCGGAAGCGTAGTGGCCAGTTCGTAATCCACTGATGAAACATGGCCCGTTCATCCGATGGAAGCACGGGCCATTTTGTTGCTCTCTGAGATGGTTCTACCGCGCCGCTTCAATCTGCCGCGAGATCCACTGGCTCAAACTCACACCATCACTGGCAGCACGCAGCACAGCCTTGCGGTGCAGCTCGGGCTGGGTGCGGAGCAGAATTTTGCCGTTAAAGGGGCGATCAGGAGTTTGCCCGGTCTCGGCGCAGAGTTCAAGGTAGCTGTCGATGCTCTCCCGAAAGGCGCGCGCTAGTTCCTTGGCGGTCGATCCCTCAAAGTGGATCACATCCTTCAACCCTGTCACCGTGCCCGAGAAGGTGGTCTCCTCCGGATCGAAGTCGATGGGACCTGCCGCGTAGCCTTTGTACTCCATCATGGTCTTACTCCCGCATGGATGAGGAATTGCCTTACCGCGTCCACCGCGCCCTTCTTGGTCTCCGGCCGCGGGTGAGGACGATGAAAGATGGCCGTGATCCCATTCAACCGCGCTGCCACCCGGCTTCCCGCCCGCTCGCTCACCTCGCCACCAAGGGCTCGAAGGAGCGCCTCAATTGCAGCCCACCGTATATCGGCCCGTGTGGGTCGAGCAAAGATGGCCGCAAGCGTAGCCAGTTGCGTTTTATTCATGGCACAGGATTTTACAACCCGCAACCTACGCTGAACGATATGATAGCATTTATCGCTATCACTTTGGATTGCAACATTCGAACGGCTGCCCTGCCCCTGCTCCCCTGTTGCCTCCCCCGCTTCCCGGAACGCTCTCCGGCTGCCTTATCCCTTTGGCGAAACGGTATGATGGAGCCTGCAACACACCTCAAGCTGGCCGGTGATTGTGACCTCTCCAACCCTCTTCATCTCCGCGGGCGAAGCCAGTGGCGAGCACTACGGCGCGCTGCTGCTTGCCGCGCTGCGCAAGCAGCTGGAAGCGAAAGGGCAGCGAGCTGCCTTCATCGGCATGGGCGGCGAGCGCATGGAGGCGGCGGGCCTTGAGCACATCGTAAAGGCCGAGGACATGGCCGTGATGGGCCTGACCGAGGTCATCCGCCACTTGCCCCGCATCTGGGGCGAGTTCCAAAAGCTGAAAGCAGCCATCCGCCGCGAGCGCCCTGCCGTTGCCGTCCTGATCGACTTCCCGGAGATTCATCTGCGCCTGGCCAAGCTCTTCCATGAGCTGGGCATTCCGGTCATCTACTTTGTGAGCCCCCAGATCTGGGCCTGGAAGCAGCACCGGATCAAGCAAATCCAGCAGCATGTGCGGCGCATGGCGGTCATCTTTCCCTTTGAGGTGGAGTTCTACAGGAAGCACGGAGTGAACGCTGAGTTTGTGGGCCATCCACTGGCGGAGATGCCGCTGCCCACCATCAGCCGCGAGGAGTTTGGCGCGCAGAACGGGCTGGACCCCACGCACACCTGGATTGCGCTGTTGCCCGGCAGCCGCCCTCACGAGATTCGCGACCACCTGCCGGAGATGCTGGAGGTTGCCTGGCTTTTGGATATGCCCCGGCCAGAGGCCGCTTTCCCATCGGAACAGTATGAGTTCATGGTTCCGATGGCGCACACCCTCAACCAGGAGCAGCGCGCTCAGGTGGTGGAACTGGTGGAAGCCCGCGGCAGCGGCATGCCTGTCCGCTTGGTGGACGATGCTCGCGCGGCCTTGTTTCACGCCCGCGCCTCGGTGGTGGCCTCCGGAACAGCAACCGTGGAAGCGGCGCTGATCGGCAACCCCTTTGTGGTGATCTACCACGTCTCCCGGCTGACCTATGCCATTGCCAAACGGATGGTGAAGGTGCCGCATGTGGCCATGGCCAACCTGATTGCCGGCCGCCGCATGGTTCAGGAGCTGATTCAGCATGACTTCAAGGCCAGCATTATCGTCCAACATCTTAGACCGCTGCTCGCCGAAGGACCGGCCCGCGCGTCCATGATGAAGGAGCTGGCGGAGGTGGGCCACGCTCTGCGGCGCGGTGAGGAAAACTGCAACGGGAAGCGCTCCGGCGCCGTCGAACGAGTTGCGGAGATGGTGGTGGAAGAGCTGGAGCACAAAAGCCAGCAAATCACCGGGGCCTGAAGCTCAACCCCAGCAGCCCTCGGATGAACCTGAGCAGGAAACAAAGATTCAGAATCACCCAAGCGGTGCATACAATGATCCATGCAGAGTGCACCCGGGGCTTTGTAACAGGGCACGACTTCAGTCGTGCCGCATCTTCCCCTGAAAGGAGATGGGCTTTAGCCCCTGCATGGCTCAACCTGGCCGCAATGCACCGGCAAAGAACATCCTCAATCCGAGGCGATATTTTTTGCGACATCGCGTACCAGCATGAGCCGACGACTGTTTCAGACTGAACGTAATGCCGGACTACTGATCGAGGTCTTGCGCTCCCTGGTGGCTGAGCACAAGTTCCGCCTGCTCGACTTTGTCATCATGCCCAACCACATTCATCTGCTGATGGAGCTGGACGGAGAGATGACCATCGAAAAGGCAATGCAGTTGGTCAAAGGAAGATTTTCATACCGACTGAAGCACGAATTCGGCTTTCAAAGTGAGATTTGGCAGAGAGGATTCTCAGAAGTTCAGATCACGGACGAACAGGGAATCGTCAAGAGCCGCGAATACATTCGCCAGAACCCGGTCAAGGCCGGGCTTGCACAAAATGTGGATGAATACCCGTTTTGCTTTGGATTTCTGGCTTTGCAAAAAGCAGCATCAGCCACCAAGAACGTGGTCTTGCAGGGGCTAAAGCCCAATTGATTTTTCAGGGGCCTTTCGGCACGACTAAAGTCGTGCCCTGTTACAAAGCACGAAGAGCCGCATTTTCCGCAAAAACGAGCTGTTCCAGCCAGTTGAAGGATGCAGCAGATCGCAGGCAGATGTTTCCAGTACCAGGCAACAAGCAGAGTGCAACAAAGAGGCAACGATGACGACAGCGATTGAGAAGATGAATGCCGCAACTGACGGAACTTTTCGCGTGAACCAGGAACCGATCGATTCGGTCTCAAGACACATGTGGAAACGGCGCCGAGGTGCATCTCTTCTGCTGGCATGTTGTGTTGCGTTGTTGGCTCTCGCCCCCACCGCCCGCGCCCAGCGGGAGCGGCCGGGGCTGCTGATCTCCGGCTACGTGATCGATGCCGAGCTGGACCCGGCCACGCATCACCTTTCTGCCAAAACAACCGTGACCTTTACGGCTCCGGCCAGCCTGGAAGTGGTCACCTTCGGCTTCCATCCAGCGCTCAAGCTCACCAAGATCACCGACCCGGTCGGCACGCTGATCACCGGCGAGCGCTCGCCCGATGGCTCCATCCGCGTCACCTCTCCCACACCCTTTGTTCCCGGCCAGCCGGTGAGCTGGACCTTTGTCTACGAGGGCGTGGTGACGGGCAAGGAGGACGGCCCCATCGAGGGGCTGAAGCTGGCGGCCATCGACGAGCCCATCAGCTATCTGCTCTACGCAGCGCGCTGGTTCCCCACCACCGGCTACATGACCAACCGCTTTACGGCGGAGATGCACATCCGCGTACCCAAAGGCATGCGCGTCTTTGCCTCCGGCAGCTTGGGCGCGCCCAACCCGGCCACCTTGGCCAACGGCAAGCCCGGCGACGAGTACGACTTCAATTGGGACAAGCCGAGTTTCCCCGGCACGGTGATCGCCGGCCGTTATGTGGAAGCCACTGAAGGGCCGGCTAATATCAAGGTCTATCTCACAGTCAGCCATCAGGTCTCGCTCGACAAGCTGGCGCAGATGGCAGGGCGCCAGTACGACTTCTTCACCGAGAGCTTTGGCGCCATTCCCGGCGGACGGCTCACGGTGGTGGAGTTGCCGGACGACACCTTGCCCGCAGTCTGGGCTCCCGGGCTGGCTGCCATTCTGGGCTCGCGCGTGGCGGACAAGTCGGGCACGAGGCTGCTCTCCAACACCATTGCTCACCAGTGGTGGGGCTGCCAGGTTGCGCCCCGTTCCTTGAACGATGTGTGGATCACCAACGGCATGGCGCGCTACGGCGAGCTGATGTTTTTGGAGGAGCAAGGCGGCAAGGCTGCGCTGAAAGCCGCGCTGCCCGATATTGCCGCCGGTGCCCTGGCTTACGACATCCAGCCGCTTTCCACCATCGGACGCCTCAGCCCGTTCTCTCCAGAGTTCCAGTCGATGACCCTGGAGAAGGGAGCCATGGTCTTCCACATGCTGCGCGGCGAGCTGGGCGACAAGGCCTTTCTGGAGACCCTGAAGGGCGTGCAAAGCCAGTACACCGGACAAGCCATCCGCGCACAAGAGATCTCCAAAGTGGCCGAGGCGCAGGGCAACCAGCAACTGACCGCCTTCTTTGCGCAGTGGGTGGATGGAACCGGCGCGCCCCGCTTCAATAACAAGTACTCGGTCTACCGGTTGGGCAACGCCAAGGGCTTCCGCACCGTGGGCGAGATCGATCAAGACCTGGACCTGTTCCGCATGCCCATTGAGCTGCGCATTGAAACCGATGGCAAGACGGAGACCAAGCGCGTTGAAGTGGTGGGCACCAACACGCAGTATGTCTTTGACACCTTCGGACGGCCGCGCCGCATTGCCATTGATCCGCAGGACTGGGTGCTGAAATCCACGCCCGACCTACAGGTGCGCATCGCTATTTTGAAGGGCCAGCAACTGGTGGCGCAGGGCGACCTGATCGCCGCGCTGGCCGAGTACCAGAAGGCGCTGGAGGCCAACCCGCTCAGCTCCCTGGCCAGCTATCGCATTGGCGAGCTGCTCTTCACGCAGCGCAACTATCAGGCCAGCGTGAACGCCTATCGCGAGGCCCTGCGCGGCGATGGCGAGCCCCGCTGGACCGAGGTCTGGAGCCATATCCAGATTGGCAAGATCTTCGATCTGACCGGGCAACGCGACCGTGCCGTAACCGAGTACCGTTTGGCCGTGCAAACCAACGACAACACGCAAGGCGCACTCAACGAGGCTCGTCTGCGCCTGCAAAAGGCCTACACCCGCAGCGAGAACGAGTAGTTCGATTCAAGTGCAAAGAAGAATGCGCTGCGCGTGAAGACTCGCAGCGCATTTTTTATCTGCCGCAAACTATTGATCCTGCCTTCAAATAGTGTCACTCTATCCCACCCATCCCGCACAAATCGCGGGATGGATGGGGCACGCAGTTCTCAGTATTTATGGGCCGGATCAATAAAGCATTTTCCTTTTCGCTATAGACTTCCGTGCCCCATCCTTTTCCGCGTTCTTTGCGGAAATGGGTGGGATACCCATGAATTTCAGGTCTGCACCATTCCGGAAAAATGCTCTAGAAAACCTTCTCCCACAGCGCCAACTCACGCGCAGCGGGATGCTCTTCCACGCGGCACTCCGTATCCACAATCATGGTGGCGCGCGCCTTGGCCGTGAACTCCGGCCACACAGGCAACCCCTTGGCCGCGGGCGCTTCGCCCTTCAGAAAGCCAACCCATGCGGCGTGCAGTTGCGTGGCCAGCCGTGCTTCGTCGGCCGCGTTGCCCACTTTCGGCGAGGGGCGATCCCACACCAGCTTCACTTCCTGCCCATGCGGCGCAAGATGCTGGTAGTTGCCGGTGGTCTCGGCAAAGTCCACGCGATAAACCCAGGCCGCGCCGCCGCCCGCCAGGTGCGCCTCCACCACGCGCATGGACGGCACCCAGTACTCTTCCGCCGTGAGCGCGCGAATGCGCCGCTGCCCATCGGTCAACTGCGGATACACGTCTTTATAGTGGCGACAGACATCGAGGAAGGGCTCAATCTGCATATTGCCCAGATCGGCGGCGGTGGCATCGTGGTCTGGATGCGGCCCCACAAAGGCCGCGCTCTCGTCGCGGCATGTGCCCAACAGCAGGCGCTTGCCGTGTGTGTTGCCAGATGCGATGGTCTCCAGTGGAATGCGCGGCAACAGCTTGCCATCCACCTCAGCCCGTAGCGGAAAATGCTTGGGCCAGGCTGCCAGGAACCTCAATTGCGTAGCCATCAACTGCGCGGCAGGCGCGGTCAGCAGATCGCGGGTCTCGTTGCCCATTGACTTCCACAAGGCACAATATCCTTCCGCAACCAACTCCGCTTCTTCGCGCTGGTTGTAGCGGTCAGCGCCGCCACTCTCTGAAATCATTTGATGGAACAGTCCCGCGGCCGCCGGCGCAGCCATCAACAGATCGGTGAGCTTGGCTCCCGCCGATTGGCCGCCAATGGTCACGCGTTCCGCATCGCCACCAAAGGCCGCAATGTTTTCGCGCACCCAACCGAGAGCGCACATCAGATCGCGCAGGCCGTTGTTGGCACTACCTGCGTAGTCCGCGCCCAAGAGCGGTTCCATCTCCAGAAAACCGAGCACGCCCAGCCGGTAAGCAACCGTAACGCAGACGATGCCTTCGGCGGCCAGCATGGCGCCGTCAAACATGGGATCGTGCGCGCGGCCTCCAGTAAAGCCGCCGCCATGAATCCACACATACACCGGATAGGAACCCTTGGCCACAGGCGTCCAGATATTCAGGCAGAGGCAATCTTCATCGGCGGCAAAGCGCGCGCCAGGCTGCGCGGCTGCGGCAGCAAACTGCGTTGCCTCACGCACGCTCTTCCACGGCTTTACCGGCTCCGGCGCGCGAAAACGCAACGCCCCCATGGCGGGCTGCGCAAACGAAACGCCGCGAAAGACGCGCACGCCGCCCACTTGCTCACCACGGAGCGCGCCCAGCGGGGTTTGCACCGTGGTTGGCGTTGCACCTTCCAATGCATGCAGCACGCCGCCCTTGAACGCCAGCGCCGCCAACCCTGCCTGACCAAGAAAATTACGCCGCGATAGTTGCATTTTCGATTCCTCTCCAGTTAGAACGATGGGCAGATGATCGAGAGCTAAGTCCGCATCCACTCCGGCAAGCCTGATGCAATCGAGGCGCGCACGGCCACCATCAACTCCTCCCGCGTGGGGAAGCCCGCAGGGTCGATGGGCTCGTGGAAGAGAATATGCACCGTGCCCGGCTTGATGGCCATGCTGCCCTTGGCCATCATCTTCTCCGTTCCATGGATCGACACCGGAATGCAGAGCGCACCCGACTCCTTGGCCAAATAGAACGGGCCTTTCTTGAAGGGCAACATGCGGCCATCGCGGGAGCGCGTGCCCTCTACAAACGTGGTGATGTGGATGCCCTGCTTCAACACCTGCACGGCAGCGGCTATGTTTCTCTGCGCCGTCTCCGGACTGCCTGAGCGTTCCACGGGAATGAAGTTACCCAACCGAAAACCATAGCCGAGCACCGGCAGCTTCATCAGCGATTTCTTGAGGAAGATCGAAGTGCGCCCTGGCAGCATGGGCAACAGCGCCGGCGGGTCAAGGTTGGAAACGTGATTGACCATGAAGATGCACGCACAGCCGCGGGGCACGCGCTCCCGGCCTTCCACGCGAAAACAAATTCCGCCCATCAGCAGCCCGGAATGAGCAATCCAGTTGCCCACCCGATAGAGCGGGTTCACGTTGCCGGTGAGCACCGCGAGAGGAATGAAAATGAGCGCGCCCGGAATGCTCAGCAAGATGACGGTGCCAAAGATGAGGATCGTAAAGAACATGCCATGTCCACTTCTGGGTTTTCAGTCTTGCGTTTGCTACGATCAGCTGGACAGTCTTGCCATCGACAGCTGCGTCCACTACGTTCTTTTCTTGGTCAACGTGCGAAGGGTCTTCTTCTGCATCCTACTGCACGCAGTAACTATGTGCGCATCCACTCCGGCAGTCCCGAGGCAATCGAGGCACGCACAGCATTCATCAACTCTTCGCGCGATGCACATAGGTTGGGATCGATGGGCTCGTGAAAGATAACATGCGCATCGCCCCGGTACATCTTCAAGCTGCCCTTGCCCATCAGCTTCTCCGTGCCATGAATGGAGACGGGAATCACTGGCGATCCCGCGGCCATGGCCAGATAGAACGGGCCCTTCTTGAAGGGCAGCAGGCGTCCGTCGGGCGAGCGTGTGCCCTCAACAAACGTGGTGATGTGGATGCCCTTTTGCAAAATCTCTTGAGCCAAAGCCACGCTGGCCTGCGCTTCCGACGGGCTGCCGCGACGATTGACGGGAATGAACCCACCCTGCTTGAAGCCGGTGCCGAGGATGGGAATCTCCATCAACGAGCGCTTCAGAAAAGCCGATGTGCGACCAGGGATCAGCGAGATGATGGCCGGCGGATCCAGGTTCGAGACATGGTTGACCATGAAGATGCACGCCTTGTCCTTGGGAATGCGCTCCAGCCCTTCAGGACAGAGGCGCACACCGGCCATCCTGCAACTGGAGGAGAGCATGAAGCGCGTGCCTTTATAGAGAGGCAACACGTCCCCGGTGAGCCAGCACCAGGTAATGAACAGGGTCGCTACGGGAATGCCCGTAACAATCATCGTGGCCATAAACAGAATCGATGAAATCATACGGTCCTTGCACCTTCTGCGGTGTTGAAGCGCGCACGCAATTGCGCAGGCAGCTTCTCATAGATGCCGTCGAAGCCACCGTTGGAGAGAATCGCAACCACGTCACCCGCGGCAAGCTCCGGCGCAATGCCCACGATAATTGCGTCGGCGTTTTCAAGCAACTGCGCGCTGGTGCCATGCGCGATGAGCTGCGCCACGACGTCTTCTGGATGCAGCCGCTCGGCATCGGGAATGCGCGCCTGCTGATAGACGCCGGCCAACACCACGCGATCGGCCACTTCAAGGCTCTCCACCAACTCGCGCTCCAGCACCTTGCGACGCAACGTGTTCGAACGAGGCTCCAGCACCGCCCACAGGCGAGCCCGCGGATACACGGCCCGCAGCGCGCGCAGGGTTTCGCGAATCGCAGTAGGATGATGCGCAAAATCTTCAATTACGGTGATGCCCGCAATCTCCGCGCGTACTTCCAGTCGCCGCTTCACGCTCTTGAAGGTGGCAAACGCCTGGACGATGGATTCCTTCGCCACGCCCTGCCTGAAGGCCAGCGCCGCGGCCGCCGTGGCGTTCAAGGCATTGTGTTCGCCCGCCATCTGCATGGCAAGCTCGGCCCACAAGGCGCCCTCATGCCAGATCTCCCAACAGGTGAGCCCTGCGTCATAGTGCAGATTGCGCAACTGCCAATCGGCCTGCTCGGTAAATCCGTAACGCTCCACGCGGCTGAAGGCTTTGGCCAGGCACTCGGTCACATTGGCGCTGGCATCATACGCAACAATCAAGCCACGCCGCGGCACTAGATTCACAAGCCGCTTGAAGGCGGTCTTCACCGCATCCAGATCGGCGTAAATATCAGCGTGATCAAACTCGACATGGGTGAGGATCAGGCCATCGGGAAAGTAATGCAGAAACTTCGGACCCTTGTCAAAGAAGGCCGTGTCGTACTCGTCGCCTTCAACAATAAAGGGCTTGGTGGGACGCAGTTGAAAGCTGGTGCCGAAGTTCTCTACCACGCCGCCAATCAGAAAGGATGGCTCCAGTTCAGGCCGCTGCTCCGATGCCGTCTGATAGATCCACGCCAGCATGGATGTGGTGGTCGTCTTGCCATGCGTACCTGCAACTACCAGCGGCTCGCGGCCTTTCAAGAATTCTTCATGCAACAGCGCAGCCATTGAAGTGAAGGGAATGCGCTCATCGAGCACGCGCTCCACCTCAGGATTGCCGCGCGAAAGCGCATTGCCAATGACCACAAGATCTGGGACCGGTGTGAGATTCGCTTCCGCAAAGGGGTCCATCACCGGAATATTGAGCGAGGCCAACAAATCGCTCATGGGTGGATAAGCAGCCTTGTCAGAGCCGGTAATGCTGTGGCCTTGGAGTTGCAGCAGACCTGCCAGCGAGGCCATGGCCGTGCCGCAGATACCGCTGAGATGAATTTTTTTGATGGTTTTGTTGTGCTCAATTTCAAAGCTCATGCCTGCACCGCCGTTCCGCACAGCGTGAGCCGCGCCTCTGCATCCAACTTCAATTCAGCCTCCACGCCCAAGGTCAGCGTTACGTTGGCGCGCGACACGTGGCCGGAGCGCAACCCAAATGCTATAGGAACTTCGATGCCGTCAAGCGCGTTGAGAATGGCCTGCTCCAGTAACTCGGGTGCATCCTTCTCCACGCAGCCCAGCATCTCGCCAAAGACGAAGCCGCTAACGCCTGCAAACTTGCCCGCGTTGCGCAATTGCCACAACATGCGATCGATGCGATAGGGCCGCTCGGCCACATCCTCCAGGAACAAGAGCTTGCCCTCGGTGGCAGGCTCCCACGGCGTGCCCAGCATGGTGGCGATGATACTCAGGCAGCCACCATAGAGTGTGCCACGCGCAGTGCCGGGACGCAGCGTGCGCAAGCCTTCGTCAGCTCCGATACTGTAGGGCTTGCCGGTGATTGCCGCATGAAAGCTGGGCAAATGCACGCCATCCTCAAGGAAAAAATCGGCCGCCGACATGGGCCCATGAAACGCAGGCAGGCCGAGTTTGTCGAGCAGAAACAATTGCAACGCGGTCAGGTCGCTATAGGCAAAGAACGGCTTGGGATGGCCCGCAAGCAAATCGAGATCGAGGGCGTCGAGCAAGTAGTTCGAACCATAACCGCCGCGCAGACACATCACCATCGCAGCATCGCCCGCAAAGGATGCGTGCAGATCGGCAAGGCGCTCCGCGGCAGTGCCGGCAAAGTAGAGCGGACCGCGGGCGCGTGCGTTTTTTTCTAACTCCGGCGAAAAACCAAGCATCCGTAATGCAGCAAGACCCTGCTCCACGCGCTCGTCCATGGCAAAGCTGGCCGGCGAGAGTAACGCGATTTTCGCGCCAGGTTGGACTGGAGACAGCTTCATTCTGGCTAGTCCTCGTACCATGCCTCACCGCGCGCGATGAGCGATGCAGGGCCGGTGAGAAACAGCTCGGTTCCAGGCCCGCCCCACATAGTGGTCTGTGCGCCGCCCGGTGCTACAACCGTGAGCGGCGAAGTGCATCCATGCAGCGCTATCGCCGCAGTGGTGCAGGCAGAGGTGCCTGTGCCCGATGAAGTGGTAGGGCCCACGCCACGCTCGAAGATGCGAATCTCGATCTTGCTGTGGGCAAGAATGCGCACAAACTCCACGTTGGTCTGTTTCGGGAAATCTGGATGAAAGCAGATCGCGTGCCCAATCTCCTGCCAGCTCCGCCCCGCAACCATGAACTCGTCGTTGTCCACCAGGATGTCAAAGTGGGGATTGCCCATGGAGATGGCGGCGCCTTCTATCTGCGTGCCATCGGCAAGGGTGACAGTCTTCTTGGCGCAAGTGGGAACGCCCATGCCAGCGGTGACTTCCACGGTGTACTCTTCACCCGCATGGATTGCGTTCACGCGGCAGATGCGTTCGCCAGCTTCGGTGGTGATATAAAGCTCATCCCCCGGCTGTGCGCCCGATTGTTCCGCCATCCATGCAGCCACGCAGCGCGTACCGTTACCGCTGATCTCGGCAATGGAACCATCGGCGTTGTGCAAACGGATGCGGCCAGCCTTGGGGCCGGTCCATGCGAAGAACTCAATACCATCGGCGCCCACGCTGGTGTTGCGGGCGCAAAGTTTTTTGGTAAGACTAGCCCAATCGGTCTCGCCAGCGGCATCTTCAGTCACAATCAAAAAATCGTTGCCGCAAGCATGTGCTTTGCTAAAGGGAATCAATCTTCCTCCGGATCGCGGAAGGTCAGCAATTTTTTGATGGCCGGTTCGGCCTTGAGCTGTCCGCCAAGTATGTCGTGCTTCTTTCGGGTTGCGGTCAGGGTGAAGCTCACCCGATCGACTTCGCCAATCTGGTCGCGCTCCACGCCAGAGAGCCGTTCGCCGGCCTTGTCCATGGCTTCAAGAATGGCGGTCAGCATCATGCTGTGATCGACTCCGCGTGCTTCGTACATGAGCGGATAGAGCTTGAGGCTGGCCTTGCGTTCCAGAAACCCTACGCCCTCGAGAGCGGCAACCACAATCAGGGTGGCCACAATGGCGGCCGGATACAAACCCGCGCCACAGGCCATGCCGATGGAGGCCACAGCCCAAACGCTGGCAGCGCTGGTCATGCCGCTCACGCGGCTGCGATTGTGGATGATGAGTCCCGCGCCCAAAAATCCGATGCCCTGCACAATGTTCGATGCCACGCGACTCTTGTCGGAGCTATCTCCTGCGAGCACCGCGGAGAGCAGCGTGAAAAAAGCCGCGCCCATGCAGATGAGCAGGTTGGTGCGAACGCCTGCGGCCTTGCGCTTGATCTCGCGCTCCAGACCGACCAGGGCGCCTAGAATGCATGCCGTCAGCAAGCGACCGGCGGCGCCATTAGCCACCACCAGCTGCTGCAGCCAGTCAAAACTGAAGGGTTGAACGAGTTGTGCCAGAAGCGTGCTCATAGCATTACCTTGCCCGATGCTATCACCGCGCAGGAGCAGTTGTTGAGGCAGTTTGCACTGTGGAAACGTAGAGCGTACCCGAAGGCTGACCTTTGGCCGCAAAGTGAGCCACGGCGGTAAGGTTCTCCGGATGCAATTGGACGGCGCGATCGACCGCATCGCCCTCGAAGGCCAGCACCAGAGCCGCGTGGGAGGCCGGCGATTTGAGCGCCGTGTCCCAGATGGCCAGATCGGCTTCGTTGATGGTCTGGCGCAGGGGAATGCCGGTGAGCGCCACAATCTCCGGATCGACGCTGGTCTCCATGAGCACCGTTGCGGCCGGCTGCGTCTGAAGATACTGGCGCAGCACCGAAGGAATGGCGAGCTGATAGGGCCGATGCGCCTCCATGTTCTTGGTCCCCTCCACGTAGGTGATGGGCCTGTCGTGGATAAGGCGTGAGGTGTTGGCGACGACCAGCAGCGCCAGCAGTGCGGTGGCATACTTTGCGCCCTGCGGCTTGAACTCACGAGCAAGCGCGATGAAGAGCATGGCGACAAAGCCCACACCCAGAGCCAAGGCCGGCAGCAGTTCCATGCCGTAGCGGGTGTTGTAAAAAGAGTGCGGCCACCATACGGGAAGGAAGATGGGCACGGAACCGTAGGCCACTGAATACGCATAGAAGGGCGCGGGCAGCCATAGCAACTGCAAGGCCCAACCAATGCCGTGCTTGCGGCGCAACAACCACGCTCCGATCGACACGACCAGGCTCGAAACCAATAGAAAATTACCCCAAGCCAGGGCAATAGCGTCCATCTCCGCAGCTTTGAGGAAGAAGATGGCGGAGACAAACATGTTGTGCCAGCCGGGGTGCGGAGGCCCGTCGCCGTGCGACATGGTGTGCAACTCAATCGTCTTGGCAGAGTAAGGCCCGCGCGAAAACTCCAGCCAGTCGCCAAAGGCCATCTGGTTGTAAACGAACCATGCGATGGGTGCGGCAATGAGGACGGCGGTGAGCAGCCAATAGGTCCACTGCCGCAGACGGCGGCGCAACAGTAACTCCACGCCGATGCCGGTCCACGCCAGCGCGGTCATAATCCAGCCGTCGTAGCGCGTGAAGATGGCGGCAACCAGGCCAGCGGCGATCCAGATGAGCAACCGGCGCGCGCGTTCCGCGTCGGTGTCAAGAGCCTCGCGCCACTCCACCAGCCAGAGCGCAATCCACACCATCAGGCAGAGAAAGAGCGGCTCGGTCATGGCCGTGGACTGCAAGTAAAGCAGATTCGGATTGAGCGCGAAGAAGGCGGTGGCAATGGCTGCAGGCGCGGCGCTCATCCAGCGGCGGGCGAGTTTGTAGAGGCCCACGCAGCTGGCCACATAGGCCAGCGCGGAAGGCACAATGCCGGCCACGCCGTTGGCCCACCATGCGTACACCTGCACGAAGGGCAGCATGAGGATGTGGGGCAACGGCAGCCATACAGAGCCCAGCTGCGAGAGGCGCGGCTGATGCGAATCGAAGACGCGCCGCGCGATGTGCATGTGCGCCACCGCGTCACCGTAGTTTAGCAGCGCGCCGTTGGTCCAGCTCCACCAGACGGCCGCCAGCGAGGCAGCAACGGCACAGGCCAGCACGATACAGATTTCAGTACTGGTTGCGCGGGCGCGGTTTGTGGGAGCTTCAGTCAAGGTGCGTCAGCTCAATGAAGCGGTTGAAGCGCGCATCGATGGCATCGTGATTGAGATTGGCGATGCGTTCGGTGCCAAAGCGCTCCACCGCGAACGAACCCATCACGCTGCCGTAGAACATGGCCTCGCGATAGGCTGCGGGGGTTTGCTCTTTCTGCGCGGCAAGAAAGCCGAAGAAGCCACCCGCAAAGCTGTCGCCTGCGCCTGTGGGATCGACGACCTCATGCAGAGGCAAGCCGGGAACCTTGAAGAACGACTCCTTGCCATCGACCTTATGAAAGAGCGACGCGCCGTATTCACCGTGTTTGATAACCAGCGTCTTGGGGCCCATGGCCTGAATGGCGCGCGCGGCCAGCACCAGATTGTTTTCGCCAGCCAGAGTGCGGGCTTCAGTGTCGTTGATGAGAAGAATATCGAGCCCCTTGAGCACTTCGAGCAGCGCGGGCTTGTGGTCGTTGATCCAGTAGTTCATGGTGTCGCCAGCCACCAGATTCACGTTCGGCATGGACTCGCGCACGCGGCGCTGCAACACGGGATCGATGTTCGCAAGGAACAGAAACTCGGAGTCAGCGTACTCGGAGGGAATCTTGGGATCGAAGCCGGCAAAGACGTTCAGGTCGGTCTGATTGGTCTTGGCCTCGTTGAGGTTATCGAGATAGGAACCGGACCAGAAAAAACTCTTGCCTTTGGCGCGTTCAATGCCGCGCGTATCAATACCGCACTTGGTGAAGATGGCTTCCTGACGCGGGCCAAAGTCCTCGCCCACAACGGCGATCACGCGCACGTCGGTAAAGAAGCTGGCCGCCAGCGAGAAGTGTGTTGCTGCGCCGCCCAGACAGCGCTCGCGCTTGCCCGCGGGGGTTTCAATCGAATCGTACGCAACGCTGCCTACAACGGTGATAGCCATTGATGAATTTCCTTTCGTAACAAAGGGGAGTCAGCTTCAGATCGACTCCGCTTACCGCGCCCAGCGCGGGCTGACTCGCTGTCGTGCCTATCCGAGATACTTGCCGTAGAGCAGCTTCAAACGTTCCTTGGCGGCGGCGGGAATGGCGTCGGGCGCGGTGAGCACGGCGTATTGCGCGGCCGTTGCACAGGCGCAGGTACGTTCCTTGGGCATGGCGGCCACGGCAGCCTTCACCACACGGGCGGCGTTGTCGGCGTTCTTGTGCAGCACGGCAACAATCTCTTCAATGCTCACCGCGTCGTGGCCTTCGCGCCAGCAATCGTAGTCGGTAATCATGGCAATCGTGGCGTAACAAATCTCGGCTTCGCGCGCCAGCTTGGCCTCTTGCAGATTGGTCATGCCGATCACGTCCGCGCCCCAAGAGCGATACAGATTCGACTCCGCCTTGGTGGAGAACTGCGGACCTTCCATGCACACATACGTGCCGCCCATCTTGCCTACGACCTCCACCGTCTTGCAGGCCTCACAGGCAGCCTTGGCCACGGTTGCACAGACCGGATCGCCAAAGGAGATATGGCCCACAATGCCGTCGCCAAAGAAGGTGGAGGTGCGCAGGAAGGTGCGGTCGATGAACTGATCGGGAATTACGAAATCGGTAGGTTTGTGCTCTTCCTTGAGCGAGCCCACGGCGGAGACGGAAAGAATGCGCTCCACGCCCAGCTTCTTCATGGCGTAGATATTGGCGCGGAAGTTCAACTCGGACGGCAGAATGCGATGGCCGCGGCCATGGCGCGCGAGGAACGCTACCGAGCGGCCTTCAAGCTCACCCAGCACAAACGCGTCCGAGGGTGCGCCGAAGGGCGTGTCGATCACCTCTTCGCGAACGTTGGTGAAGCCCGGCATGGAGTAAAGCCCGCTGCCGCCGATGATGCCGATTTCGATTTGAGACATTTAGAGAACTCCTTACGTCGTTCTTGAGTGAACCGTGAACAGTGGAAAGTGGTCAGATTCTTCGTGGTGCGACGGTTGTCATGGCCACTGACCACTTGCCACTGTTCACTGTCTTTATGCTGCGGCGCTCGTTCTGATCACTGACCACTGCTTACTGTTCACTTGAAGTTCACCAGCCGGATGGTTTCCATGAACACGTCGCCGCTAACGGTGAGGCTGCGGGCGCTGATCTTGTCCATGGTGTCCTGCGCGGTGTGGTGGTAGCTGTTGCCCTCTGGATGTTCACGAGTGGGTGGCCCGTAGTCCAGATCGATGATGTCGATCGACGGTACACCGCGCTTGACGAAGGGCAGATGGTCGTCCTCCACGGTCATGGTGCGCTGGAAGAAGATCTTGTCGTAGCCAAACTTGTGCGCGGCCTGATGCACGATGTTGATGAGCCACGGAGTGGAACTCTCGTCCTGCTGGATGTCGAGGTCCTTGTCGCCGATCATGTCAGCCAGGATGAAGGCCTTGATCTGCGGGAGGGTTCCATCGCGCGCCCATTTGGCGGCCAGATGACGCGTGCCGTAGAGCGAATCCGAATCGGTCCATGCGGACAGGATGGACTCTTCGCCATCGTCGAAGAGCAGCCATACAGAATAGCCATCGAGCTTTTTGCCGCCCGTCGTCTGCGCACGCAGCCGGTCGCCGATGGCCATCAGCAAGCCGGTTGTTGCCGCGCCGTCGTTGGCGCCCACAAAGTTGATGTTCTTCAGCCAGTAGTTGGTTTCGTAGTGCGAGGCCAGCACAATCGCGCCCGGCTTTTTGCCCGGAAAGCGCACGATGAAGTTGCGCATGGGCACCGGGCCAATGGGCGTGTTGGAGGTAAAGGTGTCTTCCTCCACGGCGTCGCCACGGAAGTGGGTGCGCAGAAAGCTTTCCGCCTTCAGATGACCGGAGCCAGTACACCAGCGCGGACCAATGGCCGCAAACTGGCGCGCGTACTCATAAGCCTTGGCGCCGTCAAAGTGCTGCTGCGCGTGGACGGCCAGCGTGGATACCGCCAGCAGCATAAGTGCCACGGCCTTTATCAACAATTTCACGATTTGGCCTCCTTCTTCTTCTTGCGCTTCTCGCGGTGCGAGGGATGCACCCACCAGGCTATGCCGATACCTACGATGTAGAGCATCAGCAACGGGAGCGCATAGATGCACATGCTCACGGGGTCGGGCATGGGACAAATGATGCCCGCCACAATGAAGGTGGCCAACACGGCGTAGCGGATATTGCGCCATAAAAAGCGCGGACTCACCAGCCCGAAGAGCGCCAGAAAGAAGATCAGAATCGGCAGCTCAAAGCTGATGCCCAGACCCAGAATGATGGACTGAAAGAAGTCGGTGTACTCGTCGATGCTGATCACGGCGGTGAATTTTTGCCCGAAGTAATCGAGCATGATGTGCACCGCGCTGGGCAACACCCAGTGGTAGCCGAAGTAGGCGCCGGTCAGAAACAGCCCTACAGTAGCCCCCATGAAGGGCACCACGTAACGCCGCTCTTTTTGATAGAGGCCGGGCGCGATAAAGAGCCACACCTGGTAGAGGATGAAGGGTGAGGCAATGATCAATCCCCCCACCAGCGACACATGGATGGCAAAGTTCATTCCATCCATGGGGTGGCTCATGTTGAGCGATTTGCCGTCATTCTTCAGCGGCGCCTGGATGAAATCGACCAGACGGTCATGGAAGATCCAGGCCACGGCAAAGCCCACGCCCAGATAGATCGCGGAGTGGATGATGCGCTTGCGGAGCTCCTCAAGGTGCTCCATCAGGCTCATGCCCGGCAGCTCGACGCGCTCCGTGACGGCCTTGCGTGCTTTATCGACTGCTTCGCTTGCGTCAACCATGATGCGGGGCCGGCTCCGTTGTTGGGTTCGCCTCAGCGGCAGGTGAGAGTTCAGGCTGCGCCTGGTCCGCGCTGGCAACAGGGGCCAGCGGCGACTCCACGGTAGGCAGTTCTGGAGCATTCAAAATGGTTGTCGACCCGGGTTCTGAAGCGCTGGCCGCGTCCCATTGCGCGGGGACCGGTTCACCAGTAGAAGGCGGCTGCACGCTGAGCGCGTTGGGCTGCGCGGGCTCTTCAGCCTGCCGCTCCTGCTCCTTCACGTAATCGGTGTAACCAAGGTAAGGATTGTTGGCATCGTCCTGATTCTCGCTGGGGGCCTCGGTGGAGGCTTCGGCGACCGGCGGATTCAAGGCAGCCTGCTGCAAGCGCAATGCTTCCTCGCGCTGACGGCGATCTGAATCCTCAGCGGCGCGCAACTCCTCCTCCATCTGGAACTTGAAGTCGTTGGAGGCTTTGCGGAACTCATACATCAGCTTGCCGACCTGGCGGCCAAGCTGTGGCAGCTTCTTTGGTCCAAAGACGACCAACGCCATCAACATCAGGATCAGCGAGTCGGCCCAGCCAATTGTGGCGGCCTCAATTGGAAGTGGTATGCCCATGAAGGACCATGATAACTGTCCGCACACATGGCCCACAAACGCAACGCCGGATGCAACGGCTCTCAGGTTGGAACTGGTCGAAGAACCGAGCCCAGGATTCCGGTTCCAACCTTGCCTGGCAAACAAGCTCTACTGGCCCGCGGTGTGACATTGCGGTTAAAATGAAGGCAACGGGAGCGGACAAGCTCCGTTTACCCGCGAAAAGGCTGCAACAACCCCGTGGATGGGACGCCTACGCCCACAGCTGACCTCTCAGCTGGCATGGCCCTGGTGAAAGTGCATCCACTGCAGCTTTGAATTGTGCTTTCAACATCCCCGTCCGCCGTATCTGTAGCCTGGGAACGGCAGGACTGAAGGCGGAAAAAGTGAATCTGGCAGTTGATGAACCGACGGCGGCCTTGCCTGAGGCTGCAAGCTCTTGCACACTGGAGAATTATTTGGCCCTGCCCGACCACACGATGGACGAGCGGATTGCCGCTGCGCGTGCCCGGTTGGGCAGCTCGACGGTGCTGTTGGGTCACCACTACCAGCGCGACGAAGTGATTCGTTTTGCAGACTTTACGGGCGACAGCTACAAGCTTTCGCAGGCCGCGGCCAGCACCCCGGCCGACTACGTTTTGTTCTGCGGCGTGCACTTTATGGCCGAGAGCGCCGATCTGCTGGGCCATGCCGGCCAGCAGGTGATCCTGCCCGACCTGAACGCCGGCTGTTCCATGGCCGACATGGCGGAGATCTCGCAGGTTGAGGCCTGCTGGCAGGCGCTGGAGCGCGCCGGCGTGGCCGCGGACATGATTCCGCTTACCTATATGAACTCCACCGCCGCCATCAAGGCCTTTTGCGGCGAACGAGGCGGTCTGGTCTGCACCAGCTCCAACGCCGACCGCGCCTTCCGCTGGGCTTTTGAACACGGCAAGCGCATCCTGTTCCTGCCCGATCAGCATCTGGGGCGCAACACCGGGTTTGCCTTGGGCATCGCACTGACTGAAATGCAGGTGTGGGACCCGTGGGTACCGCAGGGCGGGCTCACGCAGGACCAACTGACCGGCAGCCGCGTGGTGCTCTGGAAGGGCCATTGCGCTGTCCACCAGCGTTTTTTGCCCAGCCATGTGGACCAGGTACGCGCCAAATTCCCCGGCATTCAGGTGATTGTGCATCCGGAGTGCCGTTTTGAGATCTGCCAAAAGGCCGACGCGCAAGGCTCCACTGAGCGGCTGATCAAGATTGTGGAAGACGCGCCCGAGGGTTCCATTTTTGCTATCGGGACAGAGATCCACCTGGTGAACCGGCTGGCCAGACGCTTTGCCCCGCTGGGCAAGAAGATCGTCACCCTCGACGAGACCGGCTGCCTGTGCACCACCATGTACCGCATCAGCCCGCAGCACCTGGCCTGGGCTCTGGAAAACCTGGTGGAAGGCCGCGTGGTGAACCGCATCCAGGTGAAGCCGGAGGTCAAGCGCTGGGCCCGCGTGGCGCTGGACCGGATGCTGGAGATTGGGTGAGCGACAGGGACTTGGGACTAAGGGACTAGGGACTGTAGCGTGGACTCCCGGTCCACGCCAACCCTGGCCAATCTACTTCTTATTTTTCGTCTTGTTCTTGGCGCCGGGCTTGTTGCTTGCGCCGGGCTTGCCAGCAGGATCATGCAGGGTTGGAATCGACGCCAGATCCGAGCCGGTACGCTCCACCTGCGTGTCCACCAGCCGGAAGCTGACCGTACGGGGATGTACGGGCCGGGTCACGCCGGTGCCCTTGTCGGTGGTCAGAGCGCCGTCGGCGGGAATCTGGAAGCTGAAGCTGGCCGGCGCTCCCGGGGCCTCCGGCGTGACGCGCACCGGCAGGAAGCCCTGGATGGGATGCAGCCGGTAGGCGGTCTCATAGCGATGGCGGCGCGTACTCCAGGTAAAGACGCGCACCTGATCGAAGTCAAAGGGCATCCCGGCCTTGGGCGGAGCCATCACGGTCAGGAACTCCGGGACCTGATGGTTTGCGGCACTGGAGGCCTGGTCATCCACCTTGGTCAAAACCCATGCGCCCACAATGCGCTGTCCCTCGGCAAACAGGCCAATCTCATCGGGCACATCCACGTCCAGACGGCTGGCCAGCAACCATCCGGTGTGGCCGCCGGCGTCGCGCACCAGCCACCAGTCTTCCATGGAAGGCGGCTCGGGTGCAGCTGCGGGGGCAGCGGGCGGGGTGGCAGGCTTGGCAACCGGGGCAGGAGCGCTGGGCTTGATCGGAGCTACTGGCTTGGCCGGTGGGGTAAGCTTGGCGGCGGACGGTGCGGCATTGGCCACCGCGGCCGCTCGGGCCGCAACCACGGTTCCAATCGCGGAGGTCTTCTCCACCGAGGCACGCGACAGCAGCTCCACCTTGGAGTTGCCCGCCAGCAGATAGAAGTGTTCCGTAACCCGGCCCGGAGTCAGATGCAGATAGAGGTCGTCGCGCAGCGTGGCGTGGGCGGTTACCGGGTCCTGGCGGTGGGCGTTGCCCATCTCAATGAACGCGTCGGCAGACTTGGCGTCGATCACCGCGTGATCTTCGATCCAGCCAATCTCGTTCTTTTCGGTTTTTACGTGCAGAAAGCGCCGGCCGCGGTCCAGGACCTGCAGCTTTTGTCCATTGGTGACCAGAGCTACGCGGTTGGAGACGGCGGCCACGCGATCATGTAGATAGGTTTGCCGGGCGCTGACGTAAACCGTTTCCTCGCTGCGATGGTGGAAGTGACCGCAGCCGGAGAGCAGTGTCACCAGGCACAGCACCATCACCGGTAGCAGGACCGTAAGAGGGCGCATCGGGCGCGCGGAATGTGCTGGAACTAGCGGTTTCACAGAAGATTTCGACTACTTGAGGATAACATTCTGGTCTAGGTTCCCTCCCGACAGGCTCCCAGGTGGTCAACAGCGAAAAGCAGCTTTCAGGTTCTAGCTCCTAGCTTCCAGCTCTTTGCCACTGGTTCCACATCCCGCATAGTAGCTCCCCCCGGCCTCCTGAGCGCAGTTTAGCGGCGCCTTTTGTGGCAGACGGAGTCGCAAAAGGTGCGGTTGCTTTTTGCTGTTTGTCTCGCGATCTTTTGAGACGCCGAACGGGTGCGGGTAGGTCAGGCCGAAGAACAACCGCAGATCCTTCGGCTCACCAGCACCAAGCTTGAGAGAACGCCTGGGGCCCCGTTCGCTCAAGATGACAGCTTCTGTGAGGAGGTGGGCTTCGTTCGCAAGGATGACAGCTTCGTTTTGCTGCGCACTTCTGGCTCGGCCCCAAGTCCCCAGTCCCTAATGATCCGGCCCATAAACACTGACGAATGGGTGCCCCATCCATCCCGCGTTTTGTGCGGGATGGGAGAGTGACACTATTTGAGGGCCGGATGAATAGTCCCTGCTCCCTACTCCCTACTCCCTGCTCCCTGCTCCCTGCTCCCTGCGCCATCAATGTGCCGCGGCAATGGCGCTGGCCAGCACTGGGTCGGTTCCGGTTTTGGACTGTGCCACCGTATCCAGATAGCCCAGGTTGGCCGCATCAAAGACGTAGCCGGTCAGGTCGTAGCTGCCGCCGGAGCTGACGGCGAAGACGAACTTGGCGGTTGAATCCTGGGCCAGCCCCATGGTGGTGATGCCCGCGGAGAAGGTGCTGCCCAGCGCGGTCAAGGAATAAACGCCGCTGGAATTGGTGATGGAGAAGCCCTTGATCAGGCCTGCGGAACCCGAGGAGGTCAGCTCATTGGCAACGTACACGTAGCTGCCCGACGAGATGGGCAGGATCGAGGAGGGGCCCAGGCCGCCGGTGGCGAACGGAGAACCTGTGATTTCAGCGATCGTGGGCAGGGATGCATATTTGAAGACTCGCAGGCCGCCGCTGTTGTTGCTGACGACCCCGTTGATTTCGCCAATGTAGAGCAGCCGGTCGGAGGGGTCCACGGCCACCGAAATCGCAGCGGCACCCACGTTGGTGGTCACGGGGATGTTGCCCACCGTGCCAAAGGGATTCGCATTGCCGGACGTGAACGGGATCACGGCGGTGCCGTTCGTTCCCAGGGCTACAAAGACGTTGTTGTTGTCTGGCGAGATGGTGAGCCGGTGGACATCCGAGCTTGGCAGCGACGCAACCTGCTCGGTCTTCGAGGTAGGCAAGCCCGTCGAGGTGCTGATCGGAATGGCGCAGAGTTCAGCAACGCTGCAGTTACCCTCAACGAGCCAAGTTCCGGTGGAATCCACCTGCAAGGCGTAGGGCTGATCGTTGGAGATGATACTTGAGGAGTTGCCCAAGGTAAGCGTGCCGCCGGAGGCGATGGTGTAGATATAAATGCCGTTGACGGTGCTCAGATAAAGAAAGCCATTGGAGGGCGAAACGGCGAGCGCAAGGGGTGTGTTAGGGGTGGCGTAAGTAGCAATCTGCGTCAGCGTACCCGCGTCCACATAGTAGGAGACAATCTGCGCCGTGTTGATGTTGAGCACAAAGAAGACCCCGCTGGTGAGCGTGGTGGTGGTGGTGGCGGTGGTGGTGGACGCAGGCGGATTCCAGAAGCCCGCGCATCCATTCAACAACGGAGCAGCCCCCAACAACAACAAGCCAAACCACTTTGCAATCTTCATTTCATCTCCTCGGTTCCTATGCTCCACGCGGTGAAAGGGGGCGCGGCGCAACCCGCCACGTGCAGCAGTACCCTGCCCACAAGGTTAGCGGCTGGGACGGGTGCGTGTCGCGTGGGGCGGGCAGAATACGAGCCTTCCCTCTTCCTGAAGGAGACGCAGGAGGAGGTCGAATTGCTCACAGAGCCCTGGGAACGGGCTCTGGAGAAGAATTTCCGGGGGGAGGATTCTATTGGGGGAGGACCCTGGGGGAGGGCATCGGGTGAAGGAAGGCAGGCGGAACTGGGGGAGGGTCACCTGGTTTGGGAGACCCACCCTGGCCGCTGGTCTAGCAGCCAGAGTGGACACCGTCCTACGCGGGGAAGCGCGGAACTTGTTGCTGCGTGCGGCTTAGAGTGTGTCTTCGCCCTTTTGCCAGTTGCAGGGGCAGAGCTCGCCGGTCTGCAGAGCGTCCAGAACACGCAGAACTTCCTGCGGGTTGCGGCCAATGGACAGATCAGTGACATAGACAAAGCGGATCTTGTTCTCCGGATCCACGATAAAGGTGGCACGCTGCGAGACGCCGGCCTTGGGGTCGAGGATGCCCAGCGCCTGGCTCAGCTCACGTTTGATATCCGACAGCATGGGGAAGGGCAGCTTGGTCAGGTCCGGGTGATGCTCACGCCACGCGTGATGCACATACTCCGAGTCAATGGATGCGCCCAACACCTGCGCGTCGCGATCCAGGAACTGCTGATTGACCTTGCCAAAAGCAGCAATCTCCGTGGGGCAGACAAAGGTGAAGTCCTTGGGCCAGAAGAAGTAGACCTTCCACTTGCCGGGATAGCTGGACTCGTTGATCGACTCAAAGGCATTCTTCAGATCGACGCTCAAACAAGCGGTCAGGTCAAAAGAGGGGAACTGCTCACCAACACTCAGCATGGAACACTCCTTGCAATAGGGTTTAAAGGTTTGCACCGTACACGCCAGGCCACGCAAACGCGGCTGGCGGCAACCAAAGAGTACACCGGAAAAATAGCCCCGAGATAAAAAGACTGTATTACTCCAGTTTCGCTATACAAAAGATGTTTGGAGCAGGAGGAAGGACTCAGGGATTTTTTGGGCTGGAAGGTGAATTTTCTGCGGCGGACGCCGAGGGGTGGCGTCCGCGACCAACTCAGTTGGGCTTGCCGCCAATGGAGCGGCGGCGGAAGCGGTCGTCGATGGGCTGGCGGTTCTTGAAGCCGGACTCCATGGTGTGCCAGTGGTCAATAGAGTTCTCGCCCATCTTCCAGCACAGCAGCACCACCTCATCGTCCAGGCGGCAGGGGAAGTCCAGCAGCCCCGCCTCCAGATCCTTCACCTGCACGCCGATGGCGTCGATCTCGGTGATGGTCTCGCGGACCAGCTTCAGGTGGTCTTCCATCTCGTTGCGCTCACGGACCACGGCCTTGGTCTCAATCCTCATGCCGCCGTTCATGTAGATGCGGCGGGAGAGGTCGGTCAGGCGCGCCTCCACCACTTCCGCCGCCTGACGGCCGTCGATGGCGCGCTTCAGCAGCGACTCCAGGATGGGCAGCAGCGATTGAGCTTCTTCGAGGGTGAAGGTCTTCATGAGGAACCTCTCATCATCAGGATACGAAAAACGCAGACGACAGACCAGAGTACAACGCCCCAAGTCTGAAAACCAGCGGGCACGGAAGATAGGTACTTCCGGGCGCTTGATGCACTGAAAATGGTGCAAGACAGTGAGATTGAAGAGTCGGGTAGATGGCCATCCGAACACCTCGGCAACCAGTATGGTGAGCCAGACGTTCCACGAAAAGCAACTGCAGATCCTGCGACTCACCACCCCCAAGCTCTGCCCCAAAGAGCCAAGATCGCTCTTTGGGGACCCCAGAGAACGCCTTGGGCCCCGTTCGCTCGGCAAGGATGACAGATTCCAGGAGGGCGCGGGTTTCCTACGATCCCGGCAAACAGCGTGTAAGCTAAATGGAATCAATGAACATGGATCGGTCATTTTAGCCGTAACACGCCGCTGCGGGTCGGCTACTCAGGATGACAGTGTTGTTCTGCTGCGGGCTTCAAAGCCAGGGCGCTGACCCCGACCACTGGTCACTGGTACCTGACCCCTGATCCCTGCCCCCTGGCCACTGATCACTGGAACTACATTCCCAGCACCGCACGCTGCGCGGCAAAGATCTGCTGGATGCCGCCTTCGGCTAGATCGATGAGGCGATTGAGCTGGGCGCGGGAGTAGCTTCCCTTCTCTGCCGTGGCCTGGGTTTCCACCAGGCCGCCATCGGCGGTCATGACCACATTCATGTCCACCTCAGCCTGGGAATCTTCTTCATAACAAAGGTCCAACAGCTCCTCTCCGCCCACAATGCCGACCGAGGTGGCCCCGATCAGCTGCTTCAGCGGCGAGGTCTTGAGGGTGCCGGCCTGGACCAGCGCGTTCAGGGCCAGGGCCAGGGCCACGGCCGCGCCAGAGATGGCTGCGGTGCGCGTGCCGCCATCGGCCTGGAGTACGTCGCAGTCCAGAATCACGGTTCGCTCGCCCAGGGTCTGCATGTCCACCACGGAGCGCAAGCTCCGGCCGATGAGGCGCTGGATCTCGTGGGTGCGGCCGCCGATTTTGCCGCGCTCGCTTTCGCGCGGGGTGCGGGTGACGGTGGCGCGGGGCAGCATGGCGTACTCGGCTGTCACCCAGCCTCTTCCCGAATTGCGCAGCCAGCCGGGTACGCCCTGCTCGATGGTGGCGTTAGCCAGCACCCGGGTGTTGCCAAACGAGACCAGAACGGAACCCTCGGCGGTTTGGACAAATCCGGGAGCAAAGGAAAAGGTACGCAATTGGTCTCTAAGGCGTCCGCCGGGGCGGAACAGGGGGCTTTGGGGTTTTGAAATGGGGACGTTCATAGGGGGATTGTACGGGAGGCTGCCGGGGTTGGGAGGGAAACCGGAATCGCTCCCGCAACGGGAATCAAGCCCCATAAGGGGACAAGTCTCTAATAGTGCCTCTTAGTGGCTAAAGAATCAGTATTTTACAGATTTGAGCCCGGAAAAAGGCGTTCTGATTCGGGACATCAGGGGTGATAGTTATCCACAGGTCTGTCCGGGTTTTAGACACTAAGTTGTTCCCTTCTTAGGAACTTAGGTAATGGGGTTCGGGTTTGGCACGCGAAGTGTATATAGAGAGGGCAGGAAATGCCAGATTCGGGTCTCTACACTTCCTGAAACGGCAAGGTTCGAAGGGAGAAGGGCTATGCAGCATATGGATCAAGTCAATGGACTTCCGGTAACGGCGCCTACGGAGATCAGCAACGGGAGCGAGCGGCGGCGCGTGGAAGCGGTGGTCGAAACTCTGGCCATGGTGGGAAGCCGGGGCGAGACGCTGGCTGAAGTCGCGCACGACACCCGGAACATGGTGACGGCGCTGGGGCTCTATTGCGATCTGCTGGAAGAGCCAGGCGTTCTGGCTGCGCCCTTCAGTCACTATGCCAGCGAACTGCGCCTGGTGGCCGGCGCCAGCCGCCGCCTGGTGGAAAAGCTGGTGGCGCTCGACGCGCAGGCCTCGGCAACCACCGAGCTGCCCTCGATCGAGGAGGAGACGGAGGAATGGCCTACGAACTTTACCGGTGACCTGCTGGCCCGACGCCGCGCCTCCAGCCGTCCGGTGGAAACAGGCGAAATGGAAGCGAACACCGCCGGCCACATCCGCAACCTGGCCGCGGAGCTGATGGCCAATCGCAACCTGCTGGCGGCTCTGGCCGGCCCGGCCGTGGCCCTGACCGTGGAAACCCACGGCGGCGCGCTGCCGGTGCGGCTCACGGCCGAGGATCTGACCCGCATCCTGGTGAACATGGTCAAGAACGCTGCCGAAGCGATGGGCGGCAAGGGCCGCATCCAGATCGCGCTGGCGGAAGAGACCTCCACGGTTACCACACCGGAGCATCTGACCCTCTCGATCGAGGACAACGGCCCCGGCATCCCGGAGAAGGCGCTGGAGAAGATCTTTGAATCCGGTTTCACCTCCCACAAGACCGGACCTGGCCCTAGTGCCAGCCATACCCCCTGGACCACCACCCATCGGGGACTGGGCCTGGCCATTACGCGCTCCATCCTGGAGGCGGCCGACGGGCGCATCTTTGCCGCGCACCGCAGCACACGGGGAGCCAGATTCGAGATCGAACTTCCGGTCGGAGCCGCCCGCTAACCCGAGCGACACACCAAGAAGGAACCAGCCCCGGCACTCCCTGACGTACCGGTGGCGCGAAATAGGGTTTCCATCGAAGGACATGAGGCTACTATGATGTTTGAGACTGTTACCAACACGCAAACGATGGACTACATGCCACAATCCGCCGAACCGCTCGCACGGCTGCACCTTCTGGTCGTCGATCCAGATCCGGCCGTGCGCTCGGCCTGCGCTGAGATTGCGGCCAGTCTGGGCTATGCCGTGGAATCGACCGGCGACATGAATCACGCCCGCTCGTTGCTCCGCGGCCGTGCCGCCGACATCGTGCTGGCCAACCTGCCCTTTGGCTCAAACACCGGTCTGGAACTGGTCAGCGAGGTCAAGCTGCTCTATCCGGACACCTCGGTGATCGCCATGACCAGCTCCAGCTCCGTGAATGCCGCCGTGGAAGCCATGCGGTGCGGGGCTGGCGATTATCTGACCAAGCCCTTCGCGATGGACGAGCTGTCGACGGTGCTGGACCGGGCCTCGGCCTCCCACCTGACCGACGCCTCCACCCGCCAGCTGCGCGAGCGGCTGCGCCTGTCGCAAGGGTTAGGCGCCATGATCGGCCGCTCCGCTGAGATGGAGAAGCTCTACCGCATCCTGTCGAAGGTTGCCGTCACCTCGCACCCGGTTCTGGTGCTGGGCGAGAGCGGCACCGGCAAGGAACTGGTGGCGCGCACCATCCACGCCTTCGGTCCCAACTCCCAAAAGCCTTTCCTGCCAGTCGATTGCGGTTCGCTGGTTCCCACGCTGATTGAAAGCGAGCTGTTTGGTTACGTGAAGGGGGCCTTTACCGGCGCCAATCGCTCCAAAGACGGCCTACTGGTTTCAGCCGAGGGCGGCACGGTGTTCCTGGACGAGATCGGCGAGCTTTCGCTCGATCTGCAGGCCAAGCTTTTGCGCGCCTTGCAGGAAAAGGAAGTTCGCCCGGTGGGCGCCACGCACCGGATTCCGATCAGGGCCCGCATTGTGGCTGCCACCAACCGCGATCTGGCCACGATGGTGGAAAAGGGAACCTTCCGCAAGGATCTGTTCTACCGTCTCAACGTAGTCAACCTGCGGCTGCCGTCCTTGCGCGATCGCCGGGAGGATATTCCTCTTCTGGCGGCGCACTTCCTGGATCGGATCAGCCGCGAGCACGGGCACAAGTTCAACCTGAGCGACGAAGCGCTGCGTACGATGATGCGCTACGACTGGCCGGGGAACGTGCGCGAGCTAGAAAACAGCGTGGAGCGCGCCTGCGCTCTGAGCTCCGGTCCGGTACTGCACCTGGGCGACCTGCCCACGCAGTTGCAACAGCAAGGCCTTGACGCACAGCGAGTTCCGGCAACGGGCGAAGCTGGCGGCGAGGTGAAGCCGCCGGAGTTGATGACTCTGGCGGAGCTGGAGAAGAATGCCATTCTGGGCGCGATCCGCACCCTGAACGGCGACAAACTCCAGGCTGCCAAGCTGCTCGGAATCGGCAAGACCACACTCTACCGCAAGCTGAAGGAATACGGCATAGCCGACCCGCTTCGGGAAGATTCGTGACAAAGGACTAAAGCCGGAAACCATTTTGGCCGATAGATCCAACAAGGGAACGCGATAACCCATCGCCTTTCCCGAAGAGGAACTAAGGGCCGACCCCGAGCCGCAGACTTGGGTGACGTATCCGGCATCCGTTCTTTATGGTCGTCGCTGGCAGCCGATGCTTGATCGGCCAGTGACAGAGGCCCGGCAACCACCGGGAATCCACCAAGTATGAACAAGCACACGATGGAGCCAGACTCCCACACGGGACCCCTGACTCTGCTCAAGGCTTGAGGGACGTCCTGGAGCGAGCCTCCGGGAATGAGGAGCGGGGATGAGCATTCTGATTGTCACTGGAATTGAAGGCGCACGGAATTGCGCTGTGGTTGTGGGCGCGCAGCTGGGCATGGAAACCGAGGTTGCCGAAGGCCGCAAGCAGGCCCTGGCCGCCCTTCGCCGCCACGAATTCAACGTGGTCGTCATGGACGATACGCTGGCCGAGTGCGATCCGGCCGCGGCTGAAACCATCTGGGATCACTCCGGCCTGGCCATTCCGCTGCAGATCAACTTTGCTCTGAGCGGAGCCGCGCGCGTGATCCGCGAGATCCGCTCCGCCATGCACCGCCGCGAACGCGAGCAGGCTCTGGCTCGCCGCGCCGCCGCCGCCGCCATCGAGACCGAGCTGAAGTCCACTGTCGCCGGCCTGTTGCTGCACTCGCAACTGGCGCTAAGCGGCAATGAGATCTCCGGACCGGTGGCGGACAAGCTCCGCGTGGTCGCCGACCTGGCCGGCAGTCTTCGCCGCCAGCTCAGCGTGCCCATCGAGCAGCGCCACGAGACGGCCGCCTAGCTGCAAGTTCTTGGCCTGGCCGCAGGGGATTTAGTCCCATGCTTCAGGGCCCCCGGTTCCGACGGGGCTCTGAAGCACGCTCATCTCCGCTCCAAAGCACCGCGCGGGCCCTGGAACCGACGGGCTCTCGCGCCGCTCGCTGGAGCGGGTCTGATTGACTTCGACTTCAACCTGCCCGTGGGCAGAAAAATTTTGCGTTGCACGCGCAAACCCGGAGCGGCCACTGCCGCCCCGGGTATTTTTTGCTCTTTTTCTGCTTCCTGCAGGAATGCCCGACCTGTTCGCAGTCATCCGATTCTTTGAAAGCAAAAGCAGGTGCAACTCTTGACCAGCCCATCACGATTGGGTGCCCCTGGTCTCGATTTTGAGACCAAGGAAAGAACCATGCCGGTTCTGGACTTTTTCCAAGCCGAAAACGACACCCGCTTAGCGCTGCTTGTACCCCTGCCACAAATAAACCAGCGCTTCAGCCAGAGTCTGCTGCTTAACGGGCTGGTCGCCGTGGACGGCGTTTTGCGCAAAGACGAATTGGTAGTTATAGCCCTTGGCGGCCAGCACACGGGCGAGCCGTTCGCTCGCTTCCACCCAGTCATGCATGTTATCGCGCATCCAGTTGGGATTGAGCAGGTCGCGGTCGCCCACCTCCATCCAGATCCTGATCGGTTTCCGGTCCGCGGCGGAGATCAGCGTCTCGTGGAAGCCCCATGCGCCGTGCGGATAGGCATCGTTATACGGCCACTGCTGGTTGATCCAGGTGCCGGAGTAGGCCAGCACGCGGTGGTAGCGCTCGGGATGGAACCAGGCCATGATGAGCGAGGCCGCGCCGCCGGAGCTGGTGCCCATCGTTGCGCGGCCGTCGGGATCGTGGGTGAGCTTGATCCCCGACTTCTCTTCCGCGAGCGGCAGCACCTCGGTCTCCACAAAGTCGGAGTAGCGGCCACTCATGGTGTCGTATTCCAGGCCCCGCTCGGAGCCCTGCGCATCGCCCGAGCCGTTGGCAATGGAAACGGCGGCCATGGGTGGAATCTTCTTCTCGACAATCAGGTTGTCGAGCACGGTGAAGAGCAGCCGGTCCGGCCCGTCAGCGCCGATGATCACCGGCAGCACGGTTCCCGGCTTGTATCCTGCCGGCACGTAGACCGCCACCAGTCGCGTGTACGGGGCCGGGTGGCTGGTGGTCACAACCATGCGTGTAGGGTCGGCGGGGTCAGGCGTACCCCATGTGCCTGCCTCGCGGGCAATGCCGGGGTAGAGCTTGCTGTCGGTCGAGCTCATGGTGAACTCGACGATGGTTCCCTTGGGAACACCCTCGTGCTCGGTGGCCTCAACGGCCGGCTCATGGGTAGGACCGATCAAAAGATTGCCATCGGCGGTGGGCGCGGGCAGTTGGCCATCGGGCAGGTCGCGAGCGGGAACAAAGCCTGGTCGATGCGGGTCGCGCGGCGCAGGCACGGGGCGCGAGGGCGCGGTGCGGCCGGGATCTGGAACGGGCGCGGTCTGCGCGGCCAAAGAGACGGTAAACCCAAGAAACAAGGCAAGCAGAAGACAACGATGCATGGGGGAACTCCTTAAATACCTGGAGCTTGGGCAAACTCAAGGCCCACGCGGCTCCGGTGCGGCGATTGTAGCGCGTGCCGGGCGGCTTCGGCTTCTGGATTCCGCTCGTTGGTCCGCTCTTCCGCACCGAGGATTTAAGCTGAAGGAACAATGAACGAGACAGCCGTACTCCTGATCGATTGCCCCGACCGCAAGGGCCTTGTGGCGCGGGTTTCTGGGTTGCTCTATGAGATGGGCGCCAATATTTTGCACGCTGATCAGCACCAGGATCATGGCCAGGGCCTGTTCTTCATGCGCGTTGAATGGAGCATTGCATCAAGCAGCCCCGCGGACGGCGAGCCCGCTCAGGCCGCGTTCGATCTGGACGCTTTTCGCGCCCGCTTTGCTCCACTGGCCACCGAACTGGGCATGCGCTGGACGCTGCGTTCGAGCGCGCGCCCGCAGCGTGTGGCTCTGTTCTGCTCGCAGTATCTGCATTGCATGGCCGACCTGCTGCACCGCTGGCGCACGGGCGAACTGGCCTGCGAGATTCCCGTCATCGTGTCGAACCATCGCGACGTGGAGCGACTGGCCGCCTTCTACGGCATCCCGTTTGAGCACGTGCCGGTGTCCGCCGCCACGCGCGCCGAGGGCGAGGCCAAACAGATTGAGCTGATGGACCGCTACAACGTCGACCTCATCGTGCTGGCGCGCTACATGCAGATCCTGACGCCGGGCTTTGTGGACCACTATCCGGCGCGGATCATCAACGTGCACCACTCGTTTTTGCCGGCCTTCACCGGCGCGCGACCGTACCATGCGGCGCACGCGCGCGGCGTCAAGCTGATTGGCGCCACCAGCCACTATGTGACCGAGGTGCTGGACGACGGGCCCATCATTGAGCAGGATGTGGCCCGCATCTCCCACCGCGATCAGGTGGAGGATCTGGTAGCCCGGGGACGCGATCTGGAGCGGATGGTGCTTTCCCGCGCGGTCCGCTGGCATCTGGACCGGCGCATTCTTTGCTACGGCAACAAAACCGTCGTCTTCGACTAACCACCTGCGCCACCTGCGGTGGGGCCACTCGCTTCGCGTGCCCACGCCAAGATTCTCGGAAGGATCGTGCGCCCCTCCGGGGCGCGGGTCTTTGCCACGTCAGGCACCCAGGATGTACGCAGGGCTGCCCCTCCGGGGCCTGCGGTAGATCCGCTTCCGCGCCCCTGTCCCTGGTCGTTCTCCACTGGCTTCGCCGACCCACAGGGGATGAAACTGGGCGCCCTATCCATCACGTTCTTTGCGAAGGGTGAGATCGCATACATCTTCCAATTGTTATTTGTTTTGTTGAACGTGCATTTTTCCTGGATCCGGTCCTGCGCCTCTGTCAGTGGCATGACCACTGCGCGGCCTCCCAACTGCCCGTTTTGGGAGGCGGAATCTCCCGTAAAGCGGGATAACTGACCGGACTGTGACCCGAAACACACGGTCACCCTCCCCCGCGGCGCGAAAATAGAAGATGAGTGGCCGCACGCCCCCAGTTGTGCGCCCAGGAGAATACTACCCATGAGCGATCTCGCCCCGTTGGCCGAAGCCGTTGCTGTCGACCCGCTTGTTGGCCATCCGGCCGATTTCCACGTCTTTCATCAGTTCATTGAGCGCTGCAAGAACCTGCCCGCGGTAAAGACTGCCGTTGTGTGGCCGCTCTCGGAGCCGGCCCTTCAGGGCGCAGTGGAGGCCGCAGAGGCCGACATCATCGACCCGATCATGGTTGGACCTTCCGAGAAGATCAAGGCTTTGGCCGCCAAGATGGGCCTGAATGTTGCGAAGTACGAGTTCCACGAGGCCGAGACCGAGGCCAAGGCTGCCGAGCAGGGCTGCATCCTCTGCCGCAGCGGCAAGGCTCAGCTGCTGATGAAGGGCTCACTGCACACCGACGACCTGATGCGCGCCGCCATGAACAAGGACACCGGCCTGCGCTCCAGCCGCCGCATCTCCCACGTGTTCATCATGGACACGCCGGCCTACGACCGCACCATCCTGATCACGGACGCGGCCATCAACATTGTGCCCGAGCTGGAAGACAAGATTCACATCGTGCAGAACGCCATTGATCTGGCCATTGCGCTTGGCATCAAGGAGCCCAAGGTTGCGCTGCTCTCGGCGGTTGAGACGGTGAACCCCAAGATCAAGTCCACGCTGGACTCGGCTGCCCTGTGCAAGATGGCGGATCGTGGCCAGATCACGGGCGGCATCCTGGACGGCCCGCTCTCGTTCGATACGGCCATCAGCGTGAAGGCTGCAGCCATCAAGCACCTGGTTTCGCCGGTCACCGGCAAGGCCGACATCCTGGTGGTTCCTGACCTGGAGAGCGGCAACATGCTGGCCAAGCAGCTGGAGTACCTGGGCGGCGCGCATCTGGCTGGCATCGTGCTTGGCGCTCGCGTTCCCGCCATCCTGACCAGCCGCGCTGACTCGGCCGCTACCCGGTTGACCAGCTGCGCCGTGGCTGTTCTGCTGCACTACGCCAACAACCCCATCAAGGCATAGTTCGAGCAGGCTTCAAGATTGATGGTTTCACCCAGCGGGCGCATTTCCAAATTGGAAATTGCGCCCGCTTTCCTTTTTGAGGCTATTTGTCGACTAACTCTTTCCGTACAAGAAATCCTCCGCTATCCTGATTGCATTGCATTCAGGTCCCCTCGTCCCCGTTCGCGTCATCCGCTCCCAGAGGCAGGCCCGCGGGTACCGCTCCGCCAGCACCCGAATTGGATTTATTACCGGCCAGAGCCATCATGTTCTGGCGGCGGGCTCCGATGTAATGAGCAGGTTGTAGAAAAGGGGGCTGTGAGCATTGAGGCCGAACCGCAGGCAGCCGCCGAAGGCCCTGACCGCCCCGATCGCCGATGCCGATCCGGACAGCATGTGTTTGTCTGGCGATCCCACCGCGGAAAACGCCGATCTGCAGGCCCAGACTGAGGCCGCCCAGGCAGAAGCCAGCAAAGCCGAGGCCCACCTGAAGGCGCTCATTGAGAGCACCACGGATCACATCTGGTCGGTGGATCTGGAGTATCGCCTGTTGACTGTGAATTCGATGGCGCGCAGGCACCAGAAGGACGTCTACGACGTCGATATCAAGGTTGGTGACCGGCTGCATGAGGGGTTGCCAACCGCCCGCATTGCCATCTGGGAAGAGTTCTATCAACGCACTCTGCGCGATGGCCACTACCAGACGGAATACCAAACCCCGAACGGGCGCACTCTGGTCTTTACCCTGAATGAGATCGTAGCCGACGGACGCCAGGTGGGCATCTCCGTCTTCGGGCGCGATGTGACCGAAGAGCGGGTGGCGCTGGAAGCGCAGCGCCTGCTGGCCGCGGTGGTGGAAGGCTCCGACGAGGCTATCCACGCCATTACGCTGGACGGACGCATTGGAAGCTGGAACCGCGGAGCGGAGCGCATGCTCGGTTTTACGGAGCAGGAGGTGCTGGGCCAGCGGCTGGTGGACACCATCATCGTGCCGGAACGGGCGGTGGTCATCCCATGGATGCTGACGGAGATGGCCGAAGGCCGCTCGGTGGGCCCCTACGACTCAGCCTTGCGCAGCAAGAGCGGCCGTCTGGTCGATGTCTCAGTCACCATCTCGCCCATTCGCGATCAGCAGGGCAACATTTGCGGAGGCGCGGCTTACGCCAGCGACATCCGCCGCCGCAAACACACCGATTTGCTGCTGCGCGATAGCGAGAGACGCTATCGTGCCACCTTTGAGCAGGCTGCCATCGGCATTCTCCATTGCGGCTTTGATGGCAAAATCCTGCGCTGCAATGCCCGTTTTGCCTCCATGCTTGGCTACCGCGCCCGCGATCTGATCGGGCACAACATTGTGAGCCTGACCGCGCCTGAGCATGTGGACAAGAGCATGGGGTTTGTGCGCAACATCGCTTCAGGTTCCGCTGCCACCGCCAACTTTGAAAAGCAGTACCTGCACAAGAATGGTTCCATGGTTTGGGCGCGCATCTCCGTTTCCGCGCAGTGCGACGGGCAAGGCAACCCCATTCACCTGGTCAGTTTTATTGAGGACATTACCGAACAGCGGACGGCCGAACTTCAGCTCACCGCCACCCAGGAGGCGCTGGACCAGAGCAAGGCCCGCTACCGGCTGGCCTTTGAGAATACCCTGGATGCCATCAACATCAACCGCATGGGCGACGGGGAGTTTCTGGAGTGCAATCCGGCGTTTCTTGACATTGTGGGTTACACGCGCGAGGAGCTGGGGAACCAAAGTTCGCTCGGGCTTGGCATCTGGGTGGACCCTGCGGCGCGGCAGCGCATGGTGGAGGAGGTGCGCGCCAACGGCATCTGCCGCAACCTTGAAACCCAGTTCCGCAAGAAATCGGGGGAGCTCTTGTGGGGCCAGATGTCGGCCTCGCGGATCGATGTGGAAGGCGTGCCCTGCATTCTATCGGTCACGCGCGACATCTCCGCCGCCAAGGAAGTGGAGTTGTTGCTGGCCGGAGCGGCAGAGCAGATTCGCCTGAGCGAGCAGCGCTATGCCGCCGTCTTCCGCACCTCCTCGGATGGCATTCTGGTCATCCGCCGCGACACCGGCGTGATTGTGGACGCCAACCCCGTGTTCCTCGAGTTCATGGGCTACGAGCGGGAAGAGATTGTGAACCGGACCGCGCTCAGGCTGCGCATCTGGGCCGCAGCCACCGATCGCCGCCGCTGGCTGCGCATGTTGGCCAAGGCTCCCGGATGCCAGAACTTCGAGGCTCGCTTTCGCTGCAAGAACGGCGACACGGTCTGGGCGCTCCTCTCGGCCTCAGTTTTGGAGATTGACGGTGTCAGCTCCATCATCGTGATTGCGCGCGATGTCTCCGCGGCCAAGGCGGCGGAGCACGAGATCCGCACATTGGCCTTCTACGACTCGCTCACCGGGTTGCCCAATCGCCGCTTGTTGCTGGAGCGATTGCAGCAGGCACTGGCCAGTGGCATGCGCTCCGGCCGCGCGCGCGCGGTGCTGTTTGTTGACCTGGACAACTTCAAAATCTTCAATGACACGCTGGGGCACCAGACCGGCGACCTGATCTTGTGCGAGATTGGCCGCCGCATCACCAGCTGCGTGCGCGAGTCCGACACCGTGGCCCGGCTGGGCGGCGACGAGTTTGTGGTGATGCTGCTGGATCTGAGCCTGGACTCTGAAGCCGCCGCCGAGCAGGCTCGCAGCACCGCACAGAAGGTTCTGGTCGCAGTTGAACAGCCTTGCGTGATTGCTGGCCGGGAATGCCGCTTTACCTGTTCCATCGGCATTGCCCTGTTCGGCCACCGCAAGACCACCCCGGAGGAGATTCTGCAGCAGGCCGACATTGCCATGTACGAGGCCAAGGCTGCTGGGCGCAACACCATACACTTTTTCGCGCTCGCGCTGCAGGCCGCGGTCCACGCGCGTGCGGCCATGGAGGAGCAGTTGCGCCAGGGCTTGCGTAGGCAGGAGTTCGTCCTCTACTTCCAGCCCCAGATTGATAACAGCCACCTTGCGGCCGTGGAGTGCCTGCTGCGCTGGAACCATCCTGACCGCGGCCTGCTGGCTCCGAGTGAGTTTATCCGCATTGCCGAGGAGTCGGGGCTGATTCTACCGCTGGGCGCGCTGGTGCTGGACCAGGCCTGTGCGCGTATTGCCCTGTGGGCCAACGACCCGATCAGCGAGGGCTTGTCAGTGGCCGTCAACGTAAGCGCCGTGCAACTGCGCCAGCCCAATTTTGTGGCCACGGTGCTGGACGCACTCCACCGCAACAGTGCCAACCCCGAGCGGCTCAACCTGGAGCTGACCGAGAGCATGTTGGTGGACAGTATGGAAGAGGTGATTGCCAAGATGTCCGCTCTCAAAAAGCACGGCATCCACTTCTCGCTGGACGACTTTGGCACCGGCTACTCTTCACTGGCCTACCTGAAGCGCCTGCCGCTGGATCAGCTAAAGATCGACCGCGCCTTCATCCGCGACATTCTTGCCGACCACACCAGCGGTGCGATTGCTGAAACCATCGTCTCGCTGGGCCGGGCCATGAGCATGGCGGTGATTGCAGAGGGAGTGGAGACCATCGATCAGCACCAGTACCTGTTGGGCCTGGGCTGCCACAGCTTCCAGGGCTTTTTGTTCGGTCGGCCGCAGCCCATTGAGGAGTTTGAACGCACCTGGCTGGGCTCCGGAGCCTGAAGCACGCGCCCGCACCCTGAAGCAGGAATCGATGGCCCACAGCAAAACAGCCACAACAGCCAACCGCCCAGCGCCGTAGGCGCAAGTACAGGTCAGCACAGCGTTTCAGCACTGGGAGAGCTGCCTCACCGCAGGTGCCCCGGAGGGACGACGCGAACCTTTGCGCTGGATTCAACTGGAGCATCGCAGAGCGGTCTGCCGCACCGCAGGTGCCGGAAGGATGCGCTCTGTCCTGCTAATTTGGTAAACTCTGACGACTCTGGAGGAGCGCACATATGAATTTTTTTTTACGATTGGCCGGACTGGCCGCCTTCCTGTTCTTTGCACCTCAGATCTTTGCCGCTGACCTGTCGGGAACCTGGAAGGGTGTCTTCGATTTCCAGGGAACCGGTGTGCCGATGACCATGCACCTGACGGTGAGCGGCGCGGCGTTGACCGGCACCATTATCCGGCCAGAAGCGCCCGCGGCTGACATCCACGAGGGCAAGGTAGACGGCGACGCGGTCACGTTCTGGATCAACGTCGACTACGAGGGAACAGCCTACAAGCTGGTCTTCAAGGGCAAAGCAGCCGCGGACCAGATCGAGTTTATCTTTGGCACCGAAGATGGGTCGTGGGGCACGTCGGCCACGATGAAACGCGCCACCGAGGGTGCTGCCAAGCCCGCCGTTGACGCCAACGGAACCTGGAAAGGCGCCTTCGACTTTCAGGGCACATCGGTGCCGCTCATCTTCCACCTGAAGACGGCCAATGGCGCGCTGACCGGCACGGTGGAAGGCATGTCCAGCGGCGCGGCGGAGATCAAGGACGGCGTGTTGGATGGCGAGAACCTCCGCTTCACGCTGATGACCGAGTACGAGGGCTCGCCCGTCAAGCTGGTGTACAAGGGCAAGCTTGCGGCCACAGAGATCAAGTTCATCTTTGGTACCGAAGATGGCAGCTGGGGTGCGGAGCTGATCGCCGGCAAAGTGTAAGCACTGCTACTGCAAATGGCGACGGCGTGGCCCGCGGGCAGCGCCGTCGTTTTTCTTATTGATCCGGCCCTTGAATAGGGTGTAGGTATCCCACCCATTTCCGCAAAAAACGCGGAAATGGATGGGGCACGGAAGCGTTCTGCGCGAAGCGGGCTGGCCGCACCGCAGGTGCCTTATGGACCCGGCCCTCAAATAGTGTCACCCTATCCCACCCATCCCGCACAAAACGCGGGATGGATGGGGCACGGCGGATTCAAGGTCCAAGTGCAACAACACATCGCAAAGAGCCGACAGGAGATGGTTGGTAGGAAGCCATGGAAAAGATGGAAAACAAAGAGCGTTTCCCACTTTCCCACGGCACGGCTGCGACGAACTGTTTGATTCTGTTCACGCTCTTTGTTGCACTTGGACCTTGAATCCGCCCACCCGGCATCTTGCGTCTGCTTTGCGTGACAATAGAGTGCAGATGATCTCCGAAGAAGAACTCGCCGCCGCACTGCGCATTCTGCACCGCTTGCAGGAGCAGGGCTATGAGGCTTATCTGGCCGGGGGGTGCGTGCGCGATCTGCTGCTGGGTCGCACGCCCCACGACTACGATGTGGCTACCAGCGCCACGCCGGACGTGGTGCTCGCGATGTTCCCCCGCACCTTTGCCGTGGGCGCGCACTTTGGGGTGGTGCTGGTAGCTGACGAAGATGCCTCAGAGCCCGCCGCACCGCAGGTGCCGCAGGTGGTGCTGACGGAGGTGGCTACCTTCCGCGCCGATGGCGTTTATTCCGATGGCCGCCATCCCGATGGGGTGCGCTACACGCTGAGCGCGGAAGAAGATGTGCAGAGGCGGGACTTCACCATCAATGGTTTGCTGCTTGACCCGCTGGCGTTTGAAGGGGAGTTTTGCTTCCCACCCTTTTCCGCGGAGAGCACGGAGAAGGATGGGGTACCCGGCACCTGCGGTGCGGCCAACGCGCTTCGCGATCCCCAAGTCTGCAATCTTGCCGAGGTTCGTTCGCCCCTCCGGGGCTCCGGCGCTCGGTTGAGGCTTTCCCAGGGTTCCGCTTCGCTTCACCCTGGGCTATCTTCGTGCGGCCCCTCCGGGGCCTTTGCCGCGCAAGATGACGGCCTCTGGAGCGAGGATGACCCCGTTCAGAGCGAGGAGGACGGTGATCATGGAGAGGATGACCCCGATCATGACGAGGACGACGGCCTTCGGAGGGAAGATAACCTGGCGACCTTTGGTAAAAGGCAGGTTTTGAAAGGGCACGACTTTAGTCGTGCCGTACGTGATTCAAAACAGCCATGGGCTTTAGCCCCTGAGGGAGGGGATTTCGGCACCTTCGACTTTCACCACGGGCTGTTAGCTCTGAAGAAGCATGACAGCCTCACGGGAGATGCCTTGTCGTCTGATGCGGCCAGGTTGCGCGCGGCGGTTGTCGATCATGTGGGCGGGCTGGCTGATCTGGATGCGGGCGTGGTCCGCGCCATTGGCCGGCCGGAGGCGCGCTTGGAAGAGGACCATCTGCGCATGCTGCGGGCGGTGCGGTTTGCGGCGCGGTTTGGGTTTTCCCTAGAGCCCGCCACCGGGCAGGCCATCCGCGCACTGGCCCCGCGCATTGCTTCCGTGAGCCGTGAGCGGGTCCGCGACGAGCTGACCAAGATGCTTACCGAGGGCCATGCGCGGCAGGCTTTTGAGCTGCTGCTGGCAACCGGTCTACTAGCTCAGGTTTTGCCGGAAGTTGAAAAGATGGTGGGCGTGGAGCAACCGCCGCAGTTCCATCCCGAGGGTGATGTCTGGCAGCACACGTTGCTGTTGCTGGAGCAGCTTGAAGCGGGCTGCCCGATGACGCTGGGCTGGGGGGCTTTGCTGCATGACGTGGGCAAGCCCGCCACCTTCAAGCGCGCCGTTGACCGCATCCGCTTTGATGGCCACGTGGATGTGGGTGTGGCCATTGCCGCCGAGGTGTGCCGCCGCTTCCGCTTCTCGAACGAGGAGACCCGGCAGACACTCGCCCTGGTCGAAAACCACATGCGCTTCATGGATGTGCAGCGGATGAAGGACTCCACTTTGAAGCGCATGTTCCGCCTGGAGCGCTTTGAGGAGCACCTGGCCTTGCACCGCATGGACTGCCTGGCGTCCAAGGGCGATCTGGAGAACTGGGAGTACGCACGGACGCGCTGGCAGGCCATGCCGCCGGAAGTGGTGCGTCCCACGCCGCTGATCACCGGCCGGGAGCTGATCGGGGCGGGCTACCAACCAGGCGCCGAGTTCAAGGCCATGCTGGATGCGGTGGAAGAGGCGCAGCTGGAAGGAACCATCGTCACCGCGGAAGAGGCTCTGGCGCTGGTGCGGGCGCGGTTTGGGCCGGCGATTGATCCAGCCCTCAGATAGCGTCGCTCGTTCCCACCCACCCCGCGCAGAACACGGGATGGATGGGGCACCCGGCTGTCAGGATGCATGGGCCGGATCAGTCGTACGCCAGCTCCGTCTCACCTCCGTGGGATACGCACCGATCAATTCAATTACCATGTTGGCCAACCACTTTCTGGCCTAAGGAACCTCCATGAAATCGGGTCGACTCCGGATCTCCGCACCCTCCCTCTCTGCCTGTCTGTTGTTTCTTCTTACGTTGCCGTCCGTTGCGCTGGCGGCGGAGCGGCCTGTCTGGAACCTGGATGGGCCGGCGTTCAGCGCCTCGGCCGCCGACTTGCAGAAGGCCGCAGCGGCCGTGCCTGCCGAGGCTTTTGCGGAGGCAACGGTGCTGTTGGAGGGCGACTGGTACACCCTGGATGCCGCCGGGCGTATGGTTTATCGCCACCACCTGATCTACCGCATTGAGACGCAGGCCGGGGTGGAGGACTGGGCGGAGAGCAGCGTGCGCTGGGAGCCTTGGTATCAGAAGCAGCCGGAGATCCATGCGCGGGTGTTGCAGCTGGACGGCAAGGTGGTGGAGCTGGACCAGAAGACGCTGACCGATGGGCCGGCGGGCGATGCGGAGGAGGGCACCTACACCAATGCGCGCATCCGCAAGGGGCCGTTACCGGCGCTGGCGGTGGGCGTGGTGGTGGAAGAAGAGACGGTAAGCTCCGACAAGGAGCCCTTCTTTGCCGCGGGCGGCATCTATCGCGACACCTTTTCGCGCAGCGTGCCGGTGGTGCGCGAGCAGCTGGTGGTGGAGCTGCCGGCCGCCACGCATCTGGAGTACCGCACCCATCTTCTGCCCGATCTCAAGGTGACCGACACTCGCGAGGGCGAGGTGCGCAGGTTGGTCTTCGATCAGGCGTATCTGCCGGCCAGGATTGGCAGCGACATCGATCTGCCGACGCATCAGCATCTGTCGCCGATGGTGGAGTTCTCTACGGGCGCGTCGTGGGCGGCGGTGGCGGAGGGCTATCGCAAGCTGGCCGAGCCGCAGATCGATCCGGCCAAGGTGAAGCAGCTTTTGCCCGCACTGGGCACGGACCGGATGGAGAACATCCGTCGCATTGTGGCCTTGCTGCACAAGGAGGTGCGCTATACCGGCATCGAGTTCGATCAGGCCTCCATCCAGCCGGCCACCGGGCCGGAGGTGCTGAAGCACCACTTTGGCGACTGCAAGGACAAGGCGGCGCTGCTGGTGGCCTGGCTGCGGGCCGCGGGGATTCCCGCCTCCATGGCGCTGCTGGATACGGGCCCTGGGATGGGCATCACCCCGGAGCTGGCTGGCATGAACATGTTCGACCACGCCATTGCGTACGTGCCGGCCGCCACGCCCGGCGGAGCGCCGCTGTGGATTGACGCTACGGCGGAGTACGCGGAGGTGGGCACGCTGCCCTCCATGGACCAGGACCGCCCGGCGCTGGTGATTGCCGAGGGCACAACGGGACTCGTCAATACTCCCGCGCTCCGGCCGGAGGAGAACCAGCTGGTGGAGCTGCGCGACTTTCAGCTGGCGGAGTACGGCGGGGCGCATATTGTGGAGACGTCGCTGACCCACGGGCCCATCGACCAGCAATACCGCGAAGACTACGGCGGAGCCGACACCCGGGCCAAGCGCACCGATCTGGAAACCTACGCCAAAAACAACTACTTGGCCAAGGCGCTGGCCAATGTGGAGCGGGGCGATGGCAAGGACTTGAGCAAGCCGTTCCTGCTCAAGCTGGACATGACCGCCGCCAAGCGGGGCAACACGGTGGTGGGCGATGCGGCGGTGGCGATTCCCTTTGCCGGCATCTTCTCGCGGCTGCCGCAGTGGTTCCGCACCGATCCCAAGGAGGAGGGGGAAGAGCTGACCCCGCAGCAGGAAGAGAATCGCAAGCGGGCGGTGGCGGCGCGCACCACCGAGTACGATGTGCTGCCCTTTGCGACGGAATGGCGCTACACGATTACGCCGCCGGCCGGTTTTGCGCTGCGCGCCTTACCCAAGGATGTGCAGACGTCGATGGGTCCGGCGTTGCTGACCCAACATTATGAGAGCGCCGCCAACGGCACGGTAAAGGCTACGCTGCGCTTCAGCACCGTCCAGCCGCACTACACGCTGGAGCAGACCCTGGCCCTGCGCGATGCGGTTCTGGCGGCCTACAAGCAGGACATGGTGCTATTCACCTTCGATCAGCAGGGAGCCGGTCTGATGGCGCAAGGCAAGATGCGCGAGGCGCTGGCGGCAGATCGGGCGCTGATCGAAGCGCACCCCGAGCAGGCCATCCACCATGTGCGCATGGCGTATGCGCTGCTGAAGGCGTCGATGGGCGACCGGGCCCGCAAAGAGGCGGAGCTGGCCACCCAGCTGGATCCCAAATCCGCAGTGGCCTTTGAGGCGCTGGGCTGGATGTGCCAGCATGACGCCATCGGCGTGCTGCGGACGCATGGCATGGACGGCAAGTGCGCGGACAAGGCCTACCGCAGGGCCGTGGAGCTGGATCCGGAAGATCAGAATGTGGTTGTGGACATGGCCATTGCCGAAGAGTTTGACGCGGAGGGTGAACGCTACACGGAAGGGGCGCATCTGGCCGACGCCATTGCCAACTATCGCGCGGTACAGAAAAAGGATAAGGAGACCGGCGACAGGTACGAGGATAATCTTCTCTTTGACTTGCTCTACAACCATGAGTACAAGGCGCTGCTGGAGGAGTTGGCCAAGCTGCCCGGCTCCGTCACCCGTGACGCCATCGGCATTGCCGCCACGGTAGCCGAGGAGGGCGGCGAGAAGGGAATCGCCGCGGGCATGGACAAAGCCGACCACTCCACGGGCGGTGCGGAGCGGCGCAGCGGCGCTCTAAACGCTGCCGGAGGCCAGTTGTTGCGCCTGCGGCTCTATCCGGAGGCGGCGGAGATCCTGACCGCCAGCGTTGCCGGCCAAGCCAACTCCGCGGCCATTACCCAGCAGGTGACCATCTTCCGCAAGCTCAAACCGTGGAAGGGGCCGGAGTTCCCTGACACCGATCCGCGCGGCCTGACCGAAAAGATGCTGGGCGCGGCCATGGCTGACGCCATTACCCCGCAACTGGCCGCTGAAATGCTCTCACGCCACGCCTACAGCTCCGCGCGCGAGTGGGACGAAAACCTGAAGAAGGCACAACAGAGCTCGTCCAGCCTGCGCCTTACCGCCTTGCAATCGGAGTTCCCGCTGCGGGTGCTGGTGGACGCCATGATGGGCAACATGAAGACCACGGCGGAAGGCGACGAACAGAAGGGCTACCGGGTTTCCATGCAGATGCCAGGCGCTGCAACCCAGAAGCTGTTTCTGAGCCAGGACGATGGCCGTCTGCGGGCGGTGACCGATGGCACGCCCATTTCCGAGGCTGGCAACGAGGTTCTCTACCTGCTGGAACAGAACCGGCTGGACGAAGCCGCTGCGTTGCTGGACTGGATGCGCGACCGCATCCACAAGGGCGGCGGCGACGATCCGCTGTCGGGTTCGCTCTTTCCGCGCTTCTGGACCGTGGGTACGGCGCACGATCCGGCTGCCATGCGGCTGGCAGCGGCGGCTCTGGTGTCTTACACCGCGGCGGTTCAGCCCCTCATTCCGGCCATTCGCACGGCTTACAGCGCGGCCCCCGCAGGCGAGGCACGCACCAGCCTGGCCCTGCTGCTGGCACAGGCCTGCTGGATTGCCCAGGACGGTCCCGCGCTGAAGCCCCTTGGCGAGGAACTGTTGAAGAACAATCCGGATTCCTACCGGGCCATTGAGATTGCGGGCGACGCCGCTCTGCTGCTGAAGGACTTCAAGGGCTGGGGTCAGTTGCTCCAGACCAGCCTGGACAAGCACCCCGAGGACGAGCAACTGCTGCGCCAGAAGGCTAACGAGGAAGGCTACAAAGGCGACTTTGCCGCCGTCCGCAGCACCCTTCAGAAGGTGATCGACCTGGGCAAGGGCACGGCCAACGACTCCAACCTGCTGGCCTGGTCGGCGCTGTTTGACGGCCATACCGACGCTGAGGTGCTGAAGGCCGCGCAGCAAGCCAATCTGTTGAGCCAGCAAAAATCCTTCGCCACTCTGCACACGCTGGCCTGCATTTATGCCGCGCAGGGCAAGACGGTGGAGGCCAGCGATCTGGCGCAAAAGGCCATGGCCGCCAGCCAGATGCTCAAGCCGGACTCCGCGGTCTGGTTTGTGTACGGCATGATCTACGAGCAGTACGGCGTGAACGATGCTGCCATCGACGCTTACCGCAAGGTGGAAAAGCCGGAAGGTCCGCTCTCGCCCTTCGACACCTGGCTTTTGACCCAGGCAAGGCTGAAGGCGCTGGGAGCTGTAGGCAAATAAATTCATCTGGAACCGTTCGGGCTCCGGAGGCTGGCCGCCTTCGGAGCCCGATTTGTTGGGGACGGTCGTGCAGCCGGGCCTGCGCGATGCGGCTCCGCCGCCCACTCCAAAGTGCGAACGGGAAGCCGGGCGGCGAGACTGAAAATGCTGATTTCGGCAGTGGAACCGTGCGGTTTTCGGAATTTCTAGAGTTTCAATTCCGGAATCCGGGGTGGTTTGGAATCATTTACCATACTGTGACATTGCTCACTGCCAAACGTATACAGAGGTGAGATAAAGATATTGCACGTACTTGGCATTTTTGCTTTTGCCAGTGCGCATCTTCCCGTTCAGGCGGTTCCAGGATCGGCATACCCTAACCGGTATTTGCCCGAGGTCGCTCCCCTCCTTGGGGGGCGGGTGGACTTGAGGGCTGTGCCCCTGGGTGCAGCAATTCTGTAGCCGCAGTGGAAAGCGAGTCAAGAGAATGAGCACCGTTGAGGTGAAGGGTACTTTTGTCGATTTTCAAACCAGCTGGGCGGAGATGGGGCTGCCTGAGGCTGTGCAAGAGGTTCTGGGCGCGGCGCCGCTGGTGCAGACTCCGGAGACCCGGTCACAGCTGATGGATTGGGCGCTGGGCCGCACCACGGGTGAGACCGACTGGACACTCGGCAATCGCGAAGACCACGGCGTGTACGAGGCGGTCTTCCAGACCCCCGGCGTGGGCCGCATCATCGAAGCGGTGATCACCAAGGCGCGCAACGGGCTGGCCATCAACTTCCCGGACCCGGCCATGCGTAGGCGCGATCCGGATGCCATGGTGGTTGGCGACGAGTTGCCTACCGACAAACCCACCTATCAGGAGCGCTTCGGCGAGAGCTTTGCCAAGACCCGCCGCCAGACCCTGGACTGGTTGAAGGGCCAGGAGCTGGTGGCCGTGCCGTTTTATGCCGGCGACGACTCGCTGGGCTACGGCAGCCTGTTGATCTGCCCCCGCCAGGCGGCCTTCTTTGCCGCGGCTCTGGCTGATCTGCAGGGCTTTATTCCCCGCACCAAGGTGCCGGAGGGCTTCAAGATCACCGGTGGCGTGCTGTTTGTTGCGCCGCCCTTCCGCCATTCGCACTTTGGTGGCCGCCAGGTGGTGGTACACGACCGCAAGGGCACCCATCAGGAGGTCTTTGCCTACAACCTCTATCCCGGTCCCTCGGCCAAGAAGGGCGTTTATTCGATGCTCCTGGACCGTGGCGAGCATGAGGGTTGGGTCACCAACCACTGCGCCGCCGTGGCCGTGGTTACGCCGTACGAGAATCAACTAGTCATCATGCACGAAGGCGCCAGTGGCGGCGGCAAGAGCGAGATGACCGAGCACATCCACCGCATGGAAGACGGTCGCCTGCTGATTGGCCACAATGTGGTCACCGGCGAAGAGCGGACGCTGAACCTGCCCGAAGCCTGCCATCTGCAGCCCATTGCCGATGACATGGCCTGCGCTCATCCCAAGTTCCAGAAGGGCGGACGGCTGACCATCTCCGACGCCGAGGACGGCTGGTTTGTGCGCGTGGATCACATCCACAGCTACGGCACGGCGCCGGACCTGGAACGGCTCTGCATCGATCCGCCGGAGCCTTTGATCTTCCTGAATCACTACATTGTTCCGGGCGGCACCTGCCTGACCTGGGAGCACGTGGAAGACGCGCCGGGCAAGGTTTGCCCCAACCCGCGCGTGATTCTGCCCCGCCACCTGCGCGACGACGTGTTGAGCGGCCCGCAGCGTGTGGACGTGCGCAGCTTTGGCGTGCGCTGCCCTCCCACACACAAGGACAGCCAGCTCTACGGCATTCTGGCCATGATGCATGTGCTGAGCCCGGCTCTGGCCTGGTTGTGGCGTCTGGTGGCTCCGCGCGGCCACGCCAACCCCAGCATTCAGGCAACCAAGTCCAAGGAGATGCAGTCGGAGGGCGTAGGAAGCTACTGGGCCTTCTGCACCGGCCGCCGCGTGGACCAGGCGAACCTGCTGCTGCGCCAGATCATCGACACGCCGGAGACCCGCCACGTGCTCATCCCCAACCAGCACATTGGCGCCTGGAGGGTGGGCTTCATGGCAGAGTGGATTGCCCGCGAGTACCTGGCCCGCCGAGGCAGCGCCAAGTTTGCGCGCGACCAGATGCAGGACGCCATCTGCCCGCTGCTCGGCTACCTGCCCAAGCAGTTGCGCATTGAAGGCTTCATGATTCCCCGCGTCTTTCTCCAGGTTGAGGAGCAGATTCAGGGCGGCATGGAAGTCTACAACGAAGGCGCGCGGCAGTGGCGCGAGTTCTTCGCCAAGGAGCTGAAGCAGTTCCTGGTGCCGGACCTGGACCCGCTGGGCAAGACCATCATTGAGGCTTGCCTGGATGGCGCGCATCAGGAGGACTACCGCCGCCTGATTCCGCATCCCATGTTCCGCGAAGACAGTTTTTGATCTTCGCATCAAGAACGTCAAAACACCCTCCGCAGGCACTGCTTGCGGAGGTTTTTTTTGCTCGCTTGCGGGGCGGCGGGGGCAAACCTTGTCTGTTGGGCTGGGGATCGTTAGTATGGCTGCCATGCTGAAATATGACCTTTTCCCTGGTCTCTCCCGCCGTGATGTGTTGCGCATGGGCGCCGCTGGTGCGGCCAGTCTTGCCTTGCCGCGATTTGCTTCCGCGTTGGCTGCGTCGCCAACCACAACGAGTGGTGCAGAGCGCGAGCTTTACGCGGCAACGCTGCTGGACTGGTGCGACGGCATGATCCGGCATCAGATTGCGGGCATTGCCGATCCGAACCTGCGTGGCGCTCTGCTGTGCCCGGCCTGCGGCTTGATCCATGGCCGCTGTGGCGACGCGGTGTATCCGTTGCTCTGGGCCGCTCATCACACGGGCAACGAAAAATATCTACGCGCCGCGCTCGATGTAAATGCGTGGACGGAGCGCACCGTCTCCCGCGCCGATGGCAGTTGGGTGAACGATCTTACGCTGAGCAGTTGGAAGGGCATCACGGTGTTTCACACGATTGCGCTCAGTGAGGCGCTGGAGCACCACGGCTCGCTGCTGGATGCGGCAACGCGCCGCCAGTGGACGGAGAGGCTGGAGCGTGCGGCACACTTTTTGGACGGGTTTATCTCGATTGAGACGGGCAACATCAACTACCCGGTGACGGCGTCGCTGGCCTTCCTTCTCACGGGCCGCATGTTGGGACAGCAGAAGCTGGTGGAGCGTGCCCACGGCCTTGCGCACGAAGCGCTGGAGCACTTTACACCGGGAGGATTTTTGACCGGCGAAGGCCATCCGCTGGATGCGGTGACGGCCAAGGGTTGCCGCCCGGTGGATCTGGGCTACAACGTGGAAGAGTCGCTGCCGGCGCTGGCGCTCTACGCCACAATTGCCGAGGATGGGACGGTGCGGGATGCGGTGCTGAAGGCGCTGGCCACGCATCTGGAGTTCATGCTGCCCGATGGCGCGTGGGACAACAGTTGGGGCACGCGCAACTACAAATGGAGCTGGTGGGGCAGCCGCACCTCGGATGGTTGCCAGCCGGGATTCGCGCTCCTGGCCGATGCCGATCCGCGCTTTCGCGAGGCTGCCCGGCGCAACCTGGAGCAGATGGCCGCCTGCACCCACGGGGGTCTGCTCTACGGCGGGCCCGATTATTTTGCCAACGGCGAAGCGCCCTGCATTCATCACACCTTTACCCATGCCAAGGCGCTGGCCACGGTGCTGGACCGTGCGAGCTTCGAGGCAACAGCAAAACCACGTCCCAACATTCCGCGCGACGAGCCGTACGGCGTGAAGAGCTTTCCAGAGATTGCCACGCACCTGGCTGCCGTGGGGCCGTGGCGCGCCACCGTGACCGGCTACGACTTTGAGTACGCGGAGCATGTACAGCAAGGTGGCAGTGGAGCGGGTGGCGGCCACGTGAGCGGAGGCGCGCTCTCGCTGCTTTATCACCAGACGCTGGGGCCGGTGCTGACGGCATCGATGACCGAGTATCAGCTGATTGAGATCTCCAACCAGCAGACCCATCGTGAAGGCTCGCACATGGCGCTCACGCCGCGTGTGGAGTGCGGGCCGGCAGGCGCGTTTACCAGCGTGAACGATCTCCGCGCGGTGGTCACAGCACAGCATGGAGAGAATCAGGCAGCCTTTGAAGCTGTGGGCCGTTTGCTGAACGTGGCGCGCCAAGCTCCGGAAGGCAAGGAACCGCATTACCGGCTGCATTACAGGATCAGCGAATCGGCCATGGAGATTGCCGCGCTGGTTGATGGAGGCACGGATCTGCGTCTTGTGGTTCCGGTGTTGGCGCGTGCGACCGATGCCGTGGAGCAGCCCGACGCGCGCACCGTGCGGATCATCCGGCCGGGAGGAGTTTTGAAGATCACGCTCAACGGGGCTGCGGCCTTTGAGCCGGTGGCGGCGGAACACACTTTCAACCTGGTGCCGGGCTTTCAGGCTGCGCCGCTGGTGGTCCGCCTCACGCCGGACACGGAGACGGTATTGCGCATGGAAGTGGTGCTGAAGGCGGGGTGAGCGCCAGAGCGTTTTCGATTCAAGTGTCGGCCTTGCAAGGACCGTGCTGCGCGGCAATTTCTTGAGGAAATTGCCACGCAGCACCTGCTTTCTGTTAAGACCAGAGTCGAAAACGCTCTAGTCGCCTATGGGTTGGCCGGCAGCCAGCCAGTTGCGTTCGAACTCCTCCAGCGGGATGGGGCGGGCGAAGAGGTAGCCCTGGAATTTGTGGCAACCCAGCTCTTCCAGTTGCACGCGCTGCGCCTCGGTCTCCACGCCTTCAGCCATTACTTCCAGATCCAACGCCTGGCCCAGGGAGATCACGGTTTGGGCGATGGCGCGGCTGCCAATATCGTCGAGCAGATCGTGGACAAACGAGCGATCGATCTTGAGCTGGTCGAAAGGCAGCCGCTTCAGGTAGGAGAGCGACGAGTAGCCGGTGCCAAAGTCGTCCAGGGAGAAGCGCAGGCCATGCTCCTTGAGCTCACGCATCTTCTCAATGGCTTCTTCAATGTTGTCCAGCAGAATGGTTTCCGTGATCTCTAGGTTGAGCAGCGAGGGGTCGGCCCCGGTGCGCTTCAACACAGCCAGAATCTGAGCAACGAAGGTGGGCAGATAGAACTGGCGCGCACTGATGTTGACGGAGATCCGCACCGGCGTTGAGGGGGAGCAATGATTCCACTCCGCAATCTTCAGGCAGGCCGCCTCCAGCACCTGTGCCCCCAGCTGCAGAATCAGCCCCGTCTCTTCCGCCAGCGGGATAAAGTCGCCGGGATAGAGCAGGCCACGGCGGGGATGCTGCCAACGCACCAGCGCCTCAGCGCCAATCATGCCGTTGCTGTCCACCTGCGGCTGCAGATAGATGATGAACTCCGAACGCCGCAGCCCGATGCGCATCTGGTCGCTCAAGGCAGCGCGCTCCTGGACGGCGGTTTGCAGCGCGGGCTCAAAGAAGCGCAGGGTGTTGCGCCCGGCGCTCTTGGCCTGGTACATGGCAATGTCCGCCTGTTGCAGCAGCTCGTCGGCGGTGAAATGATTGCCGGAGAAAACGGTAATACCGATGCTGGAAGTGGAGAAGTACTCCCGATTGTCGAGCCAGAAGGGCTGCTCGACGGAGGCCAGAATCTTGTAGGCGATGGCTTCCATCTGCTGGGCGGCATGTTCCGGATGGTAGTCCAGCCCATCGAGCAGCACCACAAACTCATCGCCGCCCAGGCGCGCCACGGTGTCGGACTCGCGCACGCAGCTCACCAGCCGCCGCGCCATCTCGCGCAGCAGTTGGTCGCCGTTCTGGTGGCCGAGGGTGTCGTTGAGCGTCTTGAAGTTGTCAAGGTCAATGAACAGCAGCGCACGCATGCGCGTGGTTCGCTTGCCCAGGTTCAGTAACTGGCGCAAGCGGTCCATGAGCAGGCGCCGGTTGGGCAGTCGCGTGAGTGGATCGTAAAAGGCCAGGTTCCAGATCTTGTCCTCCGCGGCTTTGGCATCGGAGACGTCGCGGATGATGGTCAGCACGCAGGGCTCACCTTCAATCTCAATGGAGGAGGAGGAGATCAGCACCCAGAGCAGGTCGCCATTCTTTTTGCGATAGCGGGTGCGGGCATCGCGGAAGCTGCCGTTCTGGAGCAGCACCTCATCCATGCGTTCGCGCGCGTCGGGCTCCGCCCACAGATTCAATTCCACGCAGTTGTGGCCCATCACCTCACCCAGATCAAAGCCCAGCATCTCCAGATAGGACTGGTTCACGTCGATGATGGCGCCGTCGCGCTGGCGGGTGATGGCGATGCAGTCCAGGCTGGCCTGGAAGACGGTGCGGTAGCGCTGCTCGCTGGAGCGCATCGCGATCTCCGCATGCTTGTGTTCGGTAATGTCCTTGATGACGCCGTGCATGCGCAGCGGCCTGCCGTCGGCTGAATACTCCACCTTACCCAGTCCGTGCACCCAGCGCTCGGCGCGGTCGAGGTGGCGGATTATGCGGTACTCCTTGTCGAAGGGCTGACGGTTCTCGAGCACTTCGTGAAATAAGTGCTCGGTCATCATGGCGCGGTCGTCGGGATGAATCAGATTGGCCCAGCCCTCCACCGTATGCTCGTACTCCTGGGTAATGCCGAAGATTTCGTCCATCACCTTGGAGGAGGTCCACACGCCAGTGGTGGTATTCAGGTCGTAGTTGCCCAGCCCGCCGATCTGTTGGGACGCGGCCAGGTTTGCCGCCGTCTCGCGCAGCAACTGCTCGGTCTTCTTCTGCTCGGTGACGTCGAAGATGAGGGAGTACAGCAGGATTCTGCGGTCGATGGTGATGGGCGAGGAATACACGCGTATATCGCGCATTTCGCCGGAGGCCAGACGGTGCTGGAAGTTGAAATATTTCTGCTCTTCACGCAGGGCACAGGCCCGTTCCGCTTTGATCTGTTCATGCGTCAAGGGGTTCAGCAGGCAGATGTTGGCGCCAACAAGCTGGGTGCGCGAGTAGCCGTAGTAGATCTCCGCGGCACGGTTGGCGTCCACGATTTCGCCGCCTTCAGGCTCGATGAGCAGCAGGACGGTCGAGCTCTCTTCAAAGAGCTTGCGAAAGCGGGTTTCACTCTCGGCCATGGCCTCGGTGGCCATCTTGCGGGCGGTAATGTCCTCAATAAAGCCTTCGTGATAGAGCGGCGCGCCCTGCTCGTCGCGGACCAGACGCCCGTTGAGCGAGACCCAGATGAGGCTGCCATCCTTGCGGCGGAACTGGCACTCGAATCCGAGAACCGCTTTGAACTCCGGTCCACCCACTCTCTTGACGTAGGTGGCTCTGACGGCAAGATCCGCCCATATGGTACGGCGCACATCCTTGACCGAGGTCAACAGCTCTTCCGGTGAATCGTAGCCCAGCATCCGGGCCGCGGCGGCATTGGCGGTGAGGATCGGTCCGTCCAGCACGGTCTGGAACATGCCTTCCAGCGCGCCGTCAAAGATGATGCGGTACTTCTTTTCCGCCTCGATCAGCGCCCGTTCCAGCTTTTTGCGCGGGCCAATATCGCGGGCAATGCCAGCCACACTCACAACGGTTCCGCTGGCGTCGCGCACCGGCGAAGCACAGACCGACACGTCGATCAGGCGGCCGTCCTTGTGGCGGAAGACAGTGTCAAAGGCAGGCAACGGCTTGCCTGCGGCTAGCTGTACATGGTTGTTCTCGATCCACTCCCTGGACTGGCAAACCAGAAACTCGAGGTGCTTGCCCACAACCTCCTCGCGGGCGTAGCCGCACATCCGCTCCGCGCCGGGGTTCCAGCTGAGAATGATCCCATCCAGACTGACGCCGTGAATGGCGTCGTCGGAGGATTCGACGATGGCCGCCAGCATGCCCTTGATGCGTTCGGCTTCCAACTTTCCGGTCACGTCGCGGATGGAGTCGGAGATGGCCGTGATCTTGCCCGCTGCATTGCGGACCGGCCAGGAGGAGAGCGAGAGCGGAATCCGCTGTCCTTCGCGGTGCAAGCCCACGCCGTCGGTCTCGCGCATGGTGTGGCCAGAGAGTATCTCCGCGTTGTAGGCTTTAACCTCCGCGAGGCGCTCCGGCGGCACGATCAGCGTGATCGGCCGGCCGATGGCCTCCCCGGGGCGATAACCGAACATGCGCTCCGAGGCGCGATTCCAGGTAAGGATCTCGCCGTTGGGCGAGTGGGTGATGATGGCGTCGTGGGAACTTTCAACCGCCGCGGCCAGATGCCGCAGCGCCTCCTCGTTCAGCTTGCGCACCGTAATGTCGTGGGCAAAAACGGAGACGCCGGTTACCGTGCCGTCGCTGACAATGGAATTGAGGCTCATCTCCAGGGTGGTGCCGGCCAACTGCGTGTATTCAACCTGAAAAGCTCCCTCATGAAGGGCCTGCTGGTAGTAGCCGTGAAAGATCGCGGTGCGATCCGGGGGAAACAGCTCGTGAAAGCGCATCCCCTTCTTCAGCTCGGCGTGGAAGGAGAGCCGGATGTAGGTCTCGAGCGCGGTATTGAAGGCAATCAGCCGCCCTTCGAGATCGACCGACCAGATCAGGTCGCCCGTGCTCTCGATCAATGCCTTCAGATTGGCCGCAGCCTGATTATGCATTCCGTTTTCCTGGCATTCCATGCATCGAATTGGCCACCCGAAACCCAGCAGATCTTCGCGCGGATGGATCGCACCGGAAGACTCTTCTGTAGGTCTCATCGGAGAAAAGCCATCAACCTTTATGGAGTAGCCGGCGTGGAAAGGAAGGAGACGACCCGTTTCCCTCCTCAGTTTCAGGAATTCCCGGATGCGACCTCCGGTTCAACAAGGCTGTCTTTCCCCGCTGGCCCGGCGGCGGGTACACTCGGTTCATACAGGAGGCTTTGTCAACCCATGCAAACGCAGGTCCTTGGCACCACCATGCCGGTTCTCGAGGTTTACCTTCAACCGGGCGAGAGCATCTTCTCGGAGAGCGGCGAACTCTCCTGGATGACCGGCTCCATCCAGATGGCCACCCACACCCAGATGGGCGGCGGGGGCGGCTTTTTGGGCGCGCTCAAGCGCGTGGCCGGCGGCGGTAGCCTGTTCATGACCGAGTACAGCTGCCAGACGCCCGGCGTGGTGGCGTTTGCCACCAAGGTGCCGGGACATATTGTGCCCGTGGAGCTGGGCAACGGGCCGGAGTACTTTGTCCACCGCCATGGTTTTCTCTGCGCCACCCCGCAGGTGACCATCGGAGTGGGCTTCCAGCAATCGCTGGGTGCGGGCATCTTTGGCGGCAGCGGCTTTATGCTGCAGCGCGTGGGCGGCCACGGCACGGCTTGGCTGGAATTGAGCGGCGAGCTGATTGTGAAGGATCTGGCTCCGGGCGAGATTCTGCGCGTGCATCCGGGCCACGTGGGAGCTTTTCAAGCCTCGGTGAACTTCCAGATCACCACCATTCCCGGCATCAAGAACATGGTGTTTGGCGGGGACGGGCTCTTCCTGGCCGAGCTCTCGGGGCCGGGCCGGGTGTGGCTGCAGACCCTGCCCATCTCGCGGCTGGCGCATCAGATTGCCGAGTATCTGCCCCAGGGCGAGAACCGGCCCATGGGCGGCGGCGGCATCGGTGGCAGCATTGGCGGGGGCATTCTGGGCGGGATCGTGGGATCGATTTTCAACGGCGACGAGTAATTTTCCGAATGATTTTTTGGCCAGGCTCTTCCAACAGAGCCGCCGTGCCCCATCCATTTCGCAGGCTTTGCGGTAATGTGCGGGACATCTATGAAATTCAGGTCTACACCCTTTCAGAAAATGCTCTAAGGGCCGGATGAAGAGTGCCCAGTATCTGGAATCCTTCGCAGAATGCGCAAAAGAACAACCGCGAATTCTTCGACTCACCATCCCCAGGCTGAGGAGAACGCCTGGGGCCCCGTTCGCTCAGCGACTGTCTGTTTTGTCAAGCCGCATCGAAGGCAG
>CAZYDF010000010.1:0-72526 GCA_964645855.1 uncultured Occallatibacter sp.
GCAGCAACCAGTCTACTCGGGTCGCGGGGGGAGCCGACGCTGTCATGTAATCAGGAGGTACGCTGCCCTCTGAGCTTTGCGAAGTGGGCAGCGGGAATCCTGGGTGGGCTCGCAAAACAGAGGCCTGCGCCCCGGAGGGGCGCACGAATTCCAACTCCAACGCGTCTGGAGCCACGCGAAGCGTCTGCCGCACCGCAGGTGCAAAAAAATCCCCCGGCCATCGGCCAGGGGATTTCTCTTACGGGGTTCGAGCTACAAGCTAGAAGCTACAAGCTGAGAGCTACGAGAAAAACTACTTCACTCTCACCTTGGGTTCGGCGGAAAGGCCGGGCCGGAGCTCGTGTTTGGCGTCTTCGCTCTTCAGGTCGGTAAAGTCGATGCGCACCGGAACGCGCTGCACCACCTTCACATAATTACCGGTGGCGTTTTCCGGCGGAAAGAGCGACAGAACCGAGCCCGTCGCGCCGCCAATCTGCGTCACCTTGCCGTGGTACACCTTGCCGGTGGAGTCCACCTCAACCTCGGCGTCCTGGCCGGCCGTCATGCGGCGCAGCTGGGTCTCCTTGAAGTTGGCCGTCACCCACAGGTCTTCGAGCGAGACCAGCATCATCAGGTTCTGTCCGGCGGCTACGTTCTGGTTGATCTCCACGCTCTTGCGCGTGACGATGCCGGCCACCGGAGCCTTGATCTCGGTGTAGCTCAGGTTCAACTTGGCCTGTGCCAGCGCCGCGCGAGCTTGTTCCACCTGGGCCACGGCAGCCTTGGCGCGGGCGCTCTGCGCTTCCACCTGCTGCGGTGCGGTCTGGGCAAACTTCTGCTGCGCCTGCGACTGGGTGGAGCGTTCATGGGCCACGCGGATGCCGTCTGCCGCGGCCTGTTGGCCTGCCTCGGCATCGGCCAAGCCAGCTTTGGCGGCATCGGCCGCTGCCACGGCACCATCAAACTGCTGCTTGCTGATCACGTCCTTGGCCACCAGCGGCCGGTAGCGTTCCAGATCGGCCTGGGCCTTGGTGTTGTTGGCGCTAGCCTCAGCCACGCGCGCCTTCGCGGCTTCAAACTGCCGCTCAGCCTGCTCGACGCTGGCGTGGGAACTGGCCACATCCGCATCCGCTGAACGCAGGTTGCTGCCCACGTTCACGGCGGTGATCGGCACCGCGACATGGGCCGCTGCGGCATTGGCTTCAGCTGCGTCCAGCGCGGCCTGCGCGTTGTCCACGGCAATCTGATAATCGCCCGGATCCAGCTCGGCAATCACGTCGCCGGCGTTCACCTGCTGGTTTTCCTGCACCTTGACCGAGAGCACGTGTCCGTTGATGCGCGCGCTCACCTGGATCAAATGTCCAGAGATTTGCGCGTCGTCGGTGTCTTCGGTGAAAGTGGAGCGCCACCAGAGGCCAGCGGCCACTAGAGCCAACACCACCAGAACCACCACCAGGATGGCCCGGCGGCGGCCCTGCGGCTGCTCTGCTGCGGTCTCGTCGATGGCTTCAAGCTCTGCTTGGTTGGGGGCCGGGTTTGGGTTTTGTTCCGCCACGTTTACTTTCCTCCCAGATACGTCTTGTAATGGTCGCCAGCGCCCAAGGCACGGGCCAGGCTGAGCTTGGCCATGTTGTGCCGGTACAGGCTGGCAACGTACTGATCGTTGGCCTGAGCCACCGACTGTTGAGCCTGGCTTACGGCCAGGTTGTCACTTACACCGTTGGCGTAGCGCTGTTGCGCTTCGGTCAGAACTTCCGAGGCCAGCTCCACACTGGAGCGGGCCGTCTCCACCATCTGTTGCGCGGAGGCAATATCGAGCAGGGCGTCGCGTACGTCGGCATCCACCTGCGCCTGCGCGTCGCTCACCTTGGCCTCAGCCACATTCAACTGGGCCTGGGCCTGTTGGGCTTCGCCGCGCAAGGCATACTCGCGGAACAGCGGCACACTCAGGGTTCCGGCTACGTCGCCGGTGCCATGGGAGTGCGAAAGGGTGGTGCCGATGTCGCCGTAGTCGGCGGTAAGGCGCACCGTGGGCAGCCGCTCGGCGGTAGCCGCCTTGCGCTGCTCGCGGGCGGCCGCGGCCTGTTCCACCACCGAGGCCAGATCCTTGCGGTTGGCTTTGGCGTCGCGGATGGCGGCTGCGGCGTCCATCTGATCGAAGGCCGCATAGGGCGCCTTGTCGGCCAAAACAAAGCTCTGCGCCAGGGGCAGGCCGATGGTGCGGGCCAGGGCCAGCTTGTCCTTTTCGAGCGCGTTGGCAGCCACAATCCGCTGCTGCTCCAGGCTCTGCAGATCCACACGGGCGCGCAGCTCATCCAAAAGGGGCGCGGTGCCGGCCTCGTGGTTGGCCTGGGCCTGGCTGAGCGAGACCTTGGCCGTGCTCACCTCAGCTTCAACACGGGTCAACCGGGTTTCGTCGGCCAGCACAATCAGGTAGGCGTTGCCCACTGTCAGGACCACCAGATCCCGGGCATCGGCGGCGGAGAGCTGGGCGGCGGCAAAATTGTGGCGGGCAGCCAGAAAATTGCGCAACGACTCCACATCCACCAGCGCCATATCCAGCGAGGCGCGCACGTCCGTATAGCCAAACGGACCCAGCACCGTGGGGAAGCCCTTGATGCGCATACCCTGCGCGGGAAGGTCCACCTGCAGAACCGTCTCGGAGGCCTTCAGGTTCACGGTGGGCAGCAGGGCCTGCAACTGGCCCAACCGCTGGCCGCGTGCGGCCGCCAGCTGTTGCGAGCTCAGGATGATGCCCAGATTGTTCTTCAGTCCACGGGCCATGGCGTCGTCGAGCGAGAGTTCCAGCACCTGGCTGGAGGCCTCGCCCACGGCCACGCTGCCCTGGAAGGGATTAGCCGTCTGCGCGGTGGCGCTTGCGGCAATGGCCAAAGCGGCTCCTAGAATAGACCCGGCGGCAAGGGTACAAAACACGTTTTTTCTTCGATATATCAACGGATCAACCTTGTTTCTGTGACGGAATTTCCAGAGCGAAACCACAATAATTAATCGATGCGGGCGCGCTCGGGATGGATTCTTAAATAGATTGTATCGAAATTCCCCCGCCGCGTAATGTTCACCTTCCCGCAAGCAGGTGAACAAGGACTAAAACGGGCCAGAGCGGAGGACCAGAACGGTCATTCTCCGCGCAAAAGGGAAGGGAATTGCCTGGTCTTCTCAACCTGAGCCCGCGCAGGAAGGGCTGCCCGGACAAACGCCCCGTCAGGGGCGCTGTGCAGCCAGGAAAACGCTCTTCCCTGCCGGCAGCCGCCTCAGCCCGGTAAACTCAAATGGATCTGGAGCGCAGCCAACGGTCTGTTCCGCAGCGGAATCATCCTGGGTACACAGAAGGCGCTGGGTACGTCTAAACATGAGCGGAGAGCTGATAGCTGGGTTTTGAGAGTATGAAGTTGAAGCTTGGAATCCAGGCGTCCCAGCTCTCAAAAGCGAGACCCTTCGACTTCGCGCAGGGCAGGCTCTGGGGCACCCAAGAGTGGTACAAAATCGCACGGTCAGAGATCTGACTGAGAGTCGGCAGTCGAGAGCTAAGAGCTAAAAGCTAAAAGCTAAAAGCTAGAAGCTAAAAGCTAAAAGCTAAAAGCTGTTCTTGGAGGATGCACATGCGGATGGGTTGGGGGATTGCGGTTGTATTGGCGGCGGGGCTGGCCTGCGCAGCTGGGGCGGAGAAGAAGCCGGTCCTGGAAAAGCCCATGGCCGGGCCGCGGGCGACGGCACTGCGGGTGACCATCCTCTACGTTGCGCCCGACAAGCAGTCGCAAAAGGTGGATCGGGTTCAGATTGGCCGGGAGATGGTGGTGGCGGAGAAGAGCGGTCCTTGGATCCGCGTCTATGCCAACACCGATCAACGGCAGCAGCAGGAGGGCCGCGATACGCCGATCCTGGGCAGCGAGGACGAAGTCCAGCCCCCCGTCTCCGGCTGGATGGAGGCCAAGGGCATTGTGGTGGAAAACACCGCCGACGGCGACCGCATTCTGATGGGGGAGGCGGCCAACCAGGAGGCTCTGGCGCAGGACCCGCGCGGCCCCATCCATGCGGCTGAGAGCGCGCGCCTGCTGTATCGCCGTCTGGTGGAGATGTTCCCCACCTCGTCGCTAGTCGCTGAAGCGGCCTGGCGCACGGCCGATATCCAGTGGCAGCTGGACAAGGTGGAGCAGCGCACCCGGCCCTCCTCGCATGAGCGCGATGCCTATCTGCGCGAACCCATCGACGACCAGGAGATGCGCAAGCTCATCAAGCTCTATCCGCGCACCCGCCAGTCCGACCTGGCCGCCTATGACATGATCGACAACAAGCTGTGCGGCGACTGGCAGGGTGAGGCCAAGTGTCCGGAGAAGGAATCGGAGGACTACGAGAAGTATGTTGTGGAGCATCCGGACTCGCCCCGCGCGGCCCAGGCCCTCTATCTGGCCATCTACCGCCAGGCCGTGCTGACCGATATGTACGCCGCCGACGACAACCAGAAACGCAGCCAGCAAGCCCACGCCCACGCCGCCGAATTGGCCGCCAAGCTGAAAGAGCACTTTCCCGCTTCTGATTATTCGTATCGGGCAGGTGCGCTGGTGTACAAATTGGATGAGGGTATTCCCGTATATGGCTTGGACCGGGAGTAACTCCGCGCTTTTCCCCCATGGCGGAGCTAGCCTACTGGTTTTGTGCCCGGAGGCAGTGTGAATCCATATCTACTATCGATCCTGCTGGGGATCGTTGAGGGTCTGACTGAGTTCTTGCCGGTCAGTTCCACTGCGCATCTGCGCATTACAGAAGCACTGATGAAGCTTCCCATGAGCGAGGCATCCTGCACGGTGGGCTCCGCGGACTGCCTGCAGGATGTGGCTTATTGGAAGATGTATACGATTGTGATCCAGGTGGGCGCGATTTTGGCGCTGATGTTGTTGTTCCTGAGCCGCATTGTGGGCTTTTTGCGCACCTTTCCCCGTGGGGAAACAGGTGACCGCAACTTCTTCAACCATCCCATCACGCTCACCATGGTGGCCTTCCTCTTCACCTCGGTTCCGGCTCTGGCTCTGCACAAGTGGAGCGAGAAGAATCTGGGCAGCCTGAAGGTGATGGCGCTGGCGCTGCTGATTGGCGGCGTGGTCATGTGGGTGGTTGACATTTGGGCCGCGCGGCGCGAAAACACCCCCACCCGCACGGTGGAAGAGATGAACCTGGGTCAGGCCATCTGGATTGGCCTTTGCCAGACCTGCTCGGCCATCTTTCCCGGCACCTCGCGTTCCATGTCGACCATTGCGGCGGCGCAGATTGTGGGCATGAGCCGGCCGGCGGCGCTGGAGTTCAGCTTCCTGCTCTCCATCCCCACCATGCTGGCCGCCACGGTTTGGGACCTGCTCAAGGAGATTCACCCCAGCAAGCATGCCGACGCCGCCGCGGCAGCCTCGGCGCATGTGGTGATGAACGGCGAGCGCTGGGGCCTTCTGCTGGTGGGCCTGGTGGTCTCGTTTATTGTGGCCTTTGGCGTGGTGGAGTGGTTCCTGTTCTGGGTGCGCAAGCACGGCTTTACCATCTTTGCCATCTACCGCATTTTGGTGGGCTCGGCCCTGCTGATTTGGGGAGCGCAGTACATAGGCAACTACTGACCAGCAAGTTGAGACAAAAGATGCGGGGATGGACACTTGTCCATCCCCGCTGTCGTTTGGGGGCACTTCCTGCAAGCCTCTCCTCCCATCCATCCGGAAAAGCCGCATCTACACATTGCAATGTGTGGCATACTACACGTGATGGAGGTCCATGATGGCGACAAATTTGGCAATTGACGACAATTTGATCAACGAAGCTCGTCGTATTGGCCGCCATGCCACCAAAAGAGAGGCTGTTACCGCGGCTCTGGACGAGTACATCCGCTGGCGCAAACAGCAGCAGATTCTGGAACACTTTGGCAGCGTGGATTTCGATCCCGCCTATGATGCGGCCAAACTGCGCCGGACGGACGCCGATCCGCGCACACCGCAGGGGCCCGAGACGCTGTGAAGCTGCTGGTAGACACCTGCATCTGGTCATTGGCACTGCGTCGCCGGGAGAGTTCGCCGCTGAATCCGCTGGAGCAGCAGGCGGTTGCCGAGCTTCGGGAGGCCATTCAGGATCGGCGCGTGGCCATGGTGGGACCCATCCGGCAGGAGATTCTCTCCGGCATTCGCGACCCTGCGCAATTTGCCCGGATCGAGGCGCTGCTGGATCCATTTCGCGACCAGCTGATCGTCTCCTCGGACTACATCGATGCAGCTCGTCTCTTCAACGTCTGCCGCGCGCACGGGGTGGAATGCGGGCCGGTGGACACGTTGCTGCTGGCCGTTGCCATCCGGCTCAGGCTGCAGGTTCTTACGCGGGACAAGGGTCTGGCGCGCTGTGTGGAGTTGCTGAAGGCTGAGGGGCTCTGGAGCTGAATCGTTTGTTGATCCCTGGACAGTTCCTTTGTTGCCAGGAGAATTCTCTGAAAGGGTGTAGACCGAGATTCCATGGGTATCCCGCCCCATTTCCGCAAAAAGACGCGGAAATGGATGGGCACGGAAGCCTATAGGGCAGGGGGAAAATGCTCTGATTCTTCTGCCCCACGCCCGCGCTGATTTCCACCCCTCCGTGTGACTCATCCAGAGGCAATCCCGGGGCTGCCATCGCCAGAACTGTGCGCCCGCGCCACAGCCGGTGTCGCTTGCTTGCGCAGATCGGACAAAACTCTAAGAATGGAAAACTTGAATTCGACCAGTTTTCTGACACTCCCTCTAAAAACTCCCTCAAAGAACGCCTCCCACTCTGCTATCTACAACCAAATCTGTTGCGTAAAGCAGCAAAAAACACCTCCAGTACCTCCGTAACTCCTGCGCCATGCGTCTCCGCTTCGGTCACCGTGTTTCAGCTTTGGACAATTTCGGCAGACGCTCATGAACTTTGTAGCGACGGACTACGGTCCTTTAATTACCTTTTTCATTCCATTAGGAAGATGCAAACCCCGATGACTCCCTTGTGTCAGATGAAAACCGCCTTCCTCTCCCTCCTCAAGCGGACTTCCTCTTCCATGAATCTTCGCTGCCGGAGTCTTCCCCGTGATCCCCATTGCTCCGATTCGTTGCGCCCAGCTCCTGGCGATCATCGTTTTCGCTCTTGCCGCTCCGGTCCTCCGCGCGGGAGGCCCCAAATACGTGGCTGGCTCCACCTACTTCAACCCCGCCGCAACCGGCACTCCCGTGCATTGGCCGCTGGGCAAGGTGAACTACTACGTCGATCAGGGCCCGCTGAGCGCCACCGTGAGTCATGCGCAAGCTACCGCCATGGTGGATGCCGCGGCCGCCCTGTGGAGCAACGTGGCCACTGCCGCCGTTCAGCTCACCAACAAGGGTCAGCTCAACGAAGACGTCTCCGGCGCCAACATCCAGGTCAGCAAGGGATTCCTGACCGCTCCCAGCGATGTAACTTCGTCGGCCACCAGCTATCCGCTGGCCGTCATCTTCGATGCCGATGGATCGGTGATCGACGGACTGTACGGCACTTATGCCAGCGAGCCCGACAACTGCTCCCTCAACGGCGTTTATCTGTGGCTGGACGGCATCCAGCCCGACGCCACCATCACCCACGCCGTGCTGCTCTTGAATGGCCGCTGCACCGGTTCGACGGCGCTGCTCGCGATGATGAACTTCAACATCGAGCGCGCCATGGGCCGCGTTCTGGGTCTGGACTACGCGCAGGTGAATCCCGATGCGCTCGCCAATGGCTGGGTGGGCGGAACCCAGGGCTGGCCCATCATGCAGCCGCTGGACGGCCTTTGCTCGGTGGGCGGCGGCGCTTGCATTCCGCTCGACCAGCAACTCCACGCTGACGACGTGGCCGCGCTCAGCCGCATCTATCCCGTCACCAGCGCCAACCTCTCCAGCTTTACCGGCAAGCAATTGACCGCCGCCAACACCGTCTCCGTGACCGGCAGCATCCAGTTCCGCTCGGGCTACGGCATGCAGGGCGTGAACGTGGTGGCGCGCCCGCTGGATGCCAGCGGCAATCCCCTCTACGAGTACACCGTCACCGCCGTTAGCGGCGCGCTCTTTCGGGGCACGCACGGCAACTCGATGCTGGGCCTTGACGATCCGAGCGGCGTGCCTCTGGCCTGGTGGGGATCGCTTGACAGCTCCCTGCAGGGCAGTTTTGATCTGAGCGCCATCCCGCTGCCTCCGGGCATGACCTCGGCGGCCTTCCAGATCAGCTTTGAAACCATCAGCGCGTTGGACATCAACGATGCTTCGGTTGGCGCATACAAACTGGGGCAGGTAGCGGCCTCCGGAACCCTGGCCAGCTTTACCACCCCGGTGCTCTCCGCAGGCGATGCCAGGAGCTACACCATCGTGGCCGAAGACTCCGCACAGGCCCAGCCCAACGACGCCATCGGCAACGAAGCGCAGCCGCGCATGTTGACGGCCTCCGGCTTCTGGGTGGGACGGCTCAGCCAGATCGGCCAGAGCGACTGGTTCCTGTTTGCCGCCCGCGCCGGCCGCAGCTTTTCCGTAGTAACCCTAGCGCTGGATGAGACCATCAAGCCCTCCAACCTGAAGGCCATGCCCATGATCGGGGTGTGGGATGCGCAGGACGCCGTGGGCTCCTCGCCGGTGATCTACTCGGGCGCGCTGAACGCGCTGAACCCCGGCGCCACCTGGCTGCGCGCTACCTTGAATGCCGATTCGCTGGTGCGGGTGGGCGTTGCCGACGAACGCGGCGATGGACGCCCCGACTACGCCTACTCCGGCTGGGTGCTCTATGCCGACACCGTGCAGCCCGCGCGCCTGACCGCTGGGGGTGGCCCTTTTGTGATCCACGGCATGGGATTCCGGCAGACCGATACCGTGCTGGTGGGTGGACAACCGGCCCTGGTCACCAGCGTTTCGCCCAATGAGATTACGGCTATTGCACCCCCCGCGGCCAGCGGCGTTACCGGCTCCGTGGATGTGGAAGTGGACGACGATCCGGGCCTGAACGCAGCGGCCATCATCACCGGCGGTCTAAGTTACGACGCTGCCACCGGCGACGCGCTCACGCTCTTGACCGCGCCCATGAACACCGTGCCCATGGCCACGTCGCTGCCCTTTGCCGTGATGGCTCTGGCGGCTGACATGACCCCCGCCGGCGGCGTGCTGGTAACCTATACCGTTGCCAGCGGTACGGCCACACTGGGCTGCGGCCAGGCAACCTGCACCGTGGCGGCCACCGGCGACGGACGCGCCACCATGACCGTCACCGCCAACGACGCCACCCTCTCCGTGGTCACGGCTTCGCTGGCCAACGGCTCCAGCCTTCAGGCGCACTTCAGCGGCGGCAGACCGTCCACGGTAACGGCGCTGACCACGCGGCTCTCTATTGCAGCGGGGGCAACCGTGACCTGGCCCGTGCAGGCGCTGGTGCTCACCGGCGACGCACCCGCGGCCAACCAGGCCGTGGCCTGGCAAACCTCGGTGGGCGGGGTTGCTCCGCAAGGAACAGCGGCAGCGCTCAGCGGCTCGAACGGCGTGGCCACCAAGAACCTGACCGTGGGTCCGCTGGCCGAGGGCCAGGTGGTGACCATCCAGGCCTGCGTCAACGGGACCTCGAACTGCGCCACCTTCTCCGCCATCGGCGCGCGGCCGGAGTACGCGCTGCTGCAAGCCGTCTCCGGCACCGCGCAAAGCCTGGCCACTGGAGCCACGCCCGCGTCCATGGTCTTCCGGCTCCTGGACATGGATGGCAACCCGATGGCCGGGGGCACTGTGGCGCTCTATCAATCGCTCTACGCCTGGACCCAGCCCTGCTCCGCGCACACGGTGTGCACCACGGGCGCACTGCTGGCCACCCAGGCTAGCGTTGCCACCTCCGCACTGGACGGCACGGTGAGCTTTGCCCCTGTCTCCCTGCCCGGCGTGGCCACGGAACTGTATGCGCTGGCCGCTTCCGGTTCCACGGCAACCGTGACGGCAACGGTGGAGAGGAATCCGTAGGGACGAGGGACGAGGGACTAGGGACTCGGGACTAGGGACTGGGGACGAGGGAATAGGGAATAGGGAACAAGGCGAGGCTACGGTCGATCCTTGGAAAGAACTAGGCGCGGGCCGCAGACCCTGCTACAGCCGAGCGGGAGGCCGACGCTACAAATTCTCCTGGCCGGTGGACGACTGTTCCCGGGTGGCTACACCTATCTGCGTGACACACCACACCCTTCCCTCACCCCGGTTCCTCAGTCCCGAGTCCCTAGTCCCGAGTCCCTCGTCTAAACTCAAGTCGTAGGATCGAATCCTGAAGGACCCCAACCCGTGAGCCTGAATCTTCGCTGTTTTGCCCTTGTTTCCGCCTGTTCTTTCGCGCTGTCCAGCCTTGCGGCGCAAACCTTGCCCGTTGCTCCGGCCGCCCCGGCAACCGTGGAGCAGCGCCACCAGGCACTGGACGCGCTCTTCCGCCAATACTGGGAGCAGGGTTTGAAGGCTGATCCGGAGTTTGCCTCCACGCTGGGCGACAAGCGCTGGAACGCGCTGCTCACGGACCTTTCCGCGCGGGCCGAGAACCAGCACGTCTCCGAGGCGCAGGAGATGCTGCTGCAGCTCTCCGTCCTTGATCCCCACGGGTTGAGCGACGCCGACCAGACCAGCCGCGAGCTGCTGACCCGCACCCTGGTGGACGACATTGAGGCGGCCGACTTCAAGGAGTGGGAGATGCCGGTCTCGCAGATGGGCGGCATCCAGAGCCGCTACCCGGAGCTGGCGCGGCAACTGGTGTTTGCCACCATCCAGGACTACGACGACTGGACCGCGCGGCTGCGCGCCATTCCCGATGCCTTTGCCACCGTCTCCGGCAACATGGCCATTGGCCTGGAGGAGCACCGCACCCCGCCCCGCTATCTGATGGAAAAGGTTCTGCCGCAGGTGAAGGATCTGGCCACGCAGAAGCCTGAGGACTCGCCGCTGGCGCTGCCGCTTAAAAACTTCCCCAACGCCGTGCCCGCCGCCGACCGCGAGCGCATCCGCACGGAGATGCTGGCGGCCATTGAGAAGCAGGTGCAGCCGGCGTACTTGCGCTTTGCCCGCTTTCTGGAGGCCAGCTACATTCCCGGCTGCCGCACCGATCCGGGCATCTGGTCCTTGCCCGATGGCGACCGGTACTACCGCTTCCTGATCCGCCGCGCCACCACCATTGACGCGCCGCCGGAGCAGATCCACCAGATCGGCCTGGCCCAGGTGGCGCGCGACGAGGCGGCCATGCTGGCGATTGCGCAGCAACTGGGTTCGAAGGATCTGAAGAGCTTCCGGGCCGCGCTCCAGGCTGATCCCAAATACCACCCCGCCTCCGCCGATGCGCTGCTGGCCGCCTACCGCAACTACATTGCCGCCATGCAGCCCAAGCTGCCCACGCTCTTTGGCCGTCTGCCCAAGGCGCAGCTGGAGGTGGTGCCCGTCCCCGAGTACCGCGCCAAGAACGATGCGGCAGCTTACTACGAAGGCGGTTCGCCCGACTTTGCGCGCCCCGGCCGGGTGTCGGTGAATACCTACAACGCCAGCGAGCGCTCCCTGGTGGGCGTGGAGGCCATTGCCTACCACGAGGGAGTTCCCGGCCACCATCTGCAGATCTCGCTGGCCAAGGAGATGGAGGGCCTGCCCACCTTCCGCAAGTACACCTACTTCACCGCGTTCACCGAGGGCTGGGGGATGTACGCCGAGCAGTTGGGCAAGGATGTGGGCTTCTATCAGAATCCGGTCTCCGACTACGGGCGGCTGGAGGCCGACGCCTGGCGCTCCATACGGCTGGTGGTGGACACCGGCGCCCACGCCAAGCACTGGACAAGAGAGCAGATGGTGGACTACTTCCGCGCCCACTCCGGGCAGGATGAGACCAACATCCAGGCGGAGGTGGACCGCTACATTGCCTGGCCGGGGCAGGCATTGGGCTACAAACTGGGGCAGATGGAGATTCTGGCGCTGCGCACCCGGGCACAGAAGGCGCTGGGAGCACGCTTCGACCTGCGCGCCTTCCACGACCAGGTTCTGGGAGCCGGAGCCCTGCCGCTGGACATGCTGGAAGCCCGCATCGACGCCTGGATCGCCAGCCAGATTGCGGCAAAGTAGCCAGTCAGCTAGTCCCGGGTCAGCGAGAAGGAGCAGAGGCCTTCAGGGCATTGCATGCAGCAGGGCTCCAATGTGGGTCTGCAACTGAAATCCAGGTCTTTACGGAAGGAGCAGAGACCTTCAGGCCTCTGAAACTTGCCCATCCTCGAGGGATGGGGGCTTTAGCCCCGGAAGAAGCAGCTTCATCCGAGGCTGAAGCCCCCAGGTTTTTTGGGGGAGACGCTCTTTCAGGGACCTGAAGGTCCCTGCTCCTTCCGGTTTCCGATTGTTGTTGGTTCACCCAGGCTCGGCCTGCCCTTCTTGATTCGGCAATGAAAGAGCTGCAGCTCATTCCCACCCAGACAGTGTTGACTTGCCGGATCAACAGCCCTATTCCCTAGTCCCTTAGTCCCTTAGTCCCGAGTCCCTAGCCCCGTGTCCTCCATCAGGGTCCATCCATCTCCCGCCGTGGTATTCTTACCTGTTCCCGCTGCCCGTCTTCGCACCGGGAATGCACCCCTGTATCTGTTGCCCGACGCGGCAACCACTGGAGAAATTTAGATGAAACGTCTGCTCTTCCTGGCCCTTCTTGCAGCCGCTTCGGTCACGGCGATTCACGCTCAGGCCGTCGACGTCAATGTTTGCGATGTTGTCAAGACCCCCAAAGACTTCAACGGCAAGACCGTCCGCATCAAGGGCGTGGTTTTTGTCGGCTTTGACAGCTTTATCGTCAAGGACCCGACGGGTGAGTGCGGCTTCCCGATCGACGCCATCTGGCTGGACTACCCGGCGGGTACCAAGGCCAAGGCTGGCCCGGCTGCGGTGCTGCACATCCAGCCCGCCCACAACTATGCTGGCCCTTACCAGGCCCCCACCCGCGCTGCCGTCGTACTCGACAAGAGCAAGGACTTCAAGCAGTTTGATTCGCTGCTGTCGCAGAGCCACAACAAGGGCATCGGCATTTGCCTGGGCTGTACCAAGAGCCAGGTAGCCGCCACGCTGGTGGGCCGTCTGGACACCGTGGCCGACGCCGGCATCAAGCACAACGCCGCGGGCAAAATCATCGATTTTGGCGGCTTTGGCAACAACAACATGTACTCCGCCCGCCTGGTCTTGCAGTCGGTTTCCGAGGTTACGGTCAAGGATCAGGACTACACCGCAGCCGACCTGGCGGCCAAGGGCGATACTCCGCCCATGGGCCCCACTCCCGATCTCTATGACCCCATGGATACGGCCAACAAGATCGCTACCGGCCCCCTCGGCAACACCCCGGCTGGCGAGCAGGCCAAAAAGGCCATTGGATCGTTCCCCAAGCGTGGCGAAAAGAACGGCGTCACCATTGTGACCAACGGCGTGAACGAAGTGAAGGAAGAGGGCCCGGGCAAGATCGACTCGCCCGATGGCGTCCTTTACACTGTCCACTTCAACCAGGACAAGCTCCAGGGTCCCGCCTACGTTCGCGCTCTGTTCCACATGGGCGAGCACATTTCCGACCTGCGCACCTCCGGCGCTGACCAGACTCCGCCCTACGTGCTGGAGTACAACGCCTGGTCCATGGCCATCAGCTCCGGAGTGGTCTCCGGCGACAAGGTGCTGACCTTGCCCGGCGGCTTTGTGGTCTGGAACCTGAAGTGGACCGATGCCGAGCGTACGTCGCAGATGGATGGCGGCGTGACCGGTTACCTGAACAAGGGCGCAGCCATCAACCGCTAGGAAGCTCTACCCGCGTCGTTGCTTTGAAAGGGCACGGCTTCAGCCGTGCCGCAAAGAGCGGAGAATCGACGTGGGCTTTAGCCCCTGAGGGAATCAATGGTGGAGAGTAGAGCTTCATCGGAGGTTCCCTAAAGCCTTCGGTTCAGTTGCAATCGTTTCACCCTGGGTTCGCGCGGCAGATGCAGCGCGAACCCAATCTACATCTACTCAACAAATTCATTTCAAAAGAGGAAACAATGGCGGAAATTGCGGTTGAGGCAAACGAAACTCCGGCGCAACTGCCCAAGGTGCGCGTAGCGGTTCTGGGCGCGGGCAAAATGGGCGGCATTCTCCTGCAGGCCTTCCTGAAGGAGAACATCTTTGCCCCGGATCTGATCCATGCCACCGTGGCCCATCAGGAGCGGGCCATTGCGCTCAGCACCCAGTGGGGTGTTGACGTTTCGACGGACAACCTGGAAGCTGCCCAGCAGGCCGACCTGATCCTGATCGGCGTCAAGCCGTTCCAGGTGCCGGAGCTGATTGAGCAGATCAAGCCCGCCCTCACTCCCGCCAAGACCATCATTTCCATTGCCGCTTCGGTGAAGGTTCGTGACATCGAAGACGCCGCGGGCACGGAGATTGCCGTGGTCCGCGCCATGCCCAACACGCCTTCGGCGCTGGGCGCCGGCATTGCCGCGCTCTGCCGCGGACGCTTTGTCTCCAAAGCGCAGATGGAGCTGGCCCAGCGGGTTTTCGAGACCGTGGGCCGTGTAGTCGTAGTGGAAGAAAAGCACATGGATGCGGTCACCGGGCTCTCCGGCTCCGGCCCGGCTTACATCTACATCATCATTGAGGCGCTGGCCGAAGCGGGCGTCAAGGTGGGCCTGCCCCGCGACATCGCTACCCAACTGGCCGCGCAAACCGCCTTCGGCTCCGCCAAGATGGTGCTGGAAACCGGCTACCATCCGGCCCTGCTCAAGGACGCGGTCACCACCCCGGCCGGATGCACCGTGGACGGCATCCTGGAGCTTGAAGAGGGCGGCCTGCGCGTGACCCTGATCAAGGCCGTGATGCGCGCCACCGAACGCGCCCGCGAGCTGGCCAAAGGTTAGTTTTCCCCCTTGATCTGGCTCTCAAATGGAAGCCCGGTGTAGGATCTCCGTGCCCCATCCATTGCGCAAGCTTGATCGCGCAATGGGTGGGATGCCACAACGGTATCTAGGAGCCGGATCAATGGCAGCGGTTCCTCACCGGCCGCTGAAAGGGCACGGATTAACAGGCTGCGGGAAAACTCTCAAGGGAAGGCAAGAAGCGTCAGGGCACGACTTTAGTCGTGCCGCAAATAGCACCGAATCAAGGATGGGCTTTAGCCCCTGGGGCATGATTTCTGGGGTTTCAGCCTGAAATACGGAGCTTTTCCGCAGCATGTTCGGCCCCCGGACAGCCGCACCGTAACCCACTGCACCACTGCAAGGAGAAAGAATGAACATCCCGGAATGCGCTCGAAGAATGCGGAAAGCCGGTCTCTGGTTGGCCCTGGTTCCCTTCGCTTTGGCTCTCATCTACATTGGCTACGACATGCTGGGCAACTGGCGCCAGTTTGGCAGCTTTGACTTCAACCCCGGCCAGCTGGAGCTGATGGTTCTGCCCATTCCCGGGCTGCTGCTCTGCCTGGCCAGCTGGGTTGTAAACGGCCTGGCCAAACCCACCAAGTAGTTTTTCTTTGTTTCATAAGGGGTTGCAACTGCCGACCGGGCTTAGCCTGGCCGGCAGTTGCCGTTTGCGCCGCAGGAATGTTCTTTTGTATGTACTCCCCAAAAAAGCGCGGTGGCCGAAGCCACCGCGCTTTGCTGTTGCGTTCGCCCTGGTTTAGAAGGTGAACTTGGCCGCAACCTGCAGCTGGCGGGGGCCGTAGAGCTGGTTGTTGGTGCTGCTCGTGGCGCGGAAGGCGCTCAAACCTGTTCCAGAGTAGGGAGCAATGCAGCCCCCTGCATTGGAGCCGGTCGCAGCCGGATTGCTGGTGAACGTGGTGGCGCAGCTCGACGTGGAAGCTGACGTGAAGGTCGAGTGGTAGGAGCCGTTCACACCGGTGACGATGGTGTGATTCAGCAGGTTGAAGGCGTCCACCGAGAACTGCAAGTTGACCTTGTCATGGATCTTGACCGCGCGGGAGGCCCGCATGTCAAAATCGTTGAAACCCGGAGCAATCTGGCTGTTGCGGCCAATTTGCGGGGGGCGGCCGGTCGTAGCATTTCCGGTTCCAGAGCTGATGGCGCCGCCGTAGATGCCGCCTTCGGCAAGTCCGCTGACCGTGCCGCTCATGCTGGCATAGATCGGCTCGCCGCCGGAAGCAATTTCGGAGCCCGAGAACTGGAAACCATTGGCCAAAAGCCTGAGTTCGCGGTTGGCGATGGAGAATTCCGGCTTGTAGGTAAACGAGAAGGTGAAGCGATTGCGGATGTCGGTATCCGACAACCCATTCTCGCCGCGGATGTTGTTCGGATCAAGCGGCACATCGCCGCCGTAGAAGGTGCCGCTGTTGCCGCCCACCTGGCCGTCGTCGGAGGCATGCGCCCAGGTATAGTTGGCCACAAACTCCAGGCCATGGTTGAACGGACGGCGAACGGTACCGATCAGTCCGTTGTACCAGGTGTTGGCCACGCTGAAGCCGGTGTTGAGCGACTTGCTCAGCAAGCCGTTGGCCCGGTCGGTGGACAAATAGACCGGAACCGTCATCTGGCGCAGCACGGTACCCGAGTTGTTGGTTCCGCTCACCACGTTGTAGGTGGCGCTGCCGTGCGGCTTCTGGCCCACCAGATTGGCGTCCACGAAGACCGGCAGACGCATGCCGCGCGTGCCCACATAGCCGAGCGTGAGCGAGAGTTTGCCGGGCAGGGCCTGCTCAATCGACAGATCCATTTCGTGCGAGTAGGGCGGAACGAAGTTCGGATCCAGGCCGTGGAAGCTGATGGCGGCCGGATTGGTGATCGAGTTGGCAACCGACGGAGCTACACCGCCGGTCGGATAAAGCGAACCCGACAGCGACCCACCCGTAACCGCGTAGGGTACGTTGGGGTACTGCTCCACGTTGGTGGCCACGAAGGTCGAGCAAGAGGCGATCGGCTCGCAACCGTAGGAGCTGTAGTTGACTTGCACAACGCCGTTTTCCACCCGCATTGCGTAGTAGGTCGAGCCCTGGTTCAGGCCGGAGAAGACGCCATAGCCGCCGCGCACCACGGTGCCTACATAGGGGCTCCAGCTGAAGCCCACGCGGGGCTGCACTCGGTTCATCACGTTCTTGATGCTGGTCGTGTATTGGCTGGAGATCGGAGCGTAGTTATTGTTGACCTGGTTGGCCGTCGGCGACGGCGTCAGCTGAATGTCATAACGCACGCCAGCGGTGACGGTGAGGTGATTGTTGACCTTCCAGTTGTCCTCGGCAAAGCCGTCGAACATGTTCATGTAGAAGTCGTCTTTGCCCTGGGTGCCAGCGGCGGTGTTGAGCTTGTCGACGGTCTGCACGAAGGAGTAGTAGTGATAGCCTGCGTGGGGGTCGGTATCGCCCGTTTGTCCGGCAAAGGCATCGAAGAGCCAGTCCTGGAAGTTGGCGGTGTTGTTGGTGTCGCTGTAGGAGTAAACGCCGCCACCCTGATAGAGGTTGATCATGACCTCATGAACATTGTTCCAGTCTCCGCCCACGTTGATCGAATGACGTCCCATGGTGTGCGAGAAGACCTCGCTGAGCTGGATGCGATGCTCGTCCGGCTCGGCGATGCGGGGCAGTGCATTGGGCATGCCGAAGGTGACTGCGCCCATTCCGATGCTGGGACCGGAGGCATTGGCGCCGGCCGTCTCCAGATCGCGTCCCCACTGAGCGTGGATCTGGTTGACCGAACGGCTGGAGAGCACGGTCGTCAAACCGCCTACCAGGAAACGCTCGTGGTAGTAAGTGGGACCATTGGTGCTGGGCGAGCTGTTGCTGATGGTCGGTGTCGAGGTGTAGCCGTTGGTGGAGCTGAAGTCAGCCCAGTTGAAGTCGACAAAGGCATCGTTCTTGGCGTTGACGTGGTAGTCAAGGCGCGGGAAGAACAGATTCTGCCGGGCGTAACGCGAGGGCGGCGCCGAGGTGGTTGAGGTATTCGACACATTCAGCAGGAAGTTGATCGCGTTCGTGCACTGCGCGTCGGTGATATAGCTGGTGCCGGTGTAGGTCGCGTTGTCCGCGGTCGGGCACTGTGCCGGCGTCAGGTAGCTGGAGTTGGTCAAATTGGAATAGACGCCCTTGGTCGTGGCCGAGATATAGCTGGTATCCGAGTAGAGTACCCGGCCTACCTTGCGGAAGCCGTCGAGGGTAAGGAAGTAGAACAGCTTGTCCTTGATCAGCGGGCCGCCCACGGAACCGCCAAACTGGTTCTGCTGGTGGATCGGCTGCGTCAAAAGGAACGGATTGCCGTTGTTATAAAGCGCTTGGTACTTCGAGTACGGATCGAGCGCGTTCAGATCCGGATAGCGCAGGTAGTAGAACAGGTCGCCATGCAAACTGTTGGTGCCGCTCTTGGTGATGGCGTTCACCTGGCCGCCGGCCGCCTGGCCGAACTGCACCGAGTAGTTCGAGGTCTCGGCCTGGAACTCCTTGATGGAGTCCACGGAGTAGACGTAAGGCGCGCCAGAGGCACGGCCACGCGCTTCCGCAAACAGCATCTGGTTGTTGTTGGCGCCGTCCACGTAGTTCTGGTTGTAGAGGCCGCTGATGCCGTGGAAGCTGATCAGGCCCGAACCGCCATCCTGGGTTACGCCCGGGGTCAACAGCACAAAGCTGGACCAGTTGCGGGCATTCACCGGCAGGTTCTGCACCAGTTGCTGGTCCATCACCTGCGAGACTTCGGTCTTTTCCGTATCCAGAATCGCGCCGGAGCCTTCCACTTCAACCGTGGTGGTCTCCGCCTTCACGCTCATGGTCATGTTGATGGTCAACGTCTGACCAACCAGCAGCGTCACGCCCTTGGCTTCGGAGATGCCGAAGCTGGTCGCCTTGGCGCTCAGCTTGTAGTGGCCCGGCTGCAAGAACGGCGCGGTGTAAAGACCCGCCGCGTTGCTGGTGTAGGTGTGTACGACGTTGGTGTCAACGTTGGTCACCGTCACGGTTGCGCCAGGGATCACGGCTTGCGCCGCATCCTCGACCGTTCCAGTGATGGTACCCGCGCCGGCGGACTGCGCCTGGGCATTGCTGGCGGCGAAGATCAGGGCGATCGTCGCCAGGGCAAAAACGGCGACGGAACGCAAGCTACAGAGTCTGCGAAGTCGAATCATGGCTCTCCTGCAAAGTTGGTGGTGCGGTTGGGGGCCAAGGACAAACGCCCCCTGGAGACAGTCCTTCTGCTTTCGCGGACTCTCCGGCAGCGCGCCATTGAACAAATCCATGGCAAACCAAGGCTGTCCAGTCAGTGCCCCGGATCGGGACCTTGTACCTGCCCTCATTTACCTTGGAAAAATCGACAATTTGGGATGAAATCCCCAAATAATTCTGAGGCATCGATTGTTACAGGACGATGAATAAGCCGGTTTTTGTGGGAAATTCACCTCAAATGCGACGGCCTTGGAGCTTACTACTCGTAAGCAAGGGCGTCAATCGGATCTCCGCGCGCCGCCAACCACGCCGGATGGAGCGCTCCACTCACCGAATCCAGCAGGGCAAGGGCCGATCGCGCGGGTCCGCTGGGGAGCTTTGGCTGGAGGGGAGCCGCTTCGGAGGGTCAGCCGGAGCCGGGGCTTTCCGCCCGGCAATCCCCGCCCCGATCCGCGTCCACAGGCCTGGGCCCGCTGCCGCCGGGGTGGAGAACCAGACCGGCCAACAACAATCCCTCTTTCCCTTTTGACTAGCGTAACTTCCGGGTTTATTGTGAAGACTAATCCCCAGGGGGAAGACCGCTGAATCGGTGGCCGATGGGAAACTTTGGACAAGACCTGCGGATGGAGCGGCTGCGCCGCGGCATCGAGCTGGAACAAATTACGGCCGTCACCAAGATCAGCTCGCGCCACTTGCAGGCGCTGGAGCAGGAGCAGTTCCGTCAGCTTCCGGGCGGCATTATCTCCAAGGGCATTGTGCGCGGCTACGCGACGGCGCTGGGGCTGGATGAGCAGGTTTGGACAGAGCGCTTCATGAAGGCTTCCAGAGCTGCTGGCCGGGCCGTGGACGGCGACGAAAACTGGACCGCCTTTGCCGCCAACGTGGGCAAAGCGCGCATCCTGCGCCATGACTCGGCCGAGCTGCGCATCCGCTGGGCGGGCGCCATTCTGCTCCTGCTCATGGTGGGCGGCGCTGCCTATCTGGCCTTCCGCTATTACGGCATGCGCGCCGGTTGGTGGCCCACCCTGCTGCCTCCCGGCGGCTTCAGCGCCTGGGTGGAGTCGGTCCGCACCAGCGTACAACACCTGTTCTCCCACTGATAGGGTTCTGGTTGCGGTTCACCACCGGTTCCTCTCCATTCACCCCGCAAACTTTGCTCACCGTGGCCCGGCCCAATTACGATACAAGGATGCACTGTCAGGCCTAGGCCTGCCGGTGCTGCATCCAGTCTGGGCCCGCGGGCTTGTCGCGACTGCACCGTACTACGTGGGGTCCGCAGTTTCCGGCCAGGCCAAATGCACCTTCAAATCCCTTCAATGGGCAGGAGTTTCAAGTTGAGCGATCGTTTCCTGTTTACCTCTGAGTCCGTGACCGAAGGCCATCCCGACAAGATCGCCGATCAGGTTTCAGACGCTATTCTGGATGCCTGCCTGGAGCAGGATCCCTACAGCCGCGTGGCTGCCGAGACCCTGACCGCGACTGGCCTGGTGGTCATCGCTGGCGAAATCACCACCAAGGCCTACGTCGATTTCCAGGGCCTGGTACGCGGCGTGATCGCCTCCATCGGCTATGACAACGCCCTCTACGGTTTCGACTCCAACACCTGCGCCGTGATCTCGACCATCAACAAGCAGTCGGGCGACATTGCACAAGGCGTTGACACCGGCGGCGCCGGCGACCAGGGCATGATGTTCGGTTATGCCTCCAACGAGACCCCCGAGCTGATGCCCGCGGCCATCTCGCTGGCGCACAAGCTCACTCTGCAGCTGACCGCGGTGCGCAAGAGCGGCAAGCTCGCCTATCTGCGCCCCGACGGCAAGAGCCAGGTCACCATCGAGTATGTGGACGGCAAGCCGGCCCGCATTGACGCCGTGGTGGTTTCCACCCAGCACGCCGAGTCGGTCACCAACGAAGAGCTCCATGCCGACATCATGAAGTACGTGATCAAGGCCGTGCTCCCCGCCGAGTGGCTGGACGAGAACACCAAGTACCACATCAACCCCACCGGCCGCTTTGTCATCGGCGGGCCCATGGGCGACACCGGCCTGACCGGCCGCAAGATCATCGTGGATACCTACGGTGGTGCGGGCCGTCACGGCGGCGGCGCTTTCAGTGGCAAGGACCCGACGAAGGTCGATCGCTCGGCCGCCTATATGGCGCGCTACATTGCCAAGAACATTGTGGCCGCCGGCCTAGCCGACAAGGCTGAAGTTCAGCTCGCGTATGCCATCGGCGTGGCCGAGCCGGTCTCGGTTCTGGTGGACACCTTCGGTACCGGCAAGGTTCCGGACGCCAAGCTCACCGAGCTGGTGCGCAAGAACTTCTCGCTGAACCCCAAGGGCATCATCGAGAGCCTGAACCTGCGCCGCCCCATCTACCAGAAGACCGCTGCCTACGGCCACTTTGGCCGCAACGACGCCGACTTTACCTGGGAAGCCACCGACAAGGCTGCCACCCTCAAGCAGCAGGCTGGTCTGTAAGCAGACGCAGCAAAATCACAGGCAGTAGCGAAAGGCGGACGTCTCAGGCGTCCGCCTTTTGTCTTGCGCAAAAGAGGCAGGGTTGCGCCGATTCTGGATTGGAGGGAAGAAACTCATGAGAGATTCCCGAAAACTATATTTCCAGAGTTACAAATATACTATTTCGCATATTACTGACAAAGTTGCAATTAAGTGGATAATATCCTAATCTATATAAGTCCTTGATGCGATCTGGGCTCTATATTTATTCCCCGATTGCGATAAAGGCAAAATATTGAAGTAGCTCCCTCAACGCATGTCATGTTCACGACATGGCATCCTCTAACTATTTCTTCCTCCCGGAAGAAAGGATAGGAAAACCAGTGCGTAAGCTCCTTTGCATCATTTCAGTTTTGTTTCTCCTCGCCAGTGTTTCATCTGCTCAGAAGTCTTCTAACCCGAAGCATAACTTCGACAAGTATGAAGTGTATGTCGGCTATGACTTCGACCGTTCTTTCGGCGATTTCAATTTTTTCAACGCCTCCTCCGCAAATTATGGCAATATGTTCTCGCCTTTCAGCCTGAATGGCGGTCAGGTTTCGGCAGCGTACTTTCCGCTGAAGCATTTCGGCGTCAAGGCGGACTTCTCCTACTCACGTAAGCAGGGTTCGCAGTCGAGCGATCCTACCGAGCAGGAAGTGAACATCAGCCGCAGCTATCTTGTGGGTCCGGTTGTTCGCTGGACCGTGCCCTCTTTGGTGGGTGGCCGCGTGAGCGTTTTCGCGCATGAACTGCTTGGCGCCAACCAGTACAGTATGAACCTTGACTATAAGGGCCAGCCGGATGGCTGCAATGACAATGGTGAGGCCTGCCGCGCAGCTGGTTTCGCCACGGTGACCGGCGGCGGCGTGAACGTGCGCATCAACCGCTACCTCTCGGTGCGCCCGGCGGAACTGGACTACTGGAGTCACCAGATCAATTTCAATCACTTCCAAGGTGCCATTACCGAGATGAATGCCAACCTCTCGGCCAATGGCTTCCGCTATTCGGCCGGTGCTGCGCTGAACTTCTAAATTGCCTTGCAATAAAAATGCAGAAAACGCCTCCTCCCCCGGCACGAAGATCGCTTGGAGGATGAGGCGTTTCCTTTTTACAACGAATGAACGCGCGGAAGAATTCATTCCCTGGGTTACTTCTTGTCCGCCTCCGCATAATCCACCCGCACGGTGAGGATCTCGTACGGATGAATCGGCGCTTTCACCACGCCGTCCTGCACCTCCAGCGCGGCGCCCTCCGGCGTCTCGCTCATGTTGGTGATCGTGGCCCCGGTGGCTCCGGCCGGCACGCGGAACTCCGCCACGCCGGTTTTGCCGACCCATTCATACACGCGCAGGATCAGGCCATTGGCATCCTCGGCCTTCTTCACCGCCGTCAGCACCACGTTCTCCGGCGCAACCGAAACGAACGAATGCGCGGCAGGCAGCGTGCCAGCGTGTGAAGTTGTGGATACGGCAGTTAGCGGATAAGAATACTCCCAGCCCTTGCGCACCGTGCCTGCTTCCTTCCACGTTCCCGCGTGCGGATAGAGCGCGTAGTGGAAGCTGTGATGGCCCTGATCGGCCTCGGCATCCGGCCAGGTGGGCGAGCGCAGCAGAGTCAACCGCAGCAGGTTGCCCACCGCGTCGTAGCCGTACTTGTCCTGGTTGATGAGCGAGAGGCCGTGCTGGCCGTCGCCCAAGTCCGCCCAGCGCATGGCCGGCACTTCAAACTGCGCCTTCTCCCAGCTATTGGCGCGGGTGGTGGGGCGGTCAATGGTGCCGTAGGGAATCTCATAGGTTGCAAAGTTGCTGGTGGCGGCCAGAGCGAACGCGGCTTTCACCAGGATGTGGCGCTCGTGCCAGTCGATCTCGTTGGCCACATCCACCATCGCCGAGCCGGGCGGAATCGTAATTGTCTGCACGAACTTTGAACTCTGATACGTGCGCACGATGCGGATAGCCGGATGCGGCGTCTTGTCGCCGATCAACTCAACCGAGTCGGCCTGGGCAACGGTCGCCGGAGCCACGTCGAAGGTGCCGGGGTCCACGTTCCAGGCGTCGTACTTCTGCGGCAGGTCCTTGAAGAACTGGAGCTGGTTGCCGCAGGCATCCTTGGCCAGCGTCTCAAAGCCGTCCTTCTCAAGCCGCGTGATGCAGCCCGTCTTCTTGTCCACTTCCACAACCAGACGATTCTCGCTGATGCGAATCTTTTCGCCGTCGTCCAAGGCCGAGCTGCCTGCGACCGAACCCAGCTTGGAAGGCACGATGTCCAGAACCTTGTAGCCCAGCGCTGGGACGTTGTTCACGTGGATGGTCAGCTCCGCTGCACCGGTCTTGGTGTCGATCTTCGTGGCCAGTACTTGAGAGGGTTTAGTGGCATCGGCTGGATCAATCACCAAGAAATTGGTGAAGTCGGCAACCGGGGCTTGTACGCTGACGGTGAACTCTCCGGAACGCTCCCAGCCCAGCGGGTTGAAGACGACAACCGGAATCGTTGTTCCTATACGCTCTTTGCCTCCCGCACGCAGTGCCTCAGGCAGCTCGAGGCCGCGCGTATCCACCTGCGCCGCAACCGCAGCCAGCGACGCGGCGGAGATCTCGTTCGTGGACCAGCGGACCACGTCGTAGTCCTTCTGCGCGTCCTTGTAGATGACGCCAATCCCCGAACCCGCCGCCAGATCGTGGAACTGGTTGAAGAGGATCTTCTTCCAATCCTCCGTCAGCTCGTTCGCGGGGTACGCCCGTCCGGCCAGGACCCAGGCCAGCGAGGCGTACTTCTCCGCGTCCAGCGCTTCAATCTCGCTCACGCGCATGTTGTGCTTGTGGTTGGCCTGGGTGGTCATGACGCCGCGGTGGTACTCAAAGTAGAGCTCGGCCTTCCAGGTGGGCACGGTGATTTTCCCGTTCTCCGCTGCCGGAGGCGTGTAGCCCTTGGCGATGGAGGGGTAATTCCACGTCGGACTCTCCGGCGCAATCTGCTTCTCCACATCGTTGAAGAAGGACTGTGCGCCGCCGAACTTGTAGTTGGGGGTGAGCTTGCTGGCGCCGGTGCCATCGGCCCCAGAAGATGCATGTCCTGCCCAGTGGAAGCCCTCGTCCAGAATGGCGCGCGTCGGGCCGCCGCCGTGGTCGCCCACGCCGTACAGGTCCAGCATCTCCAAACTGCCGGGCGCAAAGGTACGCAGCTTCTGCATGTCGTTGGCCAGCCGCACCGGATTCAGGTTGTCGATGGCGTAATCGTGCGGGAAATAGGTGAGCACCTTCGACCCATCCGGCGACTCCCACCAGAACAGCTTGAAGGGGAACTGGTTGGTATCGTTCCAGCTCATCTTCTGGGTCACAAAGTAATCGAGGCCGCTCTTCTTCAGGATCTGCGGCAGCTGCCACGTGTAGCCAAAGGAGTCCGGGTTCCAGCCAATCCGGGCCGTCACGCCGTAGTTCTTCTTGAACCAGCGATTGCCCACCAGCAGTTGGCGGACCAGGCTCTCGCCATCGGGCATGTTCAGGTCGGGCTCCACCCACATGCCGCCCACAATCTCCCAACGGCCTTCCTTCACGCGCTGAGCAATCTCGGCGTTCAGCTCCGGATACTTGTCGGCCATCCACTCGTTGTAGGCCGCGGCCGACTGTGAGTAGGTGTAGCCGGGATACTCGTACATCAACTGGGTGGCGGTGGAGAAGGTGCGCTTCACCACATCCACCGTCTCGGTCGTCGGCCAGAGCCATGCGGCGTCGATGTGCCCATTGCCGTCCAGGTGATACGTGGCCTGCTGCAGCGTCGGCTTGATGGCGGATAGCTTACCTTCCGCAGCCTTGATGCTGGCGTCGAACTTGGCCTGATCGTGCGCGTCCAGCGCCTTCACGTCCACGGCGGCAATGGCGTCCAGCACGGTCTGCATCTTAGTCTTGTCGGCGGGAGCAAGCGACGGAACCATGACGGCGGCGGAAAGAATTTCCTGCCACAGATCCACCGGATTGGGGCGGGTCTCTGGAATATCAATGCGCAGCGTGGCCCCGCGGATGGTCTTGGTGTCAACGGTATGCAACAGCTTGACGGCCACAACCACGGTGTCGCCTGGCTTGGCTTTTTCGACCAGAACCATGGGTTCAAGGTCTTCGCCAAGGGCGACGCGGCGACCGTTGAAGTAGTAGATCTCCGGCATGGGCCCGTTGGCGCCGGCGTGGAAGTCAAACCAGATGCGCGCGCCGGTCAGGTCGTAGCCCCCCAGGGTCTCGGGAATGGTGTAGGTCTGGCGGAACCACACCGCCTCATTCGGAGCCTTGAAGCCGGGGGCAATCAGCTGCCAGCCGGAGGTGTCCACGTCGTTGGCTTCGCCGTGCATCAAGTCGCCGGCGTGCATGCGCCACGGACCATCGGGCAGCTCGCGCAGCTTTTCCAGCCGGTGCATCACCATCTGCGCATCCGAGGGCAGTGTGAGGGTGGCCTTTTCAAAGTCGCCCAAGCGCTGAGCGGGGAGAACGGCAGGCAATGATAACGTTCCCGAAACTAGCAACAAAATTACACAGCGAACGATTCCCAAGACAAATTTCATCTATAAACTCCTTGCGCAGAATCTTAGGCGACCGCACCGGAGCCTGACAACCAGTTTTCGCGCTCCCTTGCGCCGCGCTCTGAGCCCATCCCTTACCCTCAGCCTGACCCGCGCCAGCTTGCCGGTTGCAATCGCACCCGTAATCCCTCTAGACTTGGTGAAGACCGCTCTCCGGCGTGCCCTTCACCAGCGCCCCTGAGCTGCGGCCCCTCTCCAGAGCCGGGAACCAGGCTCTGGGTGAGCCAACCCGTGCGGGAGTGGTGAAATGGCAAACACACTAGCCTTAGGAGCTAGCGCCCAAAAGGCTTAGGGGTTCAAGTCCCCTCTTCCGCACCAAATGGTTGAAGACCTTTATCGTAATTCAGAGCAGAAGGCACTTTGCTTAGGCTTCACACTTATCAAATTTCAAACACAAAGAAGCCCGCCATGGTGGCGGGCTCTTCGTGCATTTCTTACGTCCCCGGGTGGAGGCTTACGCCCACGTATCCCAGTGGCTCACACTAGAAGTGTACACTTCTAGTCAATTATGTCAAGCACCCTGGACTTCATTGTGGCCATTCGGGATGCTCTATCCCCTGAAAGAATTGGCACTTACGAAAGCCAAACTCAGCCTGGGAATCAGAGTGATCCTGCGGCCATCTCGCTGTATGCGTGGAACGCAACCCTTGCTGCGGCTCTTCTGACTCCGATCCACATCTGCGAGGTCGTTGTTCGCAATGCTGTAGCGGACGCATTAGTGGCTGTATATGGGCCTCGTTGGCCTTGGGACAGAAGATTTGCTCTGAGCTTGCCGGATAATCGGGGGCATTACAGCCCCCGACGCGACCTGTGCAAAGTGAGCAGCGAGCAGTCTTCGACGGGGAAAGTGATTCCTGAATTGAAATTTGCATTTTGGGAAGCGATGTTTACGGCAAGGCATGACGTGCGCCTTTGGGATGCGCACCTATTCCGTGTGTTTCCTGCTCATGAGACATCAGAAACAGTCCAGAGCCTTCGTAAGCGAATCTACAGCGATTTGGGAGCGGTTAGAAACCTTCGCAACCGAATTGCTCATCATGAGCCAATTTTCAAGCGAAATCTGCCCCTGGATCTTCAACGTCTTGTTGCGCTGGTACGTCTCAAGTCGGAGTTGGTGGCATCTTGGATGGCTGCTAACCAGTCTTGCACTACGCTCCTGCTCTTCCCGCCTGTATTCAATGGCGGAGCAAGCTGGGCTCCGACGCATGAAGAAATCGCGAATTTTGCCTACCTTATATGGCAGGAACGCGGTCAGAGGGCAGGTAGTCCTGAGGATGATTGGTTCGAAGCGCAAAGGCGAATGCGCAGAGCGTAGCGTCTGAAATCTACAGGTCGCAGGCTATTGCTTCCTCGCCCATGCCATCACGTTGGCCGGCGGGCGCTGGGCGCGCAGTTCGTTGGCCATGAACTTCATGTAGGGATCGATGTGGTGGAAGTAGTGCTTGTAGCCGGCGCATAGATAGTTCAACCCACCTTCGCCCTCGGCCGTCTTCAGAAAGCGATGCTTGGGGCACTCGCCATTGCAGGCAAAGCGCACATCGCACTCCACGCAGGCCTTGGGCAGCGCCTTATCCTTGGCCTCGCCAAACCGGATCTGCTGCTGCTGCACGGCCAGTTGCGCCAAAGGCCGCTCCAAAATATTGCCCAGCTTGTTCTCCGGATACACAAAGTGGTCGCAGCTGTAGAGGTCGCCGTTGTGCTCCATGGCCAGCGCTGCGCCGCACTTGCGCGCAAAGACACACAGGCTGGGGTCCATGCCCATCCATGCTTCCAGCGCCACATCAAACAGGTTCACGAAGATGCGCGCCACATCCTGCCGCACCCACTCGTCAAAGATGGTCTGCAAGAACACGCCCCATTGCAGCGAGTCCACCGACCACTCCGAGACCTGGGTCTTGGGCGCGTAGGGCTTCAGCAAACGTAGCCCCTGCGCATTCGGCTCCGCGGCTATCTCTTCCACAATGGGGATGAACTGCAGATACTGGCTGCCGATCTCCTTCAGGAAGCGGTACACCTCCAACGGCTGCTGGCTGTTGAGGTTGTTCACCACGGTGAGGGTGTTGAACTCGACTCCATGCTTCTTCAGCACGCTCAGCCCGCGCATCACACGCGCGTGGGTGGGCTGGCCACCCTTGTCCACGCGATAGGCGTCATGCAGCGCGGCGGGGCCATCCACGGAGAGGCCGATGAGGAAGCTGTTGCGCGCCAGGAACTCGCCCCAATGGTCGTCCAGCAGCGTGCCGTTGGTCTGGAAGGCGTTCTGGATCTGCTTGCCGTCGGCGTATTTCGCTTCCAGCTCCACAACCTTCTGAAAGAACTCCACGCCCAGCAGAGTCGGTTCGCCACCCTGCCAGGAGAAGTTCACCACCGGCGTTTGCTGCGACTTGATGTACTGCCGGATGTAGTTCTCCAGCAGCTCGTCGCTCATGCGGTAGTTCTTGGCCGCGCCGCCGTAGAGGTTCTCTTTTTCAAGGTAGAAGCAATAGGTGCAATCCAGGTTGCAGATTGGCCCCATCGGCTTGGTCATGATCTGGAAGTTGGCCATGGGATAGAATCCTTATCACTGCAATTGTAAGGGCCGCACAGGGCGGCCCGTTCTTCTGGTGATTTCAAGCATTCTACTGCGCCTGTGCTCAGTGCGCGTCAGTCCCCTCAATGTGGATGCCACACTCCACCTTGCGGCCCGCCCAGCGGCCGGAGCGCGGATCGTTCGGGTCGAGCGGCAGCGTGGTGCAGGGCTCGCAGCCAATGGAGGTATAGCCCTGGTCGTAGAGCGGCAGCCGTTCAATGCCCAGTTGCTCGCAGGCGTACCAGATATCGCGCGTGGTCCACTCCGTCAGCGGCGCCAGCTTCAGTACCGATGCGCCGCCGGGAAGATGAAACACGGCTCGCTCTTCCAGCGCCGCGCGGCTCTTGGCCTGCTCGCGGCGCAGCCCGGTGATCCACACCCGATACTCCGCCACCGCCTTGAACAGCGGCTCAACCTTGCGCAATCCGCAGCAGCGATCCGGCGCGGTTGCGTAGAGCTTGCCGAACTCCGTCTCCTGCTCCGCCACGGTCTTGGCGGGCAGCAGATTGATCAGGTTCAAACCCCACGCAGCCGCGATCTTGTCGCGATATTCGTACGTCTCGCGGAAGTGATAACCGGTATCGAGAAACAGCACCGGAATCTTGGGGTCGAGTTCAAGTGCAAGCTTGGTCAGCAGCACGTCTTCAGCCTGAAAGCTGCACGTGATGCACACATCGCCAGCGCCCGCCTTGATCTCTTCGGCCAGTGCCTGACGCACCAGGTTGAGCTTGGCCGTTACCTCTGCCTGAATTTCATCGATCGCCATGGTTCAATCTCCTGGGAGTATTGCCGGCTGTTGCACCGCGCCCCCGAGGGGCGCGAGGCTTGCATTGGGCGCTGCACCCAGGGCTGTGCCTTCGGCTTGCCCTGGGCTATTTGCACATCGCCCCTTCGGGGCGTTTATTGCATGGAATCCCTGTCATTCAGAGCAGCCGACTCGCGGCGGCGCGTTACGGCTGAAATGACTGATCCAGGCGCTCCTGAGTCCACAGAGTTTACAGGCTTGCCATTGGGAGCGAACCAAGCCCGCATTATCCCCGAAACTGTCATCCTGAGCGAACGGGGCCCCAAACGTTCTCTTCAGTTTGGGGGTGGTGAGTCGAAGGATCTGCTTTTGTTCTTTTGCGCATTTGACAAAGGGCTTTGGAGACAGGAGACCAAGGTGGAAAAGCGAGAATCCCCGAAATCCAGAATTAAACTACAGCCCCGCCTTTTCCACTTCATGCAGAATCTTGGTTTCATGCAGCAGATAATGCACTGCGGAGACCACCGCGGCATGATTCACACCGTCAATGAGCGCCTTGTGCTCGCCTACCCGCGCCAGCAACTGCTCGCTCTCTGTTGCGCGCACAGCCAGCAGCAGAATGCCCGCTCCGGTTTGAAGAGTCTTCAGCGTATCCAGGAGCCCACGGCTGCTTGCAAACAAGGGATTGGCAAGTTCCACACGCTGGGTCACAACGCCGATCGAAAACAGCGAACGCTCCACCAGATCGATCAGCTCGGCCGGGCCTTCCAGCTCCAGAACTCCACCCTGGTGGCCCCAGCGCGCCGCGCGCTCCTCGGCCGTTACCGGACCAGTGGCTTCCACAACTTCATCCACGCCGTCGGAGGTGTCAGCCTCCACCGCGGCAATCATGCCCGCGCCCGCCGTGGCGTTGGTGATGGGGTCAATCAGGATGAAGGCGCCGGTGGCGCGATTCTCGCCGTAAAGGTCCAGCGCAATTGGTCGCAGCAGCTCAATCTCCACGCGCCCAATGCCGTTCATCTCCAGCGTCTGGGCCTGCTCGTGTTCGAGCGTGGCGATGTTGGTGCGGTGCTCAATGGCGCGTACAAACGCGGGCACGGTGTGGCTGGTGTGCTTGAGCAGATAGCGCTTGTTCAAGCCCAGCGGCTTGGAATCCATCCACACCAGTTGCGCGCTCAAGTGGCGCGAGACCGTGGGTGTCTGATCGGATACAGCCAGCAGATCGCCACGGCTGATGTCGATCTCGCGATCAAGGACCAGCGTGATGGAAAGCGGCGCGCGGGCTTCGTCCAGATCGCCGTTAAAGGTGACAATGCGCGCGATCTTGGCGGCACGGCCTGAAGGCAACGCAATTACGCTATCGCCCACGCGCACGCGGCCCGATGCAATTTGTCCGGCAAAGCCGCGGAAGGTGTGGTCGGGGCGGATGACGCGCTGCACCGGCATGCGGAAGGGCGCGTCTACCGCGCCTTCCGACGGCGGCAGGGCTTCCAGTAGCTCCAGCAGCGACGGGCCCCTATACCACGGCATGGCGTCGGTCTTGTGTACGATGTTGTCGCCCACCAGCGCGCTGACCGGCACAAAGACGGCCTCCACCTGGTTGCCCGTGTCGCCGGCAATGGCGGCCAGCACGGCGTTGAAGTCGGACACGATGGCGCGGAACTTGGGCTCGTCGTAGGCGATCAGGTCCATCTTGTTCACGGCCACAATGACGTGGCGCACGCGCAGGAGCGACGCAATGAAGGCATGACGGCGCGACTGGATCAGCACGCCCTTGGAGGCATCGATCAGTACCACCGTGGCATCGGCCGTGGAGGCGCCCGTAGCCATGTTGCGCGTGTACTGCTCGTGGCCCGGCGTATCGGCGATGATGAATTTCCGCTTTGCCGTCGAGAAATAGCGATAGGCGACGTCAATGGTGATGCCCTGCTCGCGCTCGGCACGGAGGCCGTCGGTGAGCAGCGCAAAATCGATCTGGCCGGGGGCCGTGGTGCCCTTGCCCTCAATCGACCGTACCTGGTCTTCGTAGACCGATTGCGTGTCGTAGAGCAGGCGGCCGATCAGCGTGCTTTTGCCGTCGTCCACGCTGCCCGCGGTGGAGAAACGCAGCATGTCCTTGGCCTGTTCCTGGGCCAGAAATTCTTCAATCGAAAACTGTGAAGCTGTCGTCGCCATTCATCAACCTCTGCATTCCTCCCGCGCATCTGTGTCGCGGTCCCTCGGGGGCTAAAGCACCTGCGGTGCGGCCAACGGCTTCCAGCAAGTGAAAGGCTGGCTGCATGCAATGCTCCTCAGGGGCTAAAGCCCGGTCGTATTTCTGTGCCCTTTGCGGCACGATTGAAGTCGTGCCCTGATACAAAACCCGATCGTTGGTGAGTTCTCAGTTGCGTTTCGATCAGGCCCTTGCAAAGCGCTGCCCGTAGCAGGGAAGGTTAAAAATATCCTTCCCGCTTTTTCAGCTCCATGGAGCCTTCCTGGTCGTGGTCAATCACGCGATTGGCGCGCTCCGAGGAGCGGAAACTGATCAGCTCGGCGATGATGTCGGGAATCGTCTCGGCGTTAGAGCGGATGGCTCCCGTGCAAGGGCTGCAACCCAGCGAACGCAAGCGGCTCTTCACCATTTGCGGCTTTTCACCGGGCCAGGCTACAAACTCCTGTTCGGTGGGCAACAGAGCGTCTTCTCCGTTACCGAGGGGGCGCACATACATGGGCCGCTCCTTGGCAAAGTAGAGATCGACCACCGGAATTTTTTCTTCGTGGATATACTGCCACACGTCCATCTCCGTCCAGTTGGAGAGCGGAAAAACGCGGATGCTTTCGCCTGGATGCACGCGGGCGTTGTACAGGTTCCAGAGCTCGGGGCGCTGGTTCTTCGGGTCCCACTGGCCGGCCGAATCGCGGAAGGAATAGATGCGTTCTTTCGCGCGCGACTTTTCTTCGTCGCGCCGCGCGCCACCAAAGGCGGCATCGAACTTGTAATGCTTCAGCGCGTCGAGCAGAGCCTGGGTCTTGAGCAACTGGCAGCAGCGCTTGGTATCGAGCGCGACGGGGTTGGTGCCATTGGCAATGGCGGGCTCGTTGCGCCACACCAAAAGCTCCGCGCCCACTTCCTTGGCCATTTGGTCGCGGAAGGCGATCATCTCCTGAAATTTGAAGCCGGTGTCCACATGCAGCAGCGGGAAGGGAATCGGGCCAGGCGCAAAGGCCTTCTGCGCCAGGCGCAGCATTACGGCGGAATCTTTGCCAATGGAGTAGAGCATCACGGGGCGCTCAAACTCGCTGGCCACCTCGCGCAGGATGTGGATGCTCTCGGCCTCCAGCAGCTTCAGGTGGCTGAGCCGCTCGGCTGAAGGCGCGGCGATGGACGAAGGTGTTTGGACTTGACTTACTTCTACCGGCATCAGAACCTCGTTCGCTTACGGGTTTGGGGATGCGCCGAAGGCTGGGGTGACACGAAGAGTTGCCCGGCGGGGACGGCTGCGGGTGCGTCTTCTTCGATTGTGCTCAGGAAGTTCGAAGACTAACAGGGGCACCCGTCGAAGATGTTCGACAGGCAACAACAGGAGCGGCTTTGGGGAAAGCGGACCATATAAGTCGCAATTATAGCAAAGCCACCCGCGGCGTTCAACCGGGCTAGCGCCTCTGATCGCTCTCGCCTGCCGGATGGGCTAACATCAAGAGACAGATGCCCGCAAAATCCAAACTCGGCCAAAATTTCTTAATTGACGAAAACGCCATGGAGCGGATCGCTCAGGCGCTTGGTCCCGTCAGCGCCCGCACGGTGGTTGAAATCGGTCCGGGACTGGGCGTGATTACGGACCGGATCGCCCCCCGTGCCGGCCGCCTTGTGGTGGTGGAGGTGGATCACCAACTGGCGCTGCGCATGCAAGTGCGCTTTGGCAACCGCATTGAGGTGGTGGAGCAGGACGTGCTCAAGTTCGACTTCACGGCCGCCGCTGCCGAGGCCGGGCAAAAGCTGGTGGTGGTGGGCAACCTGCCCTATTACATTACCTCGCCCATTCTGCTGCAACTGGCCGAGCACTCTGCCGCCGTGGATGTGGCGGTGCTGATGGTGCAACGCGAGGTGGCCGACCGCGTGACGGCCGAGCCGGGCTCGCGCGACTACGGCGTGCTTTCCGTCACGGTGCAGATGTATGGGGCCACGGAGCGTCTGTTTACCCTGCCTCCAGAGGCCTTTTCGCCGCCGCCCGAGGTCCACTCCACGGTCTTCCGCTGGCGGTTTGCGCCGCGTTTTGCGGAGTTGGGCGTGGAAGAGAAGGGTTTTATCAAGCTGGTGAAGGCGGCCTTTGCGCAAAAGCGCAAGACCATTGCCAACAACCTGCGTGCCGCCGGGGTGGATGCGGCGGTGGTGACAACGGCGCTGGCCGCGGCGGGCATCGATGCCCAGGCCCGTGGCGAGTCGATGCCCATTGAAGCCTTTGCCGCGCTGAGCCGCGCGCTGGGGCCGCTCATCTAAGAACCTGTCTAAAAACATGCGCTGTGGGCGATGTTCGTCCGTCCCTCCGGGACGGTGCCCTCTTGCCCTGCAGCTTTCCCAGGGTTCCGCCCGCTCCCGCGGACTCCACCCTGGGCTATTCTCGACTGCTCCCTCCGGGAGCGATCATTCCAGCCTGTTTTAGACAGCTACTAAGAGGTCTGTGCGCCAGTGGCCTGGCACGGAGCTAATCCCGGCGCGAAGCGCGTCTGCCCCACCGCAGGTGCCTGCATACAATGCCTCCTCGCGCCGTCTTTATAGGCAGTACAGGATAATGGAGAGAACGATGCCCAAACCTCTCCAGCCCGCTGCCCTTGGCGCCCAGATTGTTGCCCTTGCCCGCCGCATGGACTGGTACCGCGGGCTGCGGGCGGCCCTTGCGCTGTGTGTACCGCTGGTGCTGGGCGATCTTTTTTCCCTTCCCAACCTGGCCTGGGCGGCTTTGGGCGGCTTTGAGGCCATCATCTCCGACGCGGGCGGCCCGTACCGGCTGCGTCTGGGCTCCATCTCCACCGTGGCGCTGGGCGGCGCGCTGGGGCTCACGGTTGGCACGCTGGCCGGCAACAGTCTGGCCTGGGCGCTGCCGGTTACGGTTCTCTTCTGCTTTGTTTGGAGTTACCTTGCGGTGCTGGGCGCGCCGTTCAGCTCGGCCGGAATCCTGGTGCAGGTGATCTACATCTGCGGCATCGGCGCGCCTTCCACCAGCGTGCATGAGGCGGTGGCGCGCGGCCTGTGGCTGATGGCTGGCGGGTTGTGGGCGGCGGTCTTCTCGCTGCTGCTGTGGCCGCTGGATGCCTATCGCCCGGCGCGTTCAGCGGTTAGCTCCTGCTATACGGAGTTGGCCAGCCTGCTCAGCTCCATCTCGCAACTGGCCACGCGCGGCTCGCAGAGCGCGGCGCTTTGGCACCGGCTGGCGCAGCATCATCAATACCGCTTGCGCCGCTCGGTGGAGCAGGGCTGGCAGGCGCTGGCCGCGGTGCGCGCGCGCCGCCAGGCGGAGACGCCGCAGGGCCAGCAACTGGTGGTGTTGCTGGAGCACGCCGATCTGCTGATGGCCCGCTTTATCGCCATTGCCGAGCACATGGAGAGCCAGAGCGGCTGCTCCAGCTGCGGACCCTGCCAGGAGCACTACCTCTCCGGTCTTGACGATCTGCGATCCGTCTCGGCCTGGATTGGCGCGCTGCTGCTGGACCGCGCCGGGCTGACCATGGCCCACGCCGAGGCCGAGCGGGGACGGATGCGCCGTTTGCCGGCCTTTGTGGAAGGCACGCTCTGCGCCGGCAACTCCGACGGCCGCTATCTGGCCGACCAGGTGGCCGCCTCTGCCTCACTGCTGGATTCGTCCGTGGACAGCGCCGCACAGCTGCGCATGGGCAAGGCTCTGGATCGCGGGCCCGCCGTACCCCGTAACGCCTCGCAGGGCCACTTCGCGTACGTGCATCTGCGCCTGGCGCAGTTCCAATCGGACTGGTCGGCGGCACACATTGGTTCGCAATTGGCGGCCAACTTTACGCGCTCGTCCCTGCTGCTGCGCCATGCGGCGCGGGTGGCGCTGGTCTGCGGCCTGGACGTGGCTCTGATCTTCCTGCTCCACATTGACCACGGCTACTGGTTGCTGCTCACTTCGCTGATTGTGCTGCAGCCGCATGTTTCCGGAACCATGCGCCGTGGCTTGCAGCGCATTGCGGGCACGGTGGCGGGCGGCATCCTGGCGGCGGTGCTGGCCATTGCGCTGCACTCGCAGTTCACCACGGCTGCGGTCTTGTTTCCACTGGCGTTGCTGGCGCTGGCCATTTTGCCGGTTAGCTATACGGCGTTTTCGTTCTTCCTGACGCCTACGTTTGTGCTGGCCTGGCTGCCCTACTCGGGCGACTGGCGGCTGGCGGTGGTACGCACGCTGAACACCGTGGGCGGCGCGCTCTTGAGTGTGGTGGCCATGCACTTCCTGTTTCCCAGCTACGAGCGGGAACGCGCGCCGCAGTTTTTGCGCACCAGTCTGGCCGCTGACCGCCGTTATCTGGCGCAGTTGGCGGACAACTGGCGCACCGGGGTGCACGGAACGCGACTGCTGGCCAACGCCCGGCGCGCAGCGGGCCTGGCCCACAACGATACGGAAGAATCCATGGAGCGGCTTTTGGCCGAGAGCTGGCCGCGCCGCCTGGCCTTTGCGCAGTTTGTCACCGCTTTTGTCACCTACCTGCGGCGGACGGCGCAAAGCGCCACGGTGCTGGCAGGCATTGAAGCCGACTGGGGCTGGAAGCAGTCCTCCGCCGTGCAGGGCAGGGTGGAGCTGGTGCTGCGCCGCTTGCAGTGGCTGGAGAACCAGATTCCTGCCGCGGGAACCAATCCCGAGCCTGCTGCCACGCCCTGGCCGGAGCCGACCGTGGGCGCGCACTGCCTGCTCTACGGCGCGGATACCCATCCCGGCGAGCGGCAGATGGAGCGGCTGGAGCGGCAGGTGGAGATTCTGCGCCGCCAACTGGCCAGCCTCCGCCAGAGCGGATGGTTACCGGCCGTCCGGGTAGGGGCCGGGAACTGATCCTGCGGTTCCAAGCTGGGCCTTTCAGCCTATGTTTGCAGTGTTTCCGGCCCAGATTCCCCAGATTCCCACCCCATTTTGCACCAAAGGGCGCGTACAATCGTCAATACAGATAGCGGATGTTTCCGCCTGGAGCAGCTCTAGCGCGCTCTCCGGACGCGTTCAGAGGATCGAACTCGCCATCGGTTGTCAGCTGTGCCTGGAATCCCCCACATGATGCAGAAAAACCTTACCCTCGCCTTCTGGCTCTCCGCAGCCGTTTTCTTGACGCCGTCTGGCACGCTTCTTGCTGGCCAGAATGCGACGCCTCCAGCTGCCCTGAGTGCCAAGCCCGCGCCGGATCGCGCTCCGGCTTACTTCCACTCCGCGCTGGCCGCCACCTATGCTGAAGACGCGCTGACCCAGGGCCGTCCCGAGCTGCTGACCAAAGCCATTGAGGAGTACAAGTTGGCGCTGAACGCCGACCCCACTTCCGCGGCCCTCAACGGCGCTCTGGCGGAGCTCTACTTTGGTGCTGGACGGGTGCGCGACGCCGAGGCGACGGCCCGCAATCTGCTCAAAACCTCGCCGGACGATGTGGACGCGCACAAGCTGCTGGGCCGTATCTATCTGCGCCAGCTTGGCGAAGGACAGTCTGGCCCGGCGGTGCTGGAGCAGGCGCTTGCGGAGTATGAGAAGCTGACCGTGCTTGAGCCCAAGAGCGTGGACAATCACATGATCCTGGGCCAGCTTTACACCATCAAGCACGACGCCAAGAAGGCGGAAGAGGCCTTTACCGCTGCCCGCCAGATTGAGCCCGACAGCGAAGAAGTGATCCTGAACATGGCGCGGCTCTACGCCGACTCGGGCGACGTGGCCCGCGCCGCCCAGGTGATTGAGCAGGTGCCGGTGAACGACCGCACCCCCAAGATGGAGTTCAGCCTGGGCGCGGCCTACGACCAGCTGAAGAAGCTGCCCGAGGCGGTGGCCGCCTACGAGCGAGCGCTCGACATGATGCCCGGCGACCCGCACACCATGGACGCTCTGGCCCAGGCGCTGAACGCCAACAATCAGCTGGATGAGGCGCTCAAGCAGTATCGCGCCCTGGCCGCCGCCGATCAGGAAAACGGTGAGGCGCTGGTCAAAATCGGCGACATCCTCCGCCGCCAGAGCCACTTCAAGGAAGCGCTGGAAGTGATCCAGAAGGCCCGCAAGATGGCGCCCACCTCGCTGGAGGCCGGCTACAACGAAGGCCTGCTGCTGGATATTCTGGGCCGCTACGACGAGGCCATACGTGTGTACGCCGAGATGGTGGACCTGACCAGCCACGCCAACGGCGCTTACACCGAAGAGGAGAAGGGCAGCCGCTCTTTCTTCCTGGAACGGCTGGGCGCGGTGTGCCTGGAGCAAAACCGCACCGAGCAGGCCCTGGCCGCCTACCAGAAAATGATTGACATGGGCGGCGAACCGGGTCCGCGCGGCTTTCAGGGCCAGGTGGACGTTTATCGCGCCGCCAAGCAGTACGACAAGGCCATTGAGGTCTCCCGCAAGGCCGTCGAGGCCAACCCCAAGAACCGCGAGCTGAAGATGCTGCTGGCCGGCGAACTGGCCGATCACGACCAGGCCGAGGAAGGCTTCAGGATCATCAAAAGCCTGCTCGTGAACAGCGCCGAGGATCGCAACCTGTGGATCACCATGGTGCAGATGCACATCCGCCTGCACCAGTGGAAGGAAGCCGAAGAGGCTCTGGCCAAGGTGGAGAGCTACACCACCAAGAAGGACGACAAGGTCTATCTGCTCTTCCTGCGCGGGGAGGAGGCGGAACGGCAAAAGCACTACGAGCCGGCCGAGGCCTACTTCCGCCAGGTTCTGGATCTGGACCCGACCAACACGCTGACTCTGAACTACTACGGCTACATGCTGGCCGACAAGTCGCAGCGGCTGCCGGAGGCGCTCAAGCTCATCCGCAAGGCCGTGGATCAGGAGCCGATGAATGGCGCTTTCCTGGACTCGCTGGGCTGGGTCTACTTCAAGATGGGCGAATACGAGCTGGCCGAGGATAACCTGAAGCGGGCTGTCGAGCGCGATCAGACCGATCCCACCGTCCACGACCACCTGGGCGAACTCTACGAGAAGACTGGCCGCATCCATCAGGCTGTCGCGCAGTGGGAGATGGCGCTCAAGCAGTTCGCCGTCACCTCCACCGGCGACTTCGATCCGGCCGACGTGGTCCGGGTGCAGAAGAAGCTGGAAAACGCTCGCGTGAAGATGGCCAAGCAGGACGGCGCTTTGCCCGCTTCCAAGACGGAGTAACGGTCCTCGTAACCCCACGCAACAGAAACGCCGGTTGCCCCTCGGGGTGGCCGGCGTTTTTTCGTAGGACGGGTTCATCGCTTTGGGTGGGTAGATTCAAATTCCAAGTGCAACAAAGAGCGTGAACAGAATCAAACAGTTCGTCGCAGCCGTGCCGTGGGAAAGTGGGAAACGCTCTTTGTTTTCCATCTTTTCCATGGCTTCCTACCAACCATCTCCTGTCGGCTCTTTGCGATGTGTTGTTGCACTTGGACCTTGAATCCGCCGTGCCCCATCCTTGGCGGCGGTCTTTGCCGCCAAGGGTGGGACAGGAAGGAGCAGGGACCTTCAGGTCCCTGAAAGCAGGACGCAAAATATGTGGGTCGGGGCTTCACAGGTTGCGGAAAAACGCTCAAAGGAAGGCTAGAAGCGTCAGGGCATGACTTTAGTCGTGCCGTAAGTGCCATAAAAACAACGAGGGCTTTAGCCCCTGCGGGGAATTTTCAACTGAAATCACCTCCAAAGCAGAGTATTTCCGCAGCCTGTTCAGCCCCGGAACCATCACTCCAAGAACCTTGCTTCCGGCTCCTGCAGGCCATGCCCCGGTCGCGATAAGCTAATGGCAGGAGATCAGTACAAAGACATGTCCCCAAACGATTACAAGTACTCGACGCTGGCGGTTCATGCCGGCCAGCACCCTGACCCGCAGACCGGGGCGGTAAGCGTGCCCCTGTATCTGACTTCGACCTTTGAGCTGACCGGCATCGGCACGGACCGTGGCTGGGATTACTCGCGCGCCGGCAACCCCACGCGCGATCGCCTGGAAGAGGCATTGGCCGTGCTTGAAGGCGGCCACTCCGCGCACTGCTTTACCACCGGTATGGCGGCGCTCTCCGCGCTCTTTGCCATGCTCAAGGCCGGCGATCATCTGATCTGTTCGAAAGACGTTTACGCCGGCACCGTGCGTTTGCTCAACCAGATCGTCTCCGGCTACGGCATCCAGATTGAGTACGTTGACACCAGTAATCTGGAGGCGGTGAAGGCGGCTATCAAGCCCAACACCAAGCACGTGCACATTGAGACGCCCTCGAATCCCCTGATGGTGCTCACCGACATCAAGGCCGTGGCGGAGATTGCCCATGCCGCCGGTGCTGAGGTCAGCGTGGACAACACCTTCCTGTCGCCGGTGCTGCAGAGCCCACTGGCGCTCGGTGCCGACATCGTGATGCACTCGACCACAAAGTATCTCAATGGCCACTCCGACGGCCTGGGCGGCGTGCTCGTCGGCTCCAAGCCCGCGCACAAGGACCGCTACTTGCTGGTGCAGAAGGCGGCCGGCGGCGTGATGAGTCCGTTTGAATGCTTCCTGGTGCTGCGCGGCATCAAGACCCTGCCCCTGCGCGTCTGGAAGCACGAAGAGAATGGCCTCGCGGTGGCGGAGTATCTGCTGCAGCATCCCAAGGTCTCCAAGCTTGCCTATCCTGGCCTGAAGTCCCATGCGCAGTACGATCTGGCTTGCCGGCAGCAAAAGGGCTTTGGCTCCATGATGAGCTTTGAGGTGCGGAATCGCGAGGAGGCGGCGCGCTTCCTCGCCGCCATCAAGATCTTCACCAACGCGGAGTCGTTGGGCGGCGTGGAGTCCCTCGCTTCGCACTCGGCCACCACCACGCACGCTTCGGTCTCGGCTGAGGTGCGCGCCAACATGGGCATCAACGAGGGCCGCATCCGCCTCTCCGTGGGCATTGAGGACAAGGAAGACCTCATCGCCGATCTGGAGCAGGCCTTGGCGGCGGTGTAAGCAAAAGGATCGGCTTCGCGGGAGCCGATCCGGAGTATTCTAGGGGCGTGGGCTCGCTTCGGTTCGATGGCGTGCGGTTTCTCGCGTATCCAAGGGATCACGCGCCCTGTCACATCCATGGCTTCTACGGAGAAACAGAAGCCATTGTGGCACTGCTGAACGGTGAGCCGATGGCGGTTCGCTTGGACGTTCGCGGTGATGCTGTCCGCCCGGCCAACACGAAACAGGCCGATGTGCGGCACATTGTCAACGTTGCCGCGGCGCATGTTCAGGAACTGCTCAAGCTCTGGGGTGAAGCGCATGGCTGAGATGGCGAGAGTGCTGACGACCGATGCAGATATCGATGCGGCCATCGAAAGTGCGCGCCGCTATGAGAAATTCCTGCGTCGGGTGGTGCGCGCCTCCTATTCCCGCCGCACCGACCGCATTTCGCTGACCCTGGACAACGGTGCAACCTTTGCCATTTCGCGCAAGCTGCTTCAGGGGCTCGACACAGCCAGGCCCTCGGCACTGGCCAAGATTGAGTTGCTGGGCCCCGGCACCGCGCTCTACTGGCCGGAGCTGGATGTGGCGCATGAAGTGGCAGGTCTGCTGGCTGGCGTCTACGGCTCGGCAAAGTGGATGGACGAACTGCACTGGAGCGAAGTGCCAGAACGGCTCTCTGCTTGACGTTTGCACGGCCGGTTGCAACCCATTCAAAATACGAAGACCCTCTGCATGAAAGAAGCTCGTTCCTTGCCTCTACCTTCTGAGAATTTAGCCCTTATTCTGGGCATTGACACCTGTGGGCCGATGGGCTCGGTGGCGCTTGCGCGTGCGTCGGCTGAAGCGGTGGAGATCCTGGGCCAGACGGAGCTGGAAGGCCGCAGCTACTCCTCCACCCTGACCACGGCCATTGCGCAACTGGTGGAAGCGGCCGGGTTGAAGCTGGCCGATCTGACCGGCATCGTCGTTGTCAACGGGCCGGGCAGCTTTACGGGCGTGCGTGTGGGTGTGGGCACGGCCAAGGGGCTGGCGGAAGGCCTTGGGGTGCCGGTGGTGGCGGTTTCGCGGCTGGCCGTGCTGGCTGCCCAGTCCGGCATTGCGGCGGCCGCGCTCGATGCCCATCGCAACGAGGTGTATCTGCGTGTGGAACGTGCCGCGAGCCCAGCGGAAGAGTTGCTGGCCGGTGCGGAAGAGCTGGCTGCCGTGGTGCCTGTTCCGGCGCGCGTGGCCGTCTGCGAAGACAGTGCCGCGCGGCTGCTGGGTACCGAATGGCGTGCCACCGAGCTGGTGCGCGTTCCAGCGCCCAACGCCGGCGACGCGCTGCGGCTGAGTGCCGCGCGCCTGGTTGCCGGGGAGCACCCGGAGCTGGCCTTGCTGGATGGGCATTATCTGCGCCGCTCCGACGCTGAAATCTTTGGGGACAAGGCTGCCGCGGCTGAAAAGCAGGCGGCCGGAGCATGAGCGCCGATCTGGCTACGGCCAGCGCCTCTCCCGCAGCGGTGATTCTCCGCCCCATGCGCGCGGACGACGTGGCGCGCGCCTTGGCCATTGCCAGCCGATTGGCCGAGGCGCCGCACTGGCCGCCGGAGGTCTACTGCAAGGCACTCAACCCGGAGTCCAGCCCGCGCCGCCTGATGCTGGTTGCTGAGCTTGGGGGCGTGGTTGTGGGCTTCGCTGTGGGGTTGGTGGCAGCAGATGAGGCGGAACTGGAGTCCATCGCGGTAGACGCCCAGACGCAGCGCCAGGGAGTAGGCCGGTTTCTGCTGGAGCGGCTGACCGTTTTGGCACAGGCTGAGGGCGCCTTCCGGATGCTGCTGGAGGTCCGCGCCTCCAACGCCTCAGCGTTGGCCTTTTACCAGGCCCAGGGCTGGCGGCAGTGTGGGCGGCGGAAACGCTACTATGCTAATCCTGAAGAAGATGCGATCCTCATGGAGCGAAAGTTGGGCTGATGGGCTGTTGCCCGCGCTCCGCATCAGAAGGCTCAAAGCGCTGTGACTCGAGTCACGATCCTCTGTGTTTTGGGGCGATATGCACAGCTATTTGCGGCAACAGAGTACTTCGGATCAAATTCCAGCTTGCAGGAGACCCGCTGAGCGAGCTATATGTAAATTCTCTGTGAATCAGAGGAGGTGCTCGATGGATGAAGTAAAGGACATGACGCTGAGCGAAGAGATTTCCCGCCTTCACGATGAACATCACCGCTACGCTCAGCGCCTGGAGGAATTGCTTCAGAAACCCTACTTGAGCGAAGAGGAGCAGCTGGAAGAGGTTCGTCTGAAGAAGATGAAGCTGCACGCCAAGGACCTGATCAAGGCGCTGGAACGGCGCACCTTGGTGATGGCGTAAGCCAACCGGAAAACGGCCTTCGCCGCGTTCCGGTTGGGGCGCGGCAAGGCGCACACAGGAAGCAGTGAGGCGATGTGCGGCCTGAAGGGCATGGCGCGGAACCAGATCCGCGGATGCCGGCTGGTCAACTGCGGTTCGCCAGCCGGTCTGGAAGGGGTCTGGGGGCCGTATAATCGTTAGAACAATGGTTCGTGACGGTTACATCTACGGTGTGGGCTTTCTGGCGGCTGCGGCTGCGCTGGTACTGCTGACTGGGCACTGGGCATGGGCAATTGCCCCGGTGCTGCTGGCGGCATTCTTCCTCTGGTTCTTTCGGGACCCGGAGCGGACGATCCCCGACGGGCCGGGGCTGGTTGTGTCGCCCGGCGATGGCGTGGTGACTGAAACCGTGGCCATCAACACCCCTGACGGTCCTCGCCAGAGGATCAGCATCTTCCTTTCTGTCTTCAACGTGCATGTGAATCGCGCTCCCATCGCCGGCGTGCTCGCGCGCGTGGAATACAAGAAGGGTCTCTACTTGAACGCCATGAACCCCGCCTCCGCCGAGCGCAACGAGCAGAACATTGCTACTGTGCGGGATGGCCAGGTGGAGGTGACCTTCAAGCAGATCGCAGGCCTGCTGGCGCGCCGCATTGTCTTCAACAAGATGCAGGGCGACCGCGTGGAGCGCGGCGAACGCGTGGGCCTGATCAAGTTCGGCTCGCGGGTGGACGTGGTGCTTCCGGCCAATGCCCGCATTGTGGTCAAGAAGGGCGACAAAGTCCAGGGTGGCGCCAGCGTCCTGGCCCAGATTGACGGAGCAGCCCAGTGAATTGGCAGGCCGCCGGGCTTGACCCGGCTGAATTGCGCGCCGCGCGGCGCGCGCGCATCCAACGCGGCATGTTCGTCTTGCCGTCGCTGTTCACGGCCTGCAGCATCGGGCTTGGCTTTTATGCCATCACCGAGGTCTTCAACGCCATTGCGTATCAAGGGCTGGAGGCGCACCACCTGAACATGGCGGCGATCGCCATCCTCATTGCCATCCCGTTTGACGGCCTGGATGGGCGCATTGCCCGCATGACCAACACCACGTCGGATTTCGGTCGCGAGCTGGATTCGCTGGCGGACGCCATCACCTTTGGCGTGGCTCCGGCCATTCTGGCGCTGTTCTGGGGCTTCCACTTCCTGCCCATCACGATTGATCCGCAGTTGCATCTGCACCTGGTGCAGGCCGGCGCCTTCATCTGCTTTCTCTATCTGATGGGCGGGGTTTCGCGGTTGGCGCGCTTTAACATCAGCAAGGACCCCCAGCCCCGCAATCCGGGGCGTCCGGGAAAGAAATATTTTGTGGGCATGCCGATTCCCGCCGGAGCCGGTTTGCTGGCTTCCACCGTACACTTCTTCAAGGGCTATCCGGTTGAGACCTGGTGGGTGGCGCTGGCCTGGCTGGTGATTGTCGGTCTGGCCGGTTTCCTGATGGTCAACACCTGGCGTTTCTGGTCGGGCAAGGAAATTAATTTTTCCAAACGCCAGCCGTTTCAGTTGCTGCTGTTGATCGCGATTGTGCTGTATGTAGTGGTCAAGTTTTCGCAGGTGACGCTGTTTGGAATCTCGCTGGTGTACATGTTCTCTGGCATCTGGGCGCGGGCGGCTTACTCGTGGTCGCGCCGCCGCCGCCGGGGAGCTGCCGCCCAGCAGGAAGCTGCTGCCGCGGAGCCTCCGACCGGTGAGCAGAACTAGCCAGACCCGTTTGTGGGTGACTGGATTCCCAGGCCCGGCAGCGCTCCGCCTGGGAGAGCAGAAATTGTAGATTCATCCATCGGAGCCGAGGATTTCCGTGTACAAGATTGCAATTGCTGGAGCATCGACCCTGCTGGGGCAGGAGATCAAGGACGCGCTGAGCGAGACCTCGCTGGCGGCCGCCACCTTGGTGCTGTTGGACGACGCCAACGGGCATGGCCAACTGGAGCAGGTGGGCGACGAGGTTGCCCTGGTCCATGCCATTGAAGCCGACTCCTTTGACAAGGTGGACTTCACCTTCTTTTGCGGTACCGAAGCCCTGACCCAGAAGCATTGGCGTCATGCGCTGCGTGCAGGCTCCACGGTGCTGGACATGAGCGGCGCTCTGGACCAGGAGGCCGGCGTGCTGGTGCGCGCGCCCTGGCTGGGCGTGGAGGCCGAGGCTGACCTGTTTACGCCCGCCGTGGTTCCGGCGCATCCGGCGGCGTTGTCGCTGGCGTTGCTGCTGGAACGGCTCACGGATGCGGCTCCGCTGCGCTCTGTCTCCGCTACCGTGTTGCAGCCGGCCAGCGAGTGTGGCCGCGCCGCCATGGACGAGCTGCATCAGCAGACCGTGAACCTGCTCAGCTTTCAGAACCTGCCGCGCGAGGTGTTTGACGCCCAGGTGGCTTATAACCTGGTGACCGGTTTGGGTGAAAGTACCCGCGTAAACCTGGCCGCAACCGAGGCGCGCATCCGCCGCCACGTGGAGGCCCTGACCAATGGGCGCTGGCCCCATCTGGCCCTGCAGTTGGTGCAGGCTCCGGTCTTCCACGGCTACACCTTCTCGCTCTGCGCGGAGTTTGAGCGTCCGGTGGAGATTGTCTCCATTGAAGAGGCTCTCAACGGCGAACACGTGGACTTGGTGCTGGAAGATACAGATTCGCCTTCCAACCTGGCCGCTACCGGGCAAAACGATGTGCTGTTGCGCATGCGCCCTGAACGCGAAGGCCGCAATCCGCAGCAGGCGATGCGGGTGTGGCTGTGGGCCGCCTCCGACAATCTGCGCCTGGCTGCGCAGAACGCCCTGGCCTGCGTCATGGATCTGCGCCGACTGCGTCCGGCGGGAACGGTGCAGTAAGACCGCCGGCCCCCTGTATTGGATTCCAGGTAAACCAAGCATTTTGAGGCATTTTTGAAGGGCACAGCTTCGGCTGTGCCCTTTTGATTGGGAACTGCGATTTCAGGTAAGACGTAATTGACCGCCTTACCATCCTGTTTAGCTTACTTTTACATATAGTATTACTTGGAGTCGAAGACTTACCTATGCCACAATGTAAGCCATGGAACAGTACCTCACCTTCAGCAGCAAGGGACAGATCGTGATTCCGGCCAAGGACCGCGAGGCTCTCGGCATTCGCGCGGGCACGCGTGTGCGCTATCGGCGGGAAGGGCTGCAGCTGATTCTGGAACCGGAGACGGAAGCTTCGGCGCAGGAGCTGATCCATCAGTTGTGCGGCATTACAGCCGGTGGCTACTCGATGGCCGACGAACTGATTGCCGAGCGCCAGGCTGATGACGAGAAGGCTGGCTGGTGAGGGGCGAGCGGTGACAACCTACGTTCTGGACGCTTCAGCGGTGCTTCGTTTCTATGATCGGGAAACCGGTTGGGAACGGGTGGCGCAGGTTCTCAGCCAGGGCATGGCGAGGAAGGTTGGGCTTACCATCTCCGCAGTGCAGTGGGGTGAGATCATGGGCGCGGTGCGCAAGAAGCAGGGTGTGGGGGCAGAACTGCGCGCCATGGGGATACTGAGCCGCTTCCCGTTGCAGATTGAGCCCGCCACCGCCGAGCGTGCGATGCGCGCGGCCGAGCTGAAGGTGGACAGGAAGATTGCCTACGCCGATGCCTTTGCTGCGACTCTGGCTATGGAGATTGCAGAAAGCGTGCTGGTGACGGCCGATTACGGCTTCAAAACCGTGGAAGAGTTGACCCGGATCGAATTCCTGCCGCCGAAATAGCTGGCCGGAAGGAGTCTCCAACCTTCATCATGTACTGCTTGTAAACAAACAAGATGAGAGCAAACAGCGTTCTGGCCTGCCCTTGCCTGGTCACCCTGCGGCCGAACTGGCAGAGACCTGCTTTTCGCCGCGCCCCTACAGGGCGCGAGGTCTATTTTGGGTGTGCCAACCCAGGGTTGCGCGCGGCTTGCCCCGGGCTATTTGCACTGCGCCCCGATGGGGCGCAAGCCACGAGTGTGGGGCACCCGATCCTTGGTACAAGATGAAGCTGCCAAAGGCCTAGGAGTGTGTCGCTCATAAGAGTTTTAGCTTTTGATAAGCCCCATAGAATCAACAGCCTACCAAACGAGGTAGACTTTGTAAGTCATTGATTCTAAAGATTTTAAAATCTTTGACCGACAGACACCTAGAACATTCCCCGAACACATATAGCCTTTTTGAGGGGAGTGAAAGGTGCCTTTTCTTGAGGAAAAATCCACTTAGCATCTCGGTTTCGGTCTACAGTAATTCGGGAAATGCTCCAGTTCTACAGTTGCAGATAGGAAGTTCGGAAGGAGCAGGGGCCTTCAGGCCCCTGAAAAAGGCCTGAATCGGAAGGGCCTTTAGGCCCGGATTGTGCTAGCCGGAGATAACTCCAACTGTAGTACTAGCCTTGACAGCAGCGCGTCCAAAGCTCGTGGATAAAGCTGTCGGTCATGCCGGCAATGTAGTCGGCCACGGTGCGGGCCAGGCCCTCGGACGGGATCTGCGTCTGATGGTCGGCGGGCAGCAGGGTGGGGTCGGCGAGGAGAATGGCGAAGAGCTGCTGCACAATCTCCGCGGCAAATTCGTGGTCGGCTTCCATGCTGGGGGAGTTGTAGAGCCGGGCGTAAAGGAAGCGCTTGGTCAGAGCGCGCATCTCTTCCATCTCCGTGCTCAGGGCCGCCAGGCGCGTGGGAGCGGTGCGTATCCCCTCCAGATCCACAATGCCCAGCGCCAGAACCCGGGTGCGGGTCTCTTCCAGCAGGCTGGTGGCCAACAGGTTCAGCAGGCGGCGAATGGCTTCGTCCACAGCGAGGCGCGGGGTTGCGGTGGGGTAGGCGTTCACGGCCACATCGTGCAGCTCGCGGAAAAAGGGCAGGGAAGCGCGCACATCGTCCAGCGCCAGAATGCCCGAGCCCAGGCCGTCGTCCAGATCGGCGCTGAGGTAGGCCACTTCATCGGCCAGATCGATCAGCTGTGCCTCCAGCGGCGGAAAGCTCTTTAGAAAATAGGCGCCGAGTTCCGGATGCTCATCTTCCAGGTAGTCGTGGGAGTGCTTCACAATGCCTTCGCGCACTGCCAGGGTGAGGTTGAGCCCGCGAAAGGCCTGGTAGCGCTCCTCAAACCAGGTAACGATGCGCAGCGCATGCAGGTTGTGGTCGAAGCGGAGGCCATGGGCACGGAGGGCCAGGTCGAGCGCCTTTTCGCCGGCGTGGCCAAAGGGCGGATGGCCAATGTCGTGGGAGAGCGCCAACGCCTCTGCCAGATCGGCATTGAGCCCCAGTGCGCCGGAGAGGGTGCGGGCAATCTGCGCCACTTCCAGCGTGTGGGTCAGGCGGCTGCGGAAGTGGTCGCTCTGGAGCTCGCCCGGCAGCCGCGTGAAGACCTGGGTTTTGCCCGCCAACCGGCGGAAGGCGCGGGCATGCAGAATGCGGGCGGTATCGCGGGCAAACGGCGGCCGATACGGATGGGGAGGCTCCGCAAAGGCACGGCCTGCCAGCAGATCGCTGGGGCTGGCGGAGACGGCGATGGCCGCGGGCAAACGAGTGGACCAGAAATCACCGCTCATCGAGAACCCTCCAAGCTATTGGAACCGTTATACATCATGGGAGCGGGGCTGGCGCGGTTGGCGGAGCTGCGGATTGATCGGCAACCCATCCCACCGTTGCCCGCGCAAAACCCGGCGAGCGGCCCCTGCGCCGTCCCTGACCGGAGTGCGGGCGATGATCTTGGGCGGGTCTCTCCCACCTTGAAAGGTGAGGCTAACGCTTTCTGAAATGGTGTAGACCTGAAGTTCATGGGTATCCCACCCATTTCCGCAAGAAACGCGGAAATGGATGGGGCACGGAAATCTACAGCAAAAGGAGAAATGCGCTACATGCCGTGCGGGCTTATCGGATTGGGAATGCGCAGGGGAAGGATGACTTGCCTTTGCTAATATCGCAATCCGGAGAAGATGGGATTGAACATGGCCGTAAATGGGGGTACTATCCCGCCAGACTTACTTTTCGCCTGGTGCGGAATGGGTCCGTGTCGGGCGTCGGCATCATCCGAAAGCACGAGAAACCTCACGGGAGGCAGGTATGAAATCAGCTGGTAAAGTTGGATTCGCACTGCTGGCGTTGGTGGTCGGGTTGGCGTCGGGATGTGCAAAGCGGCATTCGCAGAAAGAGGTTTTCTATCTGATTGGAACCAGCATGGGGCTGCCGTACTGGCAGAACATTGCTTCGGGGTTCAATCAGGCCGCGGCCGAATACAAGGTGACGGCGAAGGTGGATGGGCCGCAGGGGCGGGATCCCAAGGCCGAACTGGCGGCGCTGGAAAAGGCGATTGCCGCCAAGCCGGCGGGCATTCTGATCTCGGTGTCGGACGAGGCGCTGTTGAAGCCGGGGATCGACGAGGCCGTCGCCGCGGGGATCCCGGTGATTACCGTGGATTCGGACGCAGCCTCCAGCAAACGGCTCTACTTCATCGGAACCAACAACATGGGGGCCGGGCGCATGGGCGCCAAGCGGTTGGTGGAAAAGCTCAAGGGCAAGGGCAATGTAGTCTTCTTCACGCTCGCCGGACAGCCCAACGTGGAGGAGCGGCTGAAGGGCTTCAAGGCGTATTTAGAGGCCTATCCCAACATCAAGATTGTGGATGCGATCAACATCCAGAGCAACGCGACCCTGGCCTTTGACCAGACCGAAGAGATCCTGGCGCTGACCGGTCCGAAGCGGATCGATGCCTTTGTGAGCCTGGAGTCGGCTTCGGGCGTTGAAGTGGCTAGCGCGCTGGACCGTAGCCATGTCACGGACCGCATTGCCATGGCATGGGATAACAATCCGGATACGCTGAACGGCATCAAGAATGGAACCATTGATGCGACCGTGGCCCAGAAGCCCTTCACGATGGGCTTTGTGGGGCTGAAGGCGCTCGACGAGGTCTTCCACAACCCGCCGTTGCATCTGGACAAGAACTTCACCGCCGATGCCTTCTCGCCGTATCCGGAGTTTGTGGATACGGGCACGGCGCTGGTGGACAAGAGCAACGTGAGCATGTATTTCCCGCAAGGGAAGTAGCACTGCGGACAGGGCGGGACGCCGGTCTTTGCGAAGAAGACCGGCGTCCGGTCGATGCGTCCATCCGGCGATTCACCAGAAGCACCGTGCCGCTCCGAACGCCCATGACGCGGAGATGCGCGAAGCGCGTCTGCCGCACCGCAGGTGCCGTCACGGTCGGGGCTTCGGGGCTACAATTCCGGCATGAGATTCTCCCAGGTTTTGCTGACGGTAATGGTGTGCGGCGTTCTGTGTGCGGCGGCGGTGGGGCGCGCGCAGCAGGAGAAATCTGCAACGGAAGTGGGTGCGCGCTGCAATGTGAGCGTCTTCGGCGAGAAGAGCACGGAGAAGTTTCTGGCCTTCGACCGCGATTTGCGCAAGGCGATTGAGACGCGGGATGTGGGCAAACTGGCGCTGCTCACCGAGTTTCCGCTGCGGGTGGATGACAGCGGCGGGGCTTACTTCATCCATGAGGGCCGCTCACTGGCAGGCCACTTCGACCAGATCTTCACTCCGGAGATTCGCAAGGCGATTCTTTCAACCACCCGCGATGAAATCTGGTGCAACTACACCGGGATTGCCTACGGCAGCGACAGAGTATGGATCAACGTGACCGACAAGGGCTTTTTTGTGATGACCGTGAATCTGCCTGGGAATCATGCCGCAGCACCGCGCGAGCGGACCGTGGAGATGAGCTGCAGTACCGACAGGCTGCGCATTCTAATCGACAGCGACAAAAACGGCGTGCCGCGCTATCGCTCGTGGAGCAAGCAACGCTCGTTGTTCGATCCGCCTGATCTGGAGATTGCCACAGGAAAGGGAGACATTGAAGGAACCGGTCCCTGCGCGCATCACCTCTGGAGCTTTCATGCAGGCAAGGCAGAGATTCGCCTGGAAGAGCCGGGCTGTTACGGCGACGATGATGCTCCACCGGAGAAAGCACAGGCTCAGCTCTTCGTGAAGGCCGACGAAAAGGCGGAGGAAAGGGCAAGTTGGTGTTTTTAGGTATCTGACAGCATGGATTTGTACTTTCGCATCTCGGCTTCCCGGGTCTCAAAATCGAAACACTTCGACTTCGCTCAGGGCAGGCTCTGGGGACCCCAGCAGCGGCACGAAATATAACGGCTATCGACGAACAGACAGGCGTGGGCCAGAAGCCTCACCCTACAGTCGGCAGGGAGGCTTGCGCTACAGTGTGCCCGCTAGTAAGAAACAAACGCGTAAATTGCTGAAAGTAAAGAAAACGGTTGCGGTTCGTGCGACCCCACCCTAGGCGCAAAGACAAGAACGTGCCGAGGGTGGGGCACCCGGGGTTTCGTGTCCCGTGGGTCGGAAACGCCGGTGGGGGACTGACAAGCTAACGCCGTCCGCTCCGCCAACCCCGCCCGCTCCGCTTTCGCGCAGCCCTCCCCAAGCGCATGCCGCGGCCGGTCGTGTATCTTGGCGAAGGGATCAGATTTTCGCCAGGGAGGCACCCACCCACCATGCCCACTTTTGCAGCCATCGATATCGGTTCCAACTCCTGTCGTCTGAAGATTGCCAAGGTCGTCAACCACCAGCTGAAGACGGTTGCCGAAGACCGTGAAGTGACCAGGCTGGGCGGGAGTGTGTTTGAAACCGGGATGGTGTCGCCGGAGTCCATGGCGCAGACGCTGCGCGCGCTCAAGCGCTTTCAGCGCGCGGTGCAGACCCACGGGGTGGAGCAGATTCGGGTGGTAGCCACCGCCGCGCTCAGGGACGCGCGCAATGCGGCGGCCTTTCAGGAGTGGGTGAAGGCGGAGACGGGATGGACGCTGGAGATCATCTCCGGCCTGGAAGAGGGGCGGCTGATCCACTTGGGCGTGACCAGCATTGAGCCCGACACTGCCGGCCGCATCTTGCTGATGGACCTGGGCGGCGGCAGTTGCGAGGTCACCTTCAGCGAGCACAAACGGATCAGGGAGACGGTGAGCCTGCCGCTGGGCGCGGTGCGTTTGACCGAGCAGTTTCTGAGCACCGATCCCGCGCCGGTGGGGGATTTGCAGCAGATGCGCGCGCTGATCACCCGCGAGCTGCGCCGGGCGCAGAAGCTGATCCAGCCGGATCGCATTGGCCAGGTGATTGCCACCAGCGGCACGGCGGCAGCGCTCTCAGAGGCGGCTGCGGCCATGCTCGTCAAGCCTGCCAAGCCGGGAACCAAGGGTACCAAGGGTGCCAAGCACGCTGGCCGTGGCATTGTCGAGATGAGCCGGGTCACGGCGCTGGAGCTGGTGCCGACCGCCTCCGTGCGCAAGCTGGCCAATCGGCTGGCCAAAATGTCGCTGCTGGAGCGCGCGGCGGTGCCGGGCATTGGGCCGCGCCGTGCGGAGATTATCGTGGCTGGCGCGCAGGTGTACGCGGAGCTGCTGGAGTGCTTTGAGCTGCCTGGGTTCCGCTACTCGCCGCTGGGGCTGCGCGACGGCATCCTGAGCCAGATGCTGGCGGAGCGCGACGCCCGCACCACGGCGCATCGCGAGTTTGAGTACGAGCGCTGGGAGAGCGTGCTGGCCACGGCGAGGCGCTACGGCATCGATCCCAAAAAGGCGGAGCCGGTACGCGAGCACGCCGTGCAGCTCTACAACGAGCTCAAAACCCTCCACCAACTGCCCCCGGAGTACGAGAGCTGGCTGGCCACGGCGGCCTTGCTGAGCGAGACGGGCAAGTTCATCAACCACCAGGGCCATCACCGGCACACGCAGTACATTATTTCCAGCTCGGAGATCTACGGCTTTACGCAGTTGCAGCGGACCATTGTGTCGGCCATTGCGCGCTACCAGGGCAAGAGCCGGCCGCAGCCGGGCGACCGCGCGCTGCGCAACATTCCGCTGGACGAGCACCGGCATGTGCAGGCCGCCGTGGTGTTGCTCAGGCTGGCGGTGGCGCTGAATCAGGATCGCGCCAGCGACGTTCTGTGTGTGAGTTTGAAGTGCTCTCCCAAGCGGGTGATCTTGGAGATTCAGCCCGGCCGCACCGGAGCGGAGCTGGAGCTGTGGGCTCTGCGCCGCGAGGCCGTCTACTTCCGCGAGGTCTTCGGGCGCGAACTCTTGCCCACGCTGGCGTAGATCTGGCGCACGGTACGGGGATCGAGCAGCCACTGCAAGCGGGGCGGATGATTGTCCATGTCCACGCGGGCAATGGAGCCCTTGCGCATGCGGATGGCCGCGCCGCCGTTGCCGGTGATCATCTTGCCGAGGAACAGAAACAGGTTGGGATTGTGCCCCACCACCAGCACGCCCTCAAAGCCGCTGTAGTTGGCCAGCATGTCCTGAAAATCGGAGAAGCTGGCGTCGGGCCGGAGCGCCGGGCTCATCTGGATGCCGCCCTCAAAGCCCAGCTCCGTGGCCACAAACTGCGCGGTCTGCAGGGAGCGCTTCAAGGGGCTTGAAACCACCTGATCCACCTGCACTTTGAGCGAGCTGAGCATGCGCGCCATGGTCATGCACTGCTCCTTGCCCTCTTTGATGAGCGCACGGCGGTCATCAAGCAGCGGGTTCTCGCGAGCGGTTCCGGCATTGGCGTGGCGCATGAGGTAGAGGATCATAGCTTTATCATCGCCGGGGTTCGGTCAGCCCCAGGGCTCCAGAAGGTCGATCTTAGCACAACTTGAACCTGGCCAAATGCCGCAAAAGCGTCAGAGCAGGCTGCGCAAGCCGGAAACGAAGCCCAGAAAAGGCGCGTACCCCTCCCGGTAAAATGAGGGTATGGCTTTATCTTCTCTTTCTTCCAACGCAGAAATTCAGTGTAAGGGCGTGCTGTTTGACATGGACGGGGTGCTGATCTCGTCGATTGACTCCGTGGAGCGCTGTTGGCGCACCTGGGCCGTGGGGCAGGGCCTGGACCCGGCCTACGCGCTTAGCATCGTGCACGGTTGCCGCGCGGAGGACACCATGCGCAAGCTGGGGCTCACCGTGGATCTGGCCGCCGAACTCAAGGTACTGGAAGACCTGGAGGTGGCCGATCAGGTGGGGGTGCAGGCGCTGGCGGGCGTGCTCAACCTGCTTGCCGCGCTGCCCGCGGACCGCTGGACGGTGGTGACCAGCGCCACGGGAAGACTGGCGCGCGCGCGGCTGGCAGCGGCCGGCATTACGCCGCCGGAGTTGATGATCAGCGGCGACGATGTGGCCGAGGGCAAGCCTGATCCCGCGCCGTATCTTGCTGGGGCAGCCAGGCTGGGGCTCAGACCGGAAGAGTGCGTGGTCTTTGAGGATTCGCTCGCCGGTGTGGCTTCAGGCCGTGCCGCAGGATGCATGGTGATTGCCACCACCTTTACTCATCCGGTCAGTGAGCTGGGGGCGGCAAATTATTTATTGGAAGATGTGAGCGGCATGGGGGTTGAGGTCGGGCCTGCAGGCATCACGCTGCGCTTTGTGCCACTGGCTACGCAGGGCTGAAGGTTTTTCTTTGGCTTCGGTTTCTGGAGACAGGAAGGAACAGGGACCTTCAGGTCCCTGAAAACTTGCCCAAAAGAAAAATTCCGGGATTTCAACCCCGGACGGATCTCCGTGCGGCACAGCGCCCTTTCAGGGCGTTCGGATGTTTGGGGACTGCAACTCAGGGCTGCGCCTACGGCTTGTCCTGGGCTATTTGCACTGCGCCCCGGACGGGGCGCAACGATTCCTGCGGCTGTGTCCAAAACCATCCACATCCCTGTCCCAGGTCTCAAGAGCGAGACCCTTCGACTTCGCTCAGGGCAGGCTCTGGGGCACCCAGCATGGTTCAGGATCAAGCGGTCGGAGGCTTGGTCTCTCAATCCCTTATAGATCCGGCCCACAAAGAGTTTGTGGGTCTCCCACCCTTTTCCGCAAAAGACGCGGAAAAGGATGGGGCGCGGTGCTTCTGTGGAATGGCCGAAGAAATAGTTCCTCAGTCTCTACTCCCTATTCCCTACTTTTTCGTGTCTCCGCCAATCTGGACGACCACGTAGCGCACCGGTGCGGTGCTGGCGTTGCGCAGGCGGTGCATGGTCCCGGGCATGACGTAGAGCACGCTGCCGGGGCCGGCGGTGTCGGTCTGGCCGTCGTGGTCAAAGGTGACGGTACCTTCCACAATCACGATCACTTCCGTGTGCTGGATGGTGTGGATAGCTCCGGGCACGGTGCCCGCGGGCTGCATGGTTTCATGCGCGCCCACTGACTCGCCGGTGGCCAGGGTGCCGTTGAAGAAGTTGCGGCCCTCCGCGCCATTGGGAGCTACGTGCGCCGGTATCTGCTCAAACTGGAAGACGCGGGCCTGGGCAAGCTGGTTGGGGGCTGTGGTTTGCGCAGCCAGAGTTGCGGCGGCCAGAGCGAGGGTGAAAGCGAAGCAAACGGGTTTCATCAAGAGTCTCTCCAGCGGCGCGAACAAAGAAAAGTTTCGACTTCGATTCTCGGCCAGATGATCGCGCTGTTCTTCCAGTTGGAGTGTGTTCGAAGCTGCTTTCTTTGGCGCGCGGTGGGTGCTGGTGCTGACGATGGCACGAGGAAGCTCGAGGTATGTTCCGATTCTTGATCCGGCTATTCGAGGTGGGCGATATCGGGGGGCAGATCGATGTCGATCTCTCCACCTGGAAACGGGAGCGTAAGCAAAGGGCACGGTGGCTGCATCAACAGCGCGCGCGCGCCCATGTCGCCGCGAAGGGCGTGCAGTTCGGGAAATACTTCGCGGGGAAAGACGGCGGGAATGCCGAGCGTGCCGGCGTAAGCGGAGGCCACCATGTTGGGCAAAGCCTGCGCTTCAAAAGCTTCCAGCAAACTCTGCAAATGGGCTTTAGTAAGTCGGGGCTGGTCGCACGCCAGAATCAAAACGCCAGAGACCTGCGGCGCAACCTCCGCCAGGGCGCGCAACCCGGCTTGGATGGAGGAGGCAATGCCCAAATTCCAGTCGTCGTTAATGACCGTGCGGGTGCGGTCGGAGGTGAGCAAGGGTACGGCCGCGCAAATCGCCTCGCGATGAGCGCCGAGGATGGTCATCACGGGGGCTGCCCTGGCCTCTCCGACCATGCGGAGGGCGCGTTCGATCATGGTTTCGCCGCCATGCACGAGCAGTTGTTTGGGCTGACCCAGGCGGCGGCTGGCTCCAGCGGCAAGAACGATGGCGGCAACAGTCATGGGCATCAGTTTACCGGGAAGCGCTTGACTCTGAGTGCATCCTCCTTCCCGGTCGATCAAAAACGCGGCTCCGCGCTCATCGAACCGCGCAACATGAGCGAGAATGATTCCATGACCGATCTTCAGCGTATTTTGCTGCTGTGGCGCGCATTGGAAGCTGAAGGGGCGGACTACGTTCTTTGTACGGTCATTGCCATTGAGGGTTCCAGCTATCGCAAGCCCGGCGCGTGCATGCTGCTGGCTCCCGATGGCCGCCGCGCAGGCACCGTGAGTGGCGGGTGCCTGGAAGCGGAGGTCATCCGTCGCGCCTGGTGGCATACCGCCCATGGCCCGTCCATCCAGAGCTATTCCACGGTTGGAGACGACGGCGAACGCCCCTATGGTTCCGGCTGCGGCGGCGTGGTTTGGCTCTTGCTGGAGCGCGCTCCAACCGCGGCTCCGCTGCTGAATGCTCTGGAGCAAGCCTTCCGGCTGCGCCTGCCGATAGCCGCTACGACCATTCTGGAGGGCGAACTGCTGGGGAAGCGCGCATGCGCAGGCTTGGAGCAGCCGGTGGAACCTTCTTTCAAGGAAGCCGGTTCACTGCAAGGTCATGCGGAACTGGCGCTGGCAAGCAAGAGTTCAACGGAAGGCCGTCTCCCCTTTGCTGGAACGGAAGTGCGCGTTTGGAGCAACTATCGCCCCGCGCGGCCCGGTCTGTGGATCTTTGGCGCTGGCGACGATGCGCAGCCGCTGCTCCAGTTTGGAAAAGCACTGGGCTGGTATGTCGCGGTTGCCGACGGGCGGTCGCAGCTGGCCACCCGAGAGCGCTTTGCCGCAGCCGATGAGACGCATGTGCTAACGATTGCCGAGATGCCTGCCGCGCATTCCGAGGGGCGGCCCGCGGCGTTTACCCATCTGCGCCCGCAGGATGCCGCCGTGGTGATGACCCACAGCTTTGAACAGGACGCGCGCATCCTGGCCACGCTGCTGGCGCTCGATGTGCAACCAATTTACATCGGCGTTCTCGGTCCGCGGCGTCGAAGCCGGGAGTTGCTGGTGGAAGCGGCCCGTTTGCTCAATTCTGGTTGCGCTCCAACAATCTCCAACATGACCAAGGTGGAGGGCTGGCTGGCGGAAATCCACGCCCCCATCGGCCTGGATCTGGGCGCAAGATCGCCGGAGACCATTGCGCTCTCGATTGTTGCGGAAGTCCAGAAGTCGCTGAGCCGGGCCACGGCGCTGCCGCTGAGCGAAGGGTGCGCAGCGGCGTCCGTTCTCTCTGGAGCATCTTGCAAAACTGTCTTCCGGTAGCTGCTGATAGGCGTCAGGGCATGACTCGTACCGTGACCGCATGATTCAGTAGCCAAGGTTACGGACTGTGGGTGCCCCAGGTCTCGATTTTGAGACCTGGGAGAGCACAAATCTATGCGGTTACGGTACTAGAGCGTTTTCCGGAATGGCGTGGACCTGAAGTTCATGGGGTTCCCACCCATTTCCGCAAAGAACGCGGAAATGGATGGGGCACGGAAGTCTATGCAAAACGGGAAATGCTCCAAGTCGTGCCCTGACACTTCCTACCATCTCAATAGAATTTTGCAAGTCGCTCTCGGCTAGATCCTCGTCAAGCCCAGCTGAACCCGCTGCGCTTGAGCGGCAGGGTGCGAATCCTCTTGCCCGTGGCGGCAAAGATGGCATTGGTTATCGCGGGCAAAATCGGCGGCAGCGTGGGCTCACCCAGTCCTGTGGGCGCGTAATCGGTCTTGCGCCAGTAGACCTCGATCTTGGGCACCTGCCTCATGCGCATCAACGGGAAGTTATGGAAGTTCGACTGGTTAACCTTGCCGCCGGTCAGCGTGATCTCCTGCGCCAGGTGGCCCATGCCTTCCATGATGCCGCCCTGCCCCATGCTCTCCGCCGCGGCCGGGTTGATGATCTGGCTGCCCACGTCGCCCGCGGCCCACACCTGGTGCACGGTGACCCGGTTCTGGGCGTCCACGCTGACCTGGGCAACTTCAGCAAAGTAGCCCAGGTGGCAGAACCATGCGGCAATGCCCATTCCACGGCCCTTTTCCTTCTTCCGCGTGGCCCAGCCTGACTTTTCCGCTACCAATTCAAGAACGCCCTTGAAGCGCTCCGGAATCAGAACGGAGGGACCGGTCGGCTCGTGGTCGCCTACGGCATCGTGTTCGCCAGAAGACCAGGGAGGCCGCTGGTTGCTGAGCAGTTCAAGCTGGAATTCGAGCGGATCGCGTCCGGCGGCGTGTGCCATCTCATCCAGGAAGGATTGCGCCACCCAGCAGTACGCATTGTCGCCGGGGGCGCGCAGTGCGCCGGTGCGCAGCATGAGCGGCTGCATGGAGGTGTAGAGCGCGTAAGCCGGCGGGAAGCCCGCGGGATACGAGTCCTGCCCCATGCCGCCACCGGAGGTCGCGTGCTTGCCATCGCCAAAGGTGATGAAGTGATGCCGCCAGGCCGTGAGCTTGCCCTCGGCATCCACGCCGCCCTTCAGGCCAACCGTTCCGCCGGGGCGGAAGGGATCGTGCGCGATGTCGTCTTCCCGTGACCAGAGCAGCTTGACCGGCGCATCGATCTTTTTGGCGATCCAGGCGGCTTCCACCAGATAATCGTTCTGGAGCCTCCGGCCAAAGCTGCCTCCGGAGCGGATCATGTGGGTGGTGATGTCGCTTTCCTGGATGCCGAGGGTCTTGGCCACCAGCGAGCGGCCATCGCCGGGCAGAGTGCTGGTAGACCACATCTCCAACTTGCCGTCTTTCCAGTGCGCGGTGGCTCCCTGCGGCTCCATGGTAGCGTGCGCAATGAAGGGAAACTCGTACGTTGCCTCCACCACCTTGGCCGAGGCCTTGAGTGCGGCGTCTACGTCGCCATACTTGCGCACCGTGTTGGCGGGCGGAGCCTGAAGAAGCTCCGCTGCACGCTTCTTGAATCCCTCTGTGCTTTGCGCCACCGCGGGGCCCAGATCCCAGTCCACCTTGAGTTGTTTGCGAGCCTGCTGCGCCTGCCACCAGGTGTTGGCCACAATCGCAATGCCCGGCTCCATGCCCGGCTCCCAGGGCGTAAAGGCCGCGGGCGTGATGCCGCCTTCGATCACCAGCACATGACGCACGCCGGGCAGCGCTTTGATCTGCTCAATGTTGGCGCTCTTCACTTTGCCGGCAAACACCGGCGCTTTTTCAATCGATGCGTACAACATCCCCGGCACTTCCACATCGATGCCGAACAATGGCTTGCCGATCACAATGGCGGGAGTGTCAACGCCCCGCTGGGAGCGGCCAATGATGCGGTAATCCTTGGGGTCTTTCAGCTTGACGCTGCTGAGCGCGGGCGCGTGAAGAGTTGCGGCTTTGGCGGCCAGCTCGCCGTAGCTCGCGGAGCGGCTTGAGGCGGCATGAAGCACCCGGCCGGATTGCGTCGTGCATTCCTCCGAGGGTACGCTCCAGGTTTGCGCCGCGGCATCAACCAGCAACAAGCGTCCGGCCGCGCCCACCCGGCGCATCGGCTCCCAGCCCTGCGGCGTGTTGGCGGAACCGCCGGAGAATTGATGGCCGTAGACCTTTTCGTTCAGTTCGGCCTGCTCCACGCGGACATTCTTCCAATCCACGTCCAGTTCCTCGGCAATCAGCATGGGCAGCATGTTGCGCATACCCTGGCCAGACTCCGAGGCTCGCGCCATGATGGTCACCACGCCATCCGGAGCAATGTGGATGAAGGCCTGGGGCGTAAGGCCGGGCGCTGCTGCCTGTCCCTGCGCCATGCCGAGCGGCGAGCGATAAAGTTCCAGCGCCAGGCCGCCGCCCGCAAGGGCCGTCAACTGCAGAAACGATCTACGATTCATGCGCATCGGAGGGCCTCCCTTCACGGGTGCTGGCAGTTGCGCCCGCTCCGGCTGACTGATGAATGGCTTGACGAATGCGCGTATACGTCCCGCAGCGGCAGAGGTTGCCGCTCATGGCGGTGTCGATGTCCGCGTCGGTGGGATGGGGCGTGTGCGCCAGCAGCGCCGCGGCCGACATGATCTGCCCGGCCTGGCAATAGCCGCACTGGGGCACATCCAGAGCCTCCCAGGCCACTTGAACCGGATGCAATCCGTCCGGCGAAAGCCCTTCAATCGTGGTGATGGGCTCGTCCGCCACCGATCCCACATGGGTCATGCAGGAGCGCACCGCGTGCCCGGCTACCAGCACCGTGCAGGCGCCGCAAACTCCCTCGCCACACCCGTACTTGGTGCCTTTCAGGTTCAAAATGTCGCGCAGCACCCACAAAAGGGGCGTATCCGGAGGCACGTCCACCGTGGCGACAACGTTGTTGACGTTCAATCTAATTGGCATCTGTTCACTCCACAATCCGTAAGGGGAAGAGGATCGATAACGAGCAAAGACACTGGAGGCTGGAGTTTATCAAATTCCGGCTGTTCCACTCCAGATGAAATTGGTGCGGATCGGCAAACGCACCTCAGAAGATTTCTCGGCGCGGTGTAGACCTGAAGCTCATGGGTATCCCACCCTTTTCGCGATAAAGCCTGCGAAAAGGATGGGGCACGGCGTTTTTGTTGGAGGGCAGGATCAATAGGCGCATTGCGGAGTTGTCGAGGGGGGCAAATTCGTGGGCTTGCAGCGCACGCAAGAACACGCGGTTCTTCGCGCAAACTTCAAACTCCTCGCTGCTAACTGCCACTCCTGCCGCACTTCGTCGCAGCCTGAAAACTTCCCACTGACAACCGCAAACCGTCCGCCTAAAATGCATCCGAACGCTCCCATCAGGAAAGGGCATCCGTATGCGGCAAATCTTCAATCTTGTTCTAACTGCTCTGCTTCTCACCGCGCTGGTTCACGCGCAGGATACCCGCGTCGTCAAGGAACCTGTCCTTCCGCCCATCTGCACCTCGCTCACCGCGCAACTGCGCTCCGCGGGCTCCGATATTACCGAGCCGGATGCCGACGCGGGCGGCAGCCCCGCCACCACAGCCGAGGCCAAATACGAGCTAAACGCCTACCTGGCCGCCCGCGACAAGGAGTCTCCGCTCGATACCGCGCGCATGCAGCAGGCGCTGGACACCTGCGGCAAAGGCAAAGCCGTTCTGCTCAAAGCCAACGGCACGCGCGACGCCTTCCTCACCGGCCCGCTCCAGCTCCGCGCTGGGGTTACGCTCATCGTCGACAAAGGCGTCACCCTCTACGGTTCGCGCAACCCGGCCGTCTATGAAACCGCGCCCGGCAGTTGCGGCGTCATCACCCGGCCCGCGCACCTGATGGACCACGTCGATATGAATGGCTGCAAGGCGCTCATCACGGTCGATCACGTCTCCGGCGCAGCCATCATGGGCGACGGCACGATCGACGGCCGCGGCGGCGAACGCATGTTGGGCAAGGAGATCAGTTGGTGGCAGTTGGCCGAACTCACTCGCCCCGGCTACGGCCACCAGGTCTCGCGCCTGATTGAGGCCGACTCCGCTGATAACTTCACCCTCTATCGCATTACTCTGAAGAACTCCCACAACGCCCACGTCAACTACAACAACGGCGACGGCTTCACCGTGTGGGGCGTCAAGATCGACACCCCCAAGCGCAACGCCCGCAACACCGACGGCATCGATCCCGGCAACGGTGCCAGGAACATCACCGTCACGCACACCTATATCCGCACGGGCGACGACAATATCGCCATCAAGGGCGGACCTGGTGGGGTGAATAACATGACCGTCAGCCATAGCCATTTCTATTGGGGCCACGGCATGGCCGTGGGCAGCCCCACCATCGGCGGCGTCGGTCACCTGCTGGTCACCGACCTCTCGCTCGACGGCATGGACAACGCCCTCCGCATCAAGTCGAATGGTTCGCGCGGCGGACTGACGCACGACGTGCTCTTTGACAACATCTGCGTCCGCGACTCCAACAACCCCATCGTACTCGACACCGGCTACACCGGCGGCGGCGACGTGAAGGGCGACCATCCGCCCACCATGCGCGACGTCACGCTGCACAACGTCCGCGTCTCCGGTGGCGGAAAGATCTCCTTCAACGGCTACTCGCACGACTACCGCATCGGGGTCAAACTGGACGGCGTTGATCTCACCGACGACGCCTACAGCTACTCCGTCAGCCATGCTGACCTGGTGCTCGGTCCCGGCGCGGTGAGCCTGAAGCTGCCTGCCGGAACCGACTCCACCATCCAGGGAACTCCGGCTGCACAGGGCACGCCAGCCTCTTGCGCAAGAATGTTTGTACCCTTCCCGCAGCAGTAAAGCTTCCAGGGCCGTGAGTCTTTAAGCCGCAGGGAAAGTGTCTCCGTCCAACTGCGCGGAGACACTTTCCGATGGGCTGTTGCAGCCAAGGTGGTTCCTCGCCCGACCTCTGGCTTGTTTTCGCACCCCGTTGACAGAACGCCCCTATCCCTCAAATTTCTATTCTTGCAATGCTCCCCGGCGTCATCGCGGATGCGTGGGGATTTGCAGCGCGCAACTTCGCCGCCACGACGAATCATGGGGTTGCGGACATAAGGATTCGTCGTGAAGCGAGCAAGAAGAATCGTCTCGGGTTTGCGGAAGAATTGTCCCAGTTCCCTGGAAACCAGACGGGCTCAGGGAACCATCGATGGGATGAAAGCAGGGCAGCAGATGCGCGCCGCCAAAGGCATTGGCCAATGGCCCCCAATGGCCCATTGAGCAGGGCGTTCAATTCCCGCAGCCCTCCGCGCGCAAGCCGGTCGACATAGGCGACGTGAGTTGAACCTGATTCTTCATCGTTCCTCCTCCGGGAGCTGGTGCGGGTTGGGAGTTTGCTCCGCCATCAGGCGGCGGCATTCCTCCACATCCCAGTGCGGCGTGGCGCCCTCTTTGCTGGCCACCAGTGCTCCCAACGCGTTGGCAAAGCGGGCGGTCTGGTCCATGGGCGAGCCGGCGTGCAGATGGTGGAGAAAAGCAGCCGCAAAGGCATCGCCCGCGCCCACCGTGTCGGCCACCTGGATGCGATAACCGGGAAAGCGCTGGAATTGGTTCCTGTGGAGTACCGCGCAACCGCTGCCGCCCAGGGTGACGCAGATGGTCTCGATGTTGAAGGTCTGGGCCCAATGCCGGCAGAAGCTCTCCAGATCGAAGGCGAACTCCGGAAGCGTTAGCAGAGCCAGATGCTCGGCTTCGGTTTCGTTCAGCTTGAGCACGGTAGCCATGCCAGAAAGCCGCTCGACCAACTCCAGGTTCCAGTGGCCGGTGCGCAGGTTCATGTCGTAGAAATGCCGGGCCCGCGGAGTGCGCTCGAGGATGCGGCGCAAAATCGCCTCGGTTTGGGCATTGGTGATGGCCAGCGTTCCGAAGTAGATCCAGTCGGGTTCGAGGCGCTGCAGGCGGTTGAGCAGCAGCTCGTCGGCGGTGAGGCAGTCAAAGGCGGCGGGGCGATCGATCACAAAGGTTGCGTTGCCAGCGGCATCGGTCTGGACAATGGCCGCGCCGGTGGGCATCTCCGCGACGGTTTGCACAAACTCGGTGTCAAGGCCGAGGGTGCGCATTCCGTTGCGGGCGCGCTCCCCGCGCGCATCCTGGCCCACGGCCGTCACCAGCGCCGCATGATCGCCCAACTGCTGGGCGTGAGCGGAAAAGTTGAGCGGCGCGCCCCCCAGGAATTCCCTGGCGCCGAAAACGTCCCAGAGGACTTCGCCTATACCGATGATTTGCAATGGGAGTCTCCTTTTCTTTCATGCCCCGCAACCAGAAGTTACAGGGCAGTTATGCAGCGGACGAGGCTCTCCCGTTCAGCGCTGCGTGGCCGCGCCGGTGGGCAAGCAATCGTCCTTGGATACGTACAGGCCCCGAGCGACTTACTTCAGGCTGTGCTCCCTGTAGGGGGCGCAGGCGGCTCATCCGGGCCCGCGGTTTGCTCTGGGAGGGGCGACGCGTTCGCGGGACCAGAATCGGTTGATTGTCGGACGATGAGTTGAAAGTCGATCAGACAGTCGCGCGCCGGCATCAAGGGGTGCGAGATTCGGTCGAGCATGGCGGACATGGCCGCCGCGCCCAATTCCAGACAGGGTTGATGAAGGGTGGTCAGTGGAGTCTGCAGCATGCTGGCATAGCGAACATCGTCCATGCCCGTCACCTTGATCTGGTACGGAACGCTGACTCCCAGCGTGTTGAGCGAGGTCATCAATTTGGCCGCGGTCAGGTCGTTGGCGCACACCATGGCGTCGGGGTTGCGGCGGTCGAGCATCTCGCGGACAAATCCAGTCTGGCTGGGGTCGCCGAACTCCGTCCAGCAGGTGATGGACGGATCGCCCCAGGCGGTCACGGCCTGCTGGAAGCCCAGCGCCCGCTCCGATACGGTGGGCGCGGAGCCTGGACGAGCCAGAAACACCAGACGGCGCGCACCGCGCTCCAGCACGTGGCAGGTGATGGCAAATCCGGCCCGGCGATTGTCGATGGAAACCAGATCGTATTTGCTGCGCCGCGGATAGGCCACAATGTCGCGGTCCAGCAGCACCACGGGAATGTGGGCAACGTCCAGCGCGGCAATGATCCGCTGGTTGATGTCGTCCTTGTGCTGAGTCAGCTCCAACGGGGCAAAGAAGACACCGGAAACGTTGCGCTCCACATAGTAGTTGCACAACTGCTCGGCCTGATCTTCTTCCGTGGAGCCGGGCGAGAAGGTGGTGCCCCAGAGCAGGTCGTGGCGGCCGCCCACGCGCGCCGTGGAAATGCCGCGGCAAATGGGTTCGAAGATCTCCGTGGTGCCCAGGCCCGGGATAAGCAGACCGAAGACGCGGCTTTCGTTGTGGCTCTGGGCGCTGGCAAAGGTGCCGGAACCGGCTCGCCGCACCACCAGGCCTTCCGACTCCAACTGCGCCAGGGCGCGGCCCACGGTGGGACGGCTGGCACCAAACTGTTCCACCAGCTCGCTTTCACTGGGAAGCCGATCGCCGGCCGCATAGGTCTGGTCTGTCAATGCCTGGCGAAGCTGCCTATAAATCTGCTTGTACTTCGGGCCGACACTTTGCTGCTCAGCGGATTCGATGTCGCTCATGATTGCTCATTTCAGCACGAAATCAGTATTACCGATTTCCTGCAGCCTGTCTAGGTTGGTTACTTGACAGATTTCAAATTCTTGCCAAAATTGGATGGTTTCGAGGAGAGAAAGCCTGTAATGCATCTCGCAAACCCCAGAATCCATATCATGAATGCATTATGAATCAATCAGATGAAACCTGTCAATACAGCTTGTAAACTTTTATGTCAATAAAACCTAACAAATGTTGTTGACAGTTGATCCTGGATCTGTCTAGTATTTGGCTGCAGGTTGGATAGGCCGGTTGTTGGCAATGTTCCCAGGTTGGCCTGAAAACGGAGCCTGCCGGCAAGGGTTCTCTTGGGGAGTGCGCTGGGCCATGCTGCGTGGTTGGGTCCGGTCTGGTTCCGGTGCCGTGGTTGGTGACCTGGAGACTGGCGCACTTGGGTTCCCAGAAATTTTGGGTCGATGACGGACCGGAGACGGCTTCCAGCCCTCTCGGCCGCAGAGCAAATTTACTTTGGAGGCAACATGATGACTACGATGAGTTCGACCGCGACACCAAAACAGACGGATGCGCGCCCCTCGGGGCTGCACAGTTCGCCGTTTGCTGTCGCTCTTATGCTGCTATTGGTTCTAGTTGGCAGCTGCTTTGCTCCCACGCGGGCGCACGCTCAAACCAGCTACGGCAGCGTGGTTGGAACGGTCACCGATTCCACCGGCGCAGCGGTTCAGGGCGCCAAGGTCACGTTGAAGAACAACGGCACCGACGCCACCCAGACCAGCACCAGCGGAAGCACCGGGGGCTACACGTTTGTGAACCTGACGCCGGGCACCTATAGCGTGACGGCCTCGCATGCCGGCTTCAAGGGCGCGACGAGCGCTGGCATCGACGTTCAGATCGGCGGCACCGCACGTGCCGATCTGGCCCTGTCAGTGGGCGCGCAAACTGAAACCGTCGAAGTGACCACCCAGCCAGCCGATCTGCACACCGACAGCGCCACGCTGGAAGGCGTTATTGAAGGTCGGCAGGTTCAAGATGCCCCGCTCAACGGCCGCAATGTCAACAACCTGCTGGACTTTGTCCCCGGCGTAACGCCGGGCGGCGGCACCCAGGGCAGCACCATGGCCAACGGCGGCAGCGGCAACTTCCAGGCTGGCGGCCAGACCCAGGCCATTGCCTACGGCAACTACCAGATTGGCGGCGCCTTCAGCGGCCAGAGCCTGTTCTTCATCGATGGCGTGGGTTCCAACATCGCCGAAAACAATGTGAACACCCTGGTTCTGACGCAGGATGCGGTGCAGGAGTTCCGTGTCTCCACCAGCAACGTCTCCGCAGAGTTTGGCGGCTACGGTGGCGGCGTGATCCAGATCGCCTCCAAGTCCGGCACCAACGCCTTCCACGGAAACGCCTATGAGTACCTCCGCAACACCGCTTTGGAAGCCAACGACTGGTTCAGCAACCACGAAAAGCTGGGCAAGGCGCCGCTGCATCAGAATCAGTACGGCGCGAACCTCAGCGGACCGGCGCTGAAGAACAAGCTGTTCTTCTTCTTCTCCTGGGAGCATGAGTCGCTCATCTCGGCCAGCCCCACTTCCGCCACCGTGCCCACCACCGCGGAACTGAGTGGCGATTTTTCCTTGGATCCGCAGGTGATTTACAACCCCGCCACGGGCCAGAAGTTCGCCAATAACAGCATTGCCGGCCACATTGATCCGATTGCCTTGGCGATCGCCAAGCTGGAAACTCCCAACCAGGCCCACGTCACGCAGACGCCCTACACCACCAACTTCTATGCTTCGGCTCCGATCGAGGGCTACCAGAACCAGTTCAACGTCCGCCTCGATGGGAATCTGGGGGCCAAGGACAACATCTTCGGCCGCTATACCTACTGGAACCCCCACAACGGCATCAGCGATCCCTTCGGCACCAGGACCGGCGCCGGCCCCACGGGTAACTACACGCAGGAAGTGGTCCTGGGCGACAACCACATCGTCACCCCAACCACGGTTGCGGAATTGCGCATGTCGTACCTGGAGAACTACAACTTTCAGAATCCGCTCAGCCAGGGATTCAGCATGTCCTCGATCAGCGCTGCCTACGGTACCATCCAGGCCGAGAGCCAGGGTCAGGAAGGTATGCTTCCTGGACTGGGCATCCAGGGCTACGGCATCGGCGCGGAGCTCTCGCAGCTCTACTGGAACAACAACGTCTGGGCCATCAACGGCAGCGTAACCAAGATCCTGAGCAAGCACACCATCAAGGCCGGCGGCAACTGGCGTCAAGTCCTGTGGGAGAACTATGGCAACAGCCAGGGCTTGGGCATCAACGCTTCTCCCTTCTACACCGCGTCTTCACCCACCGACTCCACCACCGGCAACGCCCTGGCTTCGTTCCTGTTGGGCATTCCCTCCAGCACCGGCATTAGCTCGGTGGGAACCTGGCATGCGTTTCTGCACAACTACGGCTTGTTTGTCTCCGATACCTTCCAGGCCACCTCGAAGCTGACCATCAACGCCGGCGTGCGCTGGGAGCAGCCCGGTTCCTATTCGGAAGCCAACAACCTGGATTCCATCCTGCAGCCCAGCGCCGCGGTCAGCGTGGGCAGCCTGAGCTCCATCACCAATCCCGTCAGCGGGTCCGCCGTTCCGTTGACCGGACAGTTGGTCTTTGTGGACACCCCGGCCTATAACTCGCGCCGGGAAGAGTCTCTCCACTGGAAGCTGTTCTCCCCGCGTGTAGGCTTCGCCTATCGCCTCGACCCCAAGACCGTGGTCCGCTCTGGATACGGAATCAGCTTCTTCCCGGCGGAAATGACCGCCGACTCTCCCAGCGCCAGCCCCATCAATTCCGCTGGAACCAGTGTCAACAACACCATCGGATCGCCGCTGCTGGCGACGGTGGCCAATCCGCTGCCCAACGGCATCAACCTGCCCACCGGCCGCACCCAGGCTGGCCTGAACATCACGCTCGGAAATGGCGTGGCGGGCCGTATTCCCGACAAGGCTTACGGCTACTCGCAACAGTGGAACCTGGCCGTGGAGCGCGCGCTCGATCATAACTCGACGGTAACCGTGGCCTATGCCGGCGCCAAGGGAACCCACCTGATTCTCTCCCAGGGCTACACCGGCACGGGCTTGAACCTGAACCAGCTTCCCGATAGCTATGACGCGCTGGGCAACCAACTGCTGACCCAGGTGACCAATCCGTTCTACGGCGTTCTGCCGGCCGGAACCACCTTTGGTTCAAGGACGATTGCGGAAGGCTACCTGCTTACCCCCCACCCGCAATACCAGAGCGTGACCCAGGTTGTGCCGCGCTACGGCTTCTCCACCTACAACGCACTGCAGGCCACCTACATTCGCCACTTCGGCCATGCGGGCACCTTGCAGGGCGCCTACACGTGGGGCAAACTGCTCAGCGATACCGACAACACCAGCGCCTTCCAGGACGGACAGGGCGGCATTGGCGTGGTCCAGGACAACACCAATCTGAAGGCCGAAAAGTCGGTCAGCCAGCAGGACATTGCCAACAATCTGGTGATCAACTACGGCCTCAACCTGCCCTTTGGCCACGGTGAGACCTATCTCTCCCACATCAACGGCGTTGCCAACCAGGTAATTGGTGGATGGCGCGTCAACGGCATCACCACCCTGCATAGCGGCATTCCGATCGCCCTGGTGGCCGCCGGAAACGGCCTCAGCCAGTTTGGCGCTGGCAACATCCGCCCCAACTACACCGCAGGATGCGCGAAGAAGCTTACCGGAGCACCGCACAGCGCCGCACGGGCCAACCAGTGGTTCAATACGGCCTGCTTTACCCAGCCGGGTAACTGGGCCTTCGGCAACGAGCCGCGCGTCGATGCAACGTTGAAGTCGGAGGGCGAAGATAACTTTGACGCCTCCATCAACAAGTCCTTTGAGATCACGGAACGCACCAAGCTGAAGTTCAGCACCGAGATCTTCGACCTCTTCAACCACGCCCAGTTCGCGGAGCCCAACGTTGGCCTGTACTCTCCCGGCTTCGGCCAGGTAGGACACCAGACCAACCTTCCGCGCACCATTCAGTTCGCCCTGCGGCTCAGCTTCTAACTAGGCTAAACCAGAGGGCGGGAATGCACCCTATCCCGCCCTCTCAAAAGCTATCTCCTGGGTGGTACCATGTACGGTCTACGCCCGCGTAGAACCGCATTGCCCGGAGGGATTATTTCCTGATCCCTCCGGGCATTTGCCTGCCGCCATCCCGCGGTAAAAGGCGGAGTCGCAAACCTAGTGTTTGTGTTCCGAATGAAATTTGTCTTGCATCAGCTAGTAGCGTGGCCGGGGGAGTTTGTCCTCATCCCCATGAATCTGGGTGCCCCAGGTCTCGATTCTGAGACCTGGGATAGTACAAATCCATGCGGTCACGGTGCCAGGTTCTGAAAGAGAGTGAGTCCCGTCGTGAAGATTCTTTCCTTTGTCTGCCTTTGCGCTTGGCTTCTGTCGTCTGAATGCACGGGGAGAGTCGCGGCCCAAACTCTGGCCAACGCGAACCTCTATCGCCCCGCATTTCACCTCAGTCCAGAAAAGAACTGGATCAACGATCCGGCCGGAATGGTTTATGCGGACGGGAAGTTTCACCTCTTCAATCAATACAACCCCCAGAGCGATCAGTGGGGGCATATGAGTTGGAGCCACGCAGTCAGCCTGGATTTGATCCATTGGCAGGAACTTCCCGTGGCGCTGGCCGAAGAGAACGGGGTTGCAATTTTCACCGGAAGCGTGGTGGTGGATGCCGCCAACAGCAGCGGCTTTGGCGTGAAGGGCAATTCCCCCATGGTCGCAATCTATACCGGCAACTCCGCCGGACTGCAAACCCAGAATCTGGCCTACAGCAACGATCACGGAAGCACATGGACCAAGTACGCCGCCAATCCGGTGCTGGATCTGCATCTCGAAAATTTTCGCGATCCCATGGTCTTCTGGTTCGCGCCTGGAAAACACTGGGTCATGGTCGTCTCGCTGGCCACGCAGCACAAAGTTATCTTTTATAACTCGCCGGATCTGAAGACGTGGACCCGCATGAGTGAGTTTGGTCCTGCCGGAGCCAATGCTGTTCCTAACTGGGAGTGCCCCAATTTCTTTCCTCTTCCGGTGGTCAATCAGGCAGGCACAACCAAGTGGGTTCTGGAGTTGGGAGTGGGTGACAACGGCCCGGCAGCAGGCTCCGCCACCCAGTATTTTGTAGGAGACTTTGACGGTAAAACCTTCCATAGCGAAAACCCCGACAACCAAACGCTGTGGATGGATTACGGTGCGGACTTTTACGCCGCGCAGTCTTTTTCCGGCGTCCCGGCTAGTGACGGGCGACGCATCGCCGTGGCATGGATGGACAATTGGAATTACGCCAGCAAGCTGCCCACCAGCCCCTGGCGAGGACAAGTCACCGTGCCCAGGGAACTGACTTTGCAGCGGACCAGCGCGGGGATTCGGTTAGTCCAGGCGCCTGTCCGCGAGTTGGAGAGCCTGCGCCAGGAGCACGTGCAACTGCGCAACGCAAGCTGGAAGGATCTGCAGGCCATGCTCGCCAGCCGCGATTGGCCACAGACGCTGGAGATCGACGCCGACCTGCAGGTCGAAAACACTCCGGCCGAGGCCGCGCAAGAGTTCGGATTCCTTCTGCGCAAGGGCGGTTCCTACGGCACCCGTGTCGGCTTTGATTCCACCTGGAACACGGTCTACGTTGACCGCATGCACAGCGGCGATTTGCTCGTCAGCCAGGGTTTCAACCAACGCCACGATGCTCCGGTGGAACTGGCCAATGGACACCTGCGGCTGCACATTCTGCTGGATCGTTCTTCCGTTGAGTTATTCGCGCAGAACGGCTTGGCCACCATCACCGATCTAATCTATCCGCGCCCCTTTGACAATGTGCTGAGCGCCTATGCAACCGGCCATCCGCCAAAGGTTGTTTCGCTGGACATCTGGACCCTGAAGGCACCGAGTACGACCCAATCAAGCGGCCTCCCACTGAGATGAGAGATGAGGAATCAGGCAATGCTACCGAATAGGAAACTGATCAAGGCCACACTGACAGGGGCGCTGGGCGGCCTGCTCTTCGGCTTCGATACCGTGCTCATCTCCGGAGTCATCGACTCCGTGGTGCGGCTCTATGGACTGAGCGATTTCAACAAAGGCCTGACCGTGGCCATTGCGCCCGTTGGCACCGTGCTGGGATGCTTCATCGCCGGTGTGCTTGGGCAGCGGCTGGGCGCGCGCACGGCTCTGCGCTATGCGGCGGCGCTTTATCTGCTGGCCGCTTTGGGCAGCGCGTTCTCCATCAGTTGGCCCATGCTGCTGGCCACGCGTTTTGCTGGGGGCGTGGGCATGGGAGCGGCCTCTGTTCTAGGGCCTGTCTACATTACCGAGCTGGCTCCGGCGCGCTGGCGCGGGCGGCTGGTGGGCAGCTTTCAGATCAATGTAGTGCTAGGCATTCTGCTGGGCTACGTCTCCAATTGGCTGGTGCGCATGGCGCATTTGGGGCTGGTGGAATGGCGTGCCATGATTGGCGTGGCGGCGCTGCCTGCTCTGGCATTCCTGCTGCTGTTGTTCTTCATTCCGCGCTCGCCGCGTTGGTCCGTCTCGCGCAACCAGATTGACGATGCGCTCCTGGTACTTGCGCGGATGGGCGCTGCCGACCCTCATGCGGAACTTGCCGAGATTCAGTCGGCGTTGCAGGCTCAGGATGCCATTGCGCATGAACCGGTCTTCCGCTGGAAGTATCGCTATCCGCTCTTTCTGGCCATCACCATTGGCGCCTTCAATCAACTGGCCGGCATCAACGCCATTCTGTACTACATGCCCGGAATCTTTGCCGCGGCCGGTTTCAGCCAGCTCTCTGGCGACCTGCAGGCCGTGGCCATCGGCGCAACCAATCTGCTGTTCACGCTGGTGGGCATGTCGTTGATCGACCACTTCGGGCGCAAGAGTCTGCTGGTGGTTGGAGCCATGGGCACCAGCGCTTGTCTTGCCGGCGTGGCCTGGGTCTTTTACACCAACAGCCATCTGGGCGCATTGCTCGGCTTGTTGGTTGTCTATATTGCCTTCTTTGCGCTCTCGCAAGGAGCCGTCATCTGGGTTTACATCGGCGAAGTCTTTCCCACCGCGGTTCGCTCCAAAGGGCAGGGAGCAGGCAACGCCAGCCACTGGATCGCAAACACCATCATCGCGCTGGCCTTTCCTGTCATCGCGCATCGCATGGGCGCCGGGGCGCCGTTTGCCTTCTTTGCCGGCGCCACCGTGTTGCAACTGGTCGTGGTCACGCTGTTCTATCCGGAAACCAAGGGCAAGACGCTGGAACAGTTGCAGCGCCAGCTCGTCCGCTGATCGAAGGCTTGTTCACAGCCTGCAACAAGCGCTTGAAGAGAAGCGATAAACTGAACCAGTACTATGACGGTGGGATGCGGCAAGGGAGCATGCAAACCTTGGGTGGGCGGATTCAAGCTCCAAGTGCAACATTTCCGAAACCGGAGATAGTT
>CAZYDF010000011.1:0-69560 GCA_964645855.1 uncultured Occallatibacter sp.
CCTACACGCCGTAGGGCGTAATCCGGATTTTTGGCCGCTTATCTCACTGTTAGCGTTCACCAGAAGCAGGTACTCCAGACCACTCGCCGCGTAGTCCTCCGGGGCCATCGTTTCAAAATCGATGTCGACCGCCGCCTTGTACATCTCCGGTGCGCTGAGGCCAAAACACTCCACCTGCCCCGTCTTGATCATCTGCAACAAGCGCGCTGAAGGAAACAACACCTCCGGTAGCATTTCGAAGCCGCACAAGGAAAACTTCTGAAAAACCTGATCAGCCCAGATGCGGTACGCGGCGCGCGAATCGTTCAGGTTGGTGCCGGCCAGCAAATCCACGCTCAGAGCCATGTGCACCTTCGCCTTCTGGGCCAAGGCGCGCAGACCACCACCGAGTGCCCCGGCCATCAGCAAGGCACTCCTCGTGAATCTTCGTCGGTCCATCGGGTCGTTCATCATCTCTTTCTTCCTGTTGTCCGTGCTCCGAAGACGTCTTGGTCGTGCTGCCCTGAAAAATCGCTGCTCATCGGTCCTGGTCTGTTTCTCTACCCGGATACGTTCAATGGTCCGCGGCGATCTCCAAGTTCACCTGATTGCCCACCGCCACGTCAATCTGCGTCATAATCGCCTCATGCTCGTACACCGCTCGGTAATAAGCGGCTGAAACCAGCGCCTCCTGAATCTGCGCGCGCACCACTTTCTCCGTAGTCAGCAGACCCGCGCCATAACCCCGCGTGGTCAACTCACTGTCTTCCCGCGCGGCTGTCATGGCGTCGCGACTGGCCGTATAGATCTTCTCCGCGGCCTCCAGTTGCAGGAAGAGCTGGCGCAGGCGCAACCCCAGACCCTCCTTCAACAGCAGCTTCTGCTCCTTCAAGCGGTTGATCTTGGCCTGAGCCTCGGCAATCTTGGCGCTGGTCATGAAGCCGTCAAAGATGGGAATCTCCACGCCCGCCCCAATCGTCCAACCCTGCATGTTGGGCGAGACGGCAAGGCCCGTGCCGTAGCTGTTCCAGTAGCGGTGCAGCGATCCGGTCAACCCGATCTTGGGTGCATAGCCGCTGGCCGCCGTCTTGCGCTCGCCTTCAAAGGCCTTCAAGCCGGCCTCCACTTGCTTCCAGTCCGGATTGAACTCGTAGGCCTCCGCCACCAAATCAGTCAACTTGGCGCCGGTCGGGTGGTAGGGAATCTCTTCATCGGCAGGTGTTACGCTCGCATCCCAGGCCAGTCCCATGGTGAACGCCAGAGCGGCTTCGGCGGAGATCTCGTTCTCCGCCAGGGTGGCCACCAGCGAGCGGATCGTCTCCACCATCACTTTGTTGTCCAGGTAGTCGGCCTTGGTCACCGTGCCCGAGCCTTCCTTGTAGAGGCTCTCGGTAATCTTCAACGTGATCTCCATCCGCTCCAGCGTGTCGGTGCCCAGCAGATGCAGTTGCCGCGCCAGCAGCGCCCCGTAGTAGATGCGGGTCACGTTCTCGGTTACGTCCAGATCAGTGCGTCGCGCCTCGGTCCGGGCCACTTCCTCACCGGCCTTGGCCTGCTCTACATAGCCCCGCCGCATGCCCCCATCCCACAGCAGCCACTTCATCTCGCCGGAGAGGCTCTCGGTGCGCGGATCCATCAGCTTCACGTTCTGCGCCGGCACAGGAAAAATCTGCACCGGTGTGGTGATGGTTTGCCCCGGAAAGGTCACCGGCATCTGCACCGCCACCGGAGGAAAGCCCGGTCCAAAGGCATTGGCTGGAATTGTTACCGTTGCCGTGCCCGGCTGAGTGGTGATGGTCTGCGATGGCAGGCCCATTTCCGAGGCAGGGAAGACAAAATTCGGCGGGTGTTCCATCTGCTCCACCCCGGCGCGGGCCGTGATCTGCGGCCAATAGCCGGCCAAAGCCTGCCGATGCTGCGCTTCCGCAATGGCCACCGCAAACTTGCTGGCCGGGCGGCTGTGGTTGCGCTCCATTGCAATCCGCAGGCACTCCTTCAGCCCCAGCGTCTGCTCTGACGGTGCAGGCGCACCCTGGCCAAACAACGTTGCACACAACCCCGCCACAAGGCAGAGACCGCACGTAGGCAGCAGCTTGGTTTTCACAGACCCTCACAGGCAGAACTTCGAGCCACAAATTGGGCTGTTTTCCTCCTTTATCGACGATTCATTGGGCCTGTTCAATTTTGAACGGTATCTTTCAGGGGTACAGGGGGTACTTATGAGTGCCATTTTGCGTATATCTGCATGATTTCAGCGCACTCCAAAGTTTCAATCCCGGAAACTTCGCCCCCTCCATGCGTGCGAACTGGAAACTTTGTACTATCCCCGGCAACAGCCAGCACCGTCTTGCTCCCTGTATCCTTTGTCGACGAGCTGTCGAATTATTCCCCGTTTTCACCCTGGACGCTCTCTCCCCATTGCCCGTAAAATGACTTGACAAATCATTCGAACATTGACGGTGAACAGCATGGCCAGGGGACGCAGAAAAGATGGTTCGTCGGCAATTTCCATCCGGCAAAGAGCCTATCTAGAGATTCAAAAGCGCATTGCTACCGGCGATTTGCCCCCCGGCTCCGCCATCTCCGAACTGGATCTGGCCCGGGAACTGGGCAGCAGCCGTACCCCCATTCGCGAGGCCATCAGCCAGCTGGTGGCGGAAGGTTTGCTGGAGCAGAATGAGGTGGGCGGCGTCTTTGTGATCCAGCTCACGCGCGAAAACATCATTGATACCTATGAGTTGCGCGAAGCCCTGGAGATCTACGCGGTGGGCAAGGTGGCCCGCCTTGGCCTGCTGCGCCCGGTCGACAAGGAGCAGCTCCACAGCCTCGTGAACCGCATCAAGGAGCTACACGATGAACTGACCAGCTCCGGCCTGCCCGCACTCGACGAGGTGCAGACCAACCGCCTCCTGGCTGCCGACCTCAGCTTCCACGCCCTGCTCATCGGACTCTCGCAAAACGTGCGCATCAACAAGGTGGTCAATGATACACGGCTCCTGCTGCGCATCTTCACCATCCGCCGGGAAAGCCACGACGTTCCAACTCTGGAGCGTATCCGATTTGAACACAATGAGTTACTGGAATCCATCGAGAACCGCGACGAGCCCACCACCTGCCGCCTGCTGAGCGCCCACATCCAGGCTAGCCAGCGCGAGCGCCTGGAGGAGTACGACCAGCACCTGAGGGAAGCCTCCATGCGCAAGAGCTTGCCGGCCTTCCTGGAGATGTATCAGCCGCTCCACCTTACCTCCTCGCCCTACAAACGGGCGCGCTGATCGGCGCAGGGGGTCCATTGGTTGCATGCGGTACGAATGGGACGTTTTTTTGTGTTGATGAGGACGTTATGTCGACATCATGACGACATAACCGCTATACTTCTCCTTGATACAAGATCAGGGAGAAGTGTCGCCGCCGGAGCCCCTCCGGCCTGCTGGCGCAACTCTCTCAGGAGATCTCATGGCACATCCTTTGCTGGGCGGAGTCCTGGCGGCAGTTCTAATGCCGCGCGACTCCCATGGAAACCTCGACGAACAGTCTCTCGCGGCCAACCTTCATTTTCTGCTCGAAAAGGGCATTCGCCAGTTTGCAGTCAATGGCGCAACCGGCGAGTTCTGCCGTGTGGACCCCACTGAACTCCGTCAGATGATGCAGGCCACTATGAGCCATCTGCCCCAGGGAGCCACGGTGCTCTGTGGCGTGGGCGCGGCCGGGCTCCAGGAGTCGCTCGATCTGGCCCAGGTGGCGGCCGAAGAGGGAGCTACCGCTCTCTTGCTTCCGATGCCTTACTTCTTCCCCTACAGCCAGGACGACTTGGAGGCCTTTGCCGCCGCGTTTGCCGCTGCCTCTCCGCTGCCTGCGCTGCTCTACAACCTGCCCCAGTTCACCTCCGGCCTGGAAGTGGATACGGTTCTGCGTCTGCTGCGCGCGCACCCGAATTTGATGGGCGTCAAAGACAGCAGCGGCTCGCTGGACATCATGCGTGCCCTCACCCAGGAGCGCCTGCCCGTGAGCCGCATCATCGGCAACGACGGCGCTTTGGCCCAGGCGCTGCGGGAAGGCGTTTGCGACGGCGTGGTCTCCGGCGTGGCCTGCGTGCTGCCCGAGGTGATTCAAGCGCTGTTTGTGGTCACGCCCGAGGACGAAGCCTTCCAGACCGCCGCCAATCTGCTCAAGGAGTTCATCGCGCGGATTGACGTGCTGCCTACTCCCTGGGGTCTCAAAGTGATCGCCGAGTCGCGTGACCTGGCCAAAGCAACCTTCTCGTTGCCCGTCTCCGCTGTCCGTGAAGGGCAGATCCGCGAGATCCAGCGCTGGTTTGAGGGCTGGCTCCCGGAAGTCTGCTGCACGCTCAGCAAGGTTGCGGTCAGTTAGCGTTCCGCCCACCGGGTTGGAGATACTCTGGGCTAGTGGGGTGTCTCACGCAGATGGTCGTTTATGTTTTGTATCAGTCGTCCACCGGCTTTTGCGACCCCCTATGGATGAAACGTTCTCGTCCTGCCCTCGGATTTGCGCCCCATCGGGGGCGCAGTGCGAGTAGCCCAAGGCAAGCAGCAGGCGCAGCCCTGGGTTTGCGCACCAAAATAGACATCGCGCCCTGTAGGGGCGCGACGAACGGCCAAACGGGTCTTCCAGTTTCTTTTGAGTCGTCCTCCGGCTGTTACTGACCCATGGGGGGATGAAACGGGCGGAGGGAGCAGGGGCCTTGAGGCCCCTGAATTGAGAGCTTGAATCAATGGGCCTTCAGGCCATGTCCTTTTCATCCCACCATCGTTTTGTTGAACCTGCATTCTTGTTTCTTGTCAGGGCAGGACTTCAGAGCCTGCCCTGAGCGCAATTGAAGGGTGCCCTAAGCGCTGCAAAATGAGCGGGGCTTTAGCCCCTGAGGGAAAGCAGAACTTTATGTGGACCTGCAATACATCCATGAAAACAGACGTGATTTTCGAGGCACTACACTAGACGTTAGCCTTGCTCCAGGAATCGAGAGACGCTCGCTCATGTTGATCCAGCCCCGGTGGCGTGTGGTGGCAATGCTGTGGACGGTCTGCTGGCTCAACTACGCAGACCGCCAGGCTATCTTTGCGCTCTTCCCGCTGCTGCGTGCTGAGTTCGGCGTGGACAACGTGCGTCTGGCGCTGCTGGGCACCTCGTTCATGTGGGTCTACGCGCTGGCCGGGCCGCTGGCTGGCTGGGCTGGCGATCGCTGGTCGCGCCGCGGGCTCATCCTCAGCGGCCTGGTGCTCTGGATGCTAGTTACCGTGGCCACGGTCCTCTCCCACAGCTTTTGGCAGATGGTGATTCTGCGCGCCTTCAGCGGTCTGGCGGAGGCGGTTTACTTTCCCGCCGCCATGTCGCTGATCGCCTCCTGTCACGGCCCCAAAACCCGCTCCCGCGCCATGTCGGTGCATCAATCGGCGGTCTACGCGGGCACCATTGGCGGCGGCGTGCTGGCGGCCTTCATGGGCGAACGGTTCGGATGGCGCTCCAGCTTCTCGCTCTTTGGCTCGCTAGGCATGGGCATCCTGGTTCTGCTGTTGTTCTTTCTCAAAGAGCCGCCGCGCCCCCTCGCCAGCGCCGCTCCGACCATCCCCGCCGCTGCGTTGTTCAGGCTGACGGTGCGCGAAACCCTTGTCCAGCCGCTTGCGCATCGCCTGGTGCTGGTCTTCATGGGAGCCAACTTTGTAGCCATGATCTTCCTGGTCTGGCTGCCCAGCTTTCTCTACGCCAAGTTCCACATGAGTCTGGCCATGGCCGGCATCAGCGCCACCGTCTATCTGCAACTGGCCGCGGTAGCGGGGGTGCTGTGCGGCGGCGTGCTGGCCGATCACTGGGCCGGCAAGATGCGCGGCGGCCGCATGCGCACCCAGGCTCTGGGCCTGCTGGCAGGAACCCCGTTCCTCTTCCTCACCGGCTGGGCGCCGTCCATGATCTTGCTGGTGGTGGGTATGGTCGGCCTGGGCTTCTTCAAGGGCATCTACGAGTCCAACATCTGGGCCTCGCTCTACGACGTGGTTCGGCCCGAGTGCCGCGCCACCGCCGTGGGCCTGATGAACTCGCTCGGCTGGCTCGGGGGTGGGCTGGCACCGCTGGCCATTGCCGCCGCCAGCCAGTGCTTCAGCATGAGCCTTTGCCTGAGCGCCACCTGCTGCATCTACGCACTGGCCGGATGCCTGCTCTGGTGGAACGGCCGCGTGGCCTCGCACGCGGCCCTGTAAACCCGGCAGGGGTAGCGTCTCGAAGGTTACATCGATCTCCGTTGCCGCACTGCAGGGCTATAGGGTAAGGAAATCCCCCGGCACAGCCTGGATGGCAGTAGCAGTTTGCCCTTTGCCGGGGCATTCATGAGCTTGATCTCGATGGATTGCGGGCTACCTGCGGTGGGGCCAATGCGCTTCGCGGCACCTGCGGTGCGGCCAGCGCGCTTCGCTATGCTCACGACGCTTCGGTACGAAGGTTCGTGCCGTCCCTACGGGACTCCGGGGCATTTTTGGGGAAGCTTTCCCCACCTTGAAAGGTGGGGCTAACATGTACTGCGCCTAGGGCGCGGGGTTCAGAATGGCGTGAGCAGTTGAGCTCCGTGAACAGTTGAGCTTGCTGAGCGAGAGGTCCGGCCAGGCCCCTTTGAGGGACCGCTGCCCCTAAAGCCCCGCTCTGCCGGGGCATATTTACAGCCCGATCCTTCCGGCCTCTTTTCGGCACGGTTAAACAGGCTGCAGACGAACTCTCAATAGAAGGCAAGAAGCGTCAGGGCATGACTTTAGTCATGCCGCAAGTGCCATAAAATCAACCGGGCTTTAGCCCCTGCGGGAGACTTCCAACTGAAATCGCCTTCAAAACAAGTCTTTCCGCAGCCTGTAACGCCTTTCCTTTTCAAAGCCACTCTACAGCTGAGAGAAAAATACGCTGGCTACTCGTGCCGCGAAACCACTTCTTCATACACCGCAGCATACTCGCGCGCGGGGCCGGACCAGTCGTAGTTCTTGGCCATGCCGTTGCGCATCAACTGCGTCCAACCTTCGCGCTGGGTGAATGCGGCCAGGGCACGATCGACGGTGGCCAACAGGTCGCTCGGATTGAAGCCCTGAAACTTGAAGCCGGTTCCAGTGCCAGCCTGCGCATTCCACTCCTCCACGGTATCGTCCAGCCCGCCAGTGGCGCGCACCACGGGAACGGTGCCGTATTTGAGCGAGTAGATCTGATTCAGTCCGCAGGGCTCGTAGCGCGAGGGCATGAGGAAGATATCCGATCCGGCCTCGATCTTGTGGGCCAGCAGGTCGTCGTAACGGACCTCAACGCGGACGCTGCCAGGGCTGGACCAGGCCCAGCTCTTGAAGAAGCGCTCGTAGATGGGTTCGCCGGTACCAAGAGCCACCACCGCTAGGTCGCGCTGCGCCAGCTCATCGGCGATGGCGGCCACCATGTCAAAGCCCTTTTGCGTGGCAAAGCGGGAGACAACGCCCACCACGGGCGTTGAATCCGGCAGATTGTGCAGGCCGAAGGTGCGCAGCAGATCGGCGCGGCAGGCGCGCTTGCCGGTCAAATCTTCTGGAGTATAGTTGGCCGCAATCTTGCGATCCGCCTCTGGACTCCACTCGCTGTAATCCACGCCGTTCAGAATGCCGCGCAGGTCGCGTCCCCGGGCGCGGAGCACGCCGTCAAGGCCTTCGCCAAACTCGGGGGTGCGAATCTCCTCGGCGTACTTCCGGCTCACGGTAGTGAGCACGTCGGAGTAGATCATGGCTCCCTTGAGGAAGTTGAAGCGATCAAACTGCTCCATGCTGTCCATGCGGAACATCTCCCACGGGAACAGGAGCTGCTCGGTGGTGCGGGGCGGAAACTTTCCCTGGTAGGCGGCGTTATGGATGCTGAGCACCGAGCCGCTCTTGCTGAGCGCTGGATCCTTGGCATACAGCGTGCGCAGATAAACCGGAATGAGCGCGGCCTGCCAGTCGTGTACATGGAAGACCTGAGGCACGCCAAGCTGCTTGCTGGCTTCAAGCACAGCGCGGCAGAAGAGGCCGAAACGCTCGGCATTGTCGCTGTAGTCGCCGCCAGCCTCGCCATAAAGCTCCGGCCGGGAGAACATCTCCGGGCAATCCACAAAGTAGTACTGCACGCCGGCGCGCACCCCGCCATCCACAATGCCCGCAAAGCGGTTGTAGTACTGGAAGGGGATGGTGAGGGAGCGGATCACGTAACGCGGTTCGTCCTGCAGGTGCTTGCGCACCCGCGGATAGAAGGGCAGGTACACGGAGACGCGGTAGCCCAGCTTGACCAGCTCCGGCCCGAGCGCTCCCACAACATCCGCCAGACCTCCGGTCTTGGCAAATGGCACACACTCCGACGAAGCAAACACAATGTGCATCAGGCTACCCTTCATGGCAAAGATGGCTCCGGTCAGTTACTGCCACAGGAGCCCCAAAGGGCAAGGATACTATGGAGAGAGGGACGAGCTGAAAAGGGGCGGATGATAGATCCGGAGAGAGAGGTTGGACACTCCCTCCCACCCTTTCCACAAAGAACGCGGAAAGGATGGGGCACCCAGGCTGCGTTGATTTGCCGATTCAAGGGGTGGCGTGCGAGCGCAAGGCATGGTGTTGGAAGGGCTGCAACTATTCGCCAAATTTTCGCCATGCCGCGCTATAATTTTTGCATGGACTTTCAGCTCGTGACACCCTATCAGCCCCGCGGTGACCAGCCTCGCGCCATTGAAGAGCTGGTGCAAGGGCTCTCGGACGGCGAAAAGCACCAGGTGTTGCTGGGCGTAACCGGCTCGGGCAAGACCTTCACCATGGCCAAGGTGATTGAGCACTGCAACCGGCCGGCGCTGATCCTGGCGCACAACAAGACGCTGGCGGCGCAACTTTATCACGAGTTCAAGCAGTTCTTTCCCAACAATGCAGTCGAATACTTTGTGAGCTACTACGACTACTACCAGCCAGAGGCTTATATTCCGGCGGGCGACCTCTACATCGAGAAGGAAGCGACCATCAATGAGGAGCTGGACAAGCTCCGTTTGTCCGCCACCCGCAGCCTCTTTGAACGAAGAGATGCGATCATCGTCAGCTCCGTAAGTTGCATCTACGGCCTGGGCTCGCCAGAGGCTTACTACGGCATGTTGCTGCTGCTCGAAAAGGGGCAGCGCATCAGCCGCAAGGACCTGACCCGGCGGCTGGTGGAGATTCTTTACGAGCGCAACGATGTGGACTTCCGGCGCGGCACCTTCCGCGTGCGCGGCGACACCATCGAGGTCTTTCCCACCTACGACGAGAACGCCTTTCGCATTGAGATGTTCGGCGACGAGATCGAGTCGCTGAGCCAGATCGATCCCCTCTTCGGCACCGTCAAACAAAAATACACGCGCCTTCCCATCTACCCCAAGAGCCACTACGTGGTGCAGCCCGAGCGCAAGGCCGATGCCATTGAGTCGATCACCCTGGAGCTGAACGACTGGATGCAGCAGCTGGAGTCGGAGGGGCGCATGGTAGAGGCGCAGCGCATCCATCAGCGCACCCGCTTTGACCTGGAGATGATCAAGTCCATGGGCTACTGCCACGGGATCGAGAACTACTCGCGGCACTTTTCCGGCCGTCTGCCGGGCGAAGCTCCTCCCACGCTGCTGGACTATTTTCCGCGCGATTATCTGCTGTTTATCGACGAAAGCCACGCCACCATCCCGCAAGTGCATGGCATGTGGCATGGCGACCGCAGCCGCAAGCAGAACCTGGTGGACTACGGCTTCCGTTTGCCCTCCGCCATGGACAACCGCCCGCTCACGTTTGCCGAGTTCGAGACCCGCGTGCACCAGACGATTTACGTCTCCGCAACGCCGGGCCCTTATGAACTCACTCGCGCCGCCGGCGTGGTGGTGGAACAGGTGATCCGGCCCACCGGCCTGATCGATCCGGAGGTGGAGATTCGTCCGGTGAAGGGCCAGATCGACGATCTGCTGGCCGAGATCCGGGAGCGCGCCAACAATGGCGAGCGGGTGCTGGTGACCACGCTGACCAAGCGCATGGCGGAGGATCTGGCCAGCTACTACACCGAGGTGGACGTACGCTGCCGCTATCTGCATTCTGAGATTGAGACGCTGGACCGGGTCAAGCTGCTGGCCTCGCTGCGCCGGGGCGAGTATGACGTGCTGATCGGCATTAACCTGCTGCGCGAGGGGCTAGATCTGCCGGAGGTGTCCCTGGTAGCCATTCTGGACGCCGACAAGGAAGGCTTCTTGCGTTCCACCGGCTCGCTGATCCAGACCATTGGACGCGCGGCGCGGCACGTGAAGGGCAAGGCAATTCTCTACGCCGACCGGATGACCGACTCCATGCAGCGCGCCATCAGCGAGACCGACCGCCGCCGTCAGATTCAGCGCGAGTACAACGAAGAGCACGGCATTGAGCCCCGGTCGATTGTGAGCGCCATTGACATGGGTCTGGCCGCGATTCTGAAGGCCGAGTACGGCGACATGAGCGAGGAAGAGACCGCGGAGATGCCCGCGTTTACCTCGCAGGCCGAGTTGGACGCCCACATTGCCAAGCTGGAAGTGGAGATGCGTGAGGCGGCCAAGAAGTTCGAGTTTGAGCGCGCCGCCAAGCTGCGCGACGCGGTCAAGGAGCTGCGCGAGAAGGAGTTTTTGTTCGGGTAAAGCGAAACCAGAGTTGCTGTTTCTCGAAGCCTAGGGGGTTCAAGTCGACGCGACCTTTGAGAGATAACCAGGACACACCTACTCTGGTTTAGCTCGAGCAGCCTATTGAGAGCGGTTTTCCAATGGTTGTAGCCCTTGCAAAGATTGTACGGAGTGGCTTTTCTTCAGGAAGATGCCGCTCGGCTGTTGTGGTTTCGGGGTAGGGCAATTGGAGAATCGCGTTAGTTCCTGATGAATGTTTTTAGGCTATTTGGACTTTCATCACAGTCCCCCACCGGTGTTTCCGACCTCGACGGATGAAACTGTCAATTTCGCCTTCGGTTTTTCTGCCCACCCAAGAGGTCGGGTGCCCCAGGTCTTGATTTTGAGACCTGGGAAAGCACGAACCTCAATCCGGCGAAGAGTTGTTTCTGATTAGGCTGGGAGACTTCGCCGATCGCTATCGCCCCGTGGTTTCACTGGCCCGCCCGCTGCGTTTGATGATTTTTAATTTTTTACTCTTTACAAACTCGCTGCGCCGGAAACGGAGCGCGGTCCAATCCTCATCGATGGCAATGGCGCGGACGGTTTCAAAGCCAGCGGCCAGCAGCTTTGCCCAGCCGGTGTCGCGGTTGAAGTCGCACTTCAGGCGCTTGGAGCTGCCCTTGGGGTAGGCAAACCAAACCGCGGCGTCGCCTGGCGCCTTTTCCGCCACCAAAGGGGCCAGCTGGTCCACCTCAACTTGCTGGGTGACAAAGGCCAGCACAAAGCCGGTTTCCGCCACGCTCTCCAGATGGGCGTGGATGGTTAGCGCGGGCAGCCCTGCCAGCACCGGCAAAAAGCTCTCCGGCGGGTTCACGATCACCATCTCCTGCCGGTCCTTGATCTGTAGCTTTTCCGCAATCGTCGCCATGGATTCTGATGCTACAACAGATTGCGAATTAATCTGCAACACCGGCTGAGCGCAAATGGGCGGAAATGGATGCGGAGACTGGGCAGGGAATTGATCTGGCCGTCTCCAGGGGCTGGGGATGTTTCTGTTCCGTGTCTCTGCTGGCGGTGAATTGGCCTGGAAATGTCGAGTATGATCAGAGCAACGCACACTCGTCTGCGCGCACTTCAATCTTAAGGACTTGCCCGTGTTTGACGCCAAGACCGTTTCTGCCGCCTCTGCCTCTTCGTCTCCGTCCGCCTCACCGTTGCGCATTGCCTTGTTCGGCTTTGGCACGGTGGGCAGTTCCGTTGCGCGGATTCTGGCGGAGACTTGTCCGCTAGGTCTGAAGTTGACGCATGTTTATAACCGCAACGTGGCCCGCAAGCGTGTGGACTGGTTGCCCTCGTCCGTGGTCTGGACCGAAGATGTGGATGCGGTCCTGAACTCGCCCGATGTGGACGTGATTGTGGAGTTGATGGGTGGCCTGGACCCGGCCGGTGGCTGGGTGCGTCGGGCGCTTGCTGCCGGCAAGAGCGTGGTCACGGCCAACAAGAAGCTGATTGCGCTGGAAGGCGTGAATCTTGAGGCTCTGGCTGCTGCAAACGGTGGCCACCTGAAGTTTGGCGCGGCTGTGGCGGGCGGCATTCCGGTGATCCCGGGGCTGGAGCAGGGCCTGGCGGGCGACCGCATCTGCCGCATTCAAGGTATTCTGAACGGCACCTGCAACTTTATTTTGAGCAAGATGGAAGCCGGCGCGGACTATGCTCCGGTGCTGGCCGACGCGCAGGCCAAGGGCTACGCCGAGGCCGACCCCACGGAGGACGTGGGCGGCTTCGATGCCCGCTCCAAGCTGGCCATTCTGATGCGGCTGGCGATGCACGTGGTTGTGAATCCGGAAGAGATTACGCCCAAGTCCATCACGCAGGTTTCCGCCATCGACTTCAGCTATGCCAGGGATCTGGGCTGCACCATCCGCCAGATTGCCCGTGCCGAGATGCAGGATGGCGCGGTGGCGGCGACGGTTGGCCCCATGCTGATCGACAAGTCCTCGCCGCTGGCCTGGTCGCGTGGTACGGAGAACATGGTGGTGTTTACAGGCCGTTACGGCGGCGATGTGGTCTTCAGCGGTCACGGCGCCGGCGGCCATCCGACGGCGGTGGCGGTGGTCAGCGATCTACTGGCGCTGGCGCAGGACTCGCGCCGCGTGCAGCTTCCCTCTGAGCCCGCTTCCATCAGCGTGGAGCTGAATGTTCCGCATTACATCCGCTTCACGGTCAACGACCGTCCGGGCATTGTGGCGGAGATTACCGGAGCGCTGGCCAAGGAGAAGATCAACATCCGCGCCATCATGCAGCGTGCGGGTTGCCCGGAGGACAGGCTGCCGTTCGTGGTCACCGTGGAACCCTGCACGCACTCGGCTCTGCAGCGCGCGCTGGGCGCGATCAGCGCCATGGATTGCCACGTTGAGCCGCCGCTGGACTTGCAGATTCTAGGGTAGTTTTCAAAGCAATGAAGCACGCCCCCGGCGAGGTATCAGCCGGGGGCGTGTTCTTTGAGAGCGATTGATCCAGGGCTGACGTGCATCCTCTCGATCCCTTGTAGTCCTTAGTCCCGAGTCCCTTAGTCCCTAGCTCTTCACCGGCCCGGTTGACTCCCGCACCACCAGCTCCGGCTGCATCACGATCTCGGCCGGGAACTCTTTTTCGCGGTCGACAATGCGTTCCAGCAGCACCTGCGCGCCCTTTTTGCCCATCTCCGTCAGCGGCTGGCGGATGGTGGTGAGCGAGGGGGTGGCGTAGGCGGCGGAAAGAATGTCGTCAAAGCCCAGCACCGACACATTGCCCGGAACGCTCAGCCCTGCATCCTTGAGCGCGCGAATGGCGCCGATGGCGGCAATGTCGTTGAAGCAGAAGACGGCAGTGAACTCCCGAGTCTTTTCGAGCAGCGCCTTCATGGGCTTGTAGCCGATCTCGGGGGCCATGGGATGTTGTCCGGTCTTGGTGGACCAGCCCGCGGAATCAATGCGCACCACCAGCGCGGGGTCGAGCTTGAGGCTCATCTCGCGCGAGACGTGCTGGATGGCATGCCAGCGGACCTCGGAGTCAGGGATGGCCTTGGGACCGCGAATGAAGGCGATCCGGCGATGCCCGAGTTCGTAGAGATGGCTCAGGGCCTGCTGGACGGCGCTCTCGTGGTCCACAACGATGTTGGTCACGTTGTCCGCCACGCTGTGGGCGCTGATGGCCACCACGGGGGTGGGAACGTCGATCTGGTCGGCGGGGGTGTTCAGCAACAAAAAGCCGTCCACGGCGCGCTCCACCAGCATCTGCGGGTACTTCTCGATCAGCTCCTTGTTCCAGTCGTGGCAGGCGGTGAAATAAAAATAATGGGCCGCGGTCAGCTCCGCCACCACGCCGCTCATCACGCGGGTAAAGTAGCCTTCGCTCAGGTCTGGAGCCAGCACGGCCACGCTCATGGAGCGGCTCTGGCGCAGGGAGCGGGCAAAGTAGTTGGGCCGGTAGTTGAGCCGCTTGGCCGCCTCCTCCACGCGCTTGCGGGTCTCAGGCGGAATGGACTTTGCGGAAGGGGAATTGTTGAGCACCAGCGAGATGGTCGTCTGCGACAATCCCAGATGCTCGGCCAGCATGCGCAGGTTGACGCGCTCCGGCGGGTTTTCCTTGGTTTTCTTCACCATGTTGGATTTTTACCACGTTACACAGGGTGGAAAAAAGCTGGAAATGCCTGAACTATAGCGATTTTCCACGCAACTTGCGCGTAAGCGTTTGCTGGGGTGCTGCCGGCAGGTACCGATGCAGCTTGTGGGGAGCCGTTCCCGAGGACAAAGGAGTTTGAGGATCCGTGCACTCTTTCGGGCCCCATTCAGGGCCAGAATGGGAAGGTTTCCCCCAGGGAGAGCTGGAAAGCGTCCCCTCCTCTCGGCCGCGCCAAAGGGAAACTTGAACCAGAGTGGCAAATTTTCTTCAATCTTTGCACGGGTTTGAATCCGGCTGTAACCGTCCATTCACATTCCCCGGGTAGCCTGATTTCAGTGAGCGTAAACGTGTCCGAGATTCGTATATCCCAACTTCAGGTTCAGCAGATGGCTGAGCCGACGGCCGAAGCGGCTCCGCATGTGGAGACGCCGGTCTCAGAGGTGCGCAAGTTCCTCATGGCCAGGGGCAACTCGGCCATTGCCGACCGCGGATTCTATTGGCTCATGGTTCTGTGCGCCTTCAGCATCTTTGGCATCGTGGTGCTGATCGGCGCGGAACTGGTGAAGCGCTCGGAGCTGGCCTGGAAGACCTTTGGAATGAAGTTCTTCACCTGGAGCCAGTTTGGCCTTGCGCACGTCTTCAAGGGTTTTGTCGACCCCTTGGCGCAGCAGCCCAACTACTGGGACCCGGTCAACGGAAACTTCAACGCCCTGCCCTTCATCTATGGCACGTTGATGTCGTCCTTGCTGGCGTTGCTGCTGGCGGTGCCTCTGGCCATTGGCCTGGCCGTCTTCCTGACCGAGATGTGCCCCAAGCTGTTGCGTGGGCCGCTGGCCTTCATTACCGAGCTGCTGGCGGCCATTCCGTCGGTGATCTACGGCCTGTGGGCGGTGTTTGTGCTGCTGCCCCTGATGCGCGAAAACGTGAATCCTTTCCTGATCAAGTCGTTTGGTTGGACCGGTTTTTTCAGCGACGATAACCCGACGGGTCTGGGTTTTGTGGCTTCGGGCGTGATTCTGGCCATCATGATTTTGCCCATCATCTCCTCGCTCACCCGAGAGGTGATGACGGCCGTTCCCCATTCGCAGCGCGAGGCGGTACTAGCGCTGGGGGCAACCCGCTGGGAGATGATCCGCATGGGCGTGTTGCGCAATGCGCGGATCGGCATTGTGGGCGCGGTGATTCTGGGCCTGGGCCGGGCGCTGGGCGAGACCATGGCGGTCACCATGGTGATCGGCAATACCACGGAGTTGCACCGCAGCCTGCTGGCCAACGGTTCCTCGATGGCGTCGGTCATCGCCAATCAATTTGCCGAAGCCTCCGACGACTTGCACCTGAGCGCGCTGATGGAGATTGGCCTGGCGCTGTTTGTGGTCACCATCATCGTGAACGCCATTGCCCGTTTGCTGGTTTGGATGGTCACCCGTGGCGCGCCGTCGCAGGCACACTGATTCTAGGTGCTGGGTGCTAGGTTCCTAAGTGCTAGGCGCTAGGTTCCCAGGTGCTAGTTCCCGCCGGAAGTTCCGGCATATCTTCAGGAGAACGATTTGTGAGCACTGCTCCCTTTGCATTACGTAACCGGCTACGGACCCTGGGCGATCACGTCGCCACGGGCGTTGCCGTGCTGTCCACCCTGCTGGTGGTTGCGCCGCTGGTTGCCATCTTTGTTTATCTGCTCTACAAGGGCGCCAGTTCCTTGAACCTGGACTTCTTCATCAAGGTTCCCAAGCCGGTGGGTGAGTCCGGCGGCGGCATGGCCAACGCCATTGTGGGCTCGGGAATCCTGTTGGGGATGGCGAGTTTGATCGGTGTCCCGATTGGCATTGGCGGCGGCATTTATCTGTCGGAATTTGGCCGTGGCACCAAGCTGGCCAACGCCATCCGTTTTACCGCCGATGTGTTGAACGGCGTGCCTTCCATCGTGATGGGCATTGCGGCCTACTCGCTGGTGGTGGTTCCCATGCATCACTTCTCAGCCTTTGCGGGCGGTGTGGCGCTGGGCATCATGATGATTCCTACCGTGTGCCGTACCAGCGAAGAGATGCTGCTGATGGTGCCCAATATGGTCCGCGAAGCAGCCCTTGGGTTGGGCGTTCCCAACTGGCGCTCGGTTCTTTCGATCACTGTTAAGACGGCTTCCCCGGGCATCATCACCGGTTGCATGTTGGCCTTTGCGCGCGTAGCCGGTGAGACCGCGCCGTTGATCTTTACCGCCTTTGGCAACGCTTTCTGGAGCACCGATCTGAATCGCGAGATCGCCGCTCTGCCGTTGCAGATTTATGTGTACGCCATCTCCCCCTACGATGATTGGCATCGTCTGGCCTGGGGCGGGGCGCTGGTTCTTATCATCCTGATTGTGCTTGCCGTCTCGCTGGTGCGTTATGTGACCAGCCGCGGCGTTCTGAAAGGGGCAAACTAACGTGGGCGTCGGTATCGAGGTCGTCTCCCTGAATGCGTGGTATGGCAACAATCACACGCTTCAGGACATCAATCTGAACATTCCGGCCAATCACGCCACTGCGTTGATCGGCCCCTCAGGCTGCGGCAAGAGCACCTTTGTACGCTGCCTGAACCGCATGCACGAGACCAACCCAATCGCGCGTGTCACCGGTACGGTGCGCATGGGCGATCTGGACATCTATGCGGATGCCAAGCCGGTTGAGGTTCGACGCCGCGTGGGCATGGTCTTCCAGCGGCCTAACCCGTTCCCAACCATGTCCATCTACGACAACGTGGCGGCGGGGTTGAAGCTGAACGGCTATACCAATAGCCATTCGCTGGACGAAATTGTTGAGAAGTCGCTCAAGAACTCGGCTTTGTGGGATGAGGTGAAGGACGATCTGAAGAAGAAGTCCGGCGCCAGCCTCTCCGGCGGCCAGCAGCAGCGTTTGTGCATTGCACGCGCGCTTGCCGTTGACCCCGAGGTGCTGCTGATGGACGAGCCAGCTTCGGCGCTGGATCCGGTCTCGACCTCGAAGATTGAGGATCTGATCTTCCAGTTGAAGAGCCAGTACACGATCGTTATCGTGACGCACAATATGCAGCAGGCAGCTCGTGTGGCGGAAAACACCGGCTTCTTTCTCAACGGCCGGATGGTGGAGTTCGACTCCACCCACAAGATCTTTACCAACCCCAGCGACAAACGCACCGAAGACTACATCACGGGCAGGTTCGGATGACACGCATTCGTTTTCAGCAAAGCCTCGAAGACCTCAAGGAGAATCTGCTGGTCATGGCCGGTTTGGCCGAGCAGGCCATTCAGCGCTCCATTGAGGCTTACCGCGTTCGCGACCTCTCCATCTGCGATTTGGTCAACCGTAGTGAGATTGCCATCAACCGTCTGGAGCGAGAGATCGACCAGGCCGCGCTGGACCTGCTGGCGATGGAGCAACCCATGGCCATCGACCTGCGCTTTATCCTTTCGGTGATCAAGATCAATGCCGATCTGGAGCGGGTGGGTGACTCCGCCAAGGCTATCTCCGACCGGGTGCGCAACATGGAGCAGATGCCCCCGGCCGACCTGCCTGTAGACATTCCGCAGATGGCCAAGCTCGCCTCCGACATGGTGCGCAAGTGTCTGCAAGCGTTTATTGAGGCCGATGCCGAGCAGGCGCGCAACGTGCTCATGCTGGACGATGCGGTGGACGCCATGAACCGCTCTGCCTACAAGTCGCTGACCAAGGTGATGGAGGAGCAGAGCCATCTTGCGCCCCAGGCATTGAATGCGCTGATGATCTGCCGTGCGCTGGAACGCGTGGCCGACCACGCAACCAACATCGCCGAGGATGTTATCTTCTGGGTGCAGGGCGACGACGTTCGCCACCACAAGAGCGTGATGACGGGTGAAAAGGACCCTCACGCGCTGGGGCAGTAGCTCGATCAACAAGGCACAACAGCGACGGCGATTCCCCTCGGGAGTCGCCGATTTTTTGCAGGCTGTGGCGCGGGGCTGGGGGCAGGGAATCAGAGCTGCAAGTGCTCTTCTGCAAATCCCATGTTGCTCTTGGGAGGTTCGAGGGTATGATGAACTTCGCAGTTTGTCTTCCCTGAATTCCCCCTTCGAATGGAGATCCTATGGCTAGCTTTGACGTTGCTTTTGGCTGGATTATGCAGTTTGAAGACCCCCAGGGGTGCTGTGCTGTAACCCCTGATGCTCCTCCCTCCGGTTGTTCTGTCCCCTGTTATGCCATCAGCGGCATCAACTCGGGAGCCTGGCCAGCCGATTTTGGCCAGATTTCCGCCATCCCCCAGGACCAGCGGATGCAGGCGGTCCACGACTTCTACCAGGCCAATTTCTGGAATACCTGGTACGACCAGCTTTACTCCGACCACCTGGCCAAGCGGGTCTTTGACTTTGCCGTCAACGGCGGCTCGGGCGCTGCCCTCAAGTGTCTGCAACGGGGCATCAACGCGTTGGGGGGGAACGTTACGGTGGATGGTGGCTGGGGCCCCGATACGGTGGCAGCGGCCAACTCGTTCGATCCTGGCGCGATGATCCAAGCCTATGTGGATGCCCGTTGCGCCTACTACCAGTCGATCGTCGCCAACAATCCGCAGGACGCCAAGTATCTGAATGGCTGGCTGAAGCGGGCGCAAACCTAGAGTGGTGTCTGTTTCCCTTGCCGTACTGAAGTCGTGCCGCAAAGATCAACAAACGGGGGCCGGGAGGCCCCCGCTACGGCCGACCAGGAGGTCGGCGCTACAGTACGAATCGGGCTTTAGGCTCTTGTGGGGGAGTTTCAGGCTCTCCCTCAAGCAGACTGAAGCCCGATGGCGTTGTTGCTGGTTTCTGCACCTTCCCGAAAGGCGGCCAGTTTGGACCGGGCAGGGGCCGCGTGTGCTGCCGGCGGCGGTTTGCCGTTGATACTGCTAGGGTTATCGGCGCAATATCTTCGCTGTAGTTTACCTCTCCCCCATTGGTATACTGAACACGTGACGACACCAGATCACGACACAGCTTTCAACGGTCTCCCCGCCGGGACTTCCCCCAGCCAGAAGAGGGTTTTGCTGCTGAAGCCGCGTGGCTTCTGCGCCGGTGTGGTGCGCGCGATCGATATTGTGAAGATCGCACTCGATGTTTTTGGCGCGCCCATTTACGTGCGCCGCGAAATCGTCCATAACCGTTACGTTGTGAATGAGTTAGCCGAAAAGGGCGCTATCTTTGTTCACGAAATCGACGACGTGCCCGATGGCCAGCGCGTCATCTACTCAGCGCATGGCGTGAGCCCCGCGGTGCGGGAGATGAGCAAGGGCCGCAACCTGAAGGTGATCGATGCCACCTGTCCCCTGGTGACGAAGGTTCACATTGAGGCTGTCAAGTTTGCCAAGCAAGGCTATTCGTTGGTGCTGATCGGCCACCGTGACCACGACGAGATCGAGGGCACGCTGGGCGAGGCGCCAACTGTAACCCAGGTGGTCTCGAACGTCGCTGAGGTTGAGGCGCTCGTGGTCCCCGATCCCAACCGTGTGGCCTATCTGACCCAGACCACGCTGAGCCTTTCGGAGGCTCGTGACATCATCCATGCCCTGAAGGAGAAGTTTCCCAACATTGTTGGGCCGCACTCCCAGGACATTTGCTACGCTACGGAGAACCGTCAGGTGGCGGTGCGCAATGTGGCTCACAACGCCGATCTGGTGTTGGTTGTGGGATCGACGAACAGTTCGAATTCGAACCGGCTCGTGGAGGTCTCCCGCAATCTCGGCACCATTGGTTATCTGATTGACAACTCTCAGGCCATTGATGCCGCGTGGCTGAAGGACGTTTCCACGGTCGCGGTGACTGCGGGCGCATCGGCCCCGGAGATCCTGGTCGAAGATGTTCTGAATTACCTCAGCCAGAATGGCTTTTCCAGCGTCGAAGAAGTGGAAGTGATGCCGGAGAATGTACGCTTTGGCCTTCCGCCGGAGATTGTGCAGGCCATCGGCGGAGCCAGCGTTCCGGTTCAGTAAACCCTTCAAGCGGCGGTTGAACGGGCTCCCGCAAGCCGTTCTGCGCCGCTTGGCTTGCACATGGACAACTTTCCCCAGAAAGACTTTTGAGGCGACTCGAACCGCATGAGTCTCGAGCAATCCAAGACACATCCCGCGGTACCAAGATTTGGCCGGTTGGATCCGGTGATGTCCGACGTGAAGTCGGGCATGCAGAAGTCCTGCGACTATCTTTTCTCTATCCAGCATGCCGATGGCTACTGGTGTGGTGAGTTGGAAGCCGACTCCATGCTGGAAGCCGATTACATCTTCCTGCATACGGTGCTGGAGAGCGGCGAACCTGGCCGCATGCAGCGCGCGTTTACGGAGATGATGCGCTACCAGAACGAAGATGGAAGCTGGAGCATCTATCCGGGTGGGCCGGGCAACATTTCGTTGACGGTGAAGTGCTACTCCTCCGGCAAGATCATGGGCCTGACGGCCGACGAGCCGCGCATGGTGAAGGCGCGCGCGTGGATTCTTGCCCATGGCGGCGTGGTGGCCTGCAACACCTTTACCAAGATGTATCTCTGCGCATTGGGTGAGTACGACTACGACGCCGTGCCCGCGGTGCCGCCGGAGATTGTTCTCTTTCCCAATTGGTTCTACTTCAACATCTACGAGATCAGTTCGTGGTCGCGCTCCATTCTGGTTCCGTTGGCGATTCTTTACGCCAAGAAGCCCTTCAAGAAGCTGAAGCCGGAGCAGGGCATCGACGAGTTGTTTGTGGGCGGACGCGACAGCGCCAAGCTGCGCCTGCATCTGGATCGCAAGAAGATCGTCAGTTGGCGCAACTTCTTCATCGTGATCGACCGCGTGATGCACATTGCGGAAGCCGTGCACATCCGCCCGCTGCGCACGCTGGCGCTGAAGAAGGCGGAGAAGTGGATGCTGGAGCGGTTGGAGATGACCGATGGCCTGGGCGCCATCTATCCGGCCATGCTGAACGCGATCATCGCGCTGCGCTGCCTGGGCTACTCCGAGGACGATCCGCAGGTGATCCGCGCTCGCGATGAATTCGAAAAACTGGGAATAGAGGAACCGCCGAGCGCGCAGCTCCCCGAACCCACCTTTCGCATGACGCCTTGCGTCTCGCCGGTGTGGGATACGGCGCAGGCTGTCACCGCGCTGGGTGACGCCGGTGTGGCCGCTGACGATCCGCGCATGATCAAGGCCGCGGACTGGATGCTGGCCAAGGAAGTGCGGCACAAGGGCGATTGGGCGGTGAAGGTGCCCAATGTCGATCCCGGTGGCTGGTACTTTGAGTTCAACAACGAGTTCTATCCGGACACGGACGACACGGCGCAGGTGCTCTTGGCCCTGAAGCGGGTGGCGAATCCGCGCGAACGGTATCAGGACCAGGCCGCGGAGCGCGCCATTGCCTGGGAGCTTGCCATGCAGTGCCGCAACGGCGGCTGGGGCAGCTTTGACAAAGACAATACGAAGATGATCTTCCAGTACATCCCCTTCGCCGATCACAACGCGATGCTGGATCCGCCCACGGTGGATATTACCGGGCGCATGCTGGAGATGCTGGCGGCCTACGGCTACACGATGGACGACAAGCGCGTGAAGCGGGCCATCGAGTTCATCTTCAAGGAGCAGGAGTCCGACGGCGCATGGTTTGGCCGTTGGGGCGTGAACTACATCTATGGCACCTTTCTGGTGCTGCGTGGCCTTGAGGCCATGGGCATGGACAACCACGAGCCGCAGATATTGCAGGCCGCGGAGTGGGTGCGCATGGTGCAGAATCACGATGGCGGCTGGGGCGAAAGCTGCGGCAGCTACGACGATCCCAATCAGCGCGGCGAGGGCGTGAGCACGCCGTCGCAGACCGCATGGGCGGTGATGGCGCTGCTTTCAGCCGGCGACGACCGTTCGGACTCCGTGGCCAAGGGCATTCGCTGGTTGCTGGAACGGCAACGGGCCGACGGCAGTTGGGACGAGTCGATCGGCGAGGGCGCGCAGCGTCAATCCATCATCACTGGTACGGGATTCCCCAAGGTCTTTTATCTGGCCTATGAGCTCTACCGGCAATACTTCCCGCTGATGGCCCTGACGGCCTACAAGCGGGCCATGGACAGCGCCGCGGTTTAGGCGCAGGAGGTTGTTTCAAGAATGGCTATTCCTATCTCCCAAATGTGGACCGTTGCCAGTTATGTAGTGGGCAAGCGGCTCTCAGGCAACAAGCGCTATCCCCTGGTGCTGATGCTGGAGCCGCTGTTTCGCTGCAATCTGGCCTGTGCAGGCTGTGGCAAGGTGCAGTATCCGCCCCACGTGCTGAAGCGCATGCTGACGCCGGAAGAGTGTTTTGCCGCGGTGGACGAAGCCGGCGCGCCCATGGTCTCCATCCCCGGCGGTGAGCCGCTGCTGCATCCGCGGATTGTTGAAATTGTCGAGGGTTTGGTCGCGCGCAAGAAGTACATCTACTTGTGCACCAACGCGCTCGAACTCAAGCGCCGCATTCACGAGTTCACGCCCTCGAAGTACCTCACGTTTTCCGTGCATCTGGACGGCGAGCAGGAGCACCACGACTATGCCGTTTGCCGCGAGGGTGGCTACGAGATCGCCGTGGAAGGCATCAAGGAAGCGGTCAAGCGCGGCTTCCGCGTGACGCCGAACTCCACCTTCTTTGACGGCACCGATCCGAACAGCGTGCGCCGCCACTTTGATCAGATGATGGCCATCGGCGTGGAGGGCATGGTGCTCTCGCCGGGCTACAGCTACGACAAGGCGCCGGACCAGAACCGCTTTATGGGCCGTGCGCGGGTGCGCAAGCTGTTCCGCGCCATTCTGTCGAATCGGAAGCCGGAGTGGAAGTTCAACATGTCGCCCTTGTTCCTGGAGTTCCTGATGGGCGATCGCAACTACGATTGCGTGCCGTGGGGCATGCCGTCGTTCAGCATCTTTGGCTGGCAGAAGCCTTGCTATCTGCTGCAGGATGGCTATACCGAGACCTACAAGGAGCTGATGGAGACCACCGAGTGGGAGTCGTACGGAGTGCCCAGCGGCAATCCCAAGTGCGCCAACTGCATGGTGAGTTGTGGCTACGAAGCCCCTGCGGTGATTGAGGGATTTGGCACCCTGAAGGGTTTCTGGGGCATGGTGAAGGGCACCTTCAGCAGTTACAAGGACGACCACGCGCTCAAGCTTTTGAACGAGTGGAAGAACGAAGACGAAGGCCCGCTGGTGCAGATTGAAACCCCTGCCGCAGCCGTTGAGGAGATCAAGGCATGAGCGCTGAAGCCCTGAAGTACACACGCGAGCAAGTGGAGACCATGGAGGTTGCGCCGGGTTTTGACCATGAGAATCTGGAAGGCTGGATTCCTGAACTTGCCTCGGATGCGGACCTGCGCAATGCCCTGGAAAAGGCCTTCGACTATCGCGGCGACATCACGATTACGCTGAAGTCGGGCGAGCGGTTTGAGGCTTTTGTCTTCAATCGTCATACGGGAAGTACGCTGGCCGACTCCTGGGTGCAGTACTTTGCGCCCAACGTGGAAGGCAAGCTGAAGCTCAGCTACGACCAGATTGCGCGGCTGGAGTTCACGGGCAAGGATCGCGCGGCGGGCAAGCACTGGGAAGACTGGGTGGCGGCATACAACGAGCGCAAGGCGGCGGGGGAAAAGAACATTGCGCTGCTGCCGGATGCTATCGACTGATTTCAGCCGCGTCCGGTTGGCTTGGGAAGGACAAGGATGGCGGCCTCGGAGTCATCCATGAACGCTGCAATGCGAATGGCTTGGGTGCGCATCAGTTCCTCCGCGACATCGTTGGGATAGTCGCACCCCTTCAGCCAGATCACCTTGGGTGGAGCGCCAAGAGCTATGGCTCGGTCGTAGAAATCGGAATCCGCGGAGAGAATGCAAAATCCAAGGGTCTTGGCGTATTCCCAGATGACCGCGTCCGCGGTTTGGGCTAATCCCAGTTCGGCGACGTGGGCGGAGCCAGGAAACAAATCTTCGATTCGCCTGAGAAGGCGACGCGAGAGATTCTCGTCGAACAGCAACCTCAAAGCGCAATCCGGCGGCCCAGGCGGACAGCGTAGTCGAAGACAGCGCTGAAGTCCGCGGGCTCAAGCTCGGGAAAATCCGCCAGGATTTCCTCTTGTTTTTTGCCGGCGGCAAGCCATCCCAGCACATCCCAGACGGTAATGCGCAGGCCCCGTATGCAGGGCTGCCCAGAACGCTTTCCGGACTCGATGGTGATCCGATCCTCCATGCAGGGCTCCATGCTTGAAAGCATAACGCGGTTTTGCCTTTGAAACGACCTCTTTTCAAAAGGTGCGGTTCCAGGAAAGCCTGGCACGGAGGGTTTCGCGGGTCTGGTTAGCCGAGCAGCTTCGTCTTCAGCCTTTGCTCGGTGAGCGCCTGAACGGCTTTTTTGTCGAAGGAGACGAAGGTATCGCCGCCCAGCCAGCGGCCTTCATAAGCGATGATGCCATCGGCAAAGTCAGCTCCGGCCTTCATCGCATCCAGTCCCGCTTGAACGGCAGGGGTATCTGTGACGACGTTCTCTGTCTCCAGATAATCCTGAATTACCGTGATGATCTCTGCATTGGGCATTTTGTAGCGTTGGCGGAGTAGCCAGACCATTTCGCAAAATGCGTGCCGACTGATGATGACCCGGTCGGCGGAACTTAATGCCAGATGCGCTGCATGGCTTTGGACGACATCGTCGTCGAGCACTGCGCGCATCAAGACGTTGGTGTCTGCGATCATCTTCATCGCGCGACGCCTCTCAGGAACTCTTCGGCCACAGCGTCACCGATGGCTTCGTCCATCTCTTCAATGGTGAGCTTTACGTCTGTTTTGCCCGCCAGGCATCCGAAGAGATCTTCGATCCTGCCTTTTTTCCTGACCGCCCTGCCCCTGAACTCGCCATTGGGAAGGTACTCGATCTCGATCTTGTCGCCGGGCTTGATGCCCATATGCTGGAAGACTTCCTTGCGCAAGGTGACCTGCCCTCTTCCGGTAGTTGCAAGAATTGGCATCGCGTGGCTCCCTTCGGTCCATCTATAAGTATAATGCACATTTGCATTACTTTTCCCGTCCAAAGATGTGGATTTATCCTGCCGTGCATCTTTCCCATTTAGAATGAGAGCTGTTTTGGAGCTGAACATGAAGATTTTTTTGACGGGTGCGACCGGATTTGTTGGCTACCACGTGGCTCGGGCGCTGGAGGCCGAAGGTGCGGATCTGCGCTTGCTGGTGCGCGCGTCCAGCAACTTGAAGAATCTGGAAGGCCTCAAGGGCGAGACCGTGGTCGGCGACTTGATGCAGCCGGAGAGCCTCAGGAGCGCCCTCGGCGGCTGCGACGCCGTGATGCACGTGGCCGCCGACTACCGGCTCTGGATTCCCGATCCCGCGGCGATGTATCGCGCCAATGTGGATGGTACCCGCGAGCTCCTGCGCATGGCGCGCGAGGCCGGCGTACCGCGCTTTGTGTACACGTCGAGCGTGGCCACCATGCACTTCCGCACGGACGGCATTGTGGTGAACGAAGATACGCCCGTCACGATTGATGACATGGTGGGCCACTACAAGCGGTCGAAGTTTCTTGCGGAACTGGAAGCGATCAAGGCGGCGGAGCAAGGGCAGCAGGTGATTATCCTGAACCCCACCACGCCCATTGGCCCGCGCGACTCGAAGCCCACGCCTACGGGCCGCATCTTTGTCGACTTTCTTAACGGACGCTTTCCGGCCTACATGGATACAGGTTTGAACCTGGTGGACGTGAACGAGGTGGCACGCGCGCACGTGCTGGCGCTCACCAAAGGCACGCCCGGCCACCGCTACATTCTGGGCGGCGAGAATTTGACCCTCAAGCAGATTCTGGATAAGATGGCGGCTATCACTGGCCTGCCTTCGCCTTCCGTGAAGATTCCCTTTGCGGTGGCTGCCACCTATGCCTTCTTTGAGGAGTGGATCACGGGCAGAATGCGCGGCAAGGAGCCCCGCGCCACGCTCGAAGAGGTGCGCATGGGCCGCAAGAAGATGTATGCGTCCAGCGCGCACGCGCAACAAGAGCTGGACTTCCACATTGCGCCTGTTTATCAGGCCATGCGCGCGTCGATTGAATGGTTCCAGGCCCACGGCTACGCGCCCAAGGGCGAGGCATGAAGCGCATTGCCATCATCGCCGCCATGCCGGGCGAGGTGAAGTCGCTGGTCCGTGGCTGGCAGCATGAACGTCGCGGCGGTGTGGAGATCTGGACCCGGCAGAGCGATGGTTGGGAGTGGATTGTCGCGTACGCCGGAGCAGGTCAACAGGCTGCCACGCGCGCTGTTGCCGCTGCCGAGCAGCTTGGTCCGCTCGATGCCATGGTATCGATTGGCTGGGTAGGTGCGCTGGCGGAGAAATTTGTTCCCGGCCGCGCCTACCGCATCGCTGGCGTTATCGATCAGCAGACCGGGGAGCGTTTTGCCGCCGAGAAGGCGTCGGACGACGTTTGGCTGGTCACGAGCCCTCGGGTGGCTGACGAGGCCGCCAAGTCCCGTTTGCGCGCGACCTATGGGGCTTCGCTGGTGGATATGGAGGCCGCCGCGGTGGCCCGGTTGGCTGCCATGCGCGGGATTCCGTTCTACGCCATCAAGGGCGTCAGCGATGGAGTCCACGACCAGCTTCCGGACTTCAACCGCTTCATCGAACCCACTGGCGAGTTTCGGCTCATGAAGCTGGTTCTTTTTGTGCTCCCGCGTCCGTGGTTCTGGCCCGCACTCATCCGCATGGGAGAGAATAGCAAGAAGGCTGCGCAAGCCATCGCCGAAGAGCTGAACGCTCTTTTGGCTCAAGAAGGTTAAAATAGGAAGCGGAATGGCCATAAAAACCGAAAAAGCTGAAAGCCTGACCGGCATCCAGATTCCCACCACAATGCGCGCAGCTGTCTACCGGGCCGTGAACGACGTGCGCCTGGAGACGGTTCCCGTGCCCGAGATCGGCGCGGGCGAGCTGCTGGTGAAGATTGCGACCTGCGGCATCTGCGGCACCGACCTGAAGAAGATCCACATGGGCTCGCACTCGGCCCCGCGCATCTTTGGGCATGAGATGGGCGGAACCGTGGTTCGCGTGGGCGAGGGCGTAACTGAGTTCAAGCTCGGCGACCGCGTGATGGTCTTCCATCATGTGCCCTGCGGAACCTGCTATTACTGCCGCAAGAAGGTGCCTGCGCAGTGCGAGATCTACAAGCGAACCGGCACCACGGCGGGCATGGAGCCCTCCGGCGGCGGCTTTGCGGAGTACATCCGGGTGATGGACTGGATCGTGGCCAATCGCGGCGTGATTCGCATTCCGGACGGTGTGCCGTTTGAGCAGGCAGCCTTCATGGAGCCGCTCAACACGGTGCTGAAGGGGACCAAGCAGCTTAATCTCCAGCCGGACGAGACGGTGCTGGTGATCGGTCAAGGTCCTATCGGCCTGATGCATGCCGCGCTGGCCGCACGGACCGGAGCGCGGGTGTTTACCTCCGACATGTTTGCCGAGCGCCACGCGATTGCCGCGAGGTTTGGCTTGACCAATCCCATCGACGCCGCCACGGAAGATGTAGTGGCCCGCATGAAGGCTGAAACCGAGGGCCGCGGGGCCGACGCGGTGATTCTCTGTGTGGGCGTCAATGGGCTGATCCGCACCGCAATGGATGCCGCGCGTCCCGGTGGCAAGGTGATGCTGTTTGCCCAGACGCAGCACGGCGAAACCGTGATTGATCCAGCCGCGGTTTGTATGGACGAGAAGGCGCTGGTAGGTTCATACTCGTCCTCGTTCGATATCCTTGATGAGGTCATTGAGCTGGCGCTCAACGGTTACCATCGGGGCTTCGATCTGACGCAACTGATTTCGCATCGTTTCCCGTTGGAGCAAGCGGTTGAAGCCATCGCGGTCGCATCGCACCCACAGGGTAACTCGATGAAGATCATGATCGAGCCAGAGCTTGGCGCGGGCGCACTGTTAGGAGGAAGGCTATGACAAAGACGATGAAGGCCGCAGTCCTCCACGGCCGTGAAGATGTTCGCATCGAGCATGTGCCGGTTCCCGAGGCAGGGCCGGGTGAGCTGGTTGTCCGCGTAGGCGCTGCTCTTACTTGTGGCACTGACCTGAAGGTCTTTCGCCGCGGTTATCACGCCAAGATGATTCAGCCTCCGGCGCTCTTCGGTCATGAGCTGGCAGGCACGGTTGTGCAGATGGGTGCGGGCGTTACCAACTTTGCCCTCGGCGATCGCGTGGTGGCGCTCAACTCCGCTCCCTGCGGCGCGTGCTACTTCTGCGAGCGCGATCAAGAGAACCTTTGCGACGACTTGCTCTTCAACAACGGCGCGTATGCCGAGTTCATTCGCATTCCGGCGCGCATTGTGGCCAAGAACACGCTGCATGTGCCGGAGAATGTGCCGCTGGAGCATGCCGCTTTGACAGAGCCTTTGGCCTGTGCCGTGCATGGGCTGGAAGATTCGCATCCGCGCAAAGGTGATACGGTAGCCATCATCGGCGGCGGTCCGCTGGGCCTGATGCTCCTGCATGTGGCCGCGCTGGCTGGCTACCAGACCATTGCACTGGTCAAACACGATGGCCAGGTGGAAGCCGCCAAGCAACTGGGCGCGACACACGTGGTGCAGACCGGCAACATCAAAAAAGCCATCAAGGATACGCGCGCACTCACACCCAATGATCGCGGCGTGGACATTGCCATTGAAGCCGTGGGCATTCCCGATGCGTGGCAGGAAGCGGTGGAGCTGGTGCGCAAAGGCGGCACGGTCAACTTCTTCGGCGGCTGCGCAACCGGCACCCATGTTTCGCTCGATACCAATCGGCTGCACTATAACGACATCACGCTGAAGGCAACCTTTCATCACACGCCCGCCATCTGCCGCAAAGCCCTCGACCTGATTGCTGGCGGCCGCTTCCAGGCCAGCGCCTTCATCACCGGCCATGCGCAACTGTATGAGTTGAACGCCGTGTTTGAAAAGCTGATGAACCGCAACACCGAGATCAAGACGGTGATTCTTCCCTGAGCCGTACAAGAGGATTTATGACCGCAGGAAGACCACAGCCTGAAACGACTGCAAGCCCCGCGGCCACCGAGCAGCAAGCACTGGTGGAGCGAGGCTGGAGTGCGCTGCCCGCGAGCTATCGCTTTCCAGGCGTTGCGCCCTCGCTTGCGGATGCGCGCGCTTACTGCAAGGCGCTGGCCGAGTCGCACTACGAAAACTTTCACGTGGCCTCATGGTTTCTGCCCGAAGCGTTGCGTCCGCACTTTCACTCCATCTATGCCTATTGCCGCATCTCCGACGACCTGGGCGATGAGGTGGGCTCGACCGATGTGGCGCTTGCCTTGCTCGAACTATGGGGCAGGGAACTGGACGCTTGCTACGAGGGTCGCGCCACGCATCCGGTGTTTGTGGCGCTGGCGGAGACCATCAGGGCCTGCTCCATTCCGAAGGAGCCCTTTGCCGATCTGCTGACGGCCTTCCGCCAGGACCAGACGGTGATGCGCTACGCAACCATGCAGGATGTGCTGGGCTATTGCCATTACTCGGCGAATCCCGTTGGTCGATTGGTGCTTTATGCCTGCAATGAAGTAAGCGAAGAGAACTTCCGCCTCTCCGATGCCACCTGCTCGGCCTTGCAGTTGGCCAACTTCTGGCAGGACGTGAGTGTCGACATACTGAAGGGCCGCATCTACATTCCGCTGGATGAGATGCTGCGCTTTGGCGTTTCCGAAGAGACGATTGAGGGCAATGTTGCTACACCGGAGTTTCGTGCGCTTTTGAAGCACGAAGTGGATTATGCTCACTCGTTGTTTCTGGAAGGCTTGCCGCTGATTGGCCGCGTCCATCGCGACCTTGCACTTGATCTGGATCTCTTCAGTCGTGGTGGTCTGGCGATTTTGCGCGCCATTGAGCTGCGCGATTTTGACGTGCTTTCTGCGCGGCCTTCCATTAGCAAGTGCACCAAGCTCGGGCTGGCGTTGCGCGCGGTGACGGGCAAGATGCTGCCGTTCCTGCGCCTGGGCGCACAGAGGAAGACCGCATGAGCACCGTCCAGCAGAATCCCGCACTGGAAGTGGCCTATGCCGAGTGCCGCGCTATTGCGAAGCGCGAGGCGAAGAATTTTTATTATGCCTTCGTTGCCCTGCCAGAAGCGCGACGCAACGCGATCTGCGCCATCTATGCCTTCATGCGGTTCGCAGATGATTTTGCCGACGACGAGAATTTTTCTATCGAGTTTCGCCGTACCAATCTGGATAGGTGGCTCTCTGGCTGGCGCGCTGCCTGCGAGGGCGAAGCGACGACAGATCCCGTGTTCATCGCTGTTCGAGATGCCGTGGAGCGTTTCAAGATTCCACTCTCGCTGCTCGACGAACTTATTGCTGGCGTGACGATGGATCTGCATCCGGCATCGACGGATGGGCCTGATACCTACGCGACGTTTGACGATTTGTATCGCTACTGCTATCTGGTGGCGAGTGTCGTAGGTCTGGTCTGCATTCGCATCTTTGGTTACTCCGACGCGCGCGCTGAAAAGCTGGCGGAAGAGACGGGCATTGCGTTTCAGTTGACCAACATTCTGCGCGATGTGGCAGAGGATGCGGAGCGCAAGCGCGTGTATCTACCGCTCGAAGACATGCTGAGTTTTGGCGTCTCCGTGGATGAACTGATAGCGCGCAAGCCTGGCACTCCTCCGAGCGATGCGGAGCGCGCGTTGTTGGGCGAGATTGCACGGCGCGCGGAGAGTTATTATCGCTCTGCCGATGCGCTGCTGCCGTTGATCGACCGCGAGAGCCGGCCTGCGCTGCGTGTGTTGGTGGACATCTATCATGAGCTGCTCAAACGGATAGAGCGCGCCAACTACGACGTGTTCACCGAGCGGCACAGCGTTCCCAAAGCGCGGAAGATTGGCATCCTGAGCGTTGGCCTGGCCAAGATGTTCTGGATGCGGATCTTTGGTTGAGGAGCGCATGAGTATCCCGAAAAAATCTGTTGCGATCATTGGGGGCGGCATTGCCGGCATGAGCGCTGCCTGCGGTCTTGCAGAGGGCGGGTACGCGGTGCGCCTCTTCGAGCGCAGGGGCTATCTGGGCGGACGCGCTAGTTCCTATCTGCATCCTGGCGTCCATGAAATCATCGACAATTGCCAACATGCGTTGTTTGGCTGCTGCACGAATCTGTTGGGTTTTTACGAGCGCATCGGGGTCAATGACAAGATCCACTGGACCCAGGCGATGACCATGATCGAGCCTGGTGGCAAGCGCTCCGAGCTTGGTCCGGTCGGGCTGCCTGCGCCGTTGCATGGATTTCCGAAGCTGATGACGGCGGCGGCCTTCTCGCTCGCCGATAAGCTGGCGTTGGCACGTGCCTTTAGTGCAATGATGCGGCCGGTTGCGCAGGATTCAACCGAGAGCCTGGCTGCGTGGCTTGCGCGGCATGGGCAGACCGAGGGCGCGTTGAAGCGCTTCTGGCGGTTGGTGATTGCCAGCGCGCTGAACGCGGAGTTGGAAGAAATCGCGGTTCCGTATGCGGCCAAGGTGATTCGCGAGCTGTTCATGAACTCGGCGTGGGCGGGTGCAATGGGCATGAGCACGGTGCCGTTGAGCGCGCTCTACGCGGGCGTTCAGGAGTTTCTGGGTGCGCGCGGAGGTTCGATTGAGTTCGCCGCGCATGTGGACGGTTGCGTGTGGAATGCGGCCGAGCAGCAATGGACGGTGCAGACGCGAATGGGCGATTTTTTTGCCGATTACATTCTCTCCGCGCTGCCGTTTGAAGGGTTTTTGAAGTTGATTCCGGCGCTGCCGGCAGTGGAAGGCGCATCCGCGTTGGCGGAGAGAATTGAAAAGCACACGCATTGGCCGATCTGCAGCGTGCATGTGTGGTTCGACCGTCCGGTGACGGATCTGGAACATGCGGTGCTGCTGGATCGCGAGGTGCACTGGATGTATAACCAGTCGAAGCTGCAGGGGCGGCCGGGGAATTATCTGGAGCTGGTTATCAGTGCGACGCGGGGCTACGCGGCCCTCGAACGCAAGGCGGCTATCGATCTGGCGCTGGGCGAGCTGGCCGAGTTCTTTCCGCTGGTGCGCGAGGCCAAGGTGGAGAAGGTGGCGCTGATCAAGGAAGTGCGCGCGACCTTCGGGGTTTCGCCTGGGATCGACGTTGCGCGACCTGCGGCAACGGATTCTCCGTGGCCGAATTTCTTTTTGGCGGGCGATTGGACGGCGACGGGCTGGCCTTCGACGATGGAGTCGGCGGCGCGGTCAGGACATCTGGCGGCGGAGGCCGTGAGCCGGGCGGCGGGCAATCCGCAGCAATGGCTGGAGGCCGATTTGAAGCCGCGGGGATTGATGCGGTGGCTCAGGTAGGGGTACCCCCCTCCCCTCCTATTGCCAAGACGTAAATTCCTGCGAATAAAAGAGATACCGTACGGGGTCTGCGGCAAATTCTTCCAAACAAAAGGGTTATTCGCAAATTCGTCCAACCGAAGGAGTTAGGGGCGGGCGTGGTTTCGCCACCGGCGAAGTTCCGTCTGAGTTTATTGTGGGCTGGAGGGGTGAAAGTATGAGCAAATGAATGGGTTTTGATTTGGCGAGTTGGCCGCGTCTGCGACGCGGGATGGCAGGTTGGCAAGTTGGCGGCAGTTGGGTGCGGGGGGATTATCTGGACGTTTCGTCGCGCCCCTACGGGGCGCGAGATGTTTTATGCGGCCTAATCCCCGGGTTCCGCCATGCCCTCGCTCTGCTCGGGAACGGCTCCACTTGGGGCTATTCTCGTACCGTCCCTCGGGGACGCATTGCATGCAGCAGTAAGTCAGTGAGTGGCGAGTTGTTGGTGGGCAGAACTTGTGCCGTACCTACAGTACTCCGACCTCATTTTTGCTCTGCGCACCCCACGCTGAAACGCTTTCAATTACCCACAAGTACGGTAAGCCTGGGGGGTGGCAGCAGAGATTCGGCCTCAATCGAGGTACTATGCAGAGTGGGCTGGGAGGCTGTGAACTTCCGTTATGGAAGTAACAACAACGCGGTCAAACGAGTCTGAGTCATGTGGCGGCCAGAACTGGATTGAGCAGGAGTTGGCGGCCTCAACGTTGCCCGATGCGCGGCTGGAAAAGCGGCTGCGTCAGTTGGTGGATCAGCTGGCCAGAGGGGTGGGACGGAGCATCCCTTTAGCCTGTCAGGACTGGGCGGCTGTCAAGGCTGCTTACCGGTTTTTTTCCAACAGCCGAGTGAGTGAAGAGCAAATCCTGGCTGGACATTTTGAAGCCACCAGGGAGCGGATTCCGAGCGGCGAAGAACTGTTTTTAGTCGTGCAGGATACGACTGAGTTCAGTTACAAACGCGAGGATATGGCTGCCGTGGGACGGGTCAGCAAAGGTTCCCTGCGCAAGGACGCTGAAGGCCGACCGGTGTACTTCACCACCTGTGGAATGAACCTGCATTCCAGTTTGGTGGTGACTCTGGACGGACTGCCGCTGGGGCTGGCTGTCGTCAAGTTCTGGAACCGCAAGGCGTTCAAGGGCCGGAAGGCGAAAAGGCTGGCGCATAACGCTCCCATCGAGGAAAAGGAGAGCGTACGCTGGCTGGAGAATCTGCGTGCATCGACCGCGTTGCTGGGGCAGCCGCAGCGTGCGGTGCACGTGGGCGACCAGGAGAGCGATATCTTCGATCTGTTCGGCACCGCGCAGCAGTTGGGTACGCACTTTCTGGTACGCACACGCGCTGACCGGCTAGCCGATGGTGGGCCCGAAACCGTGGCCGAGGCCATCGGGCAAAGTCCGCGCTGGGGACTGTATCGCATCGCTGTGCGCAATCGTAAAGGCCAGGAGTCGGAAGCGGTACTGGAGATTGGCTACCGGCGCATGCGCCTGCAGACGCCCAAAGGCAAGCAGAAACGCTATCCGGAGCAGATGGTGACCGTGATTGAGGCGGGCGAGCAGCAGACGCCGCTGGATCGAGAGCGAATCGATTGGAAACTTGTCACCGACCTCGCGGTAAGTACGCGCGGCCAAGCGATAGAAAAGGTGCAATGGTATGCGCTGCGCTGGAGGATCGAGGTCTTCCACAAGATCCTGAAATCGGGCTGCCGAGCTGAAGATACGCGGCTCAGGACGGCTTCGCGACTGACCAATCTGCTGGCCGTGTTCTGCATTTTGAGTTGGCGTGTTTTCTGGCTCACCATGACCAACCGCACCGATCAAGATGCCGATCCAGGCGTGGTCTTTACAGACTTGGAACTGCGCATTCTGGATCGGTTGGTGGCCGACAAGCCCTCAGCCCAGCCGCATCAACACGTGCTTTCGCACTATCTGATCAAACTGGCACGTCTGGGAGGCTATCTGGCACGCAACTCCGACCCACCACCCGGAAACGAAACCATCTGGAGAGGATTAACGCGTCTTGTCGACATCCAACTCGGCGTTCTGCTGAGTGCGCAACTTGTGGGTAATTGAAAGCGCTGAAACGTGGGGCTAACATGCGTCGCGCTTACGGTGCTTGGCCTTATCAATGCGCCAGAAAATACACGCCTATGCAGACGAGGATGGCGGAGACCCAGCGGCGGCGATCCACATTCTCTTTGAGAAAGAGCTTGGCGGCGATGGTGTTGGTGACCAGCGTCAGCGAGGCTGCCGCAGGGCCAACCAGGCTCAGGCTCATGTGGTTCAGAGCGAAGAGCAGCGAGAAGAAGGCCGCGGCCATGAAGAAGATGCCGATGAAGAACAGCGGGCAGGTGACGACGGCCTTGATGGCGCCGAGCATGCCAGAGCGGGCGCGGATCTCGTCCAGGTCGCCGATGGACTTCATGGCGCCAGCCATAAGCACTTCGCCAACGGAGGATGTGAGCACGACGGTGGCGATCATGAGCAGAGCCTGGAGGCTGGGAGAGGCGATCATTGCGCCTCCTTGTTGGAGCCGAAGGTGGCTTCCATCGCGTCCTTGAAGGCGGCTGGAGGGGTGGTGTTCACGGGGCCCTGGGCTACGAATCCGACGCCTACGGTGATGAGCACAACGCCGAGCCAGCGCTGCCAACTGATCTCCTCATGGAGCCAGAAGTGGGCCAGCAGAGCGACGATGACGTTGCCCATGGCGGTGGCCGGCATGACGTAGGTGAGGTCGGCCCAGGAGAGCGCGGTGAGGTAACTGGCGAAGTAGCCGATCAGGAGCGCGATGCCGAGGGCGATCCAGGGCGTGAAAACGGCGCTGACGAGCGAGAAGGGATGGGCCAGCGAGATGGCCGGAAGACTGGTCATACCGCGCGAAAGACAGGCGTCGCCCAGCGGGACGCTGATGGAGACAAAGGCCAGAATAAGGAACTGCTCGAAGGTCAATCGCGGGTGAGACATTTTCTTCTTGCTCTTTCGGGTGACGCCCTCGGGGGCTAAAGACCCAGTGGGTTTTGGAAGTGCTTGCGGCACGACTAAAGTCGTGCCCTTTCAAAACATTTTCACATTTACAAACAGGGTGGCATTGATTCTATCCCTGGTCCCCAAATGCGAGGGACCAGGGGCACCCAGCTTCTGGGTACAAGAGGCCTAAGGCGTCTCAGAGAAAAAACAAAGGGGAGGACGGGCGAGTGCGCCGTCCTCCCCGAGGTTGAGGTGATGGAGTGCGCTTAGACGCTGGCGGCGGGCTGCGTCTTGCGGGCAGCCTTGACCATCTTGTTGCGTTCCGAGCGAAGCTTGAGGAAGGCCTTGGCTTCTACGTAGAGACGGGGCACATCGCGGTTGACGATGGCCTTCCAGACCACGCGGAAGGCGGCCTTGGGCCGGAAGTAGTACTCGTCGTAGAAGCGGTGGACCATCTCCAGGATGTAGTCGGTGGGCAGGCCGGGATACTCGATGTGCGCCATCTGGTGGCCACCGGAATCGCTCATGGACTCGTTGTTCACGATGAAGCCGTTGGCCTTGGCGTAGTCGTAGAACTCGGTGCCGGGAAAAGCGTGGGCGATGGAGACCTGAATGGTTTCGCAGTCGAGCTTCTTGGCAAAGTTGATGGTGTTGCGGATGGACTGCTCGGTCTCGCCGGGCAGGCCGAGGATGAAGTCCGCATGGACGCAGAGGCCGAGGGTGTTGCAGTCCTTGGCGAACTGACGAGCGCGCTCAACGGTGGCGCCCTTCTTGATGTTCTTGAGGATCTGCGGATCGCCAGACTCGAAGCCCACGATGAGCAGGCGGCAGCCTGCGTCCTTCATCGCCTTCAGGGTGTCGTAGTCGGTGGTGACGCGTGAGGTGCAGCTCCAGGTGAGCTTGAGCGGCTTGAGCTTCTCGCAGAGTTCGATGGTGCGTGCCTTCTGGATGTTGAAGGTGTCGTCATCGAAGAAGAACTCTTTGACTTGCGGGAAGTTCTCCTTGGCCCAAGCCATCTCGGCAGCCACGTCGTCGGTGGAGCGCTTGCGCCAGGCGTGTCCGCTGAGGGTCTGCGGCCACAGGCAAAAGGTACACTGCGCGGGGCAGCCGCGCGTGGTGTAGAGCGCGATGTAGGGATGCAGCAGGAAGGGCACGTTGTAGCGGGTCACGTCCAGATCGCGCTTGTAGATCTTGGTGGCCCAGGGCATGCGATCCAGATCTTCGTTGGAGGGGCGATCGGCATTGTGCTGGATGGCGCCGTTCAGGCGGTAGCTGACGCCCAAAATGTCGGCGAGCGGCTTGCCTTCGGCAAACTCGATGATGGAGAACTCGAACTCGCGGCGGCAGATGAAGTCGATGGCTTCGCACTCGTTGAGAGCGCGGTCGGGGTCGGTGGTGACCGGCGGTCCGACGAAGCAGATCTTCATGGTGGGGTGCACGGCCTTGATGGCGCGCGCCAGCCCATGATCGCTTTGCCAGCCGATGGTGGAGGTAAACAGGACCAGGAACTCATAGTCCTTGGCGATCTCAATGGTCTGCTGCGCGGAGACGTGGTGCGGGGGCGCGTCGAGCAGGCGCGAGCCTTCGAGCAGGCCGGCGGGATAGGTGAGCCATACCGGGTACCAGTAGGATTCGATCTCGCGTGTTGCGGGCCAGCGGGAACTGGCGCCACCATCGAAGTTCTCAAACGAGGGCGGGTTGAGCAGAAGTGTCTTTAGGGGCATAGCCATCCATTCCATTTTAGCATTCCGGCGTTTTGAGGGCCGGAGCAGGACTCGATCTGCCGGGTTGGTCGGGGAAGGGCAGGCCGGGCACGGGGTGATCGTGATTCACCGCCGCAAGATGGCGGTGGGGGGAGCAATCCATAAGATGCCGTAAAACGCGGGGAAGTTACTTTGTCTTCAGTTCGTCAAGCCAGTCGGACATGTGGCCCAGAGCGCGCAACAGGCCAAGACGAGCCTTGGCCAGGCTGAGCGTGGCATCGAGCGCATCCTGTTGCTTTTGGCGCTCGTCGATGCGGGCCTGCTGTTCAGCCTTGGGGGTGAGCTGCGGAGCGGCGTCGGAACCAGAGCCGAGTTCGAGCTGGGTGAGAACGGTCTTGAGCTGCTCCTGTGCGATCTGCTGCTTGAGGGTAGCCACCTCGGCCAGGGCGTCGAGCTCGCGGATGGTTCCGCTCAAGCGCGTGATTTCAATGTCGTTCTGGCGCTCGGCCTGCTCGGCTTCCACGCGGGACTTGAGGGCGTCGGCAGAGGATTCGCGGGCCTTGGCGCGGGAGCTCATGTTGAACAGGGGAACCTGAATGGAGATGCCGGAGCTGAAGTTGTTGGAGGGCAGAGGCGAGGCAAAGTACTTGTTGACGTCGTTGAGCAGGGTGGTATTGCGGTTGTACTGGGCGCCAAAGCTCAACTGGGGCAGGTAGTTGATCTCCTGATCGCCCCTGGCCTGCAAGGTATGGGAGTGGAGCATGAGCTGTGCGGCTTCAATACCGGGCAGCACCCGGGGAACCATGCTGGGGCGCAGCTGGGGAATCTCCGGAATGCTGGCGTGGTCAACCTTGATTTCAGAGGCTTTGAGGCCGGTGAGCGAGGCGAGCTGGGCGGCCAGGCCCTCGGCATGGGCTTCCATTTGAACGCGTTTCAGGTGCATCTGGGCCAGCGTGAGCCGGGCTTCCAGAACCTCGGAGAGGGGATCGACGCCGGCTTCAGCGCGCTGCTGCTCGATCTCAACCAGGCGGCGGGCGGCATCTTCCTGCTGGCGGATCAGGTCAAGCTCGGTGTTGGTGGCGTCCAGGTCGATGTAGGCGGTGGAAGCGTCGAGCGCGACCTGCTCACGAGCGTCGGCCAGCGAGGCTTTAGCGGACTTGACGGCAAAGCTGGCGGAACTGATGTAGTTCTTTTGCGGAAAGCCGAAGATCAGCGACTGCACGGAAGCCGACCAGATGGAAGGCGGCGTGCCGGTGAAGCCGACCTGCGGGAAGGTGGGCAGGCCGGAAGAGACGGAGACCGAGGGGATAACGGCGTCGCGGCTTTCAGTCAGTGCCGCAGCGGCCTTGTTGACGTTGGCCTGGGCGAGGTGGACGGCCGAGCTGTTGCGCTGCGCCTGCTCAACAATTGTTGCCAGCGAGACCTGCGCGGAGGCGCTCAGCGGCAGAGCTGCCAAGGTGGCCAATGCCAGTAGGCGCGCGCGAGAGAGGTGCGGATTGGGGCGATTGACTGCCAAGGTCGTGATGTCGGTCAAAACTTCGCTTCCAGTGCTGGTTTGTAGTCGTGGGCCAGGGCCAGTGCGGCGTTGCGCTCGCGTTCGGCGGCGGCAGCGTCGCCCAGGTAGGACTTGAGCCGGGCCAGGCGGAGATGGGCCTCAAAGGCCGGGCCCTCTTCGGTGCGTGAATCGGCACTCAGGTAGTTTTCGAGCATTTTGGCGGCCAGAGCTGGGTCACGTTTGGACTCGATGAGCACGCCGGCGCCGTCATAGAGAGCAATGGTAGCGTGCTTGTCGTGGCCAGCGGTAGCCAGGGCGCTGTGGATGGCGGCTTCAACGTCTTGCCAGCGCTGACGGCGGCGGAAGAAGCTGGCCAGGGTGGTCCAGTGCGGGGCGGGATGAGGGCTGGCGGCAATGGCAGCCTTGAACTCGCGCTCCGCGGTGCCAAAGTCCTTTTGGGTCTCAGCAAGGCGGGCGCGAAGCTGGTGGGCACGGGCCGGATCGATGGCATCCAACTGCTGGGCCACGCGCTCTGCCTTGTCGGCTCCGCCGCCAACAATTCCGGGAGCCTGCTGATAGAAGTCGCCCAGATCGGCTAGGATCTCGGGGTCGTGGGGATCGAGCCGGGCGGCAGCTTCAAACTCCGTGTGGACCTGTTTGCCCAGCGAGTAGGCGCTGAGGAAGCTGGCATGGCTGGCCTTTTCACCCAGGGCGCGGGCCAGCCAGAGGTGGTAGCGGGCATTGCCGCCGTCCAGCTGGACGGCCTTCTGGCATTCGCTCGCGGCCTGATCCCAGTGTTGAAGAATATAGTGGACCCGGCAACTGAGGTTCAACGCCTCAGCCTGGTTGGCTCCAGCCTGGGGCAGAACGCGCAAGGCCGCCAGCGCGCCATCGGCATCGCCAGCCTGCAATTGGGCATTGGCGCGGGCCAACGGGTTGGCCATCTGCGCCTCCGCGGAGAGCGAGCAGAGGCAGATGGCAACGCAGCCAGCAAGCGCCGGCCACGCAAGCGGATTGGAGCGCGTCTTCAACGAATGACCTTGACCGGAATGCCTTCCTGCAGTGGCTGGGCATTCAGGCTGCCGGTGGCAACCAGATCGCCTTCCTGCAGACCGGAGAGAATGGCCACCTGGGCGAGTGTGACAATCCCGGTGGTGACCGAGGTGCGCACCAGGCTGGTTCCAACCACCTTGAAGACGAACGGTTTACCGTTCTCAGAGTGCAGCGCCTGGCGGGGAATGCTGAGCGCGTCCGGATCGCTGGAGGTGGTGGCCGTGACGTTGACGTTGGTGTCGGGCAGCAGACCGGCATCGGCGTCGTCCAGGCTGACCAGCACCTCACCCACGTTGCGGGTGCCGTAGCTGGTGACGCTGGCAGGCTGGCGCACAATGTGGCCATGCCATTCGCGGCCCGGTTTGGCGTCCCACTTGACCACGATCTTCTCGCCCACCGAAAGACGGCCGATATCCACTTCGTCAAAGTAGGCGCGAATCTGTTCGCGGGTCAGGTCGCCCAGTTCAATCAGGACCTTTCCCTCTTCCGTAAACTCGCCCTTTTGGGCGGCAATGTTGTAGACCGTGCCGGCCGTCTTGGCGCGAACCACGGTCTGGGCCACAACCTGATGGGCGGCGGCTACGCTGGCTTGAGCTTCGGCAACCGAGGCCTGGGCGCGCGCCAACTCCGCGTCGGAGTAGCGGTGCGTAGAGGTCTCCTGCTGGGCGTGCAAAGTGGCATCCGCGGTTTCCAGGTGCTCACGAGCCGTGGCAACCTCGCTGGGAGCGGCAGCGCCGGTGGCGGCCAGCTTTTCCAGTGCCTGCAGGTTGCGCTGCGCCTGATCGCGGTCCAAACGGCTGCGGGTCATGTCGGCCGTGGAGGCCTGACGCTGCTCCAGCGTGCCGTTGTGCACCGTGGCATCCAGCAGCGCCTGGGCGCTCCTCAGGCCGCTTTCAGCCGAGGCCAGCTTGGCGCGGGCACTCACGTCATCCAGCACCATCAACACCTTGCCGGCGGGAACCTGATCGCCGGGGTGCACAAAGACTTCTTTTACCGTGGTGGTGACCGGGCTGTAGAACGATGTCTTGGAGGCGGGTTCAACACGCCCGTTCGTGCTGACCGTACTGGTCAACACCTGGTGAGTAGCTTTTTCTGCGCGCACCTGCAACTGCTCACGCAGGAGGTGGTGCGCAACAAAAAAGACCACAATCACAATCAGACCCAGACTTCTCCAGATCCAGAGCCGTACTTTTTGACTTTTCTCTTCAGGCATGCGGTTAACCAAAGCCAGTATATAGGACTCCCGAAAGCGAAACGCAGAAGCAGTTTTTTTCATCGCAAAAGAATATGGACCCGCGGGCTCCGATCCAAACCCGGGAAGCGAATAAAATAGATGCATGGCCTCCGTACCCCGTTACACCGACGAACATGCCCACGCTGGACTGGACTACCCGTTTCCCCCGATTGAAACCTGGCCGAACCAGTTTCCGGGCTATGAGATTCTGATCGACGATCCGGAGTTGACCTCGGTTTGCCCCAAGACCGGTCTGCCCGATTTTGGCATTTTGACCATCCGCTACATGCCCCGCGAGCGCTGTTTGGAACTCAAGTCGCTCAAGGAATACCTGTTTTGTTACCGCAACCTGGGAATCTTCCAGGAGAATATTGTCAACCAGGTGCTGAACGACGTGGTGAAGGCCACGGAGCCGGTGTGGGCTGAGGTGAAGGGTATCTTCCGGCCCCGCGGCGGCATTGGCACCACGGTGGAAGCGCGTTTTCCCCGGCCCAACGCGTAAGCGCAGGTGGCAGGGGCGACAGAACGTTTAGGATGAGGACGAGTTTCAGTTCGTGACAGGATGAACGAGTTGCCGAATCAGCTCCAATCCGACCACCCCGGCCCCCGCATCGGTCCCGCGCAGGCCACCCTGCTGTTACTGATCGGGCTGAACCTGCTCAACTACATTGACCGCTATATCCTGTCGGGCGAGATCCAGCCCATTCAGCAGGAGTTCAACGTCACAGACCACCAGATGGGACTGCTGGCGACGGCTCTGTTTGTCTTCTACATGCTGGCCGCGCCCTTGACCGGCTGGATTGGCAATCGCATGGCCCGCAAGCCGCTGATCATTGGCGGCGCGGTGTTGTGGAGCTTGGCCACGCTGGGCACGGTGTTTGTGCATAGTTACTGGACGCTCTACGTGCGGCAGGCCTTTGTGGGCATTGGCGAAGCTACCTTCGGCATCTTTGCGCCCGCGGTGCTCTCCGATTTTTATCCGGAACGCGAACGCAACCGGATTCTCTCCATCTTCTATGTAGCCATCCCGGTTGGCGCGGCGCTGGGCTACCTGGCCGGCGGTGAGATGGGCGGCATGTGGGGCTGGCGGGTGCCGTTCTTCATCTGCGCGCTGCCGGGCTTTGCACTGGCCGCGCTCTACTGGATTTGGGGCCATGAGCCGGAACGCGGCGCCAACGACAACATCCTGGACACCATGGACCGTTGCACTTTCATGGGACTTTTCCGCAATCCCGCGTATCTGGCAGCCACCTTCGGGTTGGCGGCGCTGACGTTTGCCATGGGCGGCATCTCCTGGTGGATGCCGGAGTTTTTGCGCCGGTATGCCGGGCTCTCCATGGGCAACGCCAGCCTGACGGTGGGCGCGGTGACGGTGCTGGACGGCATTGGCGGCACGCTGGTGGGCGGATGGCTGGCACAACGCTGGCTGCGCACCAACCATCGCGCGCTCTACCTGCTCTCCTTCTGGAGCGTGGTGATGACCCTGCCGTTTGGGCTGCTGGTCTTCTTTGGGCCGGATTGGCTGGCGCTGCCCTCGCTGTTGCTGGCCGAGTTCTTCCTGTTCCTGAATACCGGGCCGCTGAATGCCGCTATTGTGAACTCGGTGACCGCGCCCATCCGGGCTGCCGCCGTGGGGCTGAACTTTTTCATCATCCACTGCTTTGGCGACACCTTCTCACCGCAGATCATTGGCGCCATCAGCGACCGGTCCAACTTGCGGATTGCTCTGGGCGCCACGCTGGTGGCGTTGACGGCTTCGGCGGCGATCCTGTGGTACGGAGCGCGCGTGGCTCCGCCGCTGGAAGAGGTTTTGGACGAAGAAGACGAGGACAGCGAGCAGGAGCCGGTTCCCGATCCGGCCTGATGGAAACCTCAGCCACTCCGGCTTTGTGGCGGGCGTGTATTGCCGCAGTTTACCGAGCAGTGTACCATTGCCACCATGGCCACCTATCGCGTCGTTCTCCGCCAATCCGAGGAAGGTTACAGCGTGTCGTGCCCCGGTTTGCCGGGCTGCTGGTCGCAGGGAACAACCGAAGAAGAAGCTCTCGCCAACATTCAGACCGCCATTCATGAGTACGTCGAGGCGGCCGAGGAATTAGCACGTGAGGATGACGGTCGCGTTGTCGAAGTTGCGGTTGCATAGGTTTCGGATTCAAGGTCAGGCGGTTTGGCTGCGTACAAGATCTCGATTATTTTTTAAGCGATTCCTGCATTTTTATGTCAACTAAAGTAAGTAAAAGTACATAGAAGTAAACTCTTTTACATGCAAGTAAGATCTTTTATTACAGATATTTAGAGGTTACGTATTCTTGACATATTTATCGAGGCCGCGGATGATGATTTCAGAACTTCCGAGGTAACTCGTGCCCAAGCTGCCGGGAATTAATCATCTTCGAGCCGTAGCTGCTCTGGAAAGAGCAGGCTTCCGCATTCTCCGTCAGGGCGCGCACATTGTGATGACGGATGGAGGGCGCATTTTGACGATTCCCCGCCACAATCCGATCAACGCGTTCACAATGGCCGGCATCGTCAGGGATGCTGGAATCGGCGTTGAGAAGTTTCTCGATCTGCTGTAACACTTCCGTGTTTTGATTTGGCCTCACTTCGTCGGCCGGGCCACCTGATCGCGATTGTTCATGAAGCCGCGACCGCCGCCCTGGTGGTTCAGGTTGGGGTCGCGGATGGGAGGGCGATCCTGCTCGGCGGTGAAGCCGTGGGCCAGCAGCGGGTTGGGCTTGAACTTGGGCGGTCCGCCGTAAAACTGGCGCACGTTGCTGACGACGATGCCGGCACGGCCATGCATGGAGCGGACCAGGCCGCGCACGCGCACGTCCATGTCCTTATACTTGCGCAGCTCGCCGACTTCGTCGCGGTCTTCCCAGTAACTGACCAGCGTAAAACGGCATAGGTCGTCGGGAGTTTGCGGCGTGCAGACGTCGAGAAAGCGGGTGCCGTCGGGCAGCTCCACCACATCGTAGACGTGCGCGGTAATGCAGACATCCTTGTTGAGGTGCCTGGAGGCTTCTTTAGCGGGGACACACTTTTGGGCGGCGTGGGCGTGGGCGGCTGCGCAGAGCAGAAACGCGGTGACGATGCGCCTAAAGGGGAAGGACATCGAGAACCACCTCGGAGGGTTGAGGGAATCGTAGCGCGGGCTCCGCGGCGGGCGCAAGGAATACCGACGCAGGCTAGGGCGCCAACCTCGCGCCAAAGGTGCAATGCAGTTTAGCACCGCGTTTCAACGCTGGGAAAGTTGCGAACAGAAGCGCAGAGTCCCGGAGGGACGGCACGAATCATCCCAAATGAGACCGGCTGGAGCACCGCGAAGCGGATTGGCCCCACCGCAGGTGGTGGCCAGGGGCTGCGGTGAGCGTGTAACGTTGTCTTGTATTCCCCTTTGGGAGGGCAGGATGGCTCGGATTGCGATTGTAGGTGTGGGCGCGATTGGCGGCGCTTTGGCTGCGCTGCTGGAGATTACCGGCAAGCATGAGATTGTGCTTTGCACGCGGCGGCCTCTGTCGCAACTGGTGGCCCATACGCCCACGGGCGAAGTGCGGGTCCATGCTGAAAATGTGACCAACCCGGCCGACGCCAAGCCGGTGGACTGGGTGCTGGTGGCCACCAAGGCCTACGACTCAGAGTCTGCCGCGGCCTGGTTCCCGGCGCTCTGCGCCAACGGTGCGCCGGTGGCCATTGTGCAGAACGGTGTGGAGCATCGCCAGCGTTTTGCCGCCTTTGTGAGCCCTGAGCGGCTGCTGCCGGTGGTTATCGACTGTCCGGTCGAGCGCCAGGACGATGGCTCCATTCACATGCGCGGCACGGTTCTGCTCAAGGTGGAGAATTCCGATCTGGGCAAGGGGTTCCTCAGCCTCTTTGAGGGAGCCGGAGCCAACCTGGTTCCGGTGGAGGATTTTGTGACCGCGGCCTGGTGGAAACTCTGCATGAACGCGGTGGGCGCCCTGAACGCCCTCAGCCTGCAGCCGGTTCGGGTGCTTTGGGGAGCGCAGATGACGGCCGTCGCCCGCCAAATGGCCACCGAATGCCTGACCGTGGCCCGCGCGGAAGGCGCGCAACTGGACGACTCCGTGGTGGACGAGGTGATGGGCATGTATGCCAAGCATCCGGGCGACTCCATGAACTCGTTGCTGGCCGACCGGCTCTACGGCCGCCGCATGGAGTCCGACGCCCGCAACGGCGCCGTGGTTCGCGCCGGTGTGAAACACGGCATTCCCACCCCCATGAACCAGATGGCACTGGCTCTGCTGGAGGTTGCAGGCCAGGAGCTTCCGTACCAGAAATAGCGTAGTTTACGGGTAAAATCCGGTTGCAAACTGGTTTGAGACTGCACAAGCCCACTTGCTTCATCGTAAGATCGCTGTGTTTTGATGCTGAAAAACAGCCTTACTCCATGGAGCATGATTTGACCGTTTGGAAGTCTCTTTCGCTAGCCCTTGGTTTCTCGCTTGTTGCCGCTGCTGCTGCTGGTGGGCAGAGCGCTCTCCGTTCGCCGTGGGATGAGCATCCGGTGAAGCTGACCTATGCTCCTTACGCCTGCCCTCAGCCCATCCACCTGACTGCGGATCTGACCACCAACGGCTTTTACGGGGACGCCAAAAGCTCCATCATCGATCCGGTGAAGTGGAAGGCCTATGAGGAGTCTGCCGGCCCGGTCAAGAAGCTGGGCATTCTGGCTGTTGCCGCAGCGGACGCCTATTTGGCCACAGGCAGCCGGCAAGCAGCCGCCTGCGTTCTGATGCTGGAAAAGACTGCTGCGCAAGACAAGGCGCTGACCGGCAAGATGTCGTCCCACCAGGCCTACTATGTGCAGGGCTGGGTGGAAGGCGCGCTGGCTATCGCCCTGCTCAAGGTCCGCCCTAGCGGCGCGATCAGCGACGCCGACCAGAAGCTGCTGACCGATTGGATGAAGGCCGTTAGCACGCAGACCATGGGCTACTACGACCGCGAGGTTGCCCAGGCTCCGGGACACGTGGGAAACAACCATCTTTACTGGGCTGGTGTGCAGGTGGCGGCGGTGGCCATTGCCGTGGGCGACCCCAAGCTGCTCGGCTGGGCTGCGGAGGCCTACCGCAACGGCAGCCGCCAGATTACGCCGGACAGCACGCTGCCGCTGGAGATGCGCCGTGGTCAGCGCGCGCTCCACTACCACCTGTACGCCATCGCGCCGCTGGTCTATCTAGCCGAATTCGGAGAGCTGAACGGCATTCATCTGTACGCGGAGAACGACTTTGCGATCCGCCGGTTGGTGACGCGCTCGGTAGCGGGGCTGGAGGGGAGTGGTTATTTCGACCAACAGACCGGCATCAAGCAGGACTTGCCGGATGGTGCGCCGCCTTCGGCAGAGGCCATCAGCTGGACCAGGGTCTACCTGCACCGCTTCCCGGACGCGCGGCTGGCCGCTTTGCTGGCTCGGGCTCCGTCGCTCGGTTACATGTATCTGGGTGGCTTGCCGCCCTACTGAGGGGTTGGGACACCTATTGTGTTGTTGTGAGGTAGGTTACAGCCATTTTCGCAGGGGTGAACGCGCGTCGTTCACCCCTTTTGTCTGTCCTGATTCATAGACTCTTAACGGTTAAAGATCTGGTATAGGGAACCCAAAGGGCGCTTGTACCGTAAGAAAGATGGAGAGAGATCTTGCGGGGAGGAGCCGGTTGCGGTATTTTACTAACCAGTTAGTCAAAAACATGTCCACCCACCCTCCAGCCCGCTTGCAGCAAGAACGCGCCGACCAGACCCGCGCCCGGATTCTGGAGGCAGCCATCAGCGCCTTCAGCGAGCAGGGACTGGCGGGAGCCCGGACGGAGCAGATCGCCACCGCCGCGGGCGTAAACAAAGCCTTGATCTACTACTACTTCCAGAGCAAGGACGAGCTTTACAACGCGGCTTTGGATGCGGTGGCGCAGCAGGTGGTGGCCAGCAGCATGGCCACCATGAGCACGGAGAACTCCGCCGGTGAGCGGCTGGTGCAGTTTGTGCTCAACCACTTTGACCGCATCCACTCGCAACAGAGCTTCCAGAGCCTGATGCATCAGGAGATGATGCGCGTGCATCAGGGCGAGCGGAATGCGCTGTCGGCGATTGTGGAGAAGGTCTACCGGCCAACGACGAAGCGCTTTCTGGAGCTGATTGAAGAGGGGCAGCGAACGGGCGAGCTGATCCAGACCGATCCCTGGCAGCTGATGAATTCGTCGCTGGGGGCGAACATGTTTTATTTTTTATCGATTCCAGTGGTCAACTTGCTCACCGAACGGGACTTGCTCTCAAAAGAGGAGCTTGAAAACCGGCGCAAGGCGGCGGTGAGGTTTTTGGGACAAACAGTCTTTTCCGACCGCGAGCATGGCGCGCAAGTTGCTGATCGTGTGTTGGTTGGCACAGTGATGCCGGCGGTTGGAGACTTGAAGAACAGATGGAAACGGTTTGCGAAACATGAGGTGAAGCAGAAGTGAGTGCGAGAAATCGAGTTTTTATCATTCTTGGGTTGCTGACGATTGGGTCATTGATATGGTACTTCGTCAGGGTTCGTCCGACGAGCGATCTGCAGATGGTTGGCACGGTGGATGCCAATGAGGTGCAGGTGAGTTCGCGCATTGCCGGCCGGCTGGCCACGCTGACGGTGACCGAGGGCCAGCAGGTGAAAGCCGGCGACGTGATTGCGACCATTGAGAGCGACGATCTGAGCGCCGCTCTGCGTGCCGCTGAGGCCACGGCCAAGAGCCAGGAAGGCAAGCTGGGCGAAGTTGTGGTGACCGAGCAGCAGAACCGCGGCGAAGTGACCAGTGCCAGGGTAAGCGCCGAGGCCCAGGTGCGGGTAGCGGAAGCTATGCTGGCGCAGGCACGGGCCAATCTGGAGCACCAGAAGGCAGACACCTCGCGGACGGTGGTGCTGGCCGACCAGGGGATTATGAGCGCGCAGGCGCGGGACGAAGCGGTGACCAGCCTGCATGCTTCAGAGGCGGCGGTGACCTCGGCGGAGCACTCGCTGACGGGGGCGCAGGCCAACTTGCGCGAGGCGCGGGCGCACGAGCTGCTGGCCGCGGTCTCCGCACGCACCGTGACGGCCACCAAGAGCGATGTGGTCAATGCCAAGGCTTTGGCCGATCAGGCGCGGGTGCAGCGCGGCTATGCGGAGGTGCTGGCTCCGGTGAGCGGCCGGGTGAACGTGTGGGCCATGCGCCAGGGTGAGGTGGTAACGGCCGGTACGCCGATTGTGACCATCATGGATTTGACCCAGACCTGGGTGTATGCGCCGCTGCCGGAGACGCAGGCCGATGCGGTGCAGGTGGGCGACAGCCTGCGCGTGGTGTTGCCTTCAGGCGGCACGGTGTGGGGCAAGGTGATCAACAAGGCGACCGAGGCTGACTTTGCCACGCAGCGCGATGTGAGCGATCGCAAGCGCGACATCAAGACCGTGCAACTGAAGCTGGTGATTGACAATCCCGGGATGAAGTACGTGCCCGGCATGACGGCTGAGGTATACATCCCCAAGGCCAAGCTGGTGAAGCCATGAGCAGCGCGTCAACCAGAGCGGTAGGCAGCGCGGTAGGCGGCGCGGGCAACAAGCTCGCGATTGATGTGAAGAACGTGGTGAAGCGCTACGGCGACTTTGAGGCCGTCAAAGGCGTGAGCTTTCAGGTGCAGGAGGGGGAGATCTTCGGCCTGTTGGGACCGAACGGCGCGGGCAAGAGCACGCTGATCCGCATGATGACCACGCTGATGCCGATCACCGTGGGCACGGTGACCGTGGCCGGCTGCGATGTGGCCAAGGATGCCGATGCGGTGCGCCGTGTGATTGGCGTGATTCCGCAGGCGCTGACCAGCGATCCCGATCTGACGCTGGGCGAGAACCTGAGTATCTACGCCAAGCTCTACGGCGTGCCGCGAGCGGAGCGCGAGAAGAACATTGTGGAAGTGCTGGAAGCGGTTGATTTGACCAAGTGGCGCGACGCGCAGGTGAAGACGCTCTCGGGCGGCATGCGGCGCAGGCTGGAGATTGCGCGCGGGCTGGTGCACAATCCCAACATTTTTTTCCTGGATGAACCTACGACTGGCCTCGATCCGGTTTCGCGCATCGCGGTGTGGGAGATGCTGGACAATCTGCGCCGTACGCGCCGCTTGACCATGCTGCTCACCACCCACTACATGGAAGAGGCCGACAAGCTCTGCGACCGCATTGCGATTGTGGATCACGGCACGCTGGTCGCGTTGGGAACGCCACTGGAGTTGAAGCACAGCGTGCCCGGCGCTAACGTCGTGGAGGTTCACTTTGAGCACGAGTTGCCGGAGTGGCCGGAGCGGCTTGAGAAATTGGAAGGCGTGACGGCAGTACAGGCGCAGAGCGCGGGGTTCTATCGCGTGCTGAGCTCGTCGGGTTCGCGCACCACCATGGAACTGGTGGGGATGGCCTCGCAACTGGGCCAGCAGATTACCTCGCTCAGCGTGCAGAACACCACGCTGGACGACGTTTTTGTTCACTATACCGGCCGCCAGCTGCGCGACGAACAGGTGAAGCCGCCGGCCTTTACCATGCCCCCGCGGCCAGGAGCACGCCCATGAACCGGATGATGGCGATTGTCGAGCGCGAGATGCGCAAGTTCTTCCGCTCGCCCATGCTGATGATCATGTCGCTGATGATGCCGATTCTGCAGCTGATCATCATGGGCAACGCTTTTGGCGGCAAGATTGTGGGCGCGCGGGTAGCGGTGGTGGATTACGATCACGGGCCGGAGGCGGTGAAGCTGCGCGAGGGCTTTGACAGCATCAACGCCAACATCAAGACCTTTCACACCCTTGAATATACAGACGAATTGCAGGCGCGGGAAGACGTGCGCACCGGCAAGGTGGATGCGGCGGTGATTATTCCCATGCAGTACTCACGCCGGGTGGTTGCCAAGGATGCGCCGCGGGTGGGGCTGGTGGTGGATGACACGGATCAGTTCACCTCATCGAGCGTCGAGGGGGAGATGCAATCGCTGGTGACGGCGCTGTCCGCCGACGCCATCCAGCCGCGCTTGAAGAGTTCCATCGCACTGGAGATTGTGGAACTCTATCCTTATGTGGGCTATTTGAAGTTTCTGCTGCCTGCCTGCATCGCGTTGGCCATGTATATCTCCGTGATGATTGGCGGAGGCATGCTCTACATCGACGACAAGGCGCGCGGTGTTCACGAGGGCTATCTGGTAACTCCCATTACGCGCCTTGAGCTGGTGATGGGGTTGAATCTTGCGGGTTCGATCAAGGCGGTGCTGGCAGGCACAACCATGACCGTGATTGGATCGCTGATGGCTGGGCTGGGCATCATCTTCCATCCCATGCAAGTGCTGCAGATCGCTTGCCTGTTGGTGGTGACCGCGGTCGCGTTCAACGGCATGATGTTTTTGTTGATGGTGCGGGTGGACGATCCGCTGGTGCCGCGCGCGATGTTTGGCGTGCTCAACCTGCTGTTGTTTTATCCCTCGGGCGCAATGTATCCGATCACGGCGTTTCCGTGGTGGCTGCGCGCGATTTCAGTGATCGATCCGTTTACGTACGCCATTCATGGGCTGAAGGCGGTCATCCTGAAAGACGGCGGGTTTGTGGCCATTCAGTTCGATTTGGCGTTTCTGTTTGTGTTTGGGATTAGCACGCTGTTGATTGCCACGCCGTTGTTCAAGCGCACGCTGTAACCACCCGTGGCCACCTGGGGTGGGGCCATCCGCGGCACCTGCGGTGCGGCAGCCGCGCTTCGCGCCTAGGGCCACGTTCGCTCAGAAGGACAGTTTCTGAGAGGAGGGCGCGCAAGCCGGAAGATTTATGAGTACGCGGAGGAAGGGAAACAGCGGACAAGGGGCGTTGTTCACAGACCCCAGTAGCCCAGGATGGACGCGGCCTGTTCCCGAGCCCTGCGAGGGAACGGGCCGACGGGAATCCTGGGTTGAGGACAAAAGGGGAACCAGCGCCCCGGCAGGGCGCACGAAGCCTGCCGCACGGGCATCTGGACGCGGTTCCATTGCAGGCAGTTGAATGAAAAACTACAGATTCTTCGACTCATCTGCACTGCGTGTAGCCACCTGTGGTGCGGCAGACGCGCTCCGCGCCTGGGGCCGCGTTCGCTCAGATGACAGCCTGTAGTTACGGATGATTGAGCATCTTGGCACACAGAAAGAAGGGCACGGCATTATGCCGTGCCCATTGTCTTATTCAGGCAAAAGGGGAAATTCGCCTGCCGGGCTGCTTGATAGCTACGTGAGCCGCCCGGTTGAACGTTTCCGCTGCCTGGCTTGTCCTCAGGCGAAGGCGCTGATGCTGCCGGAGGCACTGCGCTGCAATCTGGAGAGGTGGTTTTCGTCGTCGAACAGAGCGTCCTGGTCGTCGTTCTGGTCCTGGCCGCCGGTGCCTTTTCCGTTGCCGGAATAGCTGTCTTCGCGGGAGCGCGAGAAGCTGATGTCAAAGACGCCGGAAAGACTTTGCTCGGATGGCGGAACCTTCCGGACGGGTGTCACGCGAATTCCTGTGATGGGTGCGATCTCCATAAGCCTCCTCGTCCGGAACTTTCTCTCTTCAAGCCTTATCGGCGGGGTAGGCCAAGTCTTTAATCTTTTTTGCGCAAGAGCTGTACGAGGGGGCGACAGCGCGAAGAATCCTGCCCCGAAGCCGATAATGGCCTGACCTCAGCGCCAGCCTCGGTGGGAGTTGCTACACTGAGGCCATGATGGATGAGCAGGAGTTCCGCCGTACTGCAGAGACCGCGCTTGAGACGCTGAAGCAGCACCTGTTCGCTGAAGAAGATAAGGGTGCACAGTTTGAAGCCGAGGAACAGGCCGGGGTGCTGAACCTTCTTTTTGAAGAGCCGCCGGCCAAGTTTGTGGTGACGCCGAATACCGCCGTGCGCCAGATCTGGATCTCAGCGCTGGCCACCAGCTTCAAGCTGGATTGGGACGCGGATGCGCAGGCCTTTGTTCTGGCGCGCACCGGGGAGCAGATGATTCCGCTCATGGATCGGCTGATCGGCGAGCACCTGGCCAGCTAGTAGTGCATTTTCTTGAGATGGTGTAGGCCTGGATTTCCTAGGTATCCCACCCATTTCCGCAAGAAACGCGGAAATGGATGGGGCACGGAGCTTGTGGACGATGCCCGGATTGCAAACGCAGAAAGAGCCCGGCTGGTTGGCCGGGCTCTTCTCTTCTCTGCTTTAAGCTCTTTGCTTTGCTGCTTTAAGTATAGGCGGGTGTTTACTGAAGGGCGTAGATGCTCTTCAGTACGCGCTCGGCAAGGGCTTCAGGAAGCGGGGCGTAGGAGAGCGCCGTCACTTCAGTCTGGCCGGACTTCACAATCCAGCTCAGCATGTCCTTGATTACGCGTCCCTTGGCCGGATCGGCCGACTTGAGGGGGATGAGCAGCCAGGTGAAGCTGGCGATCGGATAGGACTCGGCACCGGGTGCGTTGGTGATGGAGACGCGGTAGTCGGCCGGGATCTGCTTGACGCTGCCGGCAGCCTCGGTGACACCCTGGATGGAAGCCTTCACCCAGTTGCCCGCGGGGTTCTTCACTTCGCCAAAGTGGATCCTGTTCTGCAGAGCGTAGATGAGCTCCACGTAGCCGATGGAGCCAGGAAGCTGGCGAACCAGGCCGGCAACGCCCTCGTTGCCCTTGCCGCCCACGCCCACCGGCCAGCTGGGAGCAGTGCCCTTGCCGGGGCCAGAAGCCCATTCCTTGCTGACCTTGCTCAGGTAGTCGGTGAAGATGTAGCTGGTGCCGGAACCGTCCGAACGGTGGACGACGATGATCTTCTGGCCAGGCAGCTTGACGCCCGGGTTGTCCTTGGCGATGCGGGCGTCATCCCAGCTCTGGATTTTGCCCAGATAGATGTCAGCCAGCACGTCGGCGCTGAAGCGCACGTTGTTGACGCCGGGAACGTTGAACACCGGAACGACCGCGCCGAGCACGGTGGGAATGTGGATGAGCTTGACCTTGGACTCAGCCAGTTGCTGGTCGGTCATGGGACCGTCGGAGGCGCCGAAGTCCACCAGACCCGCCGTCACCTGACGGATGCCGCCACCGGAGCCGATCGACTGATAGTTGACCTCAACACCGGGATGCGCCGCACTGTATTCGCTAAACCATTTGGAGTAAATCGGGTAGGGGAAGGTTGCGCCAGCCCCAGTCAGTTTCTGGGCCTGAGCAGCGCTCATGGCCATCATCAAGAACAAAACGGCAACCAAAGTCCTTTTCACGGTATCTCCCTTGCAGTTGTACTTCGAATCCTATTGTCTACAGCGATTGTTACGGGGATTTGAATAGAGGACGGAAGGAAGAGGATTTTTTCGGGTCGGGCACACATAACCGGCCTTTAATGCAATGGAAGAAGCTGGAATTGTGGATTGTTGGAAGATGGTGAATGGGAGATTGGGGCTGGAGGATGCTGGCAGCAGAGCCCGATCCGGGCCTGAAGGCCGCCCCGACACGAGCTTCTTTCAGGGACCTGAAGGTCCCTGCTCCTTCCGGGGCCGGAATTGGAAGCGGAAGCGGAGCCGAAGTCGGAATTGGAAACTGCGACTGGTGGCTAAAGCACGTTGAAGAGGCCCGGGACCACCTGGCCGGCTTTGCCCTCCACTATGTGGGTGAAGGCGCTTGCGTTCAGCGGCGGCTCCGGGCCCACGTAGACCGTACGGGCTTTGTGCTGCCGTGCCCAGTGGACGAAGTTGGCCGCCGGATACACGGAGCCTGAGGTGCCGATGACCACCATCAGGGTGGCGCGCTCAATCTCCGCCTGGATCAGGTCCATCTCCAGCGGAATCTCACCAAAGAAGACAATGTGCGGGCGCAGGCGGCCACCGCAGGCGCAACGCGGCACCTGGCTCAGGCTGGTGTAAAGGTTGCGATCCTCGACCGGAGGGCGTCCGCAATCGCGCTCGCAACGGGCGCGGTCCAGCTGGCCATGCATGTGCAACAGGCGCTTGGCCCCGGCCCGCTCATGGAGATCGTCCACATTCTGGGTGCAGAGGAAGAAGCGGTCGCCGAGCCAGGATTCCAGCTCCGCCAGCGCGCGATGCGCGGGATTGGGCTGAGCGATTTCGCCGGCAGCGCGGCGCGCGGCGTAAAAGAGCCAGACGCGCTCCGGATTCGCCTCCCAGGTTTCCGGCGTACACACATCCTCCACACGATGGCCGGCCCAGAGGCCATCCTCCGCGCGGAAGGTGGGCAGCCCGCTCTCGGCGCTGATGCCGGCACCGGTAAGAACAAAGACGCGATCATGGGGAAGAATATCGATAACTTGCATGGCGGCTCCTTGCGTTGTTCTGAATTCTAGCCCCAGTGCCCGAGGGAACCAAGCGCGCGTCCTGCAATCAGGAACGGGGGCAGGGCTCAGAATCCTCTTCGTCTCTTTGTTTCTCCTTCCCTCGTTCCCTTGTTCTCGGGTTCCCTTTCTCCACCTCCCGCCCCATCTGTTGTAATAGAGGCGACCCATGAAGCAGACCCTCACACGTCTCGCGCTTACGTTGCCGGTAGTTTGGCTGGTGGTTTCGCTGGTCTTTCTGCTCATCCATCTGGTGCCGGGTGACCCCATCCAGATGATGCTGGGCGAGGGCGCAACGCCCATGGATGTGACGGCTCTGCGCCATGCCTATTGGTATGACCGGCCCGTGCATGTGCAGTACATCCACTACTGGGTGGGTGTCTTCCACGGCGATCTGGGGCAATCGATCCGCATGAAGGACTCGGTGGGGCACCTGATTGCGCAACGCTACCCCTACACCATGGCGCTCACCCTCTGCTCGCTGGTACTGGCCTTGTTGCTGGCTCTGCCCGCGGGTGTGTGGGCGGCGGTGCGGCGGGGCAAGGTTGCGGATCAGGTGCTCTCGGTGGTGTCGCTCTTCGGGCTCTCGGTGCCGGGCATCGCGCTGGGTCCGGTGCTGATGCTGTTCTTCTCAATCAAGCTGGGATGGCTGCCGGTCTCAGGCGCGAATGCCGGGGGCACGGCCACCATCGACTGGCGCTATCTGGTGCTGCCGACCATTGCCATGGGCACGTCGATGGCGGCGATTCTGACCCGCATGGTGCGTACCGCTATGCTGGAGGAGCTGGGCCAGGACTACGTCCGCACCGCGCGCGCCAAGGGGCTGAGTGAGACGGCCGTGGTGTGGCGGCATGCGCTGCCCAACGCTCTGGTGCCGATTGTGACCGTGGTGGGATTGCAGTTTGGCGCGCTGTTGGCCGGCGCCATTGTGACCGAGACCATCTTCAGCTGGCCGGGGCTGGGCAGGCTCTCGGTAAGCGCCATCTCCAACCGCGATTACGCGCTGGTGCAGGGCTGTTTGTTGTCGATTGGGCTGACGTACGTGCTGGTGAACTTTGTCACCGATCTGGTCTACAACGTGGTGAACCCGCGCATGCGGGGCTGAGCCCCACCTGCGGGCGGGCCAAGGCGCTTCGGCACCTGCGGTGCGGCCAACTCGTTTCGCGATGCTCCAAGCTGGCTTCATTCGAAGGTTCGTGCCCTCCCTACGGGACTCCGGCCGGTTTTGATGCGCAGCTTACCCAGCGCTGAAGCGCTGGGCTAACATGTACTGCGCCTACGGCGCGGGATTAGTGTGCGGCCACCGGGGCTGATGTGACCGGGACACAGGCTGTCTGTTTATCTTTTTCGCAACTTGCCTTCTCCAGCGTGCAGGCGCGGGGACGGTCCTTGAGCTTCTTCTCGACGAACTCAGCGTAGAGGCAGTGGACTTCGGTGGGCATATCCTGATCAGGGGGAAGGGCGAGAGCCTTACGATACCACTTGTCGGCTAGATCGACCTGATCGGATGCGTCGTAGGCATGGCCGAGATCCCATGCGTTGAGCGAATCATTCGGAGCCAATTCAACGGCATTCTGCAAGTATGGAATTGCCTCGTTGAATTTCTTCTGCATGGAGAGGAAAGCGCCAATATTGCTGACGATGTCGCCGTTCTTCGGATAGTGCTTGTCGAGTACTTTCATGAACTCCACACCGGCGGATAATTGCCCTAGATCGGCAAGTTCCGGTGCGTAGGCCAGCCATGGCTTTGGCGTTTCATTTCCCTGATAGAGCGTACAGCTTTCGTCCAGAGCCTTTACCATCTCTTGGTAGCGGCCGGACACCTCAAGAATGTGAAGCCGCCCCATATGGATGGTCAGATCCTGGGGTGCAAGCTTGATACCGGTATTCAGATGGGCAAGCGCTTCGTCCACGGCTTCCTGGGTATAGCTGCCATGCATCGACCCGCCGCCAACCTCGTTGCCTTCGAGAGATAGAATGTCGTGGCCGCAAAGAGCGACATTGGCGAGGCATTTCTGCGCTTCAACCTTCTCGTTGAGGTTCTCCGAGCCGACAAACAGCGTACAAAGAGCTTTGGCCTGCGCGCATTCCTTTTTGCCAATCAGACCTAGCCAGTCTGAGATGTTAGCGGTTTGGGCGCAACAAACCACAGCGGCACAAGCTAGAAGGATAGCTACCAAGAAAACGTGCATTTTCATGATGGCAGAACGGTATCACATTCAGGGAAGGAGATGGACGATGGTTGGCCGAAAAGCGTCGCCGTCTATTTCCAGCAACCCCACGGTGACCGGCAGGTCAAAGCGCTTGGGGCCGCAGCTGCCGGGATTGAAGTAGAGCACGCCGCGTTTGTGGTAGTAGTTGGGCACGTGGGAGTGGCCATAAAGCACGGCGGCAAACTTGCCCGCTGCCGGGTCCAGATGTATCTCCGAGAGGTCGTGCAGCATATAGATGTAATGGCCCTCGGCAAGGTACACGTCGGTCTCGGGCAGCTCCGCGCAGGGGCCTTCGCGATCCGTGTTGCCGCGGATCGCGGTGACCGGAGCGATGCGGCGCAGCTCCTCCAGCACAGCGGACTTGCCCACGTCGCCCATGTGCAGGATGTGGTCCACGCCCTTGAGCGCCGGGAAGACTTCGGGCCGGATCAGACCATGCGTGTCGCTGACGATGCCGAGTTTCATAAGCTCAGTTTATCGGGCTGCGAGGCAAATCCAAACCAGAACATCGGCCTTTCAAGAACTCCTGGACCGTTGCGTCCAGCATGGTCCGAAGTTCCCGGGCGATATCGTCCGGACACACTGCATAGCAGACGACTGCACCGAAGCAGTGTGGACCTCCGACGAAACAATTGCTCATCATCATGACGCGTTTCGTAATGCAGGCATCCTGAATCAGTTCGATTGCGTCTGTCATGACTCTTTCAGTTTCACCAATCATTGATTTCCCTCAGGGGCTAAAGCCCTCTCTGAGATCGTGGTGTTCGGCACGACTAAAGTCGTGCCCTGACGCTTCGTGCCTTCCTGCGAGAGTATTTTCGCAGCGTGTAAAATCAGTATCCTTCAAAGCCCCAGTTCCAGCCGGGTGCGCGGGTCGAGTTGGTCGCGCAGGGCGTCGCCGATGAAGTTGAAGCCAAGCACCGCACCGGCCACGGCGATGGCGGGGAAGAGTACCAGGTGGGGCGAGTCGAAGAGGTGGGAGCGGGCGTCGTTCAGCATGGCTCCCCAACTGGGGGCGGGCGCGGGAATGCCCAGGCCCAGGAACGAGAGCGTGGCCTCAGCCAGGATTACGCCAGCCATGCCGATGGCGGCTTGCACCAGGATGGGCTGCACGATATTCGGCAGAATGTGGCGGAAGAAGATGCGCGGGCCGGAGGCGCCGAGGGCGCGGGCGGCATCCACGTATTCGCGCTCGCGGACGGCCATCACCTGGGCACGCACCAGGCGCGCGTAACCGGCCCATCCGCCGATGGCCAGAGCCAGCACCAGATTGATGAAGCCGGGGCCGAGGAACGCCGCAAAGGCGATGGCCAGCAGGATTCCTGGAAGTGCCTGAAAGGTGTTCATGGCAAAGGTGGTGAGTGCGGTGTCGATCCATCCGCCCAGGTAGCCGGCAAGGCCGCCGATGGCCAGGCCGAGAGAGAGCGAGACGCCCACCACGGTGACCGAGATGGCCAGCGACAAGCGCGCGCCGTAGAGCAGCCGGGCCAGGGTGTCGCGGCCCAGCTCGTCGGTGCCGGCCCAGTGCGCTGGCGAAGCACCCTCAAGCCGGTGCAGCAGATCGATGGCGGTCGGGTTATAGCTGGTGAGCCACGGGGCGCCCAGACCGCAAATGACGAACACGACCAGGAGAAAGATGCCCGCGGCACCCAAGGGCTGGCGGCGGCCGCGGTGGGCAAGACTGCGAACGATGGCGGAAAGAATCATGGACAGCTCAAGAATACAGCGACTCTGGGCCGGGCATGGTGTTGAATCGAGATATGAAGGATTTTGCGCGGTGGCTGAGGGCAGGTGGGGCGTTGGTGGTGATGGGTTTGACGGCGCTTTCTGGGCAGGGGCAGGGAAGCGGCGGTTTGCCCGATCAGGCGGAGCAGGTGTTGGCGCTGGCGAATCGTGCGCGGGCGGAGGCCGGTGCGCAGCCGTTGCACTGGGATCAGGCGCTGGCCGTGGCTGCGCTGGCGCATTGCCGGCGCATGGTGGCGGAGGGCACGATCGGCCATCGCTACCCTGGCGAGCTTGATTTGGCCGAGCGGGCCGGAGCCGCAGGCGCGCACTTTGCGCTGATTGAGGAGAATGTGGCGGAGGCGCCGACCGCAGCGGAGATTCATGGCGCGTGGATGACCTCGCCCCCGCACCGCAAGAATCTCTTGAATCCGGAGGTGGACCGCGTGGGCATTGCGGTGATTGCGCGCGGGGACGAGCTGTTTGCGGTGGCCGACTACACGCGCGGATCGCAGGTGTTGAGCGTGACCGAGGTGGAGCAGCGCATTGCGACGATGATTGCGGCCAGCGGCATGAAGGCGGAGGGCAACTCCGTGGCGGCGCGCCAGGCTTGCACCACGGACCACGGCATGCCGCAGGACAGAGGCCGGGAGCAGCCGGGCTTTGTGATGCGCTGGCAGGATACGGATCTGAAGCTGCTGCCCGATGCGCTGAAGGAACGGATGAGGTCAGGAAAGTACCATCGCGCTGGAGTAGGCAGCTGTCCGGCGCGGGGTGCGGAGGGCACTTTTACGCTGTACCGCGTGGCGGTGATTTTGTACTGACCACCTGCCACCTGCCACCTGCGGCGGGGCCAATCGCGCCTTCGGCGCCCCGGTGTGGATAGTTTTGTGCTGGAGCCGCACCGCGCCCCTTCAGGGCGCGTGGATCATTCTTTGAGGCTTGCCCCCGGGTTGCGCGCCCCGTCGCGGTGCTCCGTGGCGCTTCACCCGGGTCTGAGATCTCAGCGCCGCTATGCGGCGCATTGCCAGCAGGCGTAGGCACCAGGGCAGAGGTTGCCTCTGCGCCCATTCATCGCAAAGAACGCGATGAACGGGGCACAGCGCATCGGTGGGAGAGTGACCGCTGGGGGTAAAGCGGTTCTCCAATTGCTTTACACCGAAACCACGACAGCGGAGTGGCTTTTTCGTTAAGAAAAGCCACCTTGCACGATCTCTGCAAGGGCTACATCTTTTGGAAAACCGCTCTAAAACAAAAAGCGTGGACCCGAGGGTCTACGCTCTTTGTTTTGCTGGTCAGGCGACCGGCGTTCCTGCTGGAGCGGTTGGGGCTAGAGCGTTTTCGATTCTGGTCTTAACAGAAAGCAGGTGTGCGTGGCAATTTCCTTAAGAAATTGCCACCTTGCACGGTCGACACTTGAATCGAAAACGTGCTAAAACGTGTCGGCAATGCGCTGGGCACGCCACAGAGCGCCTTCGAGCGAGACCACGGCGGAGGTGGCAACGGGCATCTCGGGAGCTGCGGCCTTCAGGCCAGCAAAGAAGGGCTCGCGCACCTGGGGAATCTTTTCGATCATGCTGCCGGTCCAGGCCAGCGGCACTTCGCCGGCAATGTTGTGCTTGCGCTTGAGCTTGTCGCGGACCAGCAGGACAAAAGTGGTCAGGTCCTTGGCGGCATCGGCCAGCACGCTCATGGCCACCGGGTCGCCGGCCTCGGCTAGTTCGTCGATGATGGGCGCGAGAGCGGCGAAGTCCGGCTGCGGCGTACCGTCGCCAATGTTAATGAACTCGTCCAGGTTGCGTGCGCCCCAGAACTTGCTGACGCGTTCGATCACCTGCGAAGGTTCGCCGCGGTCGTAGGCATGCAGGGCGCGGCGCAGGCTGTGGACGCCAATCCAGTAGCCGGAGCCTTCGTCGCCCAGCCGGGAGCTCCAGCCACCGGCGGTTTCACGGCTGCCGTCGGCGGCGCGGCCAATGGTGTTGGAACCGGTGCCGGCGATCTGCAGAATGCCAGGGCCGCCCTTGAAGGCCGCGTCGAGCGCGATCACTTCGTCGCCCACCACCTCGGAGTGCTCCACGCCAAAGTCGTCGAAGACGGCGGTAATCCACTCCGTGATGCCGGGCATGGAGGCGCTGGCCACGCCGCAGCAGGCCGCGCGAACGCAGGCGATGCCGGCCTGGGCATAGGCTTCTTTGAGGATGGCGCGGAGGTTGGCCTCCGCCGCTTCAGCGCCAACGCGCAGGCGCTTGATGGAGCCGCCGGTAGCGTGGCCCAGGACCTTGCCGTTCTCCACAATGGAGGCACGGGTGTTGGTGCCGCCGCCGTCGATACCTAGAATGAGACTCATACGATGTGCTCCATGAAGACGGAAAATGGGATCAAGTTAACGTTATCAAAACCAGTGGCGGTTTGTCGTGGGGGGATTGTCTTTTGTGTTTCTCTGGTTGGGTCGGAACAGGAGGATTGCATCGTGCGCTCCCACCCTTGCCCGCAAAAGACGCGGCCAAGGATGGGGCACCCAGACAGTGTTGGAATGCAGAAGGGCCGGTTCGGGCCGGATCAGCCAAGCCTTGAAGGGCGCAGAGCTTAGGCGTTCTTCTTCAGGTTCTTGTCGCGCAACCAGAGGGAGCTCCAGGCGCGGCCGGGCAGGGTGAAGCTGGCGTTGCCGCTGTATTCGCCGGGGAGCGGGATACGCTCCAGCGTCACCGTATCGATGAACTCGGCGGTGTAGACGTGGCCCTCGGGGAGCTGGAAGGTCATCTCCGCGGGTTGGTGTTCATCGGTATAGAAGAAGAGGACCGAGTTGTTGGGGCGCTTGGCGCAGTAGACCGGATGGTCGCCGATGTAGTTGAAGCCGATGGGGCCGTCGCCCGCTCCAATCGTCTCTTCGAGCAGCTTGCGCAAGAGGGCAATGCGGGCCGGGCTCTTGCCGTGCAGTTCACCGCCGTGCGACCACCAGAGGATGTCTTTCTCGTGGAGGAAGGTCTCGCCATGGCCGCAGTAGGCGCCCTGTACGGCGGCCACCCAGAAGCGGCGGGTCATGGCGTCGGCGCTGATGTTGCCCCATTGCGAGGCGATATTGCCCTCGTACTTGCATTCATCAAAGACCACGGGCTTGCCCCAGTCGGCGCGCCACTGGGCGGCCATCTCCACGCGCGAGTCTTGCACGCCGCCATGGGTGCACCAGGCGCGGCTGTAGTCGTACATCACGTGGCAGTTGTGGACGGAGCGCAGGTGCTTGTTTGGGTCTTCCGCCTCCACGATGCGGGCAAAGCGATCCCAGTCGGCGGTGGTCTTGTGCTTGAGCAGGTCGAACTCGTTCGCGAGCGACCACCAGACGTTGCGGAAGGCGGAGAAGCGGGCGATGACGTAGCGCAGGTAGCGGTCGTCCACTTCGGCCGGCATCTGCTGGTAGCCCCACTTGTCGTAGGGGTGGAAGAGGATCAGGTCGGCCTCCACATTGCACTCGCGCAGGGCCAGGATCAGCTTGTCGAGGTGCTGAAAGTAGGCGGGGTTGAACTGGGAGTAGTCGTTGGTTTCGCCGGAGCGCGGGAAGGGATAGCTGGGCGGCTCGTTGTGGTTGTGCTGGTACCACTTGGGGAAGACACACATGCGCAGTTTATTGAAGGGCGCGGTGGCGAGGGTCTTCAGGGTGGTCTGCTGCACGGCCTCGGGCTGGAAGGCCCAGGCGTAGCAGGTGGTGCCGATCTGGACGTAGGGCGTGCCGTCGGCGTAGGCAAAGTGGAAGGTCTCTGCAACCGCAACCGGGCCGTGGTTGCCGGCCTCGGGCGCTACGCAATCGATGGAGCCGGTCTTGCCGCTGAGGGCTGGGGCGTTGCTGGCGGTTTCCCAGGTCCATGCGCCCAGTTCGGTGGGCATGAGGCGGATCTTGTAGACGCCTGCGCCGTCGTAGAAGCCGGGAATGGTGCGCGTAAGGCTCTTGTAGCGCAAGGTGGCCGAGAGCTGCACGTCGAGGAAGGGATTGCCGGCCGTTGGACCGGAAAAGCTGAGCTCCACGTAGTCCCAGCGGGCGCAACGGGAGGCGGGCTGGGCGGCGGACGGGACGGAGGCAGCCGCGGCGGCCAGGGCAGGCGCGGAGGCAGCAGCCAGTGCGCCGGAGGAGAGCTTCAACAGATCGCGACGGTTCATGGTGAGGTCCTTCATCTTAGGGATGAGTGGGGGCGTTTCCCCCAGCACCGGCTACTGTATACGGGCCGAGAGACGCGGGCAAGGGCGATCCTACTTTGGTAGGAGCCGGGGGGCAGGTGGAAACGCATACAATAATCTCGCCCGAACGAAAAGGTCCCCGGTTGATTCCTAGTTGTGGAACCAGGGGCGAAACTCTGACTGCACTTCGAGGAGAAGCATGGATCGCCGAGATTTCCTGAAGACCACCGGGACTGCGATGGCCGTTGTCGCCGTTGCGCCCACCGTTGCCGCTCACGCCGAAGCTGCTGTGCACGGCAAGCCGGTTCGTGTTGTGCTGCCCCTTAATCGCCGCTGGCGCTATAGTCCGAAAGCCGTGCCGGGTGCGCAGATGCCGGGTTTTGACGACAGCAAGTTTGAGTGCGTGACGGTGCCGCATACCAACATCCGGCTGCCCTGGCACAGCTTTGACGACAAGGCCTTCCAGTTTGTCTCGGTCTATCGGAGGCACTTCAAGTTGCCGCCCGAGGCGCGGGGACGGCGGGTCTTTGTGGACTTTGAAGGCGTGATGACGGCCTCCAAAGTGTGGTTGAACGGGGTGGAACTGGGCTCCTACCGGGGCGGCTACACCCCGTTTTCGTTCGAACTGACGGGGGACATCGACTGGGCCGGCGACAACGTGCTGACCGTGGAAGTGGACTCGACGGAACGGGCGGATATTCCACCTTTTGGATACACGGTGGACTACCTGACCTTTGGCGGCATCTATCGCGAGGTCTCGCTCAGGCTGGTTGCGCACTCCTACATTGAAAATGTCTTCGCGCAGCCAAAGGATGTGCTCAGCGCACATCCTGGACTGGATGTGGTGTGCACGCTCGAGAGCGAGAAGAAGTCGATGGAAGGCGGATGGACGCTGGAGGCATCGCTTCTGGACGGCGAGAAGCTGGTCGCCAAGGCTTCGCAACCTGTGCCTGCCGGCGAAGACGCCTGGAATGCGCCGCAGACGATCCATTTTGCCCCGCTCGACGGCATTGGACTCTGGGACCTCAAGAACCCCAAGCTCTACAACGTGGAAGTGCGCTTGCTGAAGGGCGGCGTAGTCCTCGACAACGACGCGCGGCGCTTTGGCTTCCGCGAGGCCAAGTTCACGGCCGAGGGCTTCAAGATCAATGGCAAGGTGGTCAAGCTGCGCGGGCTGGATCGCCACCAGACCTTCCCGTGGGTGGGGCAGGCCATGCCGGGCCGTGTACAGCGGCAGGACGCGCTGATCCTGCGCAACGAGCTGAAGTGCAACATTGTGCGCACCTCGCACTACCCGCAGTCGCGCCACTTTCTGGACGCCTGCGACGAGATTGGTCTGCTGGTGCTCGAGGAGATTCCGGGCTGGCAGCACATTGGCGACCTGGCCTGGCAGGATCTGGCTGTGGACAACGTGGGCCGCATGATCCGTCGCGACTGGAACCATCCGTCGGTGATTCTGTGGGGCGTGCGCATCAACGAGTCGCCCGACAATCACGACTTCTACACGCGCACCAACAAGCTGGCGCATGAGCTGGACCCGACGCGGCAGACCGGCGGCATCCGCAACCGGTATGAGAGCGAGTTGATCGAGGACGTGTTCACGATGAACGACTTTGGCTTCCCGCTGCGGGAGCCGAATCATCCTTGCTACTTGAACACGGAGTTTGCTGGGCACACCTATCCCACCAAGACCATCGACAACGTGGAGCGTCTCAAAGAGCATACCCTGCGCCATGTGCGCATTCACAACCAGGTGGCCAGCAATCCGCAGTTCGCGGGCGCCATTGGCTGGTGCGCGTTTGACTACAACACCCATCAGAGCTTTGGCTCCGGCGACCGCATCTGCTACCACGGCGTGATGGATATCTTCCGTACGCCCAAGCCGGCCGCGGGCTTCTATCGCTCGCAGTGCGAGCCGGAGGAGGAAGTGGTGCTGGAGCCGAACTTCCACTTTGCCGAGGGCGATGAGAACTCGCAGATCAGCAAGGTGCTGGTGAGCAGCAACTGCGAGCACTTGAAGTTCTACGTGGATGAGACGCTGGTGGGCGAAGCGGACCCCATGCACGCCGAGTATCCGCACCTGAAGTACGCGCCCTTCGAGTTCGATCTGGGCAAGCAGGTGAACATCAACCGCTGGGGCACGCTGAAGATCGAGGGTATGATCGCGGGCAAGGTGGCCATCACCAAGAAACTCTCTGGCTCGGGCGTGGATGCCAAGCTGGAGCTGAAGGCCGACGACACCAAGCTGATTGCCAACGGCGCGGACACCACCCGCGTGGTCTTCCGCGTGACGGACGAGTTTGGCGCACCGCGTCCCCTGGCCAACACGGCCATCAAGCTCGAAGTTGTGGGCCCGGCAGAGATCATCGGCGACAATCCCTTTGGATTGGTGGGTGGTGTGGGCGCGGTGTGGATTCGCGCCTTCGAGGTGAGTGGCAAAGTGGAGCTGCGGGCTACGCATCCCTTCCTGGGCACGCAGAAGGTGGAGATCGAGGTCGCACTGGCCAAGGACGAACTGGTATAACACTCTGAAGCCCGCTTAACAATTGGCGATGGAGATCAGAGATGATGTTTTCTTGTTCGCTTCAAAAACAGGGGCTGGCGTTGACCGCAGCTCTTGTTTTTTTTGTTGCCCCGGTTTGGGGCCAGACAGCACCAACGGCGACCGCTATTCCCAGTGAGGACGCGCGCAATACCAAGATCCTGAACACGCGGATGCAGTTGCCGCTGCCCACCTTTACCACGGTGGAAGCGTGGACGGCGCGCAAGGCCGCGCTGCGCCAGCAGATTCTTACGGCGTCAGGACTCTCGCCGATGCCGGAGAAGACGCCGCTCCATCCGCAGGTGTATGGCAAGATCGAAGGCAAGGGCTACACGATTGAGAAGGTGCTGCTGGAGCCGATGCCGGGATTCTATCTGGGCGGCAGCCTGTACCGGCCCACCAACGGCAAGGCCAAGCATCCGGGCATTGTGAATCCACAGGGGCATTGGGGCTATGGGCGGCTGGAGAATCAGCCGCTGTTTTCAGGTCCTGCGCTGGGCATCAGTCTGGCGCGGCAGGGCTATGTGGTCTTCAGCTACGACATGGTGGGCTACACCGACACGTTGCAACTGCCGCACAGCTACGGCAGCGCGGAGATGCGCCTGTGGAGCTTTACGCCCTATGCGGTGCAGGCCTGGAACGCGATCCGCGCGGTGGACTTTGTGACCGGGCTCAGCGATGTGGACGCGAACGACGTGGGCGCGCTGGGTGGATCGAGCGGCGCGGCGCAGAGCTTCATGCTGGCCGCTGTGGACGACCGCATTGCGTTTACCGCGCTGGTCAGCATGGTGTCGTCGTTCATGCAGGGCGGCGACGTGTGCGAGGGCGCGCCGGGACTGCGCATGGGCACATCGAACCCCGAGATTGCCGCGATGATTGCGCCCAAGCCGATGATCCTTGTGGCGGGCAACGTGGACTGGACACGCAACACGCTGCGCGACGAGTATCCGGCCATCAAGAAGCTCTACGATCTCTACGGCAAGCCGGAGAATGTGGCCGCCGCGCAGGTGCAAGCGCCGCACAACTTCAACCAGCCCAGCCGCGAAGAGGTCTACAAGTTTTTGGCACGGATTCATCCTGGCCTGACCGATGCGAGCGAGCTGAAGGAGCACAACGTGGCCGTGCCCATGATCGGCCAGATGGCCTCGCTGTGGGGCCGCACGCTGCCGAATAACGCCGTCGACTTGCCGGGACTGTTCGAGGAGTGGAAGCAGGCTGCCATTGCGCAGAATGCCACGCTGGGCGATCCGGGCTTTCTGCGCGAACGGTTGCGGCACGTGCTGGCGGTGGAGAATCCCACGGCAGTTCGGTCGGCGATGGTGGGTAACAAGCTGGTTCTTACCCGTGGCGCCGGCGACCGCGTGGCTGGAGTGCTGACGCCGGGCAAGGGCGCAGTGGCGATTCTGCTGGATAGCGGTGGCGCAGAGGTTGCGCTCAAGGGTGAGGTGGTTGCGCAGCTCAGGAGGCAGAAGCGGCCGATGCTGGCGCTCGATGCCTTCCAGACCGGATCGGCCAAGGCTCCGCGGGACCGTACGGATACGCCGCCGGTGCCGGAGGATACAGGCGTGGGCGGTGGTCCGCGCTTCTTGACCTTCAACGTTACCGACGATCAGGCTCGCGTGCAGGATATTTTGACCGCCATTGCTTACGCAGCCGAAAGCTCGAAGGGCAAGCCGGTGGAGATCTACGCGCACGGCGATGCGGCGGTGTGGACCACCTTTGCCGCGGCGGTTAGCCCCACGCACGTTGTTCTACACCTGGACGAGCTGCCCACGCTGGGCTCCGACGCCGACTACGTGCAGCACTTCAACGTGCCCGGCGTGTTGCGTGCCGGTGGATTGGAAACGGCGCGCAGGCTGGCGGATCGATAGATATTTTCTGAAATGGTGCAGACCAAAACATCATGGGTATCCCACCCATTTCCGCAAATAACGCGGAAATGGATGGGGCACCCAGCCGTGATCCTCCCCACCCTTGCCGCAAGAACAAGAACGCGGCAAGGGTGGGGCACCCGAGAGTCCAACCCTTTGCGGATTGGCTCCGCCGATAGATGGCGCAAGAGAAAGCTCAGCCGAAGTCGCGATGTTCGCGCCAGAGTTCCGCCCACGGCTTGCGCGGCGGGCCGCAGAGGAAGATGTCGGGGTGGTAGAGGCTCTCCTCGTTGCGGATACCTTCGCGATTGTACGCCACCAGACGGCAGCCGGTGAAGAGCGTGTTGGCCTCCTCCGCCTGCAGGCCCAGCACGATCAGCGTGGTGGGCGGCGTGGCCGGATAGCCGCGGTACCACTCGGAGTTGGTGGTGCCGATGGGTGTAGGCAACCCATACTTTTCGCCAAGAATCTCTATCGCGCCATATTCTCCGTAATTACCGGTGGTGATGCCCAGATGCGCACGTTCGTCAGGGGGTAGGGAATCGCGAACCTGGGCGACGGTCTGCACCAGCTCCTCCCAGCCAAACTCTTCGCGCAGATCGCCGTTGTGGGCAAGGGCGAAGGCGCGCAAGGGGCCACTCGCGGCAAGGGGAACAACGATGGCGCAAACGTAGACTCCCACAACCGCCAGCGCCGTGTAGCAACAGGATTCAAGCACCCGGCTTGCCTTCGGCGGCAGCACCTGTAGCCAGCGTTCTACGACTACCGCGCCCATGGCCAGCAGCATGGGGTAGGCGCCGGCCGTGTAGTAGCCGCGACCGTGGCTCAAGGCAAAGGCGGCCACCGGCACCGCCCACATCCAGGCCAGCATCCGGAAGCGCCGGTCCACGATGAGCCCGATCAGTCCAGCCAGGCAGAGCGGCGTCGCGGCCACGTTGATGCAGACCATCAGTTGATCGCGCCAGAAGCCCTCGCCGCGGCCCTCGGCCACGTCGCGCAGGTGGATGTGTTGCAGGAACGTGTAGCTGATGAAGTCGTGGTGAAAGAGCCAGAGCAGGTTGGGTAGAAACACCAGCACCGCCAGCGCTGACCCTGCCCAGAACCAGCCCGATGCCAGCCAGCGACGCGCGCTTGTGAACAGCAATCCTGCAAAGATGCCGCCAATGTAAAAGACGATCGAATATTTGGTCAGCAGTCCGTAGCCGATGATTGCGCCCACCGCCAGCCACCAGCGCGGGTTCTGGGTGCGTAGCGCGCGCGCGATGAAGTAAGCCGCCAGCACCCACCAGAGAAAATCGAAGGTGGTGTACTGAAACTCCGTGCCTTCAAACAGCGCGAGCGGCGAGAGGGCAACGGCCAGCGAGGCCATGAGCCGGGCGCGCGTGCTGCCGCCCAGTTCGCCTGCCAACATGCCGGTAACGCCGATAGCGATAGCCTGTGCAAGGACAGAGAAGAACCGGAGACCGACCAACGACAGGCCGAAGATCGCCAGACTTATTCGTTCCACAAAAGCGGTAAACGGTGGATAGGGCACGTAGCCCCAGTCCAGATGGCGAGCGTCGCTCAGAAATTGCAGCTCGTCGCGGTGGAAGCCGTAGCGGCCGTTGGTGAGAATGTGCAGGAGCGCAACCGCGGCAGCCACGCTCCAGGGCAAGAACGTAGCAGCGCGGCTGGGAGCCGGGCGCTCAGACCACGGAATAGAAATTGAGTTTGAAGCCAAGAAAAAACCTCAGGGCCGCACCGTTCCTGCGGAAGCAGCCTCTGAGGGATGGATACGCAGACTAGACGCTGGCGGTTCCAGCGCGCTCCAGAGGGCCGGGAACCAGTACAGAAGCCATTCCGGCAGCCGTGGCGGCCTGGATGCCCAGATCGGTGTCTTCAAAGACCAGACAGTGCTCGGGAGCCACGCCAAGTTTCTGAGCGGCCAGCAGAAAGGGGTCCGGAGCGGGCTTGGACCGCGCGTACTCGCCCGCGCCAACAATGAGCGGAAACTTGTCGATCAGCCCCACGATGGTGAGCGAGTTGACCACCGAGTTGCGCCGCCCGCCGGAGACCACGGCAAAGGGGATCTTTCCGTACTGCGCATCAATATGCTCCACTACCTCCGGAATCACCTTGAGCGTGGAAAGCTGTTCAAAGTAGAGGCCTTCCTTGTACTCACCGAGCTTTTCGACGGGCATGTTGAGGCCATTCATCCGGTTGAGCTCTGAGATGATTTCCTGGACCGGCATGCCGCCCCAGGAGTAGAAAAGTTCCTCGGGGAACTCGCATCCCCACTTGCCCAGGGCCTGCGTCCAGGCGATGTAGTGGAGGGGCATGGAGTCGACAATGGTGCCGTCACAGTCAAACAGGTAGGCGCGAAAATCGCCCGCAGGCAGTGCAAGCTTCATCCGGAAAAGGCTCCTTGGGTGGGGTGGTGATGTGAGGCGCGGCTCAATGGTCAGGTTCTGGCGAGCAGGAATCCCATGCTCCACACTTTTACGGTTGCCTGGGCTCTCCGATGGATCGGCTTGGGGTCTCAGAATGCGACGAACCGCTCCTTCCAGCCTACCTCAAGGAGGAGACGCAAAGGGCTGCAAGCCGCAGTGGGCGCGGTGGAAACCAGGAAAGGACGGAAATTGGCCAAGGTTTGACGCCGGGGCCCAGGTTTGATATTTTGATGAAGGACATGGAAACGCCAGTCACTCCTCAGTAGCTCAATGGCAGAGCATTCGGCTGTTAACCGAAG
>CAZYDF010000012.1:0-69256 GCA_964645855.1 uncultured Occallatibacter sp.
CTGTTTGATTCTGTTCACGCTCTTTGTTGCACTTGGAATTTGAATCTACCCACCCTGCGTAATGGGCGGGGAAAGAAGAAGACCTGAGCTGGCTTGGTTCCCGTGGTCCATATCGAACCGTGGGGGTCGGGGATGTTCCGCGCAGGACAGGAAGTCAGGGGCAGCCGCCGAGGGCTTGGGCGCGGCCTAAGCCATTGTGTTACCGTGGGAGTACGGCCTTGTTCCCCCACTCAAAAAGGCCCCGCGTGACCGCATGTCTCAGCAGCCGGAATCGAAATCGACCTTGCCCAAAGCAACCCCGGCTCCGGTATCCGGACGGGGGCAGGCGAGCAACGCCGTGACCTTGGGACCGGTGACGAACAGCCCGGTGCTCATGCCGTCTGCCCCGCCGCAGTCTGTACTTCCCTTTGCACCGCCTCCAGCGCCGCCTTCCCTGCCGGAACATGCGCGGATTCCGCACTGGCTGGAGCGCAGCGAGCTGTTTATCCGGGTGATGCTGCGGATGTATATTGGCCTGGCCATTTGCTATGCGCCGTGGTGGCCGATGGTGTGGGACCGGAATCCGCTGTTTGCGCACTTTCCCACGCTGGCATTTTATGCGACCCATGGCGCGGTGCGCGGCCTGGTGTCGGGCCTTGGGCTGCTCAATCTCTGGATTGCCCTGCGTGACGTGATTCACCGCCGCGAGGGCTAGCTTGCGGGTGCAGGTATTGATCCGGCCCTCAAAGCGTGTCACTCTATCCCACCCATCCCGCACAAAACGCGGGATGGATGGGGCACATAGCTGTCAGTATTCATGGGCCGGATCCATCGTGCCGCGCCCGGTCAGGATGTAGCCATGGACGAAAAGAATCCCCCCCCTACGATTTCAGCCGTAACGCTACCCCCACCTGCTACCGCGCTGTCGGCCGCTCCCGCTGCTGCTGCAGGTCTTTCCGGCGTGGGCGTTCCGGCCCCCTTGGCCGCGGCGCCCTTGGCCTATGAGAATCCAGCATTTTTGAACAGCGCCGATGGACGGCTGATCCGCATTGTGTCGGAATACGTGGAGCCGCTGGCGCGGTTCCGCCGGGAGCAGATTCGCGACACGGTGGTGTTTTTTGGCTCGGCGCGGTTCCGCGCGCGCGAGGTGGCGGACCACGCGCTGGAGTTGCTGGAAAATACGGGATCGAGCCAGGCCGCGCCCAGCCACGAGCAGCCGGCGACTGCCTCTGACATTGATGCCGGCAACGCCACGGAACTGCAGATGAAGCGCGCGGTTTCAGCCGTGGAGATGGCTCGCTACTACGAGGATGCACGCCGGCTGGCGGGGATGGTGACGCGCTGGGCCATGCAACTGCCCACCCGCGAGCAGCGCTTTGTGATTACCTCAGGCGGCGGGCCGGGGATTATGGAAGCCGCCAACCGGGGCGCATGGGAGGCGGGCGGGAAATCATTGGGGTTGAACATCAAGCTGCCCTTTGAGCAGTTCCCGAACCCGTGGATTACCCCGTCGCTGAACTTTGAGTTCCACTACTTCTTTATGCGCAAGCTTTGGTTTGCGTATCTGTCGAAGGCGCTGGTGGTGTTTCCGGGCGGGTTTGGCACGCTGGACGAGATGTTTGAGATTCTCACCCTGGCCCAGACCCACAAACTGGCCAAGAAGATCACGGTGGTGATCTACGGCAGCGAGTACTGGAAGAAGGTCTTCAACCTGAAGATCCTGGTGGATACCGGAGCGATCAGCCCCAAGGATCTGGAGCTGTTTGAGTTTGCCGACACGCCGGAAGAGGCGTTCGCGATTCTGCGCAAGGGATTGACGGAGAACTACCTGGTGCCGGAGGCCGACGCGGCCACCGCTTCCGCCGTCGCGGCTGGCTCCGCCGACAACCCCACCGCCGATTTGAACGAAGGGGACTTGATGGCGGGTTGGACGTTTGACGACTTCCTGAGCCCGGAGATGGCGAAGACTAGGAGATAGCTGAGATAGCGGGGTTAGCGGAGTTGGCAAATGCCCCCCGGCCTCGGTTTTGAGCCCGGTCCGGGGTTGACCCCCCATAATCTCTCTTTGGGATCGCTTTTTCAGGGACCTGAAGGTCCCTGCTCCTTCCCTTCCCCGGTTTCAAAAGCGAGACCGGAGGCACCCAAGCACCTGCGGTGCGGCCAGCGCGCTTCGCGTTGTTATCTCAGACGCGGGTTGCGGTGGGTAAGGAAAGATTTCGAGAACGGACCTTGTTCTTTCCCACCCTTGACCACAAAGAACGTGGCCAAGGATGGGGCACCCCATCAGGGTTTGCTGATAAAGAATGGAGAACGGAGTTCTGGGGCTAAAGAGACATGGTGGAATAGAGTAACTCTGCGATGGGAGTTGTGGGGAGCAAGGAAAAACACCTCCGAAGGAACACTTCGCTTCGGAGGCGCTTGTAGGTCACAAGTTAATAAAGGGGGCCAGTAGCCGGCACTGGAGGTCGGTAGTACTCGACTACTGGTGTTCCCTGTACAAACGAAGCTAGCCGCGGCTTCCCCTTTCCACTGCCGCCTCGTGTCGCCCGGCTCAAAGAGAACATCTTTAAAGCGTGTTTTCCGAACCATGTTGACAATTGGAGTTTCGCCCATGAGGGCGTTCCATTCTGTGACCGTCGTCACAGGCCGTGGAGAGCGCTGAAACCCTCCTATTTACGGGGGTTTCAGCGAGTTGACTGGATCGCGATCGGCGCTGGAATTCACGGGTTTCAAGTCCGAAATTCCCGCTTTGCACCTTTCCCGAATTGACGAAGCCCAGCTCGCCGCTCCACAATCGAGTTTCAATTTCCTTTGAAAAGGCCAGGAAACCACCCGTGACCGCATTACTCCAGACCGACCTCCAGAATGTCGTTCCCTTGCTTGGGCGCGGCAAGGTGCGCGACCTTTATGCCGTTGGCAATGACCTGCTGATGGTGGCTACCGACCGCCTCTCCGCGTTTGACCACGTGCTGGCCACCGGGATTCCGGGCAAGGGCAAGATCCTGACCCAGATCTCGCTGTTCTGGTTCGACCTGCTGCGGGATGTGGTGCCGAACCATATTCTCTCCGCCGAGGTGGACGAGTACCCGTCCGAGTTGCATCCTTTCCGCGATCAGCTGGAGGGGCGGTCGATGCTGGTCAAGCGCGCGGCCATGTTCCCGATTGAGTGCGTGGCGCGCGGGTATTTGGCGGGCTCGGGTTGGAAGGAGTACCAGGCGCAGCAAACGGTGTGCGGGATGGCGCTGCCGGCGGGTCTGAAGGATGGATCGCGGCTGCCGGAGCCGATCTTTACCCCGGCCACCAAGAGCCAGGACGGGGAGCACGACGAGAATATCCCGTTTGAGAAAGCGGTTGAGGTGCTGGGCGAGGCCGATGCGACGGAGCTCCGGCGGCTGACGCTCACCATCTACCAGAAGGCCACGGAGCACGCGGCTGGATGCGGGTTGCTGCTAGCCGACACCAAGTTTGAGTTTGGGCGCATTGGCGGCCAGATTGTGCTGGCCGATGAGGTGCTGACGCCAGACTCGTCGCGCTTTTGGGAGGCGGCGGAATGGAAGCCGGGGGGCGCGCAGCCCTCGTTTGACAAGCAGTTTGTGCGCGATTATCTGGAAGAGATTCGCTGGAACAAGCAGGCTCCCGCGCCAGCGCTGCCGGCCGCGGTGGCGGAACGGACCCTAGCCAAGTACCTGGAGGCCTTCCGCAGGCTGACGGGCCGGGAATTGAGCTTGTAGGCATTGGCATTGCATGCAGCGGGGTTGGCGGGTCAGAGAGTCAGCGGGTCAGAGAGCGGGCGGGTTGAACCAGCTTGGTACTTTCCCAGGTCTCAGAAGCAAGACCTGGGGCACCCAATCGTTATTTGCTGGGGAAGATACCTGAACCGGCTTGGTTCTTTTGCCATCCGGCGTGGTTGGCGGGTCAGCAGGGCTGCTATTTCGCGAGTTGGCCACGCCTTTGGCGCGGGCTGGCGGGTTGACGGGTTCACTGGTTTTAGGGTTTGCGGGTTCGCGCAGAAGTGATCATCCCGGGTCCCCAACTGCCAGGGACCCGGGGCACCGATTTTTGTTGGGCATCCAGTTTGGATTTTCTGGCAAGTTGGCAATGTTCTGGAGCGTGATGTGACCTGGATCGACTGGTTGATCGTAATCGCGATGGGGATGGCCATCTATGGCGGGCTGAAGCAGGGGTTTCTACGCTCGGTCTGCTCGCTGGGTGGATTGTTCTTTGGCCTGATGCTGGCGGCGTGGAACTACGACGTGGTGGCCGGTCTGTTTTTGCCGATTGTGCGCTTTGAGGCGCTGGCCAACGTGTTGGGCTTCCTGCTGGTGGTGTTTGTGGTGACGCTGATTGCCAACATGGTGGGCTGGATGCTGCATCGCACCGCGCGCACCGTGGGACTGGGCTGGCTGGACCGGCTGCTGGGCGGAGTCTTCGGCTTCTTCCAGGGCTGGCTGATGGTGACCATCGTGATTCTGTTGGCGGCGGCCTTCTTCCCCAAAGCGGAGTGGCTGCACAACGGGCAACTGCCGCACCACTTCTTTGGCTCCGCGCACTTTGGGGCGCACCTGAGCCCGGCCGAGCTGGCCCGCCGCATCCGCGAGGGGTTGGAGTTTGTGGAACAGCAGGCGCCGGGGTGGGTGCACGGGAAGAAAACGTAATTTTTCTCTGCTGGGGCATTGCAGGCGGCATGAGTCGTTGCCCGGCCCAGGAACAGGTCCGGGGTTGAAACCCCGGGATCTTCTTTTGCCGAGTTTTCAGGGACCTGAAGGTCCCTGCTCCTTCCGATCCCCGGTCTCAAAAGCGAGACCGGGGGCACCCGAGCATGGTAGGCGGGGAAAGATTCGAGAACCAGTTTCATTCACGTCAGATCATGGTAGACAAGGCCTGGTCGGCGCGATCATTTTTGGCGAGTAGAGAATGGGAATTTTCGGGATGGGTGTAGCTAACTCCTGCGCCCTGAGTGCCGTTGGGGAATGAGAGCGCAAGCGGCCGCGCCTGATTCGATACCCCCTCGATAATCTTTCGCACTTTTGCTCCCGGGGTTTGGTATAAAGGTAATTCGAACGACGTGCGGCACTGCACTTGACTGGCGCGCGAGCTGAGGTGGCTGTGAAGAGAGAACTGGAAAGCCTGGTAACACAAATGCACTCAACCGGCATCCCCTACGAGGAAGCCGTGCGCGAATTCAAGCGCCAATATCTACGTGAAGTGCTGATCGCACACAAGGGAAACCAGTGCAAGGCCGCCGAAGAGCTGAAGATGCATCGCAATACCTTGAGCCGGACCATGGCCGAGCTGGGCATTGAGTTGTCGGAAATTCGCGCCGGGCTCAAGCGTCCGCCGCGTTCCGAGCGTCCTATGTTCAGCGTTTATCGCCAGGGCATTCGCCAGGGCTGAGGCGCCTGGGACGGTGCCTTCTATCAAAAACGACGACAAATCGCGGGTGATCATCCGGCCTGGTTTCTACTGGGACCGGATGCCTGCGTATCTATTCGACATTGACGGCACGCTGTTGCGCAGCCGGGACCGGGTGCATGCCAGCGCGTTTGCCGCGGGCGTGCGCCGGGTGACGGGGCTGGAGATCACGCTGGAAGGCGTTCCGACGGCCGGCAACACGGACACCGCGATTCTGGTCGAGGCGTGGCGGCTGACGGGGCTGGATGCCAGCCTGCTGGTGAGCCAGGCTGGGGCCATCCGCGCCGCCATGGCGGAGTGGGTGAGCGAACACCAGAACGAGCTGGACATGATCCTGATGCCGGGCGTGGAAGCCGCGCTGAGCCACCTGGCCAGCCGCAATGCCCTGCTGGGCGTGGCCACGGGCAATCTGGAGGCCATTGGCTGGCTGAAGCTGACGCGGGCCGGGCTGCGGGATTGGTTCCGCTTGGGCGGCTTCAGCGATTCTTTCTTGATCCGAGCCGAGATGGTGGCAAACGCCGCCGAGAAAGCGCGTCAGATGTTGGCGCAGCCGGAGGCCGTGGTTTGCGTGGTGGGCGATACCCCGCGCGACATTGCGGCCGCACGATGGGCCGGGCTGCCAGTGGTGGCCGTGGCGACGGGACATACCAGTTTTGACGAACTGTTGGCGTTACAGCCCGAGGTTTGCGCCACCACGTTGGGCGACTTACTGGCCGCCACGGTTGGAGAGCAGCGATGATTTTCGCGATTCGCGTGTTGGCGGCGGACGATTGCCGATCGTCCGCGGTTGGCGGGTTGGCGAGTTGGCGGGTGGCGGCCGGAGCGGCGGCTGTGCTGCTGGCGGCGCTGTGCCCTGCCCTGCTGACGGCGCAAACGCCGGTTCCTGCAGCACCCACGGCACAAGTGGCCCCTGCGACGCCGAATCCTCCGACAGCAACAACCGCATCCAAGGCCAAGGCGGCCAAAGGTGGAGCTCCTGCTCCCACCGCGGACAAGGCTCGGACGGCGATTCCCGGCCTGGTGGCCGCTGCTTCCGCCAAGGCTGGGGCCGAGCCCGAGAAGAAAATGCCGAGCACCAAAGCACGGCGGCGTGCGGCCAAGCTCTACCTGGAGGCAGGCAAGCTGTTTTTGGCGGCGCGATACGAAGAGGCGCTGGGGCTGTATGGCCAAGCGGCAGCTCTGGACCCGACCAACCGAGACTACCAACTGGCAGCAGGCGTGGCCCGAGGCCATGCGGTAACGACGCTGGTGCAGCAGGCGGCGCAGGCACGGATGCGGCTCGACGCGGTGGCGGCACGGGTGGCGCTGACGCGGGCCATGGCGCTGGACCCACGGAGCCCGATTGTGACCCAGCACCTGAACGAGTTGGGCGACGATGCGCTGGCAGCAGAGCCGGGACCGTTGCTGACGCCGATTGATCCGGGGGCGACGGATCGTCCGCTGCACACCCCGGAGCTGCGCAGCTTCCACTTGTATACCGACATCCGGCAGGTGATTCAGCAGGTGTTCCGGGGCTACGGGATGGAAGCGACCATGGACGACAGCGTCCGCAATGAGCGGGTGCGCTTTGCGATCGACAACGCCACCTTTGAGCAGACCATGACGGCGCTGGGGTTGGTAACACACACGTTTTATGTGCCCCTGGACCCGCGCCGGGTGCTGGTGGCGCGCGACTCCCGCGAGCTGCGCCAGCAATACACCCGGCTAGAGCTGGAGACGATCCAGCTGGGGGGTTTGAGCGCCAATGAGCTGACCGAGCTGGCCAATGTGGCCAAGAACGTCTTTGGGATTCAGACCGCTTCGTCCAACCCGACCAACGGCTCACTGACGGTGCGGGCCACGCCGGGGCAACTGGACGCCCTGAACCAGACTCTGGACGAGCTGATGGCGGGTCGGAGCCAGGTACTGCTGGACGTGCGGCTGATCCAGCTGGCGCACAGCAACCAGCGCACCACCGGAGTGCAGGCTCCGCAGAGCTTTACCGCCTTCAACATTTATAGCCAGGAGCAGTCGATCTTCAGCGCCAACTCCGCGCTGATCCAGCAGATTATCTCCTCGGGGTTGGCGTCAGCCTCCGATCCGCTGGCGATTCTGGGCATACTGATTGCGTCGGGCTCGGTGTCCAACTCGCTGTTTGCCAATGGCGTGGCCACGTTTGGCAACGGCACGACGTTGACCGGCATCAGCCCTGGGAGCACGTCGCTGAATCTGAACATCAACTCGTCGGAGTCGCGGCAACTGGACCGCATCCAGCTGCGCATGGCCGATGGCGACGATCTGGGCGCAACGCTGCGGCTGGGCTCGCGCTACCCGATCCAGACCTCGAGCTTTGGGAGCATGGGATCGACGTCGGCGATTGCGGGGTTGACGGGCGCGGGCACCTCGTCAGCGCTGTCGTCGCTGTTGAGCTCGCTTAGCTCGGCGGCCAGCTCGATGACGCCGCAGGTGGAGTACCAGGACCTGGGGTTCACGCTGAAGAGCAAGGCCGGGGTGATGCGCAATGGCCGGGTGGCACTGAATTTGAGCATCAAGATCGATGCCCTGTCCGGCGCCAGCGCGGATGGAAACCCGATTTTGAACCATCGCAGCTATGAGGGCGATGTGCAGGTGGAAGAAGGCGCGGCGGTGGTGGTGGCCAGCGAACTGGACCGCACCGAGTCGCGGGCGGTGAGCGGCACGCCGGGGATCGACGAGATTCCAGGTCTGAGCGCCACCGATAGCCGCAACAAGCAGACCAGCGGCGCAACGCTGTTGCTGGTGGTAACACCACACGTGGTGCGCAGCCCAACGGCACGCGACCGGTCGCAGGTGCTGCACATTGAGCGCGGCACGACTCCGGCCGCGAACTAGGCACCTGCGGCCACCTGCGGTGGGGCCAATACGCTTCGCGATGCTCACGACGCCTAGGTGCGACTGTTCGTGTCGTCCCTACGGGACTCCGGTCAATTCTTAGGAGCAGCTTACCCAGCGCTAAAGCGCTGGGCTAACATGTACTGCGCCTACGGCGCGGGGTTCATGATGGGGTGAGCAGTTGAGTTTGCGGAGCTAGATTTCCGGCCAGGCCGCTTTGAGGGGCCCCTGACCCTAAGACCTCCGGCTCTCCTAAGGAAGGGCCGCGTCGTTGCAATAACTCTCCAGCAAGGGGGCCCCTGACCCTAAAGTCTCCGGCTCTTCTAAGGGGCAAAACTAGAGCATTTTACGCAATGGTGTAGACCTAAGTTTCATGGGCATCCCACCCATTTCCGCATAAAACGCGGAAATGGATGGGGCACGGAGGTCTATAGCCAAGAGGTCTATAGCAAAAAAGAAAATGCTCTGGTGTTGCCTCTTTCCTGATTGTCCAGACCTTTGGCCTGGTACCCCACTGCGGGGGGATATTTACACAGGCCCTTTGATCCAGGCCGTTCCGTCCCGGCACCCGTCTGGACATTCAGCCCCGAGAGGAACTTATCCGCAAGCAGCGCCCATGCAATTGGTGCGCCGCCGAGCAGTTTTGGCAAGAGCATCCTCAAGGATCTTGGGGCCGGAGATCCATGCTCAAAAAAGGGATTTGACGGTCAGGCCGAATGCGGTGGAATGTTGCAGCACGGGCGTTGCCCCTGAATAGGTGGCGGAAACCGTAATGTTGTAACTTCCGGGCGGAGTTCCACCTGCAATCGGAGGCGGATTGCTGCAGCCTCCACTTGCCAGACCGGCACAGATTGCCAGCGCCATCCAAGAGAAGAATCCGCGGCGGAAGCGGCTGGGGAAAAAGAATAGGCCGAGGAAAGCAACGAAGACAGGGATCGCGATTTTTTGCGTGGGCCACTGGCCGGCGGGAGAGGCGGGGGCATTCGAGGCATTGGTTGCAGCAATCGGCTGGGGCGCCCGGGTTTGAAGCACGAGGGTCGCGGTTCCCTGGCCACCAGGCAGTGAGGCCGGAGTGAAGATGCAAGTGGTTTGCGCGGGCAGTCCCGCACAGCCAAGGGTAAGAGGCTGGTTGAAGCCGTTGACGCTGGTGACGGCAACCAGGACCGAGACCGATTCGCCGGTGTAAGGGCTCGCTGAGCCGGGCGCGATGGCGATGGAAAAGTCGCCGGTATAGGGAAGGATGGACTGCGCGAGTGTGGGCGAGGTGCTGGCAAGGAAGTTGGCGTTGGCGGCGAAGGTGGCGGTGATTGGATGGGTGCCAACGGCCAGAGTGCTGGTGGTAAATGTTGCTACGCCCTGCGCGTTCAAGCTGACCGGCGAACCGAGCGGGGCTGTTCCGTCCAAGAACTGGACTGTGCCTGCAGGGATAAGGGAGCCGCTGGTGGTTGTGGCCGTAAAGGTGAGGTTGCTTCCGGCCTGAATGGGATTCAAGCTACTGACGAGTGCAGTCTGCGAAGGAGCCTGAGTTACAACCAGAGAATAGGGCGCGGAAAGGGCGGGGGCAAATTCCGTGTTGCCCGGATAGGTTGCGGTTATGGAGTAAGTGCCGGCGCCGAGCGAAGAGATGGACAGAGAGGCTGCCCCGGATTGCAGAACGCCGGAGCCGACCTGAACGCCGTTGGCAGAGAAGGAGACGGTTCCATTCGGAACGGCTCCGGCGGAAGAACTGACGGTGGTGGAAAGGCCGATGGGGCTGAAGGCCACGCCCGGATTCGGAGATGCCGTCACGCTAATCCCGGTGGGAATGATGAGCACATTTTCCGCATAGACCGGAGAAGTCTGGGCAGAGTAAAGTGAGTCGCCGCTGGATTGCGCGATTAGATTGTGTGTTCCGGGGACGGTGAATACGGCCGTCAACGTTGTCTTTCCGGTGGTGTCGAGGGTTGCCGTTCCCAGCAGATCAGCGCCATCGTAAAAGGTGAGCGTGCCGGTGGGCGTGCCGGTTGCAGAGGCCACCGCGCCTGACAGAGTTACGGTTTGCCCGGCATACGCCGAGTTGGGGGATGCGCTGAGGCTGACCGTGCTCGCTAGTCCGTTGATCACCTGATTGAGCGAAGCACTGCTGGCCGCGAAGTTGCCGTTGGCGGCATAGGACGCGGTGATGGGGTGGGTTCCAATAGCCAGAGACGAAGTAGCGTATTGCGCAACACCGGCCACCAGCGGCAGCGTAGCCAGCACCGCGCTGTTATCCGTGAAGGTGATGTTACCGGCGGCCGCGGTACCGCTGAACGTGGTGGTGGCCGTCCACACGATCTGGGTGCCGGCATTGGCCTGAATGCTGGAACTTACCAGCGTGGTCAGGGTGGGGATGGCGGTGACGGCGTGGGTTCTGGAGAGGGTTACGGGCGCATAGGTGCTGTCACCCGGCCAGAGAGCAGCGATGGAATGCGTACCAACGGAGAGCGTGAGCGCGATGGGCACCGTGGCGCTGTTGCTGTTGAGCGCCGCGGTGCCCGCGTTGTTGCCGTCGATGGTGAAGCTCACGCTGCCGCTGAGGGTTGCGGGCGAAGGCGGGGTGAGGGAGGCAACCAGATTGAAGGGCTGACCGGCGATGGATGGCTCGGGTACGGCCTTCAGGACGCCGGAAACGGCGGGCGCAGCTCCCTGGTTGAGCAGCACGGTTACGGAGCTGGCGCGGACGTTGTAGTCGCCGTTGCCGAAGACCAGATCGGGCTTGCCGTCCAGGTTCACATCGGCGATGGCGAGGCTCGACAAACCGGTGCCGGCAAAGTAATTCACCTCGGGCCCAAAGGCGCGGCCCGGCAGGGAGCTGAGAATGCCCGCCGCGTAACCGCCGCCCAGCGAGCCGCTGGTGTTGACGATCAGATCCGAGCGCCCGTTAAGGTCCAGGGCAGCCGCCGTAACGCTGGTGTAGTTGCGATTGAATTGCCCGGCGAGCACGGGCGAGGAAAATGTGCCATCGCCCTTGCCGTAGTAGACCCAGACGGCGGTGGCGAGCGGACTGGGATAGGGATACTGGCCCGCGCCATATTGGACAAGGACCGCGAAATCCCGATTACCATCTCCGTCCATGTCGGCCGCGGCTATGGAGAGCGATCCGCGGCTCGGTTGCCCGGAGATCGAGGGAATGTCCAGCATGGTTGCGGTGGTGTCAAAGCTGCCGTCGCCATGGCCGTTCACGACGTATACGTGACTCAGACTGCCGTAGGCGGCGTCGAGCTTTCCGTCGCCGTTGAAATCGGCGAGAGCGGGAAGGATGATGCCGTTGGAAGACGATCCATTCTGGTCGTAAGGCACGAGGGTGGTTACGCTTGTGAAGGTTCCATCGCCTTTGGAGAGATTGGAGACAATCCGATCAGAGACAGCCCCGATCCCGGCGCTTCCATTGGCCACCAGGTCGGTGCGTCCATCGCCGTTGATGTCGTACGCCGCCCTATCGACAAGCGGTTCGTACATTGGGTAGACAACGGAACTGTTCGGGACCAGGACGGGCTCCTGAAAAGTGCCGTCGCCGTTGCCCCAAAGAATGTAGCTTTGATAGACATAAATGCTGGGCGACCCGATCGCCATCAGATCCATCTTGCCGTCGCCGTTGAAGTCCCCATGCACAATGTGGGCATCGGTGGCCCATATTGGGGTGCTGAAATTGACTGCGCCGTTCTTGTTTCCCAAGGCAACGGGGGCGGAGAAGGTACCGTCGCCTTTGCCCAGGCTTACTTTGATGGCGGTGTCGGCGGTGGCGGCGATATCGGGAATGCCATCGCCGTTGAAGTCAGCGATGGTTGGATAGCCGATCACCTCAGCGACTTCGGGCGCAAATGCGGCTGTGAAAGTGCCGTCCGCCTTCCCATAGGAGATATAGATTCCGTTGGGCCCGGTAGCCACCAGATCGGGGCGTCCATCGCCATTCACATCCAGGATCTGTCCTTGATTGAGGGAATAGGCGCCAGCGACGAGCGGCTGGATCAATCCCACGGCATAGTGCAGGGGCTTGCTGAACGTAAGGTTGGGGCCGCCATAGAGCACCGCTAATCCGTCGCCCGAGTACCCCAGGACATCCAGGACTCCGTCGCCGTTCACGTCGGCCACATAGAGCGGCGCCTGGAAGGTGCCTAAGCCGTCGTCCTCCGTGTCGTAATCGCCAAAACGGGTTTTAGATAGGGGCGTGGTATTGAAAGACCCATCCGGATTGCCGTGCAGAACGATCAGGGCGGTAGCCCCGGTCATGTCGCCGGTGATGGATTCGGCATAACCGCACACCGCATCCAGGTGTCCATTGCCTTCCATGTCGTGAAAGATACAGGTGGCGTCATAGTAGCTTGGCTGCGCATAGTTGATGAGCGGGCCAAAGCTGCCATCGCCTTTGCCCAGTGCCACCTCGGGCCCCTCGGGGAAGAGCAGATCGGGAATGCCGTCGCCATTCACATCGGCGGCAACCGGGACACTGTTATTGATCGAGGTCGAGCCCATGGAAATGGGTGTCTTGAACCCCCCTTTGCCGTCGCCGAGAAGGATGTATCCGCCATAACTGGCGCGGTCCTCATAAAAGAAGTCCGGCACGCCGTCGTGGTTCAGGTCGCCTTCGCTTGCGAGCACGGTGTCTGGATACGAACCGGTGGAAGGGAGCTGCACCACGGTGGTGATGGGGGTCTGAAAGGTTCCGTCGCCGTTGCCAAGAAACACATGCATGTAGGCCGTGAACAGGTAAGAACCCGAACAGACCAGATCCAGTTTCTGATCCAGATTCACATCGACAAGCGCACAACTGCTGATGCTGGAGCTGGCCGGGAATGAAAAGCTGGCTCCCGGCTGCCAGCCTGCTCCGGGCTGGGAAAGATAAACATTAAACTGACCGCCCGTGGAACTGGAAGCGATCCAGACAAAATCCGGAATTCCATCGCTGTTTAGATCGCCGGTCACAATGGCGTAGGGATCGGCAGAGGTGGGCAACCGCTGGGGATTGGTAAATGTGGCGGCATGCAGAGCTTGCCCTGCTTGCCCCAGGCAAAACCCGACTAAAGACAAACTAAATAGGAGTCTAGCCCACAACATACGCAACACCCAACGGGACGAAAGAAACTACAGCGAGAATAGCACAGGAAAAAATGGCCCAGCTCCCCATCCCCTGACGGGCAGCTTTCCGTGGAGTTTCTTGTGCGTTTTCGAGGCTCGGGTGGCAAGAGCAAATGCCAGAGCGGGCAACCGTTGAGTTCGACGCGGGAAAGAGCTGTGTCGGCCGTAATGTAATCCTTTGCAAAGAACCTCGGGAGCCGTACGATCATTTACGCATCGCAATCCGATTGCAGACTGGACTCCGCAAAACCCTATGGATCAGCGCAGCTTTTGTTCCTTCACCGCTGGATTACTGGCAGGCTCGGCCAGCCTTCTGAACGCCGAAACCCCGGCTGGCTCTCGAACGCCCGCATTGCGCTTTACGCAGGAGCGCACCGGCATTGGCCCCTATCACCGCCAGAGCGGCGACAGGCGGCCGCACATCCTCCTGATCTCAGCCGACATGGTGAGCCCGGACCTCTACCGGCCCGACCGGCCTTTCGCGAAAAAATGCGGATTCCCGCCATCCGTTCGCTCATGACCGATGGCTGCTTCTTCTCCAATGCCTTTTGCACCGTGCCCCTGTGCGCGCCCTCGCGCGGCTCCTATATGACGGGCCGCTACAGCACCATCCTGGGCAACGGCGAACATGCGCCGGAGGGCCTGGATACCGAGCTGAAGAGCAGCGACATCATCTTTCCCGCGTATTTGAAGGCCGCCGGCTACGTGACCCGTCAAGTGGGCAAATGCCACGTAGGTAAACAAAAATTTCTGGATGCCTTTGGCGAAAACAACAAGCCGTGGGACCGCTGGTCGCCCCCGGTGTACGACGACGACGAGTATCTCTCTCACCTCCACCGGATGGGGGTCAAGCAGCAGAAGTACGCGCGCGAGATTGTGTTCCTGCAGCAGGACCGCAAGACCCCCGGCAACTCCGTGGGTGGATGGGTGGAGCAGCAGGACGGCAAGCCCTTCCCGACGGAGGCCCAGTACAGCTGGTACCTGGGCCTGCAAGCCATGGAAACGCTGGACGACCTGATGGCACGCGGCACGCTCGAAGATCATCCGCTCTACATGCAGGTGGACATCTTCGATCCGCACCAGCCGTTTGCGATTCCCGCCGGCATGGAAGAGCGGGAGCGCGAGCTGCGCCAGGGAATGACCTTGCCGGAGAGCTATCTGGCCGCAAAACAGCGCGACTTCAAGCGCGCCGATGGCGAGCCGGAGATCGTGCAGCTCTATCGCCGCTACTGGGGCATCTACGATGAGCAGAAGCTGATCGACTACCGCGTGGCCTATGCGTTGCAGATGGAACTCGTCGACAAGGTGATTAGACGCTTGATTGAAAAGATCAAGCAGGCCGGGCTCTACGACGACGCCCTGATCGCCTTTATCAGCGACCATGGCGAGATGAACGGCCGTCGCGCGCTGGTGGACAAGGGCGTGTATCTGCATCCGGACGTGCTGCGGGTGCCGCTGGTGATCAAGCCGCAGAAGATAGCTCCGGCAGCCAAGCCGGAGGTGGACGCGCCGGTGTCGCTGCTGGACGTTTCGCAGACCTTTCTGGAGGCGGCGGGCATCCACGCGGAGGCGCGCTTTGACGGGGTTTCGCTGATCCCTGCCCTGCTGGGCAAGGGCGAGCCGGCCGACGACCGCGCGCTGCTCTTCTTTGGCGGATGGCACGTGGGCGTCAACTTTGGCTGCGGCATCCAGTACAAGTACGCCGATGGACGCCACTTTCTGTATGGGTACAACTGCGGCTCGCCGGTGGACGAACTCTTCGACCTGAAGAGCGAGGACGCCGTGAACCTGATCGACCGTCCGGAGTACGCCACGGTGCGCAAAGAGATGATCCAGAGGCTGGCCATCGCCCTGCAGGCCGACCCCCGCTGGAGCGGCTACTGGACCCAGTTCCGTCTGGCCCGCTTCAACGACCTGCCCGTGGTCCAGGGCGACATGCAGAAGTTGGCCATCACGGAATAAGGCAATGCATGCAGCAGACGCCGCTTCGCGGCAGGGCGTGCGACAGACGCGCGGTGCAGGTATTGCGCGCGGCAGGGTTTGGGGGTCGAGTCACCGTCGAAGAGAATTTCCGGGTGCCGCGTCGGGCTTCAGGCTGACGCGGCCCTCTTTTCATCTGCTTGCTCTGAGATGCAATTCCTGACAACGATTGATCCGGCCCTTGAAGAGTGTCACTCGATCCCACCCATCCCGCACAAAACGCGGGATGGATGGGGCACGGCGGTACCTCTGTTGGAGAGGTGGATCTCTACCGCTGCGTAGACGCGCGCACAATCAGCCTGGGCTCCAGGATCACCGACCGGGGCTTTATCGCCGCCTTGGACTCCAGCAAGGACAAGACCAGCCTGGCGGTCCGTTCGCCGGTCTCTTCCGTCTGCTGATCGACGGTGGTGAGCGGAATGCGCAGCTCCTCGCTGTAGTAGAGGTTACCGGCGCCCACCACGGCAATGTCCTCTGGCACGCGCAGCCCGGCATCGCGAATGGCGTGGATGGCGCCAATGCCCATGGAATCGTTGAAGGTGAAGATGCCGTCGGGGCGGGGCTTAAACCGAAGCAGCTGGCGGGTCAGCTCCTGGCCGCTCTCCATGCTATGCACGTCGGCCGGTCCCTGGGCGGAGATGTAGCCCTCGGGCGCGATCATTCCGTGACGGAGGAGGGTTTTCTGGAAGCCTGCCAGTCGTCCGCGGCCGCAGCTGGTGTCAGGTCCGCGGAGATGGGCGATGCGCTCGCAACCGATGTCGATCAGGTGCTCGGTGGCCATGGCGCCCACCGCTTCGTCGTCGGTGCCCACGTAGTTGGCATCGAGATCGGGAAAGCGGCGATCCACCAGCACCAGCGGCGGACCTTCGTTCACAATCCGCTCCAGGGTGGGCGAACGGGTGGCGGCTGAGGCAATGATCAACGCATCCATGCGCCGGGCCAGCAGGCGGGTCACGGTGCGCTCTTCCACCTCCGGGTCCTCGTCGGAGGTGGAGATGGTCAAGCAGTAGCCTTTCTTCAAGAGCGCCGAGGAGAGCGACTTGGCGATCTGCGCAAAGAAGGTGTGCATCAGGTCCGGAACCACCAGGCCCACCAGATAGGTGCGTCCGGTGACCAGCGAACGCGCCGCCAGGTTGGGCGTGTAATTCATCTCGCGAACCTTGTCGAGCACGCGCTTGCGGGTCTTCTCGCTGATGTCGTCGTGGTTGCGCAGCACCTTGGAGACCGTGATGATGGAGACACCCAGCTCACGGGCGATGTCCTTCATGGTTGTGGCCATTTTTTTATTCCGTAGCCCTTCTATAGGGGTAGCTTCTGTTCGAACCATTCTACGCTGCGTTGCCGTCAACGTTACAGTTACAAGCCGCCGCTGTGCCGCCAGTTGGAACCGGGCCTTGAACCCGGCCGTGGAAGGCAGGCGAGATTTCATGCAAAATCAACTGATTTCACTCTTCTGGAGGATGCCGCTTGACGATCACTCCCCCCAAGAGAGAAGATTCGTAGCGGAACAGAGGTAGCGCTAAAGTAAACGGAGCGGAGCGCCCAAACTGAACCGGACGATGAACGACGAGGGGATCAGCCCCGGATCGCGCCTGGCACGGTTCTCCCTGCTTCCGCCGCTAAGCACCCTAACCTGTGGCTGAAGGTCCACAGTACAACCAATTTTGAGGTCTACAGAGAAATGTCTGCTGCTTACGTACTTCCTGAAGTCGCCGCTCCTGCACCTGTTGCAGCCGACGAAGTGATTTTGATTGCCTCCGGCGACCTGCGTTCTTCCGCCAACGAGGTTTGCTGGCCTGCCCAGGCCGCCATGGAACAGATCCTGACCGCGGCCTTTGCCGAAGAGGGCATCAAGCTGCGCCGCGCCCACGCCTACAATCCGATGGGCAAGCATGGCTTTATCCAATCGCAGCGCATGGGGCTCTCGATCTTTGAGAATATCCATCCGGACGCGCCGATTGTGGTGGCGGAGAGCGTGTGGCAGTATAGCGCGCATGTGCTGGGCGGGTTGCTGACCCATCGCGGCCCCATTTTGACGGTGGCCAACTGGAGCGGCCAGTGGCCGGGCCTAGTGGGCATGCTAAACCTGAATGGCTGCCTGCGCAAGTCGGGCGTGAAGTTCACCACCCTGTGGAGCAAGGACTTCAAGGACCCGCTCTTCAAACAGGGCCTGCGCTCATGGATCAAGAACAAGAGCTTTACCCACGATACGACGCATGTGTCGGCCTTTGACCTGGCCAAGGTGGGCACCGCCGAGCGCGCGCTGGGCGTGGCTCTGGCCAAGGAACTGAAGGCCAAGAAGGCCATCCTGGCCGTGTTTGACGAGGGCTGCATGGGCATGGCCAACGCCATCATCGAAGACAACCTGATGAACGCCGCAGGCATCTTCAAGGAGCGGTTGAGCCAGTCGGCTTTGTACGCCGCCATGCGCGAGGTCGCAGACGCCGAGGCGCAGAAGGTGCGCGACTGGCTGGATGCGGCGGGGATGAAGTTCGCGACTGGTCCCAACGAAGAGACCGACCTGACCGACGCGCAGATTCTGCTGCAATGCAAGATGTACATTGCCGCCATGCGCATGGCCGACGCCTTTGGCTGCGACTGCGTGGGCATCCAGTACCAACAGGGACTGAAGGATCTGGTTCCGGCCTCGGATTTGGTCGAGGGCCTGTTGAACAACGTGGAGCGTCCTCCGGTGTACTCCACCGCTGGCCGCGAGTTGTATGCGGGCAAGGCGCTGCCCCACTTCAACGAAGTGGACGAGTGCGTGGGCGTTGACTCCATTGTGACCAACCGGGTGTGGACGGCGATGGGGCTGGACCCCGCGACCACGCTGCACGATGTGCGCTGGGGCGAGTGGTACAAGGGCGAGGGAGCCAACGGAGAGAAGATTGACGAGTTTGTTTGGCTCTTCCAGATCTCCGGCGCCGTGCCTCCGTCGCACCTGATTGGCGGCTACAAGGGCGCGGTGAGCGAGCGCCAGCCGTCGATGTACTTCCGCCTGGGCGGCGGGACGATCAAGGGCGTTTCCAAGCCGGGCGAAGTGGTTTGGAGCCGCGTGTTTGTCGAGGCTGGCGTGCTGAAGGTGGATCTGGGCCGCGCCACCGCCGTTACCCTTCCGGAAGCGGAGACCGCGCGCCGCTGGGCAGAGGTGACGCCGCAGTGGCCGGTGATGCATGTGACCCTGCACGGGGTGACGCAGAACCAGTTCATGGCCCGCCATCCTGCCAACCACATCAACGTAGCCTACGCGCCTACGGCCGAAGCTGCCGACCGCGCGCTGGCTGCCAAGGCCGCCATGTTCCATGAGATGGGGCTGGAAGTGAGCCTCTGCGGCGTGAAGTTGTAAACGAATTACCTCCTGTGAACGGTTATCGTTGGGAATCATCTGCCGCGGCTCGATTGCGGCAGGTGGTTCCCCTTTTCTTTTAGAGCATTTTGTGGAATGGTGTAGAACTGATTCTCTTCGGTATCCCACCCATTTCCGCAAAGAACGCAGAAATGGATGGGGCACGGAGGTTTATAGCAAAAGGGAAAATGCTCTGGCGTCGGCCTCCCTGGGGAAGAAGCGCGGCGGCTGCATGCAATGCCGCCATGCAATGCCGAGTCGGATTGATATGCTGAATGCAGCCAAGGAGGAGACAGCGATGACGACGACCGAGAAGTGGGATCGCAGGTTCATGGAGATGGCCCAGCTGGTAGCCAGCTGGAGCAAGGACCCCAGCTCCAAGGTGGGCGCGGTGATTACGCGCGGCAAGTTCGTGGTCTCGGTGGGCTTCAACGGCTTTCCGCAAGGCGTGGTGGACAGCGAGGAGCGGCTGACGAATCGCGAGCTCAAATACCCCATGATTCTTCATGCGGAGATCAATGCGATTCTATCGGCACGTCAAGATGTGCGCGGCTGCACCATCTATGTAACGCCCTACATGCCCTGCCCGCAGTGCGCGGCGGTGATTGTGCAGTCCGGCATCAGCCGCATTGTGTACACGCCCAGCGACCACGAGAAGTGGGGCAAGCCGGTGCTCTCCACAAGCCAGTTTGCCGAAGCCGGCGTGGAGCTGGTGGAGCTGCCGCCGTTGGCGGAGTAAGCAGGACATCGAGAAATGACAACGAAATGGAGCGAGATTCGCCGCCAGCACGCGCCAGAAGTCGAGGAAAAGATTCGCGGCCGCAGAACGCGAGTCGGCAGCGTAAGGTTTGTGCGATCCCACCCATTCGCAAAGAGCGCGAATGGATGGGGCACCCGGCGGACAACTCGATCTGTCTGCCCTTCTCGTTAGCTACAAAGCCCATTACAGCAGCTCATCGATCGTCACGATGTCGACGATGCCGCCAACGCCGTAGAGCGCGGGCAGGATTTTTTCTGGCGCGTGCTGGCGGCGGAGTTCGGCCACCTTGTCGGTGCCGCGGCGATAGGCAGGCAGGTACATGCGGCCCAGCAGCGGATGCCGGCCCCATGCGCCACTGAGTTTGTTGGCGCGTTCCAGGCTGACCAGGAAGTCGTTGCGCAGGGCGCTTGCAATCTCCGGCTGGGGGCGGAGTTCACCCCAGGTCATGTACGAGGACTGGTTCTTGGCATCGTCCTGCAAGAGCGCCAGCAGCACGCCGATCTGCAGATCCTCATCGGGCAACTGCTCCACTTCCGTGACCCCGTGGGCGATCAGAATGGCGTTGTTGGCAATGCCTTCAAAGAGCGTGGCGGCGCGGGTGTTCATGGTGAGCACCGAGGCCTCGAAGCAGGCCGCCTTGCGGACGTAGAGATTCTGCAGGTAGGCAAAGGTGGTTACATGGCCCGGAACCACTTCGTGACTTACTAACTGCTCAAACTCCGGATAAGAGATGGAGAGCGAGGCGTTGATCTCATAGGTTGCTTCGTACTCGGGCGTGCCATCGGCCTTGCGGGCGCGGCCCAGGTAGTTCATGGAGCCCGAGAACCATGCGTCCTTGATGGGCATGAAGCCGATGTTGGCGCGGGGTATATTATTGAACTCCATGGGGAGATAGGGCAGGAGATTCTGTTGGCTGAGCCGATCGAAGTGGGCGATCACGGCGGCTCCCAGGCCCTTGACCGAAGCCATGGGAATGTAGCGATCCTCGCGCCAGGCATCGACCGCGTACAGCAGACCGGCCTCCGGCTTGTAACCGGCTTTGGCCAGCAACTCCTCCACGCGGGCGCGCTTGGCGGTGGGGTCGGAGGGTTCGGGATCAAGGCCGGTGGAGGCAATGACCGAGCGCTGGTAGGGCACCGGATCGCCCTTGCCGATGGTCTCCATGGCCAGGTCGAACATGACTTCCATGCTGTCGGCCAGACCAGCTATATAAGCGCCGCGCAGGCCGCCGATCTTGGCGGCTTCGCTCTTGAGTTCGCGAAAAGCAGCAGGCAGATTAACAGCTTTGAGATAAGCTTCAATGCCTGCGAGGTCAGGCTGTTTTGCGCCTACGCCGCCGGTCTGCCGGACCCGTTCGGCGGTGGCATCGGTGTAGGCCAAGGGAAGAGGCTCGTCCGAGAACCAGGAGTCGGCAATGAAGCGGCCGGTACCGGAGGCGCACATCACATCGCCGCCCCACAACGTATCGATGCCGAGCACGGCATCGGCGGTCAGTTGAGTGAGAAGATCCATTCGATCACCTTCTTTGTTTGATCAGCGAGTCAGCGAATTAGCACGCCTGCGGCGCTGTTCGCGGGTTGGCATTGGTATTGTCGTTGCGTTACCTCCCACCCTGGCCGCAAAAACAAGAACGCGGCAAGGGTGGGGCACCCGAAGCTCTTCAGGATGCTTGTTCCTTCTTCTGGGCAAAGAACCAGACGTAGAGGCAGAGGCCGAGGAAGAGCACCAGAGAGACCAGCTGCGAGACCATTTCATTGGCGTAGAAGGGGGTGCGAACGCCGTCCTCGCTGTAGAAGGAGAACATGCGCAGCGAAGCGCCCAACACGCCGCCCAGCGCGCCGCCCGCCATCAGGCCGGAGGCCAGAATCACGCCCCGTTCGCGGATGGACTTGCCGGTTTCGGCATCGTATTTTTCAGACCGCTTGTTGACCAGGTGGGAGAGGAATCCGCCGGCCAGAATGGGCGAGGTGAGCCCCAAAGGCAGGTACATGCCCAGCGCGAATACGAGCGAGGACTTGCCCAGCATCTCCATGACAACGGCCACCGCGGCGCCGACGCCGAAGAGGAGATAGGCCACCGGCTGGTGGCTCATGAAGCCCACCACCAGAGCCTTCATGATGGAGGCCTGCGGAGCGGCCAGCACCTGGCGCAGATCGCCCGGAGCCGCCTCACCGAACTGGAAGGTGTGGGCAAGCAGGATGATGGTGAGGCCGGAGGCGATGGCGGAGACCGCGACGCCGAGAAACTTGACCTTCTCCTGCGCGGCAGGGGTGGAGCCCAGCCAGTAACCGGCCTTGAGATCCGTAATGAACTGGCCGCTGACGCAGAGAGCGGTGCAGACCATGCCGGCGATGGCCATGACAAAGAACATGCCCGTGGTGCCGCTGATGCCGAAGTTGAGCAGCACAATCGAGCTGACGATGACGGTGAGCATGGTCATGCCACTGGCGGGATTGTTGGCGGTGGTGGCAATGGCGTTGGCCGCAACCGAGGTGAAGAAGAAGGAGAAGAGCAGCACCAGCACCACTCCCGCAAGGAGCGCGGCCCAGGTGGGCTGCAGGCTGCCAAAGAAGAGGCCGACGGCCAGCGCGCTGATGACCACGCCGAGCACGATGGCCACGATGGAGATGTCGCGATCGGTGCGCTCGGTATGCGCGGCCTCCCCGTGCCCAAAGGCCTTGAAGGCGATGGAGAAGGAACCCACGATCACGCGCAGGCTCTTGAGTACGCCGAAGATTCCGGCCGTGGCAATGGCGCCCACGCCGATAAAGCGCACGTAGTTGCGATAGATGGCCAGCGCGTCCATGGCGGCAATGGGGACGGTGCCGGGATAGACCGGCGTATTCAAGTGGCTGCCGATGAACCACACCAGCGGCACCAACACGAAGTTGGTGAGGATGCCGCCGGCGCAGAACATGAGCGCGCTGCGCAGGCCCATCACATACCCCAGGCCGAGGATGAAGCCCACCGCATCGAAGTTGAAGACCATGCGTCCGCGGTCAGCCAGCGAGCGCATCACCGGAATGAACTGAAAGTTAAGATATTCCTTCCAGGTGTGGAAGGTGGTGGTGAAGAAGTCATAGACGGTGGCGATAGCCGTGGCCTGGATCAGCAGCTTGGCCTGCGAGCCTCCCTTTTCGCCGGTGACCAGCACTTCGGTGATGGCGGTGGCTTCCGGGAAAGGGAGATGGCCGTGCATCTCGCGCACAAAGTAGCGGCGCAGGGGAAGTACGAAGAGCACACCGAGCACGCCGCCCGCCAGGCAGATGAAGATGGTCTGCAACGGATGGGGATTCAGATTGAGGATGTAGAGCGCGGGCAAGGTGAAGATGGCGCCCGCCGCCACGCTGCCGGAAGCCGCGCCAATGCCGGTGATGACGATGTTCTCCAGCAGCGACGAGCGGCGCCGGAAGACGCGCGCCAGGCCGATGGCGAGGATGGAGATGGGGATGGCCGCCTCCATGCCCTGGCCGACCTTGAGTCCGGAGTACGCCGAGGCAATGGAGAAGAGAACGCAGAAGACCACGCCCCAGAAGATGGCGCGCAGGGTAAGTTCCGGCTCGGGGGCGGAGGCGGGAATGATGGGTTGGTAGGTTTGGCCGGGAGCCAACGGGAGATAGGCATTTTCCGGCAGCGAGCGGGATTCGGTTTCGTTCATGGTGCATCCTCTGGATGCGCGGCCCGAGCAGGGGCGCTGCGCATAACGCCCGCAAACCACGGGGCTGCGGACCTGTCACAGTCTACCTCACCAGCACCTGCGGGCACCTGCGGTGCGGCCAATCGCCGCTGCGCGGCGGGGCGTGCTGAGGCGGAGGTGGTGCCGGATGGGCCGCTTGATCGAACTTCTGCGGGAGAGGTCGGCGCTACTTTTGGCTTTCTTTGGCAGCGCGCTTCTTCTTGCGCAGGCTGCTGGCGCGGACCACCAGGCGCGGCTGCACCTGCTCCATGCGGGGGCGCTGGGGCTCGGTGGCGCCCACCAACTCAAGCGCCAGTTCCGCAGCCAGACGGCCGATCTCCGCGCTGAACTGATCGACAGAGGTGAGCGGGACGCGAAGGAAGTCAGAGTACGACAGGTTGCCGCAACCCACCACGGCAATGTCTTCCGGGATGCGCAGTCCGGCTTCCAGAATGGCGCGCATGGCGCCCAGGGCTACAGGATCGTTGAAGCAGAAGATGCCGTCGGGCCGGGGCGTGGTGGCGAGGAGCTTGCGGGCGGCCTCGTAGCCGCCGGGCTCGCCGCGGTCGTCGCCGGATGCGCCGATGGAGACAACGTGCTCCGGGCGCTGGGCCATGGCGTGTTCGGAGAGCGCGCGCCGGTAGCCTTCCAGACGGCCCATGGCGGTGGAAGTCTCAGGGCCGCGGATGTGGGCGATGCGCGTACAGCCCTGCTCGATGAGGTGGAAGGCGGCCAAGTAACCAACGGCCGGATCGTCCACACCGACAAAGTTGGCGGCCAGGCCTGGGAAGTGGCGATCAATCAGCACGTAGGGAATGCCCGCCTGTTCCACACGGCGAAAGCTTTCGACAGTCCACTGCGCGCTGGCGATCAGCATCACATCCACGCGACGGGCCAGCAGTTGCTCAATCTCCTGCCGTTCCAACTGCGGATCTTCTTCCGAGCTGGTGATGAGCAAGCCGTAGCCATGGCCGCGGATGCCGGCGGAAAGCGCCTTGGCCACCTGCGCAAAGAAGGGATGGAGCAGATCCGGCACCACCAACCCGATGGTGTAGGTGCGGCCGGTGATGAGCGCGCGCGCGGCCAGATTGGGCTGGTAGTTTAGCTCCTTCATCCGCTTCAGCACGCGCTTGCGGGTGTCGTCGCCAATGTCGGGATGGCCGCGCAGCACCTTGGAGATGGTGACGGTGGAGAGGCCCATGTCGCGCGCAATGTCTTTCATGCGCACGGGTGTGGCGCGATGCGGAGCCGAAGACGTGGGGTTGCCAAACTTGGAATCGTTCATGAATGTAGGAGTGAGGACGGAGTTTCAGAACCAGCAGGATCGCCGCCCTACATCGATAGTACCGCTTCCAAGGCTTAAACGTTAACTGTTTTCTTTCCGGGCCGGGGTGAGCGTTTCTCTTCTATTTTCAATGCCTGTACCTACCTCCATTGACAGACGCAGCGCAAGGCGATATTCTGCGCTGGTTCCAGTTATCGATAACTTTTACCTGGGGAGTCGCCATGAGTTCGCCGTCCGCATGCATTGATCCCGCCTTGATTCCGCAACGCACTCTGGCCAGTGGGGCCAAAATGCCCGCCGTTGGCCTGGGCACTTTTGGATCAGACCACGTGACCCCGGCACAGATTGCCGCCGCCGTCGAGGGCGCCGCCGCCCTCGGCTATCGCCACTTTGATTGCGCCTCGGTCTACGGCAACGAAGCCGAGATTGGCGCGGCCTTTCAGGCCATTCTTGCCTCCGGCATCCGCCGCGAGGAGCTGTGGATCACCTCCAAGCTGTGGAACGACAAGCACAGCGAAGAGGACGTGATTGCCAGCTGCAAAAAGTCGCTGGCCGATCTGCGGCTCGACTATCTTGACCTTTATCTGGTGCACTGGCCGTTTCCCAACTTCCATCCCTCGGGCTGCGATGTGACCTCGCGCTCCGCCGCCGCCAAGCCTTACATCCACGAGAACTACATGAAGACCTGGCGCAAGATGGAAGCGCTGGTGGAGATGGGACTGGTGCGGCATATTGGAACGTCGAACATGACCGTACCCAAGCTGAAGCTGGTGTTGCGCGATGCCCGCATCCAGCCGGCGGTGAACGAGATGGAGTTGCATCCGCACTTCCAACAGCCGCAGCTGTTTGACTATGTGGTAGCGAACGGTATGGCTCCGATTGGCTACTGCCCGCTTGGCTCGCCGGGAAGGCCGGAACGCGACCGCACGCCGGAAGACACTGACCCGCTCACCGATCCTGTCATTCTGGACCTTGCTGCAAAGCACAACGCGCATCCATCGGCTATCTGTCTGAAGTGGGCGGTGCAGCGCGGGCAAACGCCCATTCCTTTCTCCGTGAATCACTATCGCGACAACCTGGCCGCGGTGGTGGACGATCCGCTGACGGACGAAGAGATGAAGGCTATTGCGGCCATCGACAAGAACTGCCGGCTGATCAAGGGGCAGGTGTTTTTGTGGAAGGCAGATCAAACTTGGGAAGCGCTGTGGGATGTGGACGGAGAGATTACGCCGGCCTGAAGGCAGCTTTCAGCTATTAGCTGTCAGCTTCGAGCTCGGGCTTGGAACAGCTGGCCCCATACTGTCAGCAGACGGAAGAAAAATCTGATCGGCTGGGTGCCCCGGGGACCTCGCGTTGGGGGACCCGGGATGGAAGACAAAAGAATTCGAAACATCGTGCGCGATGCGCACCGAGTCATAGGAGAAGAAAATGAGTGAGACGATGCTAGCGGCGTATCTGCCGGGCGACTCCACGGTTGAAATGCGCAAAGTTGCAGTGCCCACGCCGGGACACGGCGAAGTGCTCTTGCGCGTGAAAGCCTCCACCATCTGCGGCTCTGATATTCGCTGCATTTATCACGAGCATCTGGGCAAGGGGCCGGAGGGCTATCAGGGCGTGATTGCCGGCCATGAGCCCTGCGGACAGATTGTGGCCGCGGGGCCCGGTTGCCGCCGCTTTGTGGAGGGCGATCGGGTGATTGTGTACCACATCTCCGGATGCGGTGTGTGCAACGATTGCCGTCGCGGTTACATGATCAGCTGCACCAGCGAGAAGTATCGCCGGGCCTACGGATGGCAGCGCGATGGCGGCATGGCGGAGTTCATGATTGCCGAAGAGAAGGACCTGATTGCGTTGCCCGATGCGTTGAGTTATGCCGACGGCGCGCAGGTGGCTTGCGGCTTTGGCACGGTGTACGAGGGGTTGCAAAAGATTGGCATCGATGGCAACCACGCGGTGCTCATCACCGGGCTTGGTCCAGTGGGCTTGGCCACGGGAGCGCTCTGCCGCAAGCTGGGCGCGCAGAAGATCATTGGCATTGACGTAGTGGCGGAGCGCATGCAGATTGCCAAAGACCTTGGCCTGTGCGATGAGGTTCTGTTCTCTGGTCCTGACAATGTGGCCGAAGTAAAGGCCCTGACGGGCGGCATGGGTGTGGAGCGCGCGGTGGATTGTTCGGCCAACGCCGCGGCCCGCGCGGTTGCGGTGCGCGCCACGCGCAAGTGGGGCAAGATTGTCTTCCTGGGCGAAGGCGGCAAGGTGGAGCTGAACCCCTCGCCCGACATGATTCACGACCAGAAGACGTTGTATGGATCGTGGGTGACGAGCACGTGGCTGATGGAGGAGTTGGTGGAACGGTTGGTGCGCTGGAACCTGCACCCGGCGGAGATTATCACCCATCGCTTTGCATTGGACAAGGCCGATCAGGCGTATGCGCTGATGGCCAGCGGCAAGTGCGGCAAAGTGGCCGTTTGCCAGGACGAAGAACTCAAGTAGGAGAAAGGCAAGAAAAAATGTCAGGACATTGCTGCCAGGACGAACATGAAGACGAGAACTGGGAAGAGCAACTGAAGGAGTTGCTGCCCCAGTTCGGACATCGCAACTGGATTGTGGTTGCCGATGCTGCCTATCCCTCGCAATCCAACCCCGGCATCGATACCGCAGTGATTGACTGCGGCCAGCTTGATGCCGTGAAGAAGGTGTTGGCTGCCATCAGCGCGCAGAAGCATATTCGCGCCAATGTGTATGTGGACACGGAGCTCAGCTTTGTTGCGGAGAAAGATGCCAAGGGCATTGGCAGCTATCGCAGCAAGCTGACGGCAGAGTTGGGCGCGGCGATGAAGACCTTGCCTCACGACGAGATCATCGCCAAGCTGGATCAGTCGGCCGCGGTGTTTCGCGTGCTGATCTTGAAGACCAACATGACCATTCCCTACACCTCTGTGTTCTTTGAGTTGGACTGCGGCTACTGGACAGCAGCCGCGGAAAAACGCCTGCGTACAGCAATGGCCGCAGCGGAGAAGAAGACGAAGTAGTAGCGCCGTGCCTGACCAGATCCGTACTTTCCCAGGTCTCAGAATCGAGACCTGGGGCACCCAGGGTTCGTGCCTTCGATGACGTAATCATGCAGCCACAGCAGTATTAACTTGACCACAACCTGCGCGAGACAACGGCACAAGACAGTTGCCCGCACACACCGCCAACCATCCAACTCACGAGGAGCCTTGGAAATGAACCCGTTTCAGACGAAGATCGATCGCCGTCAGATGATGAAGACCGTGGGCGGAGCCGCATCCGCCCTTGCATTCGCCGGCACACCGCTGGCCATGGCCGCAGCGGCCAACCCCGCTTTTGAAGGCACGCGCAAATCGCTCGAAGGCTACAAGATTCCCGACTGGTTTCGCGATGCCAAGTTCGGCATCTGGTCGCATTGGGGACCGCAGTCGGCAGTGGAAGCGGGCGACTGGTACGCGCGCAACATGTACATGCAGGGCAGCGATCAGTATAACTACCACGCGCAGATCTATGGTCATCCGAGCAAGGTCGGCTACAAAGATATAGTGGGCGACTGGAAGGCCGCCAAGTGGGACCCTGAGCACTTGATGGGGCTCTACAAGAAGGCGGGCGCAAAGTATTTTGTGTCGATGGGCGTGCATCATGACAACTTCGATTTGTGGAATTCGAAGTACAACAAGTGGAACTCCGTGCAGATGGGTCCGAAGCGGGACATTGTGGGCACGTGGCGCGATGCGGCCACCAAGGCTGGCCTGCGTTTTGGCGTGAGCGAGCATCTGTGGATCAGCTACAAGTGGTGGGCCGTGAGCCACGGGGCTGACAAGACCGGCATGTACGCGGGCATTCCTTATGATGGCGCGGACCCCAAGTTTGCCGACCTTTATCACGACCGCGATTGCGCGCGTTTGGCCGCCAAGCTGGAGTGGAACGACGATGACATTCCCGAGTCGTGGAAGAAACACTATCTGGACCGCATGACGGATCTGATCGACAAGTATCAACCCGACCTGCTCTACACCGATGGGCATCTTCCGTTTGAAGACTACGGCATGAAGATGGTGGCGCATCTCTACAACGTGAGCGCGCAGGCGCATGGCGGCAATGTGGAAGCCATCTACAACAGCAAGACCGACAGCGATTGCGCCATTGGCACCTGTTTGCTGGATCATGAGCGCGGTGTGTCCGATGCGATTGCGGCCAACCCGTGGCAGACCGACACCTGCATTGGGCAGTGGCACTACAAGCGCGGACAGAAGTACAAGACCGCCAAGAAGGTGATCGATCTGCTCACCGACATTGTGAGCAAGAACGGCAACCTGCTGTTGAACTTCCCGCTGCCCAACTCCGGCCAGCTCGACTGCCAGGAGCTGGAAGTGTTGGACGGCATCACGAAGTGGATGGACACGAACAGCGAGGGCATCTACAGCTCGCGTCCGTGGAAGATCTATGGCGAAGGGCCATCGACCAAGACGGAGATCAAGGCTGGCAACTTCAACGAAGACAAGCGCGGCGACTTTACCGCGGAAGATGTGCGCTTCACCACCAAGGGCAGCACCGTTTACGCCTTTGTGCAGGGCCTGCCGGAACGGGAAGCCGTGGTTAAAGCACTGGGCGCTGACAGCCAGCAGCAGCCCGGCCGCATCCAGAATGTTTCTATCCTGGGCGCAAAGGGTTCTGTCAAGTGGACGCAGGAGTCTGGCGCACTGAAGGTGCAGATGCCCACAGAGAAGATTTCGCCGATTGGCATCACGCTGAAGGTGGAAATCGGCTAAGTTCCAATCTATGTTCCTCCTCGAACACCTTTGGCCTGAATGCGCGAGCATTCAGGCCTCTTTTTTGCACATTCCGGGAGCTGCACAACCCCGGCCCGCGCATGTACGATAAGCAAGAACTCACATGAAAGAAGCCAAATCTCTCCGCCCCGAAATCCTGTTGCATGTTGCCCAAACCCTCAGCGTCCCGATGCGCGGCATGGTGTCCGTGATTGAGTTGCTGGACGACGGCGGTACGGTTCCGTTTATCGCCCGCTACCGCAAGGAGGCCACCGGCAACCTTGATGAAGTGCAGATCCGCGACATTGAAGAAAAGCTGAACTACTTCCGCGATCTGGAAGATCGGCGCGAGACGATTCTTGCCTCGATTGCCGAACAGGGCAAGCTGACCGATGAGCTGAAGGCCCGCATCGAAGCCACGCTCGACAAGAGCGAGCTGGAAGATCTTTATCTGCCTTACAAGCCCAAGCGCCGCACCAAGGCCACCATTGCGCGCGAGAAGGGTTTGGAGCCGCTGGCGCAGTATCTGTGGGCACAGACAAACACGGAGCAGCCGCTCGAGGCCTTTGCGCCCACGTTTGTCAACGTCGAGCTGGGCGTGGCCAATGTGGACGAGGCCCTGGAAGGCGCGCGCCACATTGTGGCCGAGTGGATCAGCGAAGATGCCGACCTGCGCAAGGCGCTTCGTGCTCTGGTGTTCAATGAGGGCGTGGTCGTAAGCAGGAAGGTCACCGACGCCGTTGACGAGCAAGACAAGTTCAAGATGTACTACGAATACTCAGAGCCGGTGAAGACCATTCCCTCGCACCGCATGTTGGCCATCCGCCGCGGTGAGAGCGAGGACGTTCTCTACTTCCTGATTGAAGTGGAAAACGAGCGCGCCCTGGGCATTCTGCGCCATCGCATTTTGCGCGATACCGGCGACTGGACGCCGCAGTTGAACCTGGCGATTGAAGACGCCTGGAAGCGGTTGTTGAATTCTTCCATTCAAGGCGAGATTCGCGTGGAGCTCAAGCGCCGCTCGGATTTGGATGCCATTCAGGTGTTCCGCGACAACCTTTACAATCTGCTGCTGGCGCCGCCCGCTGGGCCCATCTCCGTGCTGGGCATTGATCCGGGCCTGCGCACCGGCTGCAAAGTTGCGGTGGTGGATGCGACCGGCAAGATGCTGGCGCACGACGTGTTCTATCTGCACACCTCCAAGCACGGCAACGCGGAGTCGGCACCCAAGATGGCCGCCCTGCTGAGCCGCCACAATGTGCGCGCCATTGCCATTGGCAACGGCACGGCATCGCGCGAGACCGACGCATTTGTGCGCGAGTTCTTGCGCGACTACAAGATCGATTCCATCTTCTCGGTGATGGTGAGCGAGGCTGGAGCCAGCGTGTATTCCGCCTCCGACATTGCGCGCCAGGAGTTCCCTGACCTGGACCTCACAGTACGCGGAGCCATCTCCATTGCGCGCCGTTTGCAAGACCCGCTGTCGGAGTTGGTCAAGGTCGATCCGAAGTCGATTGGCGTAGGCCAATATCAACACGATGTGGACCAGCGCCAGTTGCAGGATTCACTGAATGTGACCATTGAAAGCTGCGTGAACAAGGTGGGCGTTGACCTCAACACCAGCTCGTGGACGCTGCTGCGCTACGTGGCCGGCATCAGCGAGCGTACGGCCATCAACATTGTGAACTATCGCAATGAGAAGGGCGCCTTCCGCTCGCGTCAGCAGGTGCTGGAAGTGCCCGGCATTGGGCCGAAGAGCTTTGAGCAGGCGGCTGGATTCTTGCGCATTCGCAATGGCGATAATCCGCTGGACTCGACCGCGGTTCACCCTGAGTCGTATGCCGTGGTGGAGCAGATAGCGCAGTTGGCCAGCGCCACGATTGCCGACATCATCAAGCAGCCCGAGCTACTCGAAAAGATCGACCGCTCCAAGGTTGCTGCGGGCACTTACACCTTCGCCGACATCATGGCCGAGCTGCGCAAGCCGGGCCGCGATCCGCGCGATACGTTTGTTGCGCCCAGCTTCAAGGATGGCGTGAACGAGATTGCGGATGTTGAGGTGGGTATGGTGCTGGAGGGCGTGGTCACAAACGTGACCAAGTTCGGAGCCTTTGTCGACATCGGCGTGCATCAGGATGGATTGGTGCACATCAGCGAGATCTCCAACAAGTTCATCAAGGATCCGGCGGAGGCGGTGAAGGCTGGCCAGATTGTGAAGGTGAAGGTGATGACGGTGGACCTGAAGGCCAAGCGCATTGCGCTTTCCATGAAGGCGCTGATGGCACCGGCGGGCCGTGGCCCAATGCGTCCGGCGGTGGCACCCAAGCCGGAGCTGAGCATGCAGGACAAGCTGTCGATGCTGGGCAACAAGTGGAAGACGCGGTAAGCACGGCGTCTTCATGATTGACCGCTTGAATTTGCACTTTGGCATCTCGGCTTCCCAGGTCTCAAAATCGATGCCTCCACCCCACGGACGAAGACCTGTCCTTGGGGACCCCGGACCTGGGGCCCCCAAGCATCTTCTTGAGGCACAGTGCCTGGCTGTGAGGTAGAAAGAATGCGGATACGACTGGCCACAGGCGCAGACCTCGATGAGATCGTAGGCGTGGTGCGGTTGGTTGTGCCGCTGATGCAGGCCACCGGCAACCAGCAGTGGGGCGAGGATTACCCGGACCGGGCCGCCTTTGCCGCCGATGTTACGCAGAAGGATTTGTGGGTGGCGGAAGTGAACGGGCAGGTGGTGGGCGTAGCCGCCATCTGCGGCGATCAGTCACCTGAGTACGCCGATGTGGGCTGGGACTTGAGCGAGCCGGCGATTGTGGTGCATCGGCTTGCAGTGGACCCGGCGGCGCGCGGACAAGGCATTGCGCTGGCCTTGATGCAACAGGCGGAGCAGGTGGCGCGCGAGCGGGGGATTCCGCGGCTGCGGCTGGATACGAACACGAAGAATCTGGCCGTGCAAAAGCTATTGGACAAGTTGGGCTACGTGTTTGCGGGCGAGATCAGCCTGCGCCGCAGGCCGGGGCTGCGCTTCCGGTGCTACGAGAAGTTTTTGTAGTTTTTGGTGCTTGTGGCATTGCATGTAGTGGATGCGTTGCGCGGCCATTCATTCCGTACGGTGAACGGATTGCACAGCGCCCCTACAGGGCGCTCAGATCTGTATCTGCTCAGTACCCAGCACGTCGCTGCGGCTCCGTGCTGGGCTATTGGCACAGTGCCCCTTCGGGGCACTTGCGGTATTGGGTGCTTCAGGCTCAAGGCACTCTTCTCCAGTCCCCAGTTCCGAGTTCCCAGTCCCGAGTTCCCAGTCCCGAGTTCCCAGTCCCCTGATCCCTGATCCCTGGTTTCCAGTTCCTATTCCCTAGAGCATTTTGTGGAATGGTGTAGACCTGATTTTCTTCGGTATCCCACCCATTTCCGCAAAGAACGCGGAAATGGATGGGGCACGGAAGTCTATACCAAAAGAAAAAATGATCTAGTCCCTAGTCCCTGCTTTTACGGCTTCAGCCGCAGCGTGTGGAGGGTTTGGGCGGCTACGGCCTGGCCAGTGAAGGGCAGCGCAAAGGTTGTGCCGGTGTACCAAGCATTCCATTGGTCGCGATAGTAGGGGCTCATGGGGTTGCCGCTCTCGCCGAGCACGATGTTCTGCGTGGAGCCGTCCACGTTGCTCCAATCCATGGTGAAGCGCTGTGAGGGGCCAAAGGCGCGGCCCACCTGCTTGACGGTGGTGGTGTCGCCCTCTAGCGGCAGTTCGCCCGTGCCTGCCCTGCGTCCGGCAAACGGCAGAAAGCGGCCCAGCGGATGCTCGATGTCCACCACGTGCCAGCTTCCGTAGCTCCACTGGCTAAGGTCGGCCGGAGCTTTGTTGTCAGCCAGCGCCTTGCGCACGGCCGCGGTCAGCAGCTCGTCCCAATTCTTGTAGACCTTGGGGAGCCAGGCTGCGCGGGCGTGCATCACCATCTCTTCCTCGGCAAAGTTCTTCTCGCCCCACTCGTACTCCGTCCAACTCTTGCCGAGTTTGGGCTGAAGAATCATGGGCCAGAGGGCGCGACGGGTCTGGGTCACGATGGAGGCGGCAGCGGAGTCGGTGGTGAGCCGCCCATCCCAGTCGTGCAGGAGTTTGGCGGCCTGCTTCAGGCGCGCGTCCGCGCCCGGCGTGTGTTCAAGGGCGTAGGCAAAGCGCTGGCCCAGCTCCTGATCCACCTCGCTGTAGACATCGGTCTGCGCGGCGAGCATGTCTTGCGGCGTGAGGCCGTCGCGGCCTTCCAGCATTTTGTAGATGCGCTCCACGCGGTAGGGGTCTATCCACTCGCTGGAGATGGCGTATTTGGACTTCTCGCTGGTGACGCGCGCATTGGCCGTGGCCAGAAATCCCGAGGGCGGATCGAAGGCGTTGGGCATCTCCGTGAACGGGATGTACGTGACCCATGAGGAGCCGTGACCGGACGCGTTGGCCAGCATGTCGCCCCATTCATATCTCAAGTTCTGCGTGATATGTGGATAGGGGATGGACACTGTTCCTGGGAAGTGAATCGGTATCCTGCCCACCGCATGGTAGCCGATGTGGCCGGCGTCGTCGGCGTAGACGATGTTGAGCGTGGGCCAGGCCCAGTCGGCCAGAGCGGCGGAAAACTCGGTCCAGTTGGCGGCCGTATTCACGCGATAGATGGGCATCGAGCTCAGGTGCTCGTCGAAGAGCGTCCACTTCAGCGCGTAGGCCTTTTCGCCCTTGGGCAGGATCGGATTCAGCAGCGGGCCGTGGTCGGTGAGCTGCACGTCCAGTGCAACGTCGTGGCCGCCACGCACCTTGATCGTCTGGTGGTCCACACGCAACGGAGCCCAGCTCTTGTCGTTGCGCTCGAAGTTGCCCTTGCCGTCGAGCTTTTCTTCGTAGAGGTCCTGCACGTCGCCCATGAGCGCGGTAATGCCCCAGGCAATGTGCTCGTTGTGGCCCTGGATGACAAAGGGCATGCCGGGCAGGGTGACGCCGGCGGCGTGGTAACCGGGAGCCTGGAGGTCGGCCATGTACCAGATGTTGGGGGCCATCAGGCCCAGGTGCATGTCGTTGGCCAGCAGCGGGCGGCCGCTGGCGGTGTGTGCGCCGCTCACCACCCAGTTGTTGGAGCCGGGCTGGCAGCCCTCGCAGGTGGGCAGGCCGATGGCAGCACGCAGGGCGGGCAGATCCAGAACCGCAAGGTCCTGAACGGGCAGCCCGGGAGGCAGAGCGCGCACGTCGTTGGGCTCGTCGTCGTCGCTGTCATCGTCGTCACTGTCGCGGACGATGCGCGGCGGAGGCAGCGTCCCGTGCGGATGCAGCTCGCCCGTGGGAGGCCGGTCGCGCCAGGAACCGAGCGGGTAAAGATCCTGCAACAGCCGGTCGTCCTTGAGCCTCTCGGCCACATGCAGATGGGCCAGCTTGGCCTCCCAGTGGGTGTCCAGCATCTGCACCACCAGCAGCCCCACGGCCAGCGAGTCCGCTCCGGTCCAGGGCGCGGGCTGATAGCCGAGCAAGCGGAACTCCGGCGGCAGAGCATTGCCGTGCGCTTGAATGAAGGCATTTACGCCGCGCGCGTAAGCGTCCAAACGCGCCTTTTCCGCCGCTGGCTGGCTCAGGTAAAGGCGCTCCGCCACGGCCTTGAACTGGAGAATGCGCTGGGCCTTGTCGTGCTCCACCATGGAGGGGCCTAGGATCGCGGCCAGCTCACCATCCGCATTGCGGCGCAGCGCGTCCATCTGCCACAGGCGGTCCTGGGCGGTGACGTAGCCTTGCGCCAAGAAGAGGTCCTGTTCGCTGGAGGCCTGGATGTGTGGAACGCCGTGGGCGTCGCGCGCCACGGTGACCGGCGCGGAGAGGCCCGGTGCCTGCACACTGCCATCGAGCACGGGCAAACTGGCCTGCGCCACCGAGCGCAGCCACAGCAGCCCACACCCCGCGGCCAGCAGCGAGATCACTAGCAGCGCTCCCAGTGCAATGCTGAAATGACGGGCAAAACGCCGGAGGCGCGCCCCCCGAGCCGCAATCTGGAAGGCGGCCGACATCCGCGGGAGCGCGTTCTTGCTGGTCATCGAAGATATCCCGGAGAGGCGCGCCTCAGGCCTGCGCGCGCACCACAATGCAGGTAATGTTGTCATGCCCGCCGGCCTTGTTGGCCGCGGCCACAAGGGTTCCGCTCAACTGGTCGAGCGGCTCGTCGAGCATCAGGATCTCCGCCAGCTTCGAGTCGCTTAGCTCGCGGGTGAGCCCGTCGGAACAGAGCAGGAAGAGGTCGCCCGCTTCCGGCTGCATCTCAAAAACGTCGGCCGTAACCTCCGTCTGGGTTCCCAGAGCGCGGGTAATCACGTTGCGCAGCGGGGAACGGAGAGCTTCCTCCGGAGTCATGTTGCCCATGCGCACCTGTTCTTCCACCAGGGAGTGGTCCAGGGTGATCTGCTCCAACTGTCCCTTGCGGAGCCGGTAGCAACGGCTGTCGCCCACGTTCATCACCCACAGATGGTGCTCGTCGGCCACCAGGGCCACCAGGGTGGTGCCCATGCCGCTGAGTTTGTGGCTGCGCTGCGAGCGGCTGTGGATGGAGGTGTTGGCAAAACGGATCGCGTCCAGCGCGGCATCGTCCACCGCCTGGGTGGTGCGGTTGCTCATCAGCCGGATCATCTCATCCACGGCCAAAGAGCTGGCAATCTCACCAGCAGCCGCGCCGCCCATCCCGTCGCAAACAACATAGACGCCATGCTCCACCGAGAAGCCAAAGGCATCTTCGTTGGTAGGCCGCTTTCGGCCGCGATGTGTTGCCGCGGCGGCCGTCAGGTGGATGAGTGCCGAGTCCACGTAATCTCTCCCATCGCCCAGTTTACACAGGTTTAGCTGCGGGCGGGTTGTCATTGCGGGTTCTGTACCAAGGCGGGGGACGCCTGAGGCGCGGGAAGATCGAAGATTTCCAGGGCTCCGTTGTTGAGCACCGCCAGGCGGCGGCCGCTGGGTGAGAGGGCCACGTTGCCGCCCGCGTCATAGACGGGAGAGGCCGGGGTTTCGAGCAACAACTCGCCGGTCGCGGCATCGAGCACGCGCACGGCCTGGCCCTTCACGTCGCCGGCATCGAGCGGAGCGGAGGCGGTGACGACGTGGGTGGACTCCAGCGTCTCCTCGGCCAGGCGCGCACCGTTGGCGGAGCGCACCATCTCCGGCCAGACGGAGGCGGGGTTGGCTTCGTCCATCCACTTCAGCTCGCTGGCGGTGGAGATGGCGGCCAGCCTGCGCTCGCCGCTGAGCCCGCAACCGGTGGTGAGCATCAGGCTGGGCGAAAGAAAATCGATGCGCGGCATGCAGGTGGATTCCATTTGGCCCAGCACCCGGCTGCCACCGGTAAAGTAGTTGAGGTTGAGCATCCAGACGATGCCGCGGCCACGCAGCGCTTCCACGTAGCCCTCGCTGTTGAAGGCCAGATGAGTGAGCGAGTGGACGCGGCTAAACAGCAGCACCTGGTTGGATTCACGGCGCACCACGCGCAGCACAATGCTGGCCGCGGCGCTCTCGTCCAGGACATCGCTGGGGTGGACCGGCGCGGTCTGCTTCTCCGGCTCGCGCGAGGTGGTCACCAGAAAGCGCTCTTCGGGGTCCAGCTCCAGCCACAGCACGGGGCCGGGCAGGTGGAGTTGCGGCTTCAGCTCCAGGGTGGCATCGCTCTGCTGGAGGGTGTCGCCGTCGCGGAGCAGAAAGTGGCCGTCCTTGAGCATCCACAGGTAGCGGGCGCGGTCGTGCACGGTCCAGATGGACTCGGTGTCAATGCTTCCTGTTGGCAAGCGCAACACCAGGGCGCGAATCTGGCGGACCTCGCTCTGATCGTTGCTCGGGTGTACCTCACTGGCGCCGCGGTGGAGCAGGCCGGGTACACGGAAGGTGAACAACAGGCGGTCCTCATCCACAAAGTCCAGCGAGACCAGGCTGTTGCGCTGGCCCAGATAGATTGCGCCCGGCGCCGTGAAGCCGAGCGGCGCAACCGGGATGGAGATGGAAGGCTTGAGGGCAGGATGTGCGGGCATTCCGCCGGGCAGCATCCTGATCTTGACGGGGCGGGGCTTGTCAGCAGGCGTGCCGGGCTCGGCCAGCAGCCGGGACGGGAACAAGGCACACAGCGCCGCCAGCAGAAACCATGCCGCTCCACGCACTCCAATTTTGCTGCGGCCTGCGGCCCACCCAATGTTCATCTCAGCATCATTTTCGCCGATCCGGCCGGGTTGCGGCTGTGATACGGCCCCGTTTGCCATGGGCGACAATAGAAAAGGAAGCGGAGACACGACTCAGGCGATGGCAAACCAGCTGGCAAGCGAACCAATCCAACCGACGCAGGCCGCTGTTTCGCCTGCGACCCCCCATTATCTGCTGGGCTACGGCGCTTGCGCACTGGCGGGAAGCCTTTGGGGTACAGGCTTTTACTTTGGCCGTCTGGCGCTGAATGAGATGAGCGTGGAGCACATGGTGCTCTACCGCTTCCTGTTTGCCTGCCTGGGCATGCTGCCGGTGGTGATGGTGCGCTTGATGCAGAGCGGAATGCGGATGCGCCTGGGCCCGGGCGAGCTGCGCGATCTGCTGCTAGCCGCCAGCTTTGGCATTCCCATTCAATTTTTGATGCAGTTCCACGGTCTGGCCATGACCACCGTGAGCCACGCCTCGCTGATGGTGGGCGCCATGCCGGTGCTGCTGGCGGGGGCGGCCGCGCTGTTTGCCGGGGAGCGGCTGGATGGCGTGGGTTGGACCATCATGGCGGCCTCCACCGCTGGGGCGGCTCTGGTCACGCTGGGCGGACATCGCAGCGCGGCGGCGCAGGGCCAACCGACCCTAGCTGGGGATCTACTGGTGCTGGCCTCGCTGGTGGTGGCGCTCACCTGGATTCTGCTGAGCAAAAAGCTGCTGCAGAAGCACAGCGCGCCGGCCGTCACGGCAGCCACCCTCTTCACGGGCACGCTGATGCTGTCCGCGGTGGTGACGGTGGAACAACTGTGCGCGCCGCTGCTGCACACCACCGTGGAGCCGTTCCCGTTTGCCGCAGTGAGCCTGCGGGCGTGGCTGGCGCTGGCGGCCAGCGGGGTGCTCTGCACCGCAGCCACCACGCTGTTGTGGAACTGGGGTCTGCACCACGTGCCGACTTCGCGCGCGGGCGTGTTTCTGAACATTGAGCCAGCGCTGGGCTCGGTGCTGGGCGTGGAGTTGCTGGGCGAACAGCTGGGTCCGTTTGCGTGGGTGGGTGGCGCACTGATTGTGGGCGCGGCTCTGGTGCTCACCATGCGGGGCCAGGATCAGGAGCCGGCAGTTCTTATCGAATAATTTTTCCACGACATGACCTAACCGAAGTCATTTGATCACTCTTATGGAATGTGACGAATTTCAACAGGAAGACCGATAGGTCCGTTAGCTCGCCATGGGAGGCTGATGTGACTCTTCTAACCTGGAATCATGAATGTGCCGTGGGTGTTCGCGCCATGGATGACCAGCACAGCATTCTGTTGGACACGCTGAACGAACTCCGTCTGGCGTTGGTTCGGGGCCGCGGGCGCGAGCAGATTGTGGAGAGCTTTGACCGTCTGGTGGAGTTCACGCGCATGCACTTCGGGAGCGAAGAACAACTGCTGGAGCAGGCCAAATATCCGCAGCTTGAAGAACATCGCGCCGCCCATCACAAACTGCTGGCGGAGATTCTGCAGCGCGGGCGGGGAATGCAGTTTGGCGAGGGCGCGCAGACCCATCATCTGCTGGGTTTTCTGCGCGACTCGTATCTGGACCACATGGGAAGCCTTGATCGTTTGTACGGGGAGTATTTGAACGATCTGGGCATTTACTAGAGCGTTTTACGAAATGGTGTAGACCTAAGTTTCACAGATATCCCATCCATTTCCGCATAAAACGCGGAAATGGATGGGGCACGGAGGTCTATAGCAAAAGGGAAAATGCTCTAATCCTCCAGCGTTGATTGAATTGCACGGCAGCCGCTTTCTGAGAGGGTTCAAAATCTCCAGAACGGCTGCCGTTTTCATTTTTTAGCCTTTCGTACTCCAAAATCGTTTTGATCCCCCTCAACTTTTCGGCCAAGTCTCCGATGAGTCCACTAACGAGTTGGTTCGTGTTGGAGGGCTTAGTGCCGCTTTTGACTTGGAGTAGTAAATATTCGGTGGGTGTTCAGGCCATGGACACCCAGCACACCCAGTTGTTCGACATGGTAAACGATCTGCATGCGGCCATGATGCAGGGCAAAGCGCAGACGGTGACCGGTCCGTTGCTGCGCAAGCTGGCGGACTACACGCAGCGCCACTTCTCCGCCGAGGAAGCTCTGATGGCTTCCAAGAATTATCCGGACCTTGCCAAACATCGTGCCATGCACGTTGAACTCATCAAGCAGGTTGCCGAGTTTGCCGACCGCTTTGAGAAACGGGAGAGCACCCTTAGCCTGCACCTGATGAATTTCCTCCGCGACTGGCTGACCACACACATTCAAAAAGAGGATCAAAAATACGGTGCCTACCTGAACCAACCAGGCGTGAAATAACCTCGGGAAGCTCTTCCCAGCGCCCCGCGAACCAGGCTTCATCGGGAGGTTAAGTCCATGCCCGCTAACCGCATAGCCATGAAAGCTTCTGGGGTTCGACTTCTTGACTGCGACCATCGCGAGATGGGGGAACTGTTCCATGAGCTGAATCGCAGTCTCAGCGCTGGGGAATCGATGCAACAGATCCGCCGCTTGCTGGGCTCGATCCGCCAGATCACCCTGACCCACTTTGCTCTGGAAGAGAGCATGATGCAGGCCACGGACTATCCAGACATGGTTTTGCATCGGCTGGAACATCAGTGGCTTGCGGAACAGAATGCGGCCCTTGAAGTGCGCGCCCGGCGTTCCGGCATTGTCGTCGGAGACCCGCTGTTGAACTTCATGGCGCATTCGCACGTGAGCCACATGCATCACCACGACAACAACTACGGCAGTTGGCTGGAGAATACAGCCCTGGCGTCCCTCTCGGGATCGAACTCAGGCCCCGATTCACCTTCACCGATCAGCTAGCAGCGCGTCCCGGCTTCAGCCTTCAAACGAGAGCTGCGCGTTGAGCCACGCAGGAGAGGCTGGTTGGGGCGGAGACGCCAGATCGTACACCAGCCGCTCCAGTACCAGACGCTTGTCGGGCGGTGAGCTGCGCAGCTCCAGATCGGCGCGCGCCACCAGGCGCAGGGCACGGGTCAGTTCGCGGCGGCCCTTGTAGCGGCGGGCCTGCTTGATCAAGTCGTCGGCGGCAAAGGGCGGCATGCGGAAGCCCTGCCAGAGCGCCTGCCAGATGGCGCGCGAATCGCGCACATTCTTTTCCAAAATCACCAGCATCTGCCGGAAGGTGCGGGCCAGCATATACAGGTGGCCAATGGCCGCATCCTCACCCGCGTCGGAGCTGTTGAGCAAGCCTTGCAGCAAGACCAAAGCGCGCGCCGTTTCGTGCAGGCTGATGGCGTCGGTCAGCTCGTAGAGCGAGCGCTGCTTGGCGCCCAGGACCATGGTCTCCACATCGCCCAGGGTGATGGAGGGACGCGGGGGAACGTAGAGCAGCAGCTTATCCATCTCCGAGGCGATCAGCATCATGTCGGCGCCCAGCGCGTCCACCAGCTCGTGGGCCGCGTCCGGGTCCACCTTGACGCCCTGCTGCTGCGCGGTTGCACCCACCCAGCGCATGGCATCTTCCTCGTTCACACGGGCCAACTCCACCACCGTGCAGTGCTCGCCCAGGGTCTCCTTGATGCGCTCGTAGCGGTTCTTGTCGTCCATCTCCATGCGGCGCACGTCGCTGGGGATGCGCACAAAGTCGGCCACAAAGATGATTACGGCCTGGGGATTGGGGGAGCGAAAGTATTTGGCCAAAGCGGCAAACTCGTCCTTTTTGGCGCCGCGCTGATAGAGGGTGCGCAGGTTGCGGACAAAGATCACCTGAAAGGGCGACATCAGGGAGGGAGTCTGCGCGCGATCCAGAATCTCGAAGATCGAGTTCTGGGCCAGATCCAGGTCCGACAAGCAGAAGTCGCGCAGCTCTTCGGGCACAAAGGCCCTTAAAATGGCAGATCTACACTTGTCGTATAAAAACGTCTCGTCGCCCAGTAGCACGTAGCCGGGGCTCAACGGGCCTTTGTTGGCGGCAGCGGCCTCAACCTCGGCCACAAAGCGGCCCACAGCCGTAAAGCCAGCTCCCCAGCGTGCTGTACTCATCGTGCCTTCTCCTGGCTCCGAATCTGGTTGATCCTATGCGTCCAGAATACCCTGTGGGAGCGGGGGAGGGATAGAGCCGAAGTCAGGGATCAGGGGTCAGTACATAACGCCGACCTCCCGACTGATCCCTGATCCCTGTTCCCTATTCCCTGCTTTTAAAACCCTTCCAGCACATCGGCCACCAGCTGGCGGGCGAAGTCGCGGCTGAGCCGATCAATCGCCGCCGGGTCTTCCTGCAGGAAGGTGGCCAGATCGGTGGTGGATTGGTACTGCTGGCGAAAGACGTAGTTGTCGTTCTTGTAGAGCAGGCGGCCATCGCGGGCGGTCAGCGTTACCGACGCAATCACCGTGATCAAAAAGCTCGACGACTGCTGGGTGGCCGAGTTGTAGGTATAGGGCGCAACGGCTTCCTTCAGGATGGTGCCGCGCAGAACGGCGTCGGCTGTGCCGGAGTCGGTAGGCGTAACGCGGAAGCGGGTGCGGGTGGCAAACTCGCGGATCACCGCCGAGGTCATCACCGTCTCCGTCCGGTAAGCCTCGGTCCGGGTGGTGAAGACGGGCACGGCCAGAGTGCGCACGTCGGGCGGCAGGTGGGTGGCCGCACCCAGGGTGTGGTAACCGCAACCGGTGAACAGAACGAGGGCAGCAGAGGCCGCCAGCAAAACCCGGGCAGATAAACGCATGCAACCATCTTAGCTCGCATTGCATGCAGCAGGCACCTGCGGTGCGGCAGACCGCTTCGCGGGGCACTGCGTGCAGCATGCCGCAGCACGGTAGGCCGCAGCGCAGGTGGCTGCGTGCCCGCGCTCACCGAGCTGCCAGCCGCGGCCCGCGTATACTCGTTTTTCGTGTTCAAGGTACCTGAGCCATTGCTTCGACTGATTTGCTTCACTTTCGCGATTTGTTTCTTCTCCGCCTCCACTTGCGCAGCCGAGTCAGGGGAGGTGCGTCCAACGCCCTCGCCTGTCACAGACGTTGTGGTTCTGCGCACCGCACTCAATGCCCAACACCCGTTCCGCACCAACTACCGGCTGATGGAGTGGAATCAGCAGCGCGGGCGCTGGCTGGTGCCCGACCTTGGCTACTACGACGACGGCTACGGCGGCCATCAATTATGGTTTGGCGGCGGCGGCGCGGAGCTGATCCACGGACCACTGCTGGTGTGGACCGAGGAACTCTACGCCAACCAGGCAGCGGGGAAGAATACCCACAACGAGCGCATGTTCTGGTTCTGGACCGTCTTCGACATGAAGCTGCGGCGGAATCTGACGGCACAGATTGTGGGCTATCCCACGCTGCCCTTGAACCACTCCCAGGACTGGGGTCTGGATATTGACCGCACCAAGGTGGAGTGGGCGTTCAAACCAGGCTGGAAGATCGGCCCCGGCTATGCGGCCACCACCTTCTGCGACAAGAGCGTGTGGGAGAGCCGCCCGCTGCTGACCGTCACCCACACCACCGGCATCCACACCTATGAGCTGTGGGTGGAGCGGATTGAGGCCGGCGCGCAGGTGCAGCTGCGCTACATGCTGGTCCGGGACGAGAAGCGGTAGCGTGGAAGCGAAATAGCCGAAGAGACGATTGGACATTGTTAGAAGGACTCTCCGGCTGTTCTTGAAGTTATCCTCACGATGCCATCCTTTCGCCAGGAAAGAGGCGAAAGGATGGGGCACGATGAGGATACATTTTCATGCCAGTGGTTGGAGGCTGGTGGAGCCGCCAGAAGGGCAGCGGCAAAGACGAGCAACAGGGCCAGGGTCTGAAGGGTACGAGTTGGAGGAGTCATGCTCATCCTTGCTTGGTTCAGCGCGGCGGTCGCGAGATGCACAAAGTTCCCTGTCATGTTTTCACGGCAGGGAACTTAGTGATCGAGGATGTCCTCAAGTGAGCTTCAAGTAACCCTTAGAAGATCCTCTTCAGCGAGCCCTCGTGGCATCACACGGTAGCATCCAAGCTATTAACTTCAGCTTTCAATTGGCTTCATACTCTGCAGCGCAAATCCGGCGGCGGGCCGGGCATGGGCATATTCAAGAGGCCCCATAAAATGGGATACGGGGTGCGAACCGGGCACTTCTGTCCTGAAAGCGAACAATTCATCGCATGCGACTGTTGCCAAAAGCCTGAAGAACCGCGTTATGATTACCTACAAATGCTGAAGATTGAAAGAGCGAGATGGCATGGCAAGTGTGATCGCCATCCCATGTTTGATCCTGAAAGCGACGGAATCGGCGCCATCAAGGGAGCCTGTCCCAGATGTCTGGAGTTGCAGGAGATTTTTGCGAGCAACCGACGCACCTTGCAGCTGATGCGCGCCTTTGCGCCCATCTCTACCCAACCCACAAAGCCATCCGATCCCAACCCTGAGCGCCAGGAGGATCTGTTCGCTTCCCTTCCCTTCCCCGAGAGTCGCTGAACCTGAACCTCCTGGTTTCGTTCTAAGAAGAAACAAAAATGCAAGTTCGACAAAAGAATGGAGCGAAGAGGAGGTCCGGGCCTAGAGGCCCATTAATTCAAGCTCTCAATTCAGGGGCCTGAAGGCCCCTGCTCCTTCCGGCCGTTTCATCCCTCCGTGGGTAGGCGAAGCGGGTGGACGACTGGGCTGCAAACAACGTTGCCGCACCGCCGTCAATGAGCGAATCGGTCTGAAATCCGACTGGGCGGGATCATGTTAGAGTCGGCTCTGCCGGGCGACGTGCCGGGAGTCAAACGTTTCTCTTCTACGCGCATCGCAACCGCCGAAAGGACTCGTCCTGATCAGGGGGAATCCATCTGCGGTTCGCTCGAAATGCCGTTTGTAACTCCTTACAGATCAATGCATGGGCGTCTTTCCTGGGACGCACTTGAAATAGGACCAACTTCGTCGTATATTAAATGAAGACTAAATTGGTCGGATATAAGGATGTAGGTCGCATGGTTGCTCTGGAGGTTCTGTTTCTCCGACCTACATTTCAATTTTGTCCGGTCTTTTGATCCCCAGGAGCACTCCTTGAAGAGCCTTTATCGCGCTGTCCCATGTTGCTTTTTTCTAGTTTGTTTTTCACCTCTGCTTCTTGCTGATTCAACTTTTACGATCCTTGGTCTGGTACACGACGAAAGTGGGGCTCGCATCTCCCGGGCTCAGGTTACGGCTCGTCAAAATGGCTCGGGTGAGGCATTGACCGCGGAGACCAACGAGCAAGGAGAGTTTCGTATCGAAGCGTCTTCGCCGGGCAACTATCTGGTTGAAGTTGAAGCGGGGGGATTCAAGTCGTTCGCAGCCCAAGCAGCTCTGACCCAAAGCGAATCTGTTGTCAGGCTGGATATCGCGCTTGAAATTGCGGAGCGCTCTGAGACTGTAGAGGTTACGGCCGATGCATTGGCTGCCGAAACCACCAGCACCCAACTAGGAGAGACGTTGGACACCATGAAGATGGAAAACGCTCCTCTGAATGGGCGAAACTTTACCGATCTGATGGCCGTGCAGCCCGGGATCGTACCGATGAACACGGCGCAGTCCGGCGCGGTGATCATGACGGGGGTGGCCTCGACTCCACCCTCCGGCAATGCCAACCCCGGCAACCTCTCGATCAGCGGCCAACGCGAGTCCTCCAACGGCTTCAGGGTCAACGGAAGCGATGCGGAAGAGGACGTGAATATGGGCACTTCCATCGTGCCCAATCTGGACTCCATTGACAGCTTTCGCGTTTTGACCAGTAACTTCGACGCCGAATACGGCAACTCCAGCGGCGGTCAGGTTCTGGTTACGACCAAGGTGGGAACGGTGCAGTTTCATGGCTCCGCATTCGAGTTTCTGCGCAATACGGAGCTGGACGCACGCAATTATTTTTCCAAGGATCGCGCCGCTTATCGCCAGAATCAGTTTGGCGGTACGGTGGGCGGCACGACCTTCCACAAGAGCGTGGCTGTCTTTGCCGATTACCAGGGAACACGACTGACTGAGGGTATCGACACGGGCAACATGGCCGTTCCTTCGCTGGCGGAACGGAGTGGCGACTTCCGTCAGAATCCATTGACCGGAAGCGTGAACGGAGGCGCATGGGCGAATCAACTTTCCACGTTGCTGGGCAAGAGCGTAGTAGTGGGTGAGCCGTATGCCAATGTCTTTTCAGATGGACAGATTTCTCCATCCATCTGGTCCGCACCGGCCAAGTCGCTGCTTGCTTCGATTCCAAAACCTAACGCTGGAGTCGCGCTCTTCGAGACCGCGACAGCGGCGGAGACACTTCAGGACAACAAAGGCGCCCTGCGTTTGGATTGGACCCACGGCAAGGGAACACTTACCAGTTACTACTTTCTCGACGGCTATTCGATGGACAATCCCTACCCCACAGGCACCGGCGGGGCGAGCGTACCGGGATTCGATGCCACCTCCAATGGGCTGGCACAGCTAGCCAGCCTGGGCCACACCATAACATTCGGACAGACGGCGCTGAATGAATTCCACCTGAGTTATATGCGCAACCAAAACACGGTGGGCCAGCCCAAGGGCGGCGTGGGGCCGACTCTTGGCTCGCAGGGTTTTTCAGGAATTGTCGCGCTCAAGCCTGCTACGGAAGGCATCGAGAACGTCGCATTCAATGACTTCACTCTGGGCGTGGGCACTACGGCGGTCGTGCAGGCAGAGAATATCTACGAGGTAAGCGATGCATTCTCGCGCATCGCGGGCAAGCATGGGCTCAAGGTTGGTGGTGAAATCCACGCCAATCAAATCAACACTCATCCTGACGTGATCTTCAACGGCAGCTTCGCCTTCAATGGGTCGGAGACCGGTTTGGATTTTGCTGACTATCTGCTTGGCGTAGCTTCAAGTTATACGCAGGGTCAGGCCAGCAGCTTTTACAATCGCAACTTATACATGGCCGCTTTTGCCCAGGACAGTTGGAAGCCCAGCAGCCAACTCACCGTGAACTACGGCGTACGTTGGGATCGCATTCGCCCCTGGAGCGAGAAATTCAATCAGTTGCAAACGCTGGTCAAGGGCCAGCAATCCCAGGTTTACCCGGATGCGCCGCTGGGGTTGGTGTTTCCCGGTGATCCCGGCGTATCACGTTCCTTGGCGACGGGGAAGAGCGATCTGTCCCCTCGCATCGGTCTGGCATTCACGCCCGATTTTTCCGCACCCTTGCTGCGCAAGCTCATCGGCACTGCTGGCCAGAGCAGCATTCGCGCGGGCTACGGGCTTTTTTATACGGCCTATGAGGGGCTGTCGGCAGGGATCATGAGTGCCAATCCTCCCTACGGCTACACGTATACAAGCGCTGCGCCGCCGCTGTTTGCCCAGCCCTTCACCGTGGCCGCATCGGGCGCCAGCGCGGGACAGCGCTTTCCGCTGCAAACAGTGGCATACGGAGCTTCTCGCGCGCATCCGAATACGACCGTCAACTGGAGTAACTTTGAGCCATTGGTGGGCATTCCAGCCGTGGACCCGCGCGATGTAACTCCTTATGCCGAGCACTGGATGCTCAGCATGGAACGGCAATTTGGCGCGGACACGCTTGTTAACCTCAGCTACATCGGCGCTGAGTCTCATCATCTGCTGGTTCTGGAAGAGGCTAATCCAGCCGATCCCGCGCTGTGCCTTAGCCTGGGCACGGCGATCTGCGGGCCATTCAACGAGCAGGCCGCGCGTACGCAATTCGGCCCCGCATTTGGCAGCGTCGAATTACAGCGCACCATTGCCAACGCCAATTACAACGCGCTCGAAGCCACGCTGAACCACCGCACCCACGGCCTGGAGTTACTGGCCAGTTACACCTTCAGCAAATCCATCGATCAGTCCGCAGGGCTGCCTGAACCAGTCAATCCCGTGAACCCCTCACTCAGCCGCGCACTCTCGGCTTTCGATCTGCGCCACAATTTGGTCACCAGCTTTCACTATCAGATACCCGCGCTCAAAAAAGACGGGCCACTCCATGCAATTGCCTCGGGCTGGGCGATCTCCGGCATTTTGCGCTTTACCTCCGGATTGCCAGTAACGCTGCTCAACAACAACGACACATCACTGCTCGGCACCATTCCCAATGGGATTAATAACAACGGCGTCGATACTCCGCAATGGAGCGGAAGATCCCTCAGCATCAACCGGAATCCGCGCAGTGGAGTGCCTGTTTTCGACGCGACGCAGCTTACGTTGCCAACGCTGGGGACCATGGGAAATGCGCACCGCCGCTTCTTCTCCGGCCCTGGCATGGAGAATCTGGACACCACACTTTCAAGGACGATTCCTATGGAGGAAGGTCGAACCCTGGAAGTGCGTGCCGAAGCCTTCAATCTCGTCAATCATGCGCAGTTCTTAGGTGCTTCAACCGTGGAAGGCAATGTTTCCAGCAGCAACTTCGGTCAGGCCGTCAGCGCTATGCCGCCGCGCCTGCTGTAATTGGCGCTACGATTCCGGTTTTGATTTCTTTAAATTTTAGAAAATCATCAACGCGAGAGTGTACGCAACGTCGATAGCCTATAGATCCGGCAAATAGAAAGTGGCATCTCATTCCCACCCATTCCCGCAAAAGACGCGGGAATGGATGGGGCACCCGAACAGTATTCAGTTGCCGGATCCATAGTTGCTGGGCGCCGAAAAATACAGCCTCAACGTGGAGTCGATCCTGAATCCAGGTCAAGGCTGTATTTTCACGTGCATTGAGAGCCAGATGCGAGAGTCATCGCAGTTTGAAGCGGTCCAGGTTCATCACCTTGCTCCAGGCGGCAACGAAGTCCTCAACGCAGGTTTGCCGAGCATCGTTGCTTGCATAGACCTCCGCAAGCGCTCGAAGCTGGGCATTGGAACCGAAGACAAGATCCACAATCGTCGCTGTCCACTTGATTTCGCCGGTCTTCCGCCCCCGTCCTTCCAGCACGCCTGCAGCGGTTGCCGATTTCTCCCACTTGGTGTCCATATCCAACAAGTTTACGAAGAAGTCATTGGTCAGCATCTCAGGTCGGGTTGTGAAGACGCCATGCAGGGATTGTCCGAAGTTAGCGTTCAAAGCACACAGGCCACCGATCAGTACCGTCACCTCGGGAGCCGTCAAGATGAGCAGTTGTGCCGTGTCGATCAGCAGATAGGCGGCCGATTCTTCGTATCCCTTGCGCACGTAGTTGCGGAAGCCGTCTGCCTTCGGCTCCAGTACAGCAAAGGATTCAACATCCGTCTGCGCCTGCGCAGCATCCGCTCGCCCCGCTGCAAAGGGAACCTTGACTTCATGGCCAGCGTTCTTCGCCGCAGCCTCAATGGCCGTACCGCCAGCAGGGACGATAAGGTCAGCCATGGAGACCTTCTTCCCCCCCGTCGACGATGAGTTGAACTCCTGTTGAATGGCTTCGAGCTTTGCCAAGATCTTTGCCAGTTCAGCAGGTTGATTCACCTCCCAGTCCTTCCGCGCCATCGAGTGGCTCAAATCAAACCCGTTGCCCTGAAACATGAGCTCTGGCGGTCTCCATCGCTAGGGCTCCCAAGCTTCGACTCTGCCTAAGTTCGTCGATCGCTCTGCCAAGGCTTCGGCGAAATTCGTCGCCTTTCTTGACCACAGTTGTCGCACGAAAGCATTGCTAATACAGCCATAAAGTTCCAGGAGCACTGTGAGCCTATGGTCAGCCGCTCGGAAGCCGACATCTTTAGGGAAGTGGAGCAGTTGTGCATGACTTCAGGCTACATCCGCCTCTACGCCGATCTGGGGTTTCGCAACAGGATGAGGGTGAATCCGCTTCAAGGGGAATAGCATGACTAACGAAATCTATGCTTCAATCACACTGAAACGGCATAAGAAGAAGCCAAAGGAAGTTCGATACAGAAGCAGGCACCACAGCAATACTCGGGATCGACGTACAACTTTCCCGCATGAACATCCACGCCCCACTTTGCAATAGCCAGCCCCAAACCATGGCCACCGGCACTGCTTGATCGCCCTTCGTCTGTCCGGTAAAAGCGATCGAATATCCTCGTCTGCTCAATCTTCGGAATGCCTGGCCCCTGATCGCAGACTCTGATTTCTAGCAGACCTCCTTGCCTCGATCGAATTGCAACTCGTATTGTCCCGCCAAGGGGAGAGTACTTGATCGCGTTATCCATGAGGTTCAGCACCACCTGCCTGAAGATCGCACGATCGACAAAGATCTGGATCGGCTCTAAGCATTCAACGGCAATTGTCTGTTGCTTTTCTTCGGCAAGGATCTCGACCACAGAAATTGCGTCATCCATCAAAGCGACAACAGATATAACTTCCCGCTGTAGCACAATCTGACCGCTGTCAGCGCGGGAGATCTGCAACAGACTTTCCACAAGCTGCGTAAGCCGCCGCACCTCTTCGAGCATGCTGGCAATGGTGTCACGATATTCCTCGGCGCTACGGACCCTTTGCAGGCTCACTTCACCGGTGCTGCGCAAGGAACTGAGCGGCGTGCGCAACTCGTGCGATGCGTCGGCGGTAAAGCGGCGCAACTGTGCGAAGGATGCTTCAAGCCTCGCCAGCAGATCGTTGAAGGCCCGCGCCGTTGCCCCGAGTTCATCATCTGGATCGGCGATGGGCAGTCGCTCGTTCAGCTGCGCTGCGGTAATTGCCTCGGCCCGCCGCACCATTGTGCTCAAAGGGCTCAGGGCCACCTTCGTCATGTTGAAGACAAAGAATCCTGCGAGGAGCATCGCTGGTGGAACCAGTCCGAGAAGGCGCAGAACAAAACTCCAGAGGCTATTGAAGACGGGTGCTGTCTCATAGGCCATCCGCAGCACCACTACGCTCTTATCTATGCGGTGGACATGGCTGATAACGAAGACCCTTCGCCCGTCGCTCAATCGTCCATAGCGCTCGTTATAGGATTTCCGGCCTTCCTGCTTCAACAGATCGCGATCGATGGAACGCTCACCGAGTTTGGCGTTGCGCAGCAGAACATGGCCTTGTTCATCGAAGACCTCCAACATCCGCTCCAGGCGGAATGGCATCTCCGGCTGATTGAAGTACTGTTCGTTGAGATGAACGGAGCCATCGGGAGTTTCATACAGAAGCCCCTCAGCCGTCTCCAGGTCCTGAATCTCGTCATGGAAGATCTGCGCCTTCAGTTGGTAATAGTGCAGAACCGACGCTACACAGACGTAGACAAGCAGCAGCAGGGCGAAGATCGATCCATACCAGATCGTCAGCCGCCAGCGAATATTCCCGGTCTTTAATCTCCTCCAGATGTTCATGCGCGAAGAATAAAACCAATCCCTCTCACGGTATGGAGAATGGGTAACTCAAAAGGCCCATCCACCTTCTTGCGAAGCCGTGTCATCTGTACGTCGATTACGTTGTCCAGCGTCGTATAGCGCGAGGTTTCATGCCAAACATCGCGTGCCAGCATCTCGCGCGAAACCACCTGGCCGCGGTTGATCATCAGGTATTCCAGCAGGTCGAATTCCCGCGAGGTCAACTCCAGTGCCACATCGTCGCGGCGCGCGCATCGCCCCGCTAGATCCAGTCGCAAGCCGGCGCATTCGAGCACATTGGCCGGCATCACATCGGCCCGGCGTAACAAGGCTCGAATCCTCGCCAATAGCTCGGCAAATGCAAATGGCTTGATAAGGTAATCATCGGCGCCCGCATCCAGACCGAGTACACGGTCTTCCACTGAATCGAGCGCGGTGAGCAACAGGATCGGCATCTTGTGACCTTCGCTGCGTACACTTCGCAGCAGAGCCAGCCCACTCTTGCCCGGCAGCATGATATCGAGCAACAGAAGGTCGAATTCTTCCTTGGCAAGGACTCGCTCAGCATCTTCCGCCGTGAAGGAGGACACGGCGCTGTAGCCCTCGCCCTGTAGCCCATCGCGGAGGGTCGTGTTCAGTTTCCGTTCGTCGTCGACGATGAGTATGTTCATACGCCTCAGAGCTTCACACGCCTGTGCTTGCAGAATACGCCGTTTCTGGGACCCTCTCAAGCGACGTCCCCTTTCCGATGCGGTCATTGTTGTTATCCGCCCGTCTGAAAGCGCAACTCCGCGCTCCATATCCGGTAGGTATAGCGCGCGTTGGCGGCGCCCATCTGCGCGGCAATCTGCGCGTTTTGAGCCTCATTCAACTCCACCATGCTGCTTAATCCCAGCTTGTAGCGCGTGGTGGCCAACTGCAGGCCCAGATTGGCCTGTTCCAAAATCTGCTCGGTCACGGCAATCTTCTGATACGCGGCCTGTGCATTGGCTAGCGTCTTGCGTACATCGCGTTCAATCAACTGCCGCTGCTCCACAACACGTGCGTGCGCTTGTTGCGCGGCAAAGCCCGCTTCCCTGGCCCGTGCGGAGAAACGCGAACCACTCAAGAGCGGAATGCTGATATTCACGCCCGCGGCTCCGTACCAATCCTTCGTGATGCCATCGGCGCGCACCGGAGCATCTCCCGCAACCGCCATGGCCTGAATGGTTGGCCTTTGCAGATCGCGCTCGGCAAGCTTCAACTGGTTTGCCGCAGCCTCTTCCTTAAGGAATGCCGCTAGGTCTGGGCGATTGCGATAGGCTTGCGCGATCAACTGTTGTGCATCCAGATTGAGCGGCATCTCCAAACTGCCCTCATCGTCCACCAGCACCATCTCCGTTGCCCCGGAGATCCCCAGCAATTCGGCCAGATCCGCTAGAGCATTGCGTGCATCCGTGCGAGCATCCACACGGTGCAACTCCGCAACCGACAGCTCGGAGTCGGCAATGCTCTGGTCGAGCGTGGACTTCAGCTTGGCCCGTGTCAGGGCCGTCACTTCATCGTCCAGGGTCTGCCGAGCCATTACCGCCTGCTCTGCGATCCGCTGCACCCGCTGCTCAATCAACGCCTCAAGAAAGGCGCGATCAACCACCAGACGAACTTCATCCTCGGTTGCCGCCAGTGCGCTCTTGCGCGCCTCATCGGTGAGCTGCGCGCCCTTCACCAAGTGATGAGTCCTGCCGAAATCCGTGATCAATTGCGAGACGGAAAGGCCAGCAGCGGCGCGCGTATAGAGGACGGGGTTGTTCAAGAATCCCGCGGTAAGGCGGCTGCCATCCTCTGCGTCCACAGCCGTCAAATACGCGGCGGCCTGCGGAAGTTCCGGCGCGCGGGCCTCGCGAATGCCCTCCCGTTCGATAAGCTCCTGCAGCCGCGCAATGGTGATGTGTGGATGATTTGCAAGGGCGATCCGCTCGGCATCCATAATGGTTAGTTTCTGAACCTGGGATGCTTCCTGCCCGTCGGCAACCGCAGCCGTTAGTCCGAATACAATTCCTGCAAACACGATGGTAGCGGTGAATTTTCTCATGCTTCCACCTCCCCATCCTGCTCATGCTGCGAGCGGTAAGCCCACAGGTACGCAGCCGGCACCAGGAAGACGGTCATCACCAGCGAAACCAACAATCCGCCGATGACCGCACGCGCCAGCGGCGCATAGAGTTCGCTGCCCGGTTCAAGCGCCAGCGCCATCGGGATCATGCCCAGAATCGTCGCCAGCGACGTCATCAGGATGGGGCGCAAACGCACACGACACGCCACCGCGACGGCTTCCTCGATGCGCACCCCTTCGCGAATCAGGTTGCGCGTGAACTCCACAATCAGGATGGAGTTCGAAGTAACAATTCCCGTCATCATAATCACGCCCATCAGCGACATCACATTCAACGTGGTATGCGTCATCAGCAGAATCGCAATCACGCCCATGATACCCGGCGGCACTGCCAACAGGATGATCAGCGGATCTTTGAACGATGCGAATTGCGCCATGAGGATCAGATAGACCAGGACCGCGGAGAGCAACAGGCCGATACCAAAGCTCTGGAACGAACGATTCATGCCCTCCACGCTGCCTCGAAGCGTGACGCGAATGCCATTGGGAATCGTCGTCGAGTGCAGGATGCGTTCAATGTGTGCTTCAAGCCTGGACAGATCTTCTCCCGAGGGCGACACATAGAGATCGATGGTTCGCGCCAATTGGTAGTGATCCACTTCCGTAGGCGTCTTGATGGGGTGAATCTGTGATACTGCGCTGAGCGTGGTCACTTGCTTCTGCCCCAGTGCGCGTATGGGGATCTGTTCGAAGTCCGTCATCGACCCTATCTGCGACTGCTTGAATTGCACCGTCAGCAGATAGTTATTGCCATTCTTCGGGTCCACCCAGTAACTGGGCGCAATCATGCCATTCGAACTGAGTGAGGTGATGACATTGTCGACCACCTCGCTCGAACTCAGTCCCAGCCGGCCCGCCATCTCGCGATTCACGTTGAGTTGCAACCCGGGATAATCGATATCTTGTGGAATCAGCATGTCACCTACATCCGGTGAGCCGCTCAACTTCTGACGAATCTCCGTGGCAACGTTGTAGGCATTCTTCATGTTGGTTCCGCTGACTTGAAGATCAATCGGCGCAGGCAATCCCTGATTCACAACCGAGTCAATGAGTCCGCCGGTCTGAAAGTAGGTGGAGAGCTCTGGAATGCGTTCCCGTAGCCGCTCCCGCACCAACTCCATATACTCGCGGCTGGACTTCTTTCGTTCGTCTTTGAGACCCACTTGAATGAAGGCCGTGTTCTGGCCAGAGTTGGGCGTATAGATGGCGGAGAAATCAGGTGTGACGCCGATGTTCGACACCACCGTGCCCAGGTCGCTGGCAGGGATAACAGCGCGAATCTCCTGCTCTGCTTGGGCAATCAGTTGCTCCGTGTTTTCAATACGGCTACCCGATGGTGCTTTGACATTGATCAGAAACTGCCCTGGATCTGTGCGTGGAAAAAACGAACGGCCAATCCACGGCAGCAGAAGCAGGCTGGCAAGCACAGTGGCAAGCAGCACACCAATAGTGTGTGCAGGACGCTTGAGCGCGCGCAGGATGCGGCGATCATAACTAGCCAATAGATGACCGTACGCATGATTGAACGAATGAGTAAGGCGCCCAAACCGACGAGTTGGCGCGCCGCTAGCTTCGCCATGATGGACGCCCTTGATGAAGCGCGCGCAGAAGAGCGGAACCACCGTCATCGCGACCGCATACGAAGCAAAGAGCGAGAGCACGACCGCCAGCGCCAAGGGGGCAAAGAGAAAGCGACTCACTCCGTAGAGGAAGATCACCGGAAAGAAGACGATTGCGGTGGTGAACGTAGCTGCGAGCACTGGCAGCGCCACCTCGTGCCCACCGACCTCGGCCGCTTCGGCTGGACTCTTGCCCATCTCCATGTGGCGGAAGATATTTTCCAGCACCACGACGGAGTTATCAATCAAGCGCGAAAATGCCAGCGCAAAGCCGCCCAGCACCATGGAGTTGATGGTCTCGCCCATCAGGTTGAGGATGAGGAATGCGGCAAGGACAGAGAGCGGAATCGAGATCAGTACACCGATGGTGGCGCGGAAGTTTCCCAGGAAGACCAGGATCATCGCGGCAGTCAGCACGAGCCCGATGCCGCCCTCCTTGCCCAGATTCGCAATCGCGGTCTTCACAAAGACCGACTGATCGAAGACCACATCGGCTTTCAATACAGCAGGCACGTCAAACAACTTCTTCAAGCGCGTGCGGGTGCCATCCACAATGCTGATCGTGTTGCTGTTGCCGCCCTGCTTCAGAATCGATAGATAGACCGAACGTTGCCCATCGATGCGTACCACGTTGGTCTGGATGGCCGCATCGTCGCTGGCATGGCCGATATCGGAGACCAGCAACTGGCCATTGCCAATCGACTTCAGCGGCAAGCGATCAATATCCGCGATATCCGGAAACTGTGCATTGGTGTAGATATTGAAGTCGCGTGGGCCAATGCGCACGTCGCCCGCGGGCAGAATAGCGTTGGCTGAGTTGATGGAGCGCACCACGTCCATGGGGCTCAATTGATAGGCCTGCAGCTTGACCGGATCAATGTAAATCTGGATCTGGCGATATTTACCACCGAATGGTTGCGGCACGGACGCGCCCGGCACATCGGCAATCTGATTGCGCACGCTGAACTGGCCCAGATCGTGCAGCGTGGTCTCGTCGAGTCCCTCGCCTTTCAGTGTCACCAGACACACGGGCAAGCTGGAAGCGTCAAACTTGAGCACCACCGGCGGCAGCGTACCTGGTGGCAGGCGGCGCAACTGCGCCATGGCGAGGTTCGAGATCGTTGTTACCGCCGCATCTGGATCCGTGCCGGGCTGGAAATGGACTTTGATCAGGCTCACACCGGTCAAGGAGCGCGACTCGATGTGGTCGATCCCCGAGCCCAGCGTGAAGAAGCGCTCAAAGGGATTGGTGATGTTGGCTTCAACCTGCTCAGGTGGCATGCCGTTGTAGAAGGTAGCAACGACAACGACAGGAATGCGAATCTCAGGAAAAAGATCGACAGGCATGCGCCCCACTACCACGGAGCCAACCACTCCAACGACGAGGCAAATCATCAGGATGAAGAAAGGGAAACGGATGGCAAATCGTGACATCTAGTTGCCCTTCCCTGCGCTCGATGTACTGGCACTGCTAGCCGCAATGGCACGCACCTTCTGGCCCGGCTGATAGCTGCCAAGGTTGTTGGTGATCACCTGCTCGCCTGCCGCCACGCCGCTTCGAATCTCCACTCGATCAGCCGTTTCAATGCCAGTGGTCACGCTTCGCTTCTCAACTGCTCCATCGCTCCGCACCACAAACACCGCTCTCTCCGTGCCCGAGCGCGCCACGGCCGTAACCGGGACGGAGAGCGTATCAGAGGCCGCATCCAGCTTGAGCGTCACATCCGCATACATGCCCGGGGTCAAAGCCGCGCTATGGTTGTCCACTTCGATCTCCACTTGCAGGGTGCGCGTGGTTGGATCAAGTTCACCCGTCGTGCGGACCACAACGCCTTCCAGATCCTGATGCACGGCTTCAATATGAATGGCGGCCTTGCTGCCCACGCGCACAAGCCCCGCCAGCGACTCCTGCACCGGAAGGCGCAGCCTGAGCTTGTCCACTTCCGCCAGCTTCACAACCGGCATCGACGAAGCATTGGAAGTTCCAGCCTGCAACAATGCGCCCTTGTCGGCAAAGCGCCAGGTAATAACGCCGGCAAAGGGCGCGGCAATGCGCGCATAGTCAGCAAGCGACGTGTATTGCAAGTGCTCCGATTGGGCGGCGACATAACCCTGTTGCATGGCGGCCAGTTCGGAAGCCGCCGCATCCACCTGCGCGCCCGATGCGGAATCTCGTGCACGCGCGTCATCCAGCTCCTGCTGCGCGATCAGACCCGGAGATGTGTTGGAAGCCTGCTCCAGCCGCGTAAACGCCGCATGCAAGGCGCTATGGTCCGCCTCTGCCCGCGCCAGCATACTGCGTGTGCGTTCAATCTCCTGTTTGGAGCGGTCGATGCCTGCCTGCGCCCCTGAGACCTGTGCTGAGATTTCCGGTACATCCAGAACCGCCAGCAACTGGCCGGCCTTCACGCGATCACCAATATCTACCTTGATCTCGCGAATATAGCCTGACACCTTGGCGTGGAGATCGACCTCCTGATAGGGCAGCAGCTCACCGGCCACATGTACAGAATTGGCAAGCGGCCCTCGTTCCACAATGGCTACGGGTGCTATTGACACACTCCGCTGATTACTATCCTTAGCGGATTCACGACATCCATTGATTCCAATGGCCAAGACAACCGCGAAAAGTAGTCCTGCGCCAGAACTCAACCTGAACAGCATTCTCTGGTCCTTTGTGGATATCTAAAACTGCATTTGGAAGCACTCGGCGTCCCCATGAGGCAGTGCGAAATGTTCAGTCCAGCAGCTGCTAGGAGACAAATACGGGTCAAGATGAGCTCTCTAATGGCGTCCTGGCCCGGTTCCTCACACTGGGAAGAGGAAAAATGAACTTATCATCTAGGGCAAGACTTCCAGCAGCGCTGCGCTATGCGCAAGCAGGAATACCGAAGCCCGGCTAGAGGCAACCACAAACGTGCCGCTTCCATCGGTGCCATTGCTTTCCAGCACATCGTCTGTCATGCCATACAGCCCGCATGCCGATGCGGAAAATATCGACACCGCCTGCTCTTGCGAAACGGCATCGCAAGATAAGCCTGATACAGCGTTGTTAGCCTCAGCGACCATCGGTCTGGCAAAGACACCCTCTTTGCGCAGATACGCAACGATGTCGCCACTGCGCGAATGCACCTTGTTGTCAGGTGGCCAATAGGTGTCCCCGCCGACCTGGATCATGGACCCAGTCATCTGCAGTTCGGTCGTATTGAAGGGGCGCGAGGCATCCTCCACCGCAAACGATCCTGCAATGGCGCGCACCCCAAGGTTCACCGGAAGAGATGCGTCCCTGAGTTCAATGCGGTCAAAGTGGATTGCCAGCAAGGACGGCTTCTGTACGGCATAAGGGGTCTGATCAAAATGAAGCGGAATCGATTGCGTGACGTGCCCAACCAGTACCGTTCCCTTGGGGATGTGCGTTCCATCCGGAAGTAGTACTTCCTGCAAGGTGCGGGCGCGGACCGGATCGTTTACCTTGTTCTTTCCGGCTTCAAGGTTGGTTACAAAACTGACAGGAAGTGTGGTGTTGGCTGGAAGCGAAGCCGCCCATGCTGAGGCGCAGAGGCTGCACAGCGCCAGAATGGCGCAACAGGAGATACGGAATACGCGGAGACATTGGCAGATCGAAGCGGTCATTGCGCTCACCTTCAACGATCTCCATTCCAACAGAGAATCGCCTGACAGGAGCCTGACAACTTGCTTACATATTCCTTACATTGCTTGTGCCGGGCTGCTTGCCCTTGAGCACTTGGGACGGGCAAGCTATTTGACGAATAGAAATGTAGCCCATGCGTGGGCTAGTTCCTTGCCGCTGATGTTCTGCAGGAAGGCTTCGGTCTTCACCAGACGGCGTCCATTCTCTGCTATCCAGCCCCTTACACGGAGTATACCTCCTGGCCGAATATGCTCGCGGAAGCGCGCCATGAGCATGCACCGGAGCAGGTACAACTTGTGAAGCTGAGACCTGCCGGGTCTCGGGCACTACACCGATGAGGGCAAACTGTTCGCAGTGTCCGAAGTGTTGATCCAGAACCTGCCCTTTCATGGGGACTGCGATTCTCATGTGGACCTTTCTTTTTCATGGGTGATCTAGGTGCTTTCTACACCTACATCCTAGGCACCTTGCTTCCGGTTGGCAAGCACAATGGATCTGGATATCCCGATCCATTGTGCCGTATGATAGCTATTGGCTCCCAATGACCCAAGGAACCTGAAGCAGGCTAGATATGCCCAGAAAGATTTGCGTACATCACGGAAGGGATTACCCTTGCTCATGCGGGATGGGAAACCTCTATCGTTTTGTGGAGCCTCTGGTTCTCTATCTGCTTCGTATCAAGGGACGTTCTTGCGGATACGACATGTGTACAGATCTGCACAAGTACGCGCTCACGGACGCAGAGATCGACAAGGCCGCTCTTTATCGTACGCTGCGGCAGCTTGAAGCCAACGGCATGGTGAAATCAGAGTGGGAAGAAGGCCAAAGCGGTCCAGCTCGCCGTGTATACCGCCTCACCAAAGAAGGAAACCTGCATCTGGAAGAGTGGGTTGCGGTGCTTGAGCACTTTTCGAAGACCACTAGCCGCTTTGTGCGACAGGCTCGGAAAGCCTTGAAGGCCTCAGACACTGCCGAATAGGTCCAACAGAAAGACCTGAGCGACAGTACATCCAATCGTTTTTCTGTCATCTTACTTTTGCTCCGGTCCGCCGCCACAGCAGCCACCTTCTTGCCCACCGCCACAGCAACTGCCCTCGTCCGAGCGGCCGCCTCCGCAGCCACCATCTCCCTCGCGCATGCCCAGCGCGCGAAAGATGCTCATGGCCGGGCACCAGTTGGTGAAGGCCGACTGCAACAGATTGAGGCCAACAAAGGTCGTAAGCCAGAGCCACTTCATAGAGACATAATAGGCCAATGCGACAGAGATCAAGGTCACAAGGCCCGCCATCAGGCGCAGTGCGCGTTCTACGGTCATTCAGTTTCTCCTTCAGCGCGCGGTGCGCTTTCGACAGCAGGTTGCTGGTTGCGATGCAACATGTAGTAGAGGATCGGAATCGTGGGCCACGACAGGAAGGTGGAGGCGATGGCTCCTGCTATCAACGAGACGGCTAGGCCCTGGAAGATGGGATCGGTGAGAATCACGCTGGCGCCAACAACCACGGCAGCAGCCGTCAACAGCATGGGACGGAAGCGAATGGCGCCTGCATCGATGACCGCCTCGGCCAGCGGCGCGCCCTGACGCAGACGCAGCTCGATGAAGTCGACCAGGATAATCGAATTGCGCACGATGATGCCCGCTCCGGCGATAAAGCCGATCATCGAGGTTGCGGTAAAGAACGCGCCCAGGATCGCGTGCGCAGGCAGAATGCCGACCAGCGTCAGCGGAATGGGCGCCATGATGATCAGCGGCACAAGGAACGAGCGGAACCAGCCGACCACGATCACGTAGATCAGGATCAGCACGGCCGCAAACGCCAGGCCCAGATCGCGGAAGACTTCAATCGTGATGTGCCACTCGCCATCCCACTTCATCGAGTAATGATCGGTGGATTCCGGCATCGAAGCGTTGTAGCGTCTGAGCGCGTAGCCCGCGGGCAGCTTCAGGTTGTCGAGCGCCTTGTTCATCTTGAGGATGGCGTAGACGGGGCTCTCTTCCTGCCCGGCCACATCGCCCGTAACGTACACGACGCGCATCAGGTTCTTGTGATAGATACTCTGCTCCACCACTCCCTGTTCCAAACTGACCAGTTCGCTGAGCGGAACCATGGCGCCGTTGGGCGCAGGTAGATGAATGTTGACCAGTGCGTCCGTGCCGGAACGGCTGGCGCGGGTGAACTGCACGTTGATCGGAATCGGCTCACGCGCATTGCCGTCATGCAGCAAGCCAGCTTCCGTACCCGAGGTCGCGACGGCGAGGGCGCGAGAAACATCGGTCACTGCAATGCCATTCTGCGCGGCCTTCACCGCATCCACACGCAGCGTGGTGTGCGGTTGCGCGTCTTCAACGTACCAGTCGGTATCGACTACACCGGGCGTCGCGTTGAAGATTCTTTTGATCTGTTGAGCTACCGCGGTCTGACCGTCAAGATCGGGACCGTAGACTTCAGCAACCAATGTTTGAATCACGGGCGGACCGGGCGGCACCTCGCTGACCTGGATACGCGCGCCATACGGATTGCCGATGGCGTTGAGCAGCGGACGCAGCTTCTTGGCAATGGCATGGCTCTGCTCGTGGCGATCCTTCGCCCTCACCAGATTCACCTGAATGTCAGCCTGGTTGGGCATGCGGCGCATGTAGTAGTGGCGCACCAACCCGTTGAAGTTGTAAGGGCCGGAAGTGCCCGTATAGATCTGGTAATTTAGCACGTCAGGCACATTCCCGAGCGCATCGCCCAGAGCTTGCGTCACGCGCTGCGTTTGTTCCAGCGGCGTGCCATCCGGCATATTGATGACCACCTGAATCTCGCTCTTGTTGTCGAAGGGCAGCATCTTTACCCGCACCAGCCCCATGGGCACCAGCACCACGGAGAGAAGCAGCAGCACCAGCACGCCCGCAAAGAACAACATGCGATTGCGGCCGGACTCGATGAGTGGTCTCATCACGCGGCGATAGAGCCGGGTGCGCCAGTTATCGCTCTCATCGGTGTCGCCATGCGCGTCCGCGGCGTGCGAGCCCAGCAGCCGCATGGCTGCCCAGGGCGAAACCACGAACGCCACCATCAGCGAGAACAACATGGCCGCCGATGCACCGACTGGAATCGGCCGCATGTACGGGCCCATCAACCCGCGCACAAAGGCCATGGGCAACACCGCGGCGATCACGCCAAAGGTTGCAAGAATCGTTGGATTGCCGACCTCTGCTACGGCTTCCACGGTAACATCGGAACGCGAACGTCCTCTATTCACGGGTAGTCGTAGATGGCGCACGATGTTTTCGACGACCACAATGGCGTCGTCCACCAGAATGCCGATGGAAAAGATGAGGGCAAATAGCGTGACGCGATTGATGGTGTAGCCGAGGAAGTAGAAGATGGCCATGGTGAGCGCCAGCGTCACAGGAATGGCCAACAGCACCACACCCGACTCGCGCCAGCCGAGGAAGATCGCTACAAGGAAAGTAACCGAGAGCGTGGCCAGCAGCAGATGCTCCAGCAACTCATCGCTCTTAGCCTTGGCCGTCTCGCCGTAGTTGCGCGTGGTGGTCACGTGCACGTCGGCGGGAATCGCGGTGCCCTTCATCGCATCAATCTTGGCGAGCACAGCGTTGGAAATATCGGTAGCGTTGGTGCCCTTGCGCTTGGCCACGGTTACGGTCACCGCGGGATATTGCGCAGCCGTCTTTGCGGATGTGTGCGTAGTGCCAAAGAGCACGTAGTTCGCGGGCTCCGCGGCGCCGTCGGTAATAGCATCGGCCACGTCGCGCAGATAAATCGGACTGCCTACATGCGCGCCCACAACAACGGATTCAAGATCCTTGCTGCTGGTGAACAGATTGCCCGCGTCCACGCGAATCTCGCGGTTGTTCTCAGCAAAGCTGCCCATCTGCAGGCTGGCGTTGGCGGCGTGCAGTTGGCCCACAATCTGCAAGGGCGAGAGTCCATAACTCGTGAGTTTGCTAGCGCTCAACATCACCTGCATAGTGCGCGGAAGGCCGCCAATCACGGTGCTTTCGCTCACGTCGGGGGTCTGCTCCACGCGATGCTGGATCTCGTCGGCCATGGCACGCAGTTGCTGGCCGTTGTAGTGTTCGCTCCACAAGGTGACGGAAAGAATCGGCACATCGTCAATGGAGCGCGCGCGAATCATGGGCTGCGTGATGCCCGGCGGGATGCGGTCGAAGTTGGAATAGAGCTTGCTGTAGACCTTGATCAACGCGTCTTCCTGTTGCGTACCGACCAGGAAACGCACGATGACCAGACTCTGCCCCGGGCTCGATGTGGAGTACACATATTCCACGCCGGAGATCTGGTGCACCAGTTGTTCGATGGGCAGGGTGACGCGCTGTTCCACTTCCGCAGCCGAGGCTCCGGGCATCGCGGTGGCAATGTCGAGCATGGGCACAAGAATCTGCGGATCTTCTTCGCGCGGGATGATGGCTACGGCAAAGATGCCCAAGGCCAGCGAGGCTGCGATGAACAACGGCGTCAGCTTGGAGTTGAGAAAGGCGTGAGCCAGCCTTCCGGCCAGGCCTAGATGGTGCGTGCTTGGGGTCTCTGTCATGGCTGCGCCTCAATCCGCTTGCCCGCCAAGTCGCGATCACCCGGAGCGTCGGCAATCTTGTCGCCGCCGTTAAGACCAGAGAGAGCCTCGACCTTGTCGCCCCGCACCTCGCCGAGCGTGACGTAGCGCAGTTGGGCAACGCCGTTGACATCCAACATATACACACAAGCCAATGAACCACGCATCACAATGGCGGAGCGCGGAGCAAGCACCGCTTGCTTGACGCCTGCAGGGATGGCCGCACTTGCCGACAGGCCAGCGCGCAACTGTTTCGATGCAGGCAGTGCGATCTTCACTTGAAAGCTGTGCGTCATGGCGTCGGCCGCGGGCACTATCTCCGTAACAACCCCCTGGAGCGAATCCGCGCCAAGGCTATCGACGGTGACAGCAATCTTCGAGCCTTTGTGCAGCGATGCAAGCGCCGACTCCGCCACGGTAGCCTGCAATTCGAGAAGTCCGGCGCTGTCGACTTGAAGCAGGGGAACGCCCGGTGCGGCCATCGCTCCTGGGTCGATCATGCGCGCGGTGATGATGCCGGCAAATGGGGCAACGATGCGCGTATAGCTCAGCATGGCGCTGGCCCCGGCATGTTGTGCGCGAATGGCCGCAACCTGCGCGCGAGCCGCGGCGGCCTGCAAGGCAGCAGCCTCTGCACGGCGTGCGACTTCATCCATCTCCTGTGGGCTCACGCTCTTCTGCGCTTCAAGCTGACGATAACGCGCCAGCGTGCTGGCAGCCAGATCGGCTTGCGATTGCGCCGCGGCCTGCTGCTGCTCGGCTGCCTTCACCGCAGCTTCAGCCTGATCGGCTCCGGCACGCACCGTTGCATCGTCGAGCACAACCAGAGTTTGTCCCGCACGAACGATGTCACCAGCCTGCACCAGCACACGCGTCACGCGGCCCATCACTTGAGCGGAGAGAGTCGCCGATTCATGCGCATGCAGCGCGCCCGTTGCGCGCACCACCGCAGCCACCTGCAGTTGCTCGGCAACTACCACGTGCGCTTTTGCGGTCTCCGCGAGCCCTTGTACGGCGGGCGCATCCGATTTGCAGCCGGCCACGGCCAATGCCATGCCCAAAGCCATCAATAGCATTGTAGAGCGAGAAAGAATCATTGCAGAACCTCCGCAGCTTCGGGCGTCAATGTCCCGGTTGCAAACAGCAGTTGGGCATAAGCCACCGTGTTTCCGTACACAGCGCGCCAGTAGTTGGTTTGGCTCGCGCGCTCGGCATCCTCAGCCCGCAGCAGATCGGTAATGTTGGCAAGACCCGCGTCATAGCGGTTCTTCACGATGCGAAGTCCCTCTGTAGCCTGTTCAACCGCCGCCTGCGCGGTCAGCATGGACTGCACTGCCACCGTGCGCTGCGTATGCGCCTGGCTCACCTGCATGCGCATCTGCTGGCGATAACTCTCCATCTGCGCGTCTACACGCGTCTTGGCAGCCTGCTGCGCGGACAGTTGTGCGCGCTTGGGGAAAGGCTGCAGATCAATGCAGATCTGTACGCCTGCCACCCAGTTGGTGCCACCAGAACTGGTGAGGGTGTTGCGATCATTCTCCCAGTTTCCGTAAGCATTCACATGCGGCCCGAGCGCCAACTTCGCTGCACTCGTGGCTGCTGCCTGCGCCTGACTGGCTTCGCCGATCGCAGCAAGATCTTTGCGATTCTTCGCGGCCAGCACCATCTCGTCGGCAAGCGTTGATGCGGGATAGTTGCGCGGTTCGATTGGAGCAAGTGTAGTAGCCTCGAATTCCGGAGCCCCCATCGCCAGCCGCAGCCCAGCCCACGCCATCTCGCGGTCACCTTCCGCGGCAATCAGCGTCTGCTTGCAAGCCGCTAGATTGACCAGCGCGGCCATGCGATCGGACTCAACCACAAGCCCCGCCTTCACATGATCGTCCGCAGACCTGAGCAAGGCCTCGGCCGACTCTACCTCGCGCTTCGCCGTTGCCACCGAGCGCTCGGCATAGAGCACCTGCTGATACGCCGCCACCACGCTAAAGACGGTCTTCTGGTCCACCGCTCCCGCCTGCGACGCGGCGCTCTGCTCCATCTTTCTGGCGCCCGTAATGCGCCGCTCGGTCACCAACGAATCAAACAACTGCCAGCCGCCTGCAATGCGCGAGGAGAAGTTGCCAATGGAATCTGGCTGGTTCAGCGCGCTCACCGCGAAATCGGCCTGCGTGAAGCGCTGCTGTCGCAACCGCATGCCAAAGGCGTACACCGGATCGTCGCCGCGCGAGATATCTTCGGTAAAGCTCACCTGCGGCAACAGGGCCGAACGCGCCAGACTGGTTCCGGCATGCGCTTCTGCGATGCTCGCCTTGGCCGCGGTGGCCTCGGGATTCTGGTGGAGCGCCTGTGCAATGGCCTCGTGCAGCGTGAACGGCTGCTGTGCCCGAAGGCCCATTACCGTCAGACTAGCCGCAACAAGCAACAAAATTGCTTGGAAATGGATGCGTTGGTTCACTGTCAGGTTCCCCTTTGCGTGCTTCGCTTGGACAAAGCCCCACGGCTGGCAATTCGTTACAGACTTCCGCAAAATTTGCCGCTTTCTTTGTTCCAGGCAGTCTAAGGATCTGAACCTACCTGGACTTTTCTCGACAAGGCGCTGAAATCAGACAGGTTAATCTACAGGCCCTAGCGAGGTCCTGCCTGCTTTCTTAACGGCCGATGCTGTCTGGCGCTCAACGATGAGGCTCATGCAGCAACTTCTGCACCTCAACCTCAAGCTGATCGAGGTTCGTCTCACCTTCCACTCGCTTGCGAACGATGCCGTCCCTATCGATAAGGTAGGTAACCGGCAGTCCAAAGATGCCACCGTACGCAGCGCCCAGCCGGGAGTTGCCGGCGAGCATGGGGAAGTGCAGATGGAGCCGGTCTGCCATGGCGCGCGCCTGATCGCGGTTATCGTCCATCGAGATCGCCAGGACTTGGAGGCCGTCCGCACTGTACCTTGCCTGCCATGCATCGAAGCGCGGTAATTCCACCCTGCACGGTCCGCACCAAGTGGCCCAGAAGTTCAGCAAGATCACCTTGCCGCGAAACTGGTTGAGTGTGACCGGCTTGCCGTACAGGTTGTGCGCTGCAAATACAGGGGCTTTCTGGCCCACCCTCGGACCTGCTGCCTGCGCCGGAGCAGCCAGGCAACACCATCCCAGCATAATCGTCCCGCAGGCAATTGCGGTTCGTCGCATCATTCTCTGGCCCCTTTGCTGCACTGATCTCAAACTACTTCTCTACCTTGTAACCCTTTGCGACCCAGTCCATGCCAAAATTATTGGGCAAATAGAGGGCTTTGAGGTTCTTGAATCCCATGCCGAGCAGGAACTGGTACGCCGTGCCTATATTCGGACAGCGGCTCCACGGGCAGCATCCACAATAGATCACGATGAACTTGGAGCGGGGCAAGCTGGCAACTCGATTCCGGAGCAAATCAATGCCCTCAGGCTGAACCGCCGGACCGGCAAAGACAGCAGCGGGAATTCGTCCCTGATCAAACATCATCCGCGAACCGACCTGAATCACCAGCGGCGCTTCTTGGCGATTCTTCTGCATGGCAGCAATCAACTGCTCGGGACTGATCAGCCCAGTCTGGGGAATCGCAGTGGTGCTGACCACTGGAGCCGATCCAAACTGCAGGGCCCATGCCTGGTTCCCTGCACACAAAGCTGCCAAACCAACCGCGGCCATACGCATCCAGCACTTTGCCTTATTGATCAACATTTCGTCATTCTCTCCTTGTCCAACAAATACATACATCCTTTGGAAGCCCGGAATGCGTACTACGCGAGTTTGGAGGCATCGCGCAAGAGCCTACGGTAGGCGGCAGCAAACCAAGCCAGGCTTATGAGCAGAATCAAGGCAATAAGGATCTGAGAGATGACGCAATACACGCACCATGCGCCCAGCCCATACTGCTCGATCATGGTCAAGCGAAATGCAAATACAAACCCTGCACCGGAGCCAAGGAACAGGAGAAAGCGCCTGCGCATCATGGCCAACCCGGCAAGAACCAGATACCCTGCAATCCCAATCGCAGCCACAGGAAGGTGCCCGATTTCGGCAAAGGAGCTGCGATTGACCGTGGCACAGTCCCATACCTGATTGATCGAGCACGACTCGACCATGTTGGAATAGTGCACACGCAACGCTATGCCAGAGACAACTGCTCCTGCAATTGCCAGAAGAGCCAAAAGATAGCGAATCACTCCCACTCGATCTTCTCCACGATGAATTCGCGCCTGCAGAACACACTCAGCATATCTACCGAGCACTCGTCGAAACCAAAATAGCAGGTGCAGGTAGCGTCTAGGTGTATTATGCACCCTCTTGGAACTGTTCTATTGTCTTCCACCATTTCGGGACTGACAAATCGGAGCGTTACGGTCCAGGCTCCATCGCATCGCCTGTCCTGCTTCCTGACAGGCCGCGGTGGATGTGGGTATTGAAAGAGGCAACCTCCGCTGTTCAGGGCCGCCTTTAGACAGGTTCCGATTATGTGTCACAGAAGGCATCAGATGGCGATCCAGCCAGCGCGGATCAGCCAGAGAGACCCCGCGGCCACCACGATCCAGAGCAAAACGCCCTGCACCAGCGGCCTTACGCCTACAACGCGTAGTGTTTTGGGGCTGAGGCTTGTGCCGATGAGAAACAGTGTGACCGTGAGGCCGATAACGCCCAGTCGTTTCAGCTCCGGATACATAGGCGCAAAGACGGGCAGATAGCTGTTGGCCACCGCTGCCAGGCAGAAGAAGAGAATGAACCACGGCCAGTGAATCTTGGCACGGCTCTTGTGGGCTGCCGCCGTGGCCAGAGAGAGCGGCACAATCCAGAGCGCCCTCGCCAGCTTCACCGTTGTGGCAACGGCCAAGGCCACGGCACCAAACTTCGCCCCCGCACCAACCACGGAACTGGTGTCGTGAATGGCCAGTGCGGCCCACAGTCCAAACTGGTTTTGGGTGAGATGCAGGACCGTTCCGATGGCGGGAAAGATGAGCAGCGCGACCGAATTCAGCGTGAACACCGTACCCAATGAAACGGCAATCTCCTCTTCGCTGGCCTGACTGATCGGGGCGATGGCAGCAATTGCACTGCCGCCGCAGATGGCCGTACCGGTAGAGATCAGGTAGGAGACCTTGGAGCCCACGCCCAGCATGCGCCCCAACAACCAGCCCAAGGCCAGTGCCACGCTGATGCTCACCGCGGTATAGACAAAGCCGCTGCGGCCGGCCTGCAGCACCTGCCCCAGATTCATCCCAAAGCCAAGGCCAACCACCGAAACCTGGAGCAGAAGCCGGGAAAGCCGTCTGGCATCCAGATGGTAGGGATGCTCAAGGCTCATTCCATAGGCAAGACCTGCAACCAACGCCAGCGGAGGTGACAGCACCCCGCTCGCACTCAGGATCAATCCGGCAAAGAAGATGTTCTTGTTCACACTCTCAGTCTTGGCCAGCGGGAACGTCCTGTCCAAGTGGGAATTCTGATCGCCCATAACTTCTTCTTATGAACGCGCGCAATCCCGCATCCAGAGCGGCTCAGGCCAGCTCAGGCCGGCTGATCGGCCAGCAGAAAGCGGCGGAACTCTGCGGCCGCACCCTGCAACTCTTGGCCCTGAACGGACGCCAGGAGAAAGGAGCGCGGAATCTGCACGCCCTCGATGGCGACAATCTGGAAGGCCTTGCCGTTGCGGCAGTCCTGCGCCAGCGCCCAGCGCGAAACAAAGCCAGCGCCCAGCCCAGCCTCTACCGCTGACTTGATGGCCTCGGTGGAATCCAGCTCCATGGCAATGCGCAAGTCGCTCATGTGTACGCCGCGCTTTTCCAGCGCCAGCTCCACCACGCGGCGCGTGCCAGAGCCGCGCTCCCGCATCAACAGCGACATGGCGGGCAGGTCCTTGCAGCGGATCGTGCCACGCTCCGCCCACTCATGTCCGCGCGGAACAATCAGCAACAACTCGTCGGCCAGATACGGCTCGACGTGCACGTCGCGGCTGCGCGGCGGGCCCTCCACCAGCCCCAGCGCAATCCGGTGCTCCAGCAGCGCGGTCACAATCTCTTCGGTGTTCCCGCTGGTCAGCTGAATCTCAACCCGCGGGTTCTGCCGCCGGAACTCGCCCAAACGCCGCGGCAGCGCATACTGCGCGATGGTGGTGGATGCGCCCAGGATCAGATCACCGCCCACCTCGCCCTTCATCTCCAGCATCCGCGCCTTAGCCTCAGCGGAGAGCGCGCGAAAGCGCTGCGCGTAGTCCAGCAGCACGCAGCCTGCCTCGGTCAGCGAGACGCTGCCCCGGCTGCGGTCCAGCAACTGCACGCCCAACTCTTCTTCCAGCGCCTTGATCTGCGAACTCACCGCGGGCTGGGTCAAGTAAAGCTCCTCCGATGCCTTGCGAAAGCTCAAGTGCGTAGCCACCGAGCGGAAGACCACCAGACGGAAGTTCTCAAGCGATGCCATGCCCCTTTTATAGCAGCACACAGCGAGGATGCCGAAAACAGGCTGGACATCGGTCACATTCCTGGCTGATCCAGTGGCGGCTTTGGGTGCATCGTTTCTGATCGCAGCCAAGCCTGCTTCCACACCCGTCCACCTTCCGGTTTGCCGTGTTGCACCACCCAAGTGGTAAAGTCGATGGCGAAGCACTCCGCCGTTGACCAGAAACAAAGCACAATTGCAAGGTCAGAGTTGGCCCTCGTTTTTGCCATG